>NZ_JBXAPK010000002.1:261073-599667 GCF_058803905.1 Luteimonas sp. GW821-FHT14E02 | reverse complement strand
GGGCTGCTTCGTCGGGAAAAGCGTTTTTCTTTGGTTCGTTTCTTTTGACGCTTATCAAAAGAAATGAACTCGGCCGCATAGCGGACGAAACGCTTTTGCTCTTCAACAAGCAACAGCAAAAGCCAAATGGATCCCAGCTTTCGCTGGGACGACGATCAAAGCCAAAAAACTGGATTCCGGCTTTCGCCGGAATGACGAGCAAAACCAGCGCCAAAGTCCATGGATGACCAACCATACGACTGTTGAAAACCCCGCTTTCGCGGGAATCACGAGCAACAGCGGAAGCAAAATGGGTCCCAACTTACGCTGAGATGACAATCAAAAGCGGCTGCACCGAGACATCATCACCGTTCCCAAGGCGGATCATCCCCCAACCTCTCCGCAAGAAAATCCACAAACGCACTCACCCGCCTAGGCACCATCCGCCGCTGCGGCATCACCGCATAAATCCCCGTCTCCGTGATCGGATACTCCGGAAGCACCGGCTTCAACCGCCCGCCGCGCAGATCCTCGTGTACATGCCAGTACGAATGGATCGCGATCCCCAGATCCGCCACCGCCGCATCGCGCAACGCCTCACCGTAATTGCATTCGAAGCGACCTTGCACCCGCACCTCGATCTCGCGCCCGTCGCGATCGCGCAGGCGCCACAGGTCCTGTCGTCCGTCACGCCCGACCAGCAGGATGCAATCGTGATTGACCAGGTCCGCGGGCGTCTTCGGCACCCCGCGCCTGCGCAGATACCCCGGCGACGCGCACAGTACACGCCGATTCGCGGCCAGCCTGCGTGCCACCAGCGTGGAGTCGTCGAGCGCACCGATCCGGATCGCCAGATCAAAACCGGAGCCGACCAGGTCGGTCACGCGATCGTCCAGATTCAAACTGACCCGTAACGCCGGATGCAGCGCCAGGAATTCCGGCAGCAGCGGCGAGATGTACTGCCGCCCGAACGACGCCGAGGCGGTGACCCGCAGCGTGCCCGCCACGGCGGAACCTGCCCGGCGCAGATTGCCCGCGAGCGCCTCGAATTCGTCGACCAGGGCGCGCCCCTGCTCTGCCAGCACCAGCCCCTCGGGTGTCGCATGCAGCCGGCGCGTGGTCCGGTGCAGCAGGCGCGTGCCCAGATCCTGCTCCAGCCGCTTCAGGCGCTGGCTGGCGACCGCGGCGGACAGATCCAGGCTGCGGGCGGCGGCGCTGATCGAGCCGAGGTCAAGCACGCGCAGGAACAGGGCGAGGTCGCCAATCCGGTCCATTTTCAATATTTCATTGAAAGTGATTCTGCATTCTTCCTGTTTTTACGAATGATGCAAGTCCCTACCGTATGCGTCTCCCCTTCGGACCCGACGCCATGATCACCGCCTCTCCCGCCAGTTCGCGCATGCCGGCTGCGCTCTACGCGCTGACCGCCGGCTCGTTCGGGATCGGATGCGCCGAGTTCGTGATCATGGGCCTGCTGCTGCAGGTGGCGACCGATCTGCACATCTCGATCGCCGCAGCCGGGCTGCTCATCTCGATCTACGCCCTCGGCGTGTTCGTCGGCGCGCCGGTGCTGACCATCGCCACCCGGCGCATGCCGCGCAAGGCCGTGCTGATCGCGCTGATGGCGATCTACGCCGTCGGCAACCTCGCCTGCGCACTCGCGCCGAACTACGAAGTGCTGATGATCGCCCGTGTGATCACCTCGCTCACCCACGGCACCTTCTTCGGTGTCGGCGCGGTGGTGGCGACCAGCCTGGTCGCCGAGGACCGCAAGGCGTCTGCGATCTCGATCATGTTCTCCGGTCTCACGCTGGCCACGCTGCTCGGCATGCCTGCCGGCGCCTGGCTCGGCCTGCATTTCGGCTGGCGCTCCACCTTCTGGGCGATGACGCTGATCGGCATTGCCTCGATGGCGACCATCGCGTTGTGGGTGCCGCGCAGCCGCGAGGCGATGGCGCCGGCACCGCTGCGCGAGGAACTGCGCGCGATCGCCAAACCTCAGGTGCTGCTTGGCCTGCTGATGACGATGCTCGGCTTCGCCGGCGTGTTCGTGGTGATCACTTACGTGCAGCCGCTGCTGACCCGCATGGCCGGATTCGCGGAGAGCGCGGTGTCGCCGATCCTGTTGATGTTCGGCGGCGGCATGATCATCGGCAATCTGCTCGGCGGGCGCCTGGCCGATCGCAAGCCGGTTCCGGCATTGGTGGGCACGTTGTTGGCGTTGGCGGCCGTGCTTGGCGTCATGAGTTTCACCCTGCATAGCAAGATCGCCATCGTCGTTTTCGTCGGGCTGCTCGGCATCGCCGCGTTCGCGACTGTTTCGCCGCTGCAATTGCGCGTGTTGCGCAAGGCTGAAGGCGTCGGGCAGAACCTCGCCTCCAGCTTCAACATCGCCTTCTTCAATCTCGGCAACGCGCTTGGCGCATGGCTTGGCGGGGTGGTCATCGATCACGGCCCCGGCCTGAGTGCGGTGACCTGGGTGGCGGCATTGGTGACCTTGTCGGGGCTGCTTGTCGCGCTGTGGAGCCTGTATCTGGATCGAGAGACTTCGCCGGCATCGATCGACACCGGCATGACGACCTGCGATTCCACCGCATCGTGATTGCGAAGCCGTTCTCGATTTTTCCACATCGTTCCATCGGTCCCTCACATCGTTCTACAACGAACGTATTGAAATGAGGGAGCATCGAACGTAGTTCGATACTCGCCCCTTTCCACATCATCGAATCTCCCCATGAATACTCCCCTCTCCGGCTGGACTTCCGTCGTCACCGGCTCGACCGCCGGCATCGGCTACGCGATCGCGGAAGAACTCGCGCGCGCTGGCGCATCGGTGGTCATCAACGGCCGCACCGCCGAACGTGTCGATGCCGCCGTGCAATCGCTCTCGAAGACCGTCCCGGGCGCACAGTTGCGTGGCGTGGCCGCCGACCTCTCCACCGCCTCGGGCGCCGCGGCCTTCCTCAAGGAAGTGCCGCAGACCGATATCCTCATCAACAACCTCGGCATCTTCGTGCCGACCGCGTTCCATGACATCGACGACGAGGAATGGAACCGTCTGTGGGAAGCCAACGTGATGAGCGGCGTGCGCCTCTCCCGCCACTACTTCAAAGGCATGCTGGAACGCAATCGCGGCCGCGTGGTGTTCATCTCCAGTGAGTCCGGCCTGCAGATTCCGGCGGAAATGATCCACTACGGCGTGACCAAGACCGCGCAGATCGCACTCGCCCGCGGCATGGCTCAACTGACCGCCGGCACCGAAGTCACGGTGAATTCCGTGCTGGCCGGTCCGACCAGTTCGGAAGGCGTCGGCGTGTTCGTGAAGCAACTCGCCGAGCAGCAAGGCGTCAGCACCGAGGCCTTCGAGAAGGAATTCTTCAAGAACGTGCGACCGACCTCGCTGCTGCAACGCTTCGCTGAGCCAGCCGAGATCGCGCGCGTGGTCGCGTTCGTCGCCAGCCCGGCCGCCTCGGTTGTCAATGGCGCTGCCATCCGCGCCGAAGGCGGGCTGGTCGTCTCCGCGTTCTGATTCCCCCCCACTGTGCCGGCGATGCTCGCCGGCCTGAAAGGCAACTCCTCTCATGGAATATCGTTTTCTCGGCAATTCCGGCCTGAAAGTGCCGGCTCTCGGCTTCGGCGTCGGCACTTTCGGCGGCAAAGGCCCGTTGTTCAGCGCCTGGGGCAATAGCGACGTCAACGATGCGACACGGCTGATCGACGTCGCACTCGATGCCGGCGTGAATCTCTTCGACACCGCCGACGTGTATTCCGACGGTGCATCCGAGGAAATCCTCGGCGCGGCAATCAAGGGACGGCGCGATCGTGTGCTGCTGTCGAGCAAGGTCACGCTACGACTTGGCGACGGGCCGAACGACGTCGGCGCTTCGCGCCATCACCTGATCACCGCCATCGACAATTCGCTGCGACGTCTCGGCACGGATTATCTCGATCTCCTGCAGTTGCATCACTTCGATGCCAAAACGCCGATCGAGGAAACACTGTCCGTGCTCGACGACCTGGTCCGCGCGGGCAAGCTGCGCTACGTCGGCGCGTCGAATTACTCCGGCTGGCAGTTGATGAAATCGCTGGCCGCCTCCGGACGCCATGATCGCGCACGCTATGTCGCCCACCAGGTCTACTACTCGCTCATCGGCCGCGACTACGAATGGGAACTCATGCCGCTGGCACTCGATCAGGGCGTGGGCGCGGTGGTGTGGAGTCCGCTCGGATGGGGCCGCCTCACCGGCAAGATCCGTCGCGGACACCCTTGGCCGGAAGGCAGCCGCCTGCACGACACCGCCACGTTCGCGCCGCCAGTGGACGAGGAGCGCCTGTATCGCGTGGTCGACGCGCTCGATGCGATCGCCGCCGAAACCGGGAAGACCATTCCGCAGATCGCCTTGAACTGGCTGCTGCAACGACCGAGCGTATCGACCGTGCTGATCGGCGCGCGCAACGAAACACAGCTGCGCGACAATCTCGGCGCCGTCGGCTGGCAGTTGAGCGCGGAACAGATCGCCAAGCTCGACGCCGCCAGCGCCGTGACGCCGCCATATCCCTACTATCCCTACTGGAACGGGATGTTCAGCGAACGCACTCCGCCGCCTGTCGCCATTCCCGCTGTCGCCGCGGCTTGAACCGGTTCGCGCGATGACGCTCGACAAGGTATCGAATGCCGGCATCGCTCTGTTCCGGAAAGGCGGGATTTTCCCGTGTGGTGTGTGCGCTACTCTGCGTAACGATCCTGAGCTCCTCCGTCCTTGTCCGACTGCAAGGTAAAAAACATGACTCCCGGCGCGCTGCATCGCTATTCGGCATTCTCCGACGATCCCGCTGGCGGCAATCCCGCCGGCGTCTGGATCGGCGACGCCTTTCCCGACACCGACACCATGCAGCGAATCGCCGCCGGCATCGGCTATTCCGAAACCGCCTTCGTCGTGCCCTCTCATGGCAAGGACCGCAAGGTTCTCTACTACAGTCCGGAAGCCGAAGTCCCCTTCTGTGGACATGCCACCATCGCCACCGGCGTGGTGCTGGGCACGACGGAGGGCGATGGCGTGTATCGCCTTGCCACTTCGGTAGGCGAAGTCCCCGTCTCGGTGCAGACGCAGGGCGAGATCCGCAAGGCAGCGCTCACTTCGATCACGCCCAGGCAGGCCGAAGCCGCGCCCGCGCTGGTCGATGCCGCGCTGTCGGCGCTCGGTTGGCGACGAAACGATTTGGATGTTTCGATTCCTCCCATCAAGGCCTTCGCCGGCGCATGGCATCTGGTCCTGGCCGTCGCCGAACGCGCTCGCCTCGATGATCTGCACTACGACTTCGATCGCCTCAAACGTCTGATGCTCGATGAGGATCTGACGACACTGCAACTGATCTGGCGCGAACGCCACGACGTCTTCCATGCGCGCAATCCGTTCCCTGTTGGTGGCGTCGTGGAAGATCCCGCAACGGGCGCGGCCGCCGCCGCGCTCGGCGGCTATCTTCGTGACGCGGGATTGTTGACGGCACCGACCACAATCCTGATCCGACAGGGAGAAGCCATGGGACGCCCGAGCCGCCTGAGTGTGGAAATCCCCGCAAGCGGCGGCATCATCGTCAGCGGCACTGCCGTGGCGATTCCGACACCGCCCGCATCCCCCGATACTTTGGACACCGCCAAGCCATGAAAGCTGTCGCTCTCACGCGTTACCTGCCGATCGATGATCCGCAGTCCCTGTTCGACGTCGAACTTCCGAAGCCCGAAGCCAGCGGGCACGATCTGCTGGTGCGCGTGGACGCGATCTCCGTGAATCCGGTCGACACCAAAGTGCGCGCGCCCAAGCCGCAGGAGGAGAGCGCGCCGAAAGTCCTGGGCTACGACGCTGCGGGCGTGGTCGAGGCGGTCGGCCCGGAGGTCACGCTGTTCAAGCCGGGTGACGCGGTGTTCTACGCCGGCGACATCACGCGTCCTGGCAGCAATGCGCAATACCAGCTCGTTGACGAGCGCATCGTCGGACTGAAGCCCGAATCGCTCGATTTCACGCAAGCCGCCGCGATTCCACTCACCGCGATCACGGCATGGGAGCTGTTGTTCCAGCGCCTGCCTTTCAGCATCGACAGCGGCGGATACGAGAAGACGCTGCTGATCATCGGTGGCGCCGGTGGCGTGGGCTCGATCGCAATCCAGCTGGCCAAGCTGGCGAGCTTCACCGTGATCGCCACCGCATCGCGGCCGGAAACGGTGGCGTGGTGCAAGGCCCTGGGCGCCGATCATGTGATCGATCATCGTCAGCCGCTGGCACCACAGCTGAAAGCCCTTGGTTTCGAGCAGGTCGACGCCGCACTCAATCTCGCCGACACCGACCGCTATTGGGACGCGCTGGGCGAGTTGCTGGCGCCGCAAGGGCATGTCGGCCTGATCGTGGAGCCGCGCGGCGCGCTCAATGTCGGCGGCGCGTACAAGGCGAAATGCATCGGCATCCATTGGGAAACGATGTTCGGGCGCTCACGTTTCCACACGGACGACATGATCGAACAGCACCGCCTGCTCAATCAGGTCGCCGCACTGATCGATGGCGGCCGACTGCGCGGAACGCATACCGAAACGCTGGGCACGATCGATGCCGCCAATCTGCGCGAAGCGCATCGGAGGCTGGAATCGGGCACCACGATCGGCAAGCTGGTGCTGGCCGGTTGGGAGTGAAGGTTCGCTTCACTCATTTTTCGGCACACCCAAACGCTGTCATTCCCGCGAAGGCGGGAATGACGGGAAAACAATTTCGTTAGCGGCCGGCGGAACGACCGCGCCGAGCCGTGATCACGATACTGCGCAAATACCAGTCGCGCAGCGCGATTTCCGCGGCAACCTGCCTCGCGCGACCCAGCAATCTTGGCGAAGGCGGCTCGCCCTTGACGGCGATATGCCTCGAATCGCGCCAGGCATGCGCCTCCGGCTTCTGCAACGGGAACAGCACCGCCTCGCGCGTGTAGAGACGCTGATACAACGCCAGCGCCTGGCCGCCATCCGCCACTGGCTCCAGCAGATTCCGTCCGGTCGCGAAGTAGCGCTGTCCCGGCAACGCCAGCGACACCAGCGTCGGCACGAGATCGGCATGACCACAAAACGCCTGCTGATCCACCGGCACGGCCGGCTTCAGCGCATCCGGCACGCGCAGATACCCGAACACGCGATCCACGTCCGGCACTTCCGCCGGCAGGTCGTAGCGGTAATGCGTGCGCAGATTGTGATCACCCGCCGCCGCCAGTATCACGCGCTGCCGCAATGCCCCGCTGTCGAGACGCTCGAGAAAGGCACCGAATTGGTCGGCCTGATACTGATAGGTTTCCAGCATCTTTTGCAGCTCGGTCTTGTCCTCATCCGCGCGCGGACCGAGCGCGCCTGGATTCAACGGCAACTTCCGTCGCGGCGTGTCCAGTGAATAAGGCGGATGGTTCGTGGTGGTCAGCACAAACAAGAACAGCCGCTCGCCACGCGCGTCCGCCTGTTCGAGCAGATCGGCGGCGAAATCGAACACGTATTCGTCGTAGATGCCCCACTCCGTGCCGTGCGCTTTCGGGAATCGCTGCTGGATGTCGCGCGCGTCGTACACGCGATCGAAGCCCTGGCGCGAAAACGCCTCTCCGATCCGGCGCCAGCTGGCGCCGCCAGCGTAGACGAACGCGGTCTTGTAACCGGCGCGCTTGAACGGCAACGCGGCCGAGGTATCGAACGCGATCGTCGCATTGCGGCCGCGCGTGAGCGGCGTGATCGGCGAGCCGAGCAGCAGCGTTTCCAGTTCCGAATGCGTGCCGTTCTGCCCGGTGATGAAATTACCGAAGCGATAGCCGCGCGCCAGTTGCGGCCGCAGCCGCCCCAGCAGATCGTTGCCGGGGCCGTCGGTGTAAAGCAGATCGTTGCCGAAGGATTCCAGCAGCGCCAGCACCACGTGCGGGGACTCCGCCAGCGATCGGGGCTGTCCCGGCGCGGTCTTGAAAAGCGCCGCAGGCACCTTGGCGGGATCAATTTTCGACGAGCCTGCCACCGGCAGCCCCGCCACGGATGCGGCTTCGGCGACGCTCGAGAATCCCAGCTTGCGCAGGCCCTCCTCCGCATCGTCGCCGATCTGCGCTTCCTTGGCATTGGTGCGGATCGCCTTGTACAGCGCGAGCGGCGCGTTGAGCACCAGCTCATTGACGAACGGGTCCGTCGAGACGGTCAAGTCCTGCCGCACCAGCGGAAAGGTGCCGAAGCTGCCACGCGCGAGCGCAAGCAGAAGGAATAGCTGCACCACGATCGCGAACGGACGGCCGAGGCGCGTCGCTCTCGGAATGCGGCGGTCCAGCCACACCGCGATGCGCGGCACGCTCCAGGCCAACACGAATACCAGGGCGAGCAGCCCGATCAGTCCCTGCACGACCGGATATTCATCCCAGACCGTGCGCAGGATCGCCAGCGTATCGTCCTCGAACAGGCCGAACACGACCGGATCGAAACGCGTCTTGTAGAAGGCGTAGTAGAAATGCTCACAGGCCGCCGCGAGCACGAACACGGCCAGCGTGAACACCAGCAGCCATTCCGCGAAACGCACCGCCAGCGCGCGCCGGCGCAACAGCAGCAAGGGAATGCCCAGCAGCAGGATCAGCCAGGCGACACTGGCGCTGGTCGCCAGATCGTAGCGGACGCCCTGCCCCAGCGCGGGCCAGAGCTGCCGCAGCGGCCGTGCATCGCCCGCATAGGCCGCCCACAGCCCCAACCGTGCCGCGCCACCGACCACGACGGCCAAGGCGAGCAGCAGCCACAGTCTGGGCAGGAGCCTGGGGGAGGTGGCGGGCACCGGCATGGCCTCGGCCACCGTACCTTGATGCTTACTTTGTTGAAGTTGCGCCAATCCGATTTCGTTCACGCCGATTTTGCCCACGCACCCAGTGGCTGCTGCCACAATTATGCGCCCTGCTCATCCCGGCAGCCCTTCCCAGCTCATCCGCCAGGCCCGATGGACGCTCTCAGCACGCCCTATCCACACCTGTTCGCTCCGCTCGATCTCGGCTTCACCCAACTGCGCAATCGCGTGCTGATGGGGTCGATGCATACCGGCCTGGAGGATCGACGCAAGGATTTCCCCAGGCTTGCCGCCTATTTCGCCGAGCGCGCCGAAGGTGGCGCGGCACTGCTGGTCACCGGCGGTTTCGCGCCGAACATCGAAGGCTGGGTGAAGCCCTTCGCCGGCAAGCTGAGCTGGCCCTGGGAGGCGCGCAAGCATCGCCAGGTCACCTCGGCGGTGCATGCGCATGGCGCCAAGATCTGTCTGCAAGTGCTGCACGCCGGCCGCTACGCCTACCATCCGTTGCAGGTGGCGCCGTCGAGACTGAAGGCACCGATCAATCCGTTCACGCCGCGCGCGCTGTCCGCGCGCGGCGTCGAACGCACCATCGCGGCCTATGCCAACGCGGCGAAACTCGCGCGCGAGGGCGGTTACGACGGCGTCGAGGTGATGGGATCGGAAGGCTATCTGATCAACCAGTTCCTCAGCGCGCGCACCAACCGGCGCGACGACGCCTGGGGCGGCACGCCCGAGAAGCGCATGCGCTTCGCGATCGAGATCGTGCGCCGCATCCGCGAAGCCTGCGGGCCGGACTTCATCATCATCTATCGCCTGTCGATGCTGGAACTGGTGCCGGAAGGCTCCAACTGGGACGAGATCGTGGCGCAGGCCAAGGCGATCGAAGCCGCGGGCGCGACGATTCTCAACACGGGCATCGGCTGGCACGAAGCGCGCGTGCCCACCATCGCCACGTCGGTGCCGCGCGCGGCCTTCGCCGGCGTCACCGCGAAACTGCGTCCGCACGTGGCGTTGCCGCTGGTTGCCACCAATCGCATCAACATGCCGGAAGTGGCCGAATCCGTGCTCGCCACCGGTGGCGCCGACATGGTGTCGATGGCACGACCGCTATTGGCCGATCCGCAATGGGTGAACAAGGCGCGCGCCGGCAAACCCGATGCGATCAACACCTGCATCGCCTGCAACCAGGCCTGCCTCGATCATGTGTTCCAGAACAAGCTGGCGAGTTGCCTGGTGAACCCGCGCGCCTGCATGGAAACCGAACTCAACTATCCCAAGACCTACGCGCCCAAGCGCATCGCAGTGGTCGGCGCCGGTCCGGCGGGGCTCGCCTGCGCGACGATCGCCGCCGAACGCGGCCATCGCGTGACGCTGTTCGATGCGGCGAACGAGATCGGCGGACAGTTCAATCTCGCCAAGACGATCCCCGGCAAGGAAGAGTTCCACGAAACGCTGCGCTACTTCCGTCATCGCATCGACGAGACGCGCGTGGATCTGCGCCTATCGACCGTTGTCACCACGGAAACGCTTTCCGGCTACGACAGCGTCGTGCTGGCGACCGGCGTGACGCCACGCGCGGTGAGTTTCCCCGGACACGATCATCCCAAGGTGGTCAGCTATCTCGACGTGCTGCAGAAGCGCGTCGTGCCCGGCCATCGCGTCGCCATCATCGGTGCCGGCGGCATCGGGTTCGACGTCGCCGAATATCTGGTGCAGGGCGCGCCCTCGCCGAGCTTGAACCCTGACGCCTGGATGCACGAATGGGGCGTCGACGCCGGCTTCGACAGCGCGGGCGGCCTCACGCGCCCACGTGTGGAGCCGCCCGAGCGGGAGATCTGGCTGCTGCAGCGCAGCCCCGGCAAGCCCGGCGGCCGCCTGGCCAAGACCACCGGCTGGATCCACCGTTCGACGCTGAAGGCCAAGGGCGTGACGATGCTGGGCGGCGTCGAGTACCTCGGCGTCGACGATGCCGGCCTGCGCATCCGCGTCGGCGATACGGAACAGGCCCTGCCCGTCGACCACGTGGTGGTCTGCGCCGGCCAGGAATCGCGCCGCGATCTGCTCGCCCCACTGCAGGCCGCTGCGGTCCCGGTTCAGCTGATCGGCGGCGCGGACGTGGCCGCGGAGCTGGACGCCAAGCGCGCGATCGCTCAGGCCTCACGGGTCGCGGCCGCGCTGTAAGCGCCTGTCGCGAGCGCTGCGTCAACGGCTTACGAGCGGATTCAGAACAAAAACTCCAATCGAATCAATCATTTCTGACTACCGGTTCAGCCCAGGTTGGGAAACCGGCGGCTACCTTGCGCGCACTTTTGTTCCGCCAGCAGTTTCCGGCGGCACAGGCTCCACCCGCCCTTGCGGTCTTCGGAGTTAAGCCCGCAGCCACGACAGCCGCCAGACGACGCGGCCGGCTACGGACTTCCCAATTCGCCATGCCCGTTTCTCCGGCCCTGATGCCCCCACGGCAGCGGCGGATGGGAGCGCGGGCGCAACGGAGTAAGGAGTACTCAATGAAACTGGCTTGGATCCTGTGGTTGGCTTCTGTACTGCCGCCGCAAGCCGCTGATTCCCTCTGCCTCAGTACCACCGTGTACCTGGAGGCCCGCGACCAGTCCGCCCGCGGCCAGCAGGCGGTGGCCGAGGTCGCCCTGCGCCGCCAGGACAGCGGCCTGTGGGGCAAGTCGATGTGCGAGGTGGTCACCGCGCGCAGCCAATTCGCGCCGTCCCTGGTGCCGGCCGGAACGCGGCTGAGCAACATCGAGGCCTGGTCGCAGGCGGTCGGCATCGCCCTCGAGTCCGAACGCAACTGGGCCCTGCCGCCCGGCCAGCGCAAGGAGATCGTGCCGGGTGCCAGCCACTTCATGGCGCACGACATCGCTGCGCCGAGCTGGCGCAATGCCTATCAGGTCGCGACGATTGGTGATCACACCTTTTTGAAGGTGCAGAGTTTGAAGCCGCGGCGGCGTGGCTGATCGCGCACAAGCAAGCTTTCAGCGCACTGACCAATGCCGTCATCCCGGCGAAAGCCGGGATCCAGCCTTTCGCCCAGTAGGCGAATTCTTTCAATAAAGCTGGATCCCGGCTTTCGCCGGGATGACGAGCTGTGCGTGAACGCGTCTGCTAGTACCCGCCAGACACGTTCAGCGCTTGTCGATCGGAACGAACTTGCGATCCTCAGGCCCAACGTAATTCGCGCTCGGCCGAATGATCTTGCCGTCGATACGCTGCTCGATCACATGCGCACTCCAGCCGCTGGTACGCGCGATCACGAACAGCGGCGTGAACATCGCCGTCGGCACGCCCATCATGTGATAGCTCACCGCGCTGAACCAGTCGAGGTTCGGGAACATCTTCTTGATGTCCCACATCACCGCTTCCAGACGATCGGCGATATCGAACATCTTCGTATTCTTCTGTTCGACGGACAGCTCGCGCGAAACCTCCTTGATGACCTGATTGCGCGGATCGCTCACCGTGTAGACGGGATGTCCGAAACCGATGATCACTTCCTTGCGCTCCACGCGCGCCTTGATGTCGGCCTCGGCCTCGTCCGGCGTTTCGTAGCGCTTCTGCACCTCGAACGCCACTTCGTTGGCGCCGCCATGCTTGGGGCCGCGCAGCGCGCCGATCGCGCCGGTGATGCACGAGTGCATGTCGCTGCCGGTGCCCGCGATCACGCGCGCGGTGAACGTCGAGGCATTGAATTCGTGTTCCGCGTACAGGATCAGCGAGGTGTGCATCGCACGCACCCACGACTCGCGCGGTTTCTCGCCGTGCAGCAAGTGCAGGAAGTGCCCGCCGATGCTGTCGTCGTCGGTATCCACCTCGATGCGCTTGCCGTTGTGGCTGTAGTGATACCAGTACAGCAGCATCGAACCGAGCGAGGCCATCAGCTTGTCGGCGATGTCGCGCGCGCCGGGATGGTTGTGGTCGTCCTTCTCCGGCGAGACGCAACCCAACACGGAAACGCCGGTGCGCATCACGTCCATCGGATGCGCGGACGGTGGCAGCTGCTCCAGCGCCGTCTTCACCGCCGCGGACACGCCGCGCAAGGATTTCAGCTTCGCCTTGTAGGCGGCCAGTTCGGCCACGGTCGGCAGCGTGCCGTGCACGAGCAGGTGCGCGATCTCCTCGAACTCGCAGGTGCGCGCGATGTCGAGGATGTCGTAGCCACGGTAATGCAGGTCGTTGCCGCTGCGGCCGACGGTACACAGCGCGGTGTTGCCGGCGGCGGTGCCGCTCAGGGCGACGGATTTTTTCGGCTTGAAACCGGTGCTCGGTGTGTCGGACATTGCATATCTCCGTGGACAGCGAAAGGTTTTGCCTTTCCTTCTCCCTCCGGGAGAAGGTGGCGCGAAGCGCCGGATGAGGGAGGGAGGGAGAATGACCTGCCAGGGAACGCTCCCGTGCGCCTGAATTCCCCCACCCTCATCCGCCCCTTCGGGGCACCTTCTCCCGATGGGAGAAGGGAAAAGCGTTATTTCTTGGCGGCGAACAGCGCGTCGAGCCTGCGCTCGTAGTCGTGGTAGCCGATGCGCTCGTAGAGTTCCTCGCGCGTCTGCATCTGGTCGACCACGTTCTTCTGATGGCCGTCGCGGCGGATCGCCGTGTAGACGTTCTCCGCGGCCTTGTTCATGGCGCGGAACGCCGACAACGGATACAGCTGGATGGCGACACCCGCCGAAGCCAGCTCTTCTCGCGTGAACAGCGGCGTCTGGCCGAACTCGGTGATGTTGGCGAGCACCGGCACCTTCACCGTATCGACGAAGCGGCGATAGGTGTCGAGATCGTATGCGGCCTCGGCGAAGATGCCGTCGGCGCCGGCCTCGACACAGGCGATGGCGCGTTCGATCGCGGCATCCACGCCGTCGACGGCGATGGCATCGGTGCGCGCGATCAGGAAGAAATCGGCATCGGTCTTGGCATCGGCGGCCGCCTTGACGCGATCGGCCATTTCACCGGCGGAGACGATCTCCTTGCCGGGACGATGCCCGCAACGCTTGGCACCGACCTGGTCCTCGATATGACAAGCCGCGGCGCCCGCCTTGATCAGCGACTTCACCGTGCGCGCGATGTTGAAGGCGCTCGGCCCGAAGCCGGTGTCGATGTCGACCAGCAGCGGCAGCGGGCAGACGTCGGTGATGCGCCGCGTATCGATCAGCACATCCTCGAGCGTGTTGATGCCGAGGTCCGGCATGCCCAGGGAACCGGCCGCGACACCGCCGCCGGACAGGTAGATTGCGCGGTATCCGGCGCGCTGGGCGAGCAAGGCGTGATTGGCGTTGATGGCGCCGATGACCTGCAGCGGCGATTCTGCGGCAAGCGCGGCGCGAAACCTTGCGCCGGCGGAAGACTGGGACATCTGTGAGCTCCGTACGGATTGACTCGTGACGGCGGCATTTTACCCTGACGCGCCCGTGACGGCCTCGTCGCAGCCGACGACGGTCCGTCCTATTCTGCCTCGGCACCGGTAAACCGGCGCTCAGCCTCCCGCGTCCGCCCCGCGAGCCAGCGCCTGCTTCACTTCCTCCAGCGCGCCCGGATCGTCCAGTGTGGACAGATCTCCAGGATCGCGCTGCTCCGCCAACGCCTGCAATGAACGCCGCAACAGCTTGCCCGAACGCGTCTTCGGCAACGCAGTCACCACGTACACGCGCGCCGGCCGCGCCAACGCGCCCAGTTGCCGGCTCACGCAATCGCGCATTTCCTCCGCGGCCGTCGCCGCGACGCCCGCTTGCTTCAGCGTGGCGAACACCACGGGCACCTGCCCCTTCAATTCGTCATGCACACCGATCACCGCCGCTTCGGCGACGTTGGGATGGCCGGAGACGGATTCCTCGATCTCGCGCGTCCCGAGTCGATGCCCGGCCACGTTGATCACATCGTCGGTGCGGCCGAGGATGAAGGTGTAACCGTCCTCGTCGCGGATCGCCCAGTCGAGCGAGCTGTAGACCAGTTGCTTGAAGTGCGAGAAGTAGCTCCGCAGGAAGCGGGCGTCGTCGCGCCAGACCGTCGTCATGCAGCCCGGCGGCAACGGTGGCTCGATCACCAGCACGCCTTTCTGGTTCGGCGCGACTTCCTCGCCGCTCGCCTCGTCGATCACGCGCAGGTTGTAGCCGGGCGTCGGCAGGCCCGGCGATCCGAACTTGACCGGCTTCAGTTCCAAACCCGGCATCAATGCAAGCACCGGCCATCCGGTTTCGGTCTGCCAGTAGTTGTCGATGATGGTCTTGCCGATCCCGTCGGTGATCCAGTGCGCGGTCGGCTCGTCGAGCGGCTCTCCGGCGAGGAACAGATACTGCAATGACGACAGATCATGCTTCTTCAGCCACGACGCATCCTGCTTCTTCAACACACGGATGCCGGTCGGCGAGGAGAACATGGTGCGCACGCCGTAGCGTTCGCAGATCGACCACCAGATGCCGGGATCGGGCGCCGTGGGCAGGCCTTCGTAGAGGATCGAGGTCGCGCCCGCGATCAGCGGGCCGTAAACGTTGTAGGAATGACCGACCGCCCAGCCAACGTCGGACGTCGAGAACATCACCTGCCCTGCGCGCACGTCGTAGATCGACCACATCGACAAGGCCAGCGCCACGGCGTAACCGCCGACATCGCGCTGCACGCCCTTCGGCTTGCCGGTGGTGCCGGAGGTGTAGAGCAGATAGCTCGGTTCGTTCGATTCGAGCCAGGTCACGTCCACCTGCGCATCGGCATGCCGTTCGCGCAGCGCGGCGTAATCGACGTCGCGGCCTTCGACTCTCGCGTAATTGGGATCGAGCCCGCGATCGACCATCAGCACGCGCGGCGGCGGCGACGCGGCTTCTTCGCAGGCCGCATCCACCAGCGGCTTGTACGGAATCACCTTGCCGCCGCGACTGCCGGCATCGGCCGCGATCAGCAATTTTGGTTCCGCATCGTCGATGCGCAGCGCCAGGTTGTGCGCGGCGAAGCCGCCGAACACCACCGAATGCACCGCGCCGATGCGCGCGCAGGCCAGCATCGCGAACACCGCTTCGGCGACATTCGGCATGTAGATCACCACGCGATCGCCGCGACCGACGTCGAGCGACTTCAGCACGGCGGCGAAGATGCTCACTTCGCGATGCAACTGGTGATAGGTGATCTCGCGCGTGAGGCCGGTCTCGGTGGAGATCGCCACCAGCGCAAGTTGATCACCCCGCGCCTGCAGATGCCGGTCGACCGCGTTGTAGCAGAGATTGGTTTCCCCGCCCGCGAACCAGCGCCGGAATGGCGGGTTGTCGTATTCGAGGATCTTCTCCGGCGCCTTGTGCCAGTGGATCGCCTGCGCCTGTTCGGCCCAGAACGCTTCGGGATCCTCGATGGAGCGGCGATGGAAATCTTCGTAGCGCATGGCGCGTCTCCGGCTTTCTCCCTTCGGGAGAAGGTGGCGCACAGCGCCGGATGAGGGCGGGAAAATCACGAGCCGGGGAACGGTTCCGTGGGTTGGAATTCACCCGCCCTCATCCGCCCCTGCGGGGCACCTTCTCCCGAAGGGAGAAGGAACAGCAAAAGCGAAGGCTAACCCTGTGCCTGTGCGCCCGCGTTACGACCTTGGTCGTACTGGCTCAGCCATGCTCCCGCAGACGCGCGATCACAGGTGCGACCTGGGATTCGCGACCAAGCCCTGTCCCGACAGCCAGCAAGGCCTGCGCCAGCGCTTCCACGGAATCCGCGCGCAGCGTGGCGTGCCCGACCTTGCGCCCCTGGCGCGGCGATTTGCCGTAGTCGTGCCAATGCCCGCCGGCTTCTCGCAACACGGCGCCAGCATCCGGCATTTCACCGATCCAGTTGAGCATGCAGGCATGCCCGCGCATGCGCGTGGAGCCGAGCGGCAATCCGAGCACGGCGCGCAGATGGTTCTGGAACTGCGAAGTCTCCGCGCCCTCGATGGTCCAGTGGCCGGAGTTGTGCACGCGTGGCGCCAGTTCGTTGGCGAGCAGTTGGCCATCCCGGCAGAACAGTTCGAGCGCGAACACGCCGACGTAATCCAATGCTTCCGCCAGCGCGCGCGCGTGACCGAATGCCTGCGCGGCAAGCGCCTCGCTGGCCCGCGCGGGCGCGAGACTGGCGGATAGCACGCCATCGACATGCCAGTTCTCGGTCAGCGGCCAGGCAAGGAACTCGCCGGCGCGGCCGCGCACCGCCACCACGCTCAATTCGCGTTCGAAGGGAATGAACGCCTCGACGATCAATCCCACCGTCTGCGCCTGCGCGCCCAGTGCTTCCCAGGCGGCGTCGACGTCGGCGGTGGTCTTGATGCGGAACTGGCCCTTGCCGTCGTACCCCAGGCGCCGCGTCTTGAGGATGCACGGCGTACCGATACGGGCGACCTCGGCATCGAGCTGCGCGCGCGTGTCCACCGCCGCGAACTCGCCCACCGGAATGCCCAGGCTGCGGAACAGCGTCTTCTCGACCAGCCGGTCCTGCGCTGCCGCCAATGCATGCGGATTGGGGAAGACCGGCACGCGCTCGGCCAGCCAGCGCGCGCTTTCGGCCGGCACGTTCTCGAAATCGAAGGTCGCCACATCGACGGCGGCGGCGAACTCCGCCAGCGCCTTCTCGTCACGATAATCGCCGACCAGCAGCGGCGCGAACTGCCCCGCGCAGGCGTCCGGCTCGGTGTCCATGGCCAGGAAGCGCAATCCCAGCGGCGCGCCGGAAAGCGCCAGCATGCGGGCCAGCTGCCCGCCGCCGAGGATGCCGACCGTTGTCATGGCGTACCTATCACTTCCGTGGATCGTCGTTATTGGCGACGTCGTCGGTCTGCTTGCGGCGATAGGCCGCGAGCGCTTCACCGATCGCGGGATGATCCGCCGCCAGCAGCGCCGCGGCGAACAGGGCCGCGTTGGCCGCGCCGGCATGGCCGATGGCGAAAGTGGCGACCGGAATGCCGGCCGGCATCTGCACGATCGACAGCAGCGAATCCAGCCCGTTCAGCGCCTTCGACTGCACCGGCACGCCCAGCACCGGCACGGCGGTCTTGGCGGCCAGCATGCCCGGCAGGTGCGCGGCCCCGCCGGCACCGGCGACGATCGCCCGCAGGCCGCGTGATTGCGCGCTGGCCGCGTATTCGAACAGGACATCCGGCGTCCGGTGCGCCGAGACCACGCGCGCCTCGAACGGGACGCCCAGCGTCTCCAGCATCTGCGCGGCGTGCTGCATCGTGTCCCAGTCGGAGCGTGAGCCCATGACGAGGCCGACGAGCGGCGTGGTGGTGGCATCCCGAGTCACGGCGGTGGCAGCAGTGGGCTGGTCCGGCATTGGTCGTCCCCAGTCGCAAAGACGTATTCTACCGGCCCCACGATGTAGATGGCTGTATCAATACCACCATGGATCGCAAACTGCTCGACATCCTCGTCTGCCCGGCCACCCGCCAGTCGCTGTCCCTGCTCGACAAGGCCGGCCTGGACGCGCTCAACCGCGCGATCGACGCCGGCGGCATCCAGCGCACCGACGACAGCGTGCAGTCCGAAGCGCTGCGTGAAGCCCTCGTGACGCGCGATCGCAAGCTCGTCTACCGCGTCGACGACGGCATTCCTGTGCTGCTGGCCGAAGAGGGCATCGCGACCACGCAGGTCTCCGACTTCCCGAAGGCATGACCCGGCACACATGACGGCCGACGACAACCGCTTCGCTCCGCCACCGGCCGCGATCGTCGAGGCCGACGTCGCCCGTGCGCTCGCCGAGGATCTCGGCACCGGCGACGTCACCGCCGCGCTGCTGCCCGATCACGACGACATCGCCTATCTGCTCTGCAAGGAGGACGCCGTGGTCTGCGGGCGCCCCTGGTTCGACGCCTGCCATCACGCGCTCGACCCGCGGGTGAAGATCGACTGGCGCGTGGCCGAAGGCGACCGTGTCGCCAAGGGCACCGTGCTGGCCACGCTCGCCGGACGCGCCCGCAGCCTCGTCAGCGCCGAACGCACGTCGCTGAATTTCATGCAGACGCTCAGCGGCGTCGCCACCGTCACCATGACCTACGTCGAGGCCGTGCGCGGCACGCGGGCGAAGATCCTCGACACGCGCAAGACCATTCCGGGCCTGCGCCTCGCGGAGAAATACGCGGTGCGCGTGGGCGGCGGCAGCAACCATCGCATCGGCCTGTTCGATGCGGTGATGCTGAAGGAAAACCACATCCGCGCTGCGGGTTCGCTCACGGCCGCGATCGACAAGGCGCGCGAAGCACAGCCGGCACTGCCACTGATCGTGGAAGTGGAAACACTGACGCAGCTGCGGGAAGCGCTGCAGGCCGGCTGCACCCGCATCCTGATCGACGATTTCGATGCGGCCACACGGCGCGAGGCGGTGCGGATCGCGGCGGAAGCGCCGTTCAACGGTTCGATTCCGTTGGAAGTCTCCGGCGGTGTCGATCTGACCAGCATCCGCGCGGTCGCCGAGGACGGCGTGGACTGCATCTCGATCGGCGCATTGACCAAGCACGTGCACGCGATCGACCTGTCGCTGAAGCTCGGTCCCCCACCCGGCTGAGCCTGTCGCCATGCCTACCCTGGTCATGCTCATGATCGTCGGCGCCGCCGCATTCGCCTACTGGAACGCGGCGCGCGCGGCGACCGAACGCGCCATCGAAGTCGGCCGCAATGCCTGCCGCGCCACCGGCGTGCAGCTGCTCGACCAGACCGTGCACGCCAACGGCCTGCGCCTGCGTCGCAACGAGGACGGACGGCTGGGCTTCGAGCGCAGCTTCCGCTTCGAATATTCGTATGATGGGCAGGATCGTCATGTCGGCCGGCTGGTTCTGCGCGGCAGTGAGCTTGTCTATTTCAGCGGGCCGACACAAACCGCGAGCGTGACTCCGCTGCATTGACAGCACTAGGCAGAACGCTCGTCATCCCGGCAAAAGCCGGGGTCCAGCCTTTCATTCCACGACCAAGTTCCTTATCAAAAACTGGATCCCGACTTTCGCCGGGATGACGGCCATGCTGCCGAGTGTTTCCGGAGACTTGAGTGAAACGATCGACGAACCTCTAGACATCTTGGTCGATCCGTTGACGGCAGGAAGTCTCTTGCTCGCTGTTCCCGCGACAACGGGAACGACGGGCTCTGTATGCATCCGAATCGGAAATGCCCCAAGCGTTACTTCACCACGCGCAAATGCCCGCCTCGGCGCGGCGGCGGCGTTTCGTCATCGTCCGGCGGGCCGTCGACGATGTCGCTTTCGCTTTCGGAAACCGGCATCTCTTCATCGCCCTGCGCGTCGCCGTTGCCGGGAATGTCTTCCGGCAACGCCATCCCCTGCCCCGTCTCGCGCGCATAGATTGCCAGCACGGCGGAAATCGGCACCGCCACCGGATGGCTGACGCCGCCGAAACGCGCGGTGAAGCGGATGCTCTCGTTGTCCATTTCGAGCTTGGCGACGGCGCGCTCGGCGATGTTGAGCACCACTTTGCCTTCCTTCACCGTGTGCGCGGGCACGCGCACGCCGGGCTGGGTGGCATCGACGAGGACGTGCGGCGTCATGCCGTTGTCGATGATCCATTCGTACAGCGCCCGCAGCAGGTACGGACGATGGCTGGTCATCACGAGGGGCGCATCACTCATGCCGCCAGTGTAAAGCCGGGAGTCGGAAATGGGGAATCGGGGCGCGTCAAAAACAACGGCAAAACAGGATTCGGTTCTTGCCGGAATGACGATTTTCCAGCGAATCTTCTCTTGGTTTTAACGATTCCCGATTCCGGGCTTCACGCCGGAATCTCGCGCAGGTTCTTTTCCTGCGGCGTGAGGCTGCGCACGAATCCGGGATTGCGGAAGATGCGGTTGCCGTAGTCCTCGATCGCCTTGCCGTCCTTCGGCAGCGGGATGTCGAGCGACTGCAGGCGCCAGATGATCGGCGCCATCGCGCAGTCAGCGAGGCTCATTTCCGGATTGAGGAAAAACTTGCTGGCCTTGAACAGCGGAACCGACGCGGTGAGCAGTTCCTTCAGGCGCTTGCGGCCGGCTTCGGCCTGCTGCTTGTTGCCCAACTGAATCGCCTGCACCTGCGGCACCCAGTCGTGCTCGATGCGCAGCATCGCCAGACGCAGGCGCGCGCGGGAAAGCGGATCGACCGGCATCAGCGGCGGATGCGGATAACGCTCGTCGAGGTATTCGCTGACCACGCTGGCCGCGTACAGGACGAGGTCGCGCTCGACCAGGGTCGGCACCGAGTGGTAGGGGTTGAGGTCGATCAGGTCCTCGGGCGGACTCTGCGGATCCACCGCGATCAGATCGTAGGTGACGCCCTTCGCGGCCAGTACCAGCCGGGCGCGATGGCACAACACGTCATCGACAGAGGAAAACAGGGTCAGGGCATTACGCATACGCGGACTCGTCGCCATCATGGGCATTCTCCAACGGCCGGAATCCGCCAGCCGTACCAGCGCCGCCTGCCCCTCGCAGACGGTCGCCACGGTTCCCCCGGTCTGCGGATCCCTCCGCAAGAGTCCGCGCGCCCCGCCGCGCCGACGACGCGGCCGCGATGCGCGAACTTTCCAAGAAGCGCCGCGTGGGGCGGCATTCCATTCCTGGAAACGCCCTTCACCTCAGTGCACGTCTTTCCAGTATTCCTTCTTCAAGAGCCAGGCGAGGAACGTGAAGAACGCCAGGAACAGGATCACCCAGACGCCGAGACTCTGGCGCTTGAGCGCGGCAGGCTCGCCGGCGTACTCGAGGAAAGTGGTGATGTCGCGAACGGTCTGATTGAACTCGGCTTCGTTCTGCGTGCCGGGCTGCGCCAGTTCCAGATGCTCGACCGGCGCATCGCCGGCCGCGTCCTTCTTGCCATAGACCGGACGCTGCAGGCCCTGCATTTCCCACAGTGGGTTCGGCATCGACGCGTTCGGGAACACGGTGTTGTTCCAGCCGAGCGGGCGCGACGGATCCTGATAGAACGACTTCAGATAGGTGTAGATCCAATCGCTGCCGCGCACGCGCGAGATCACGCTCAGGTCCGGCGGCAACTTGCCGAACCATTGCTTGGCATGGTCCTCGGTCAACGACACCTGGATCTGCTCGCCGAACTTGGCGCCGGTGAAGTTGAGGTTGTTCATCACCTCGTCCTCGGTCAAACCGAGGTCGGTGGCGATGCGCGAGTAGCGCAGGTACTTCAGCGAGTGACAGCCGGAGCAGTAGTTCATGTACAGCTTGGCGCCGCGCTGAAGCGATGCGCGATCGCCGATGTCGGTGCCCGACTGCAGCAGGCCGCCGTCCTCGGAAGCGGACGCGCTGGTTGAAAGCGTGCCGAACGAGATCAGCAGGCCGGCGGTGACGGCAGCGAATTTCCGGGCGAGGTTCCGCATAGCGTTCTTAGTCATGCATCGTCACCCGTTCCGGCACCGGCTTGGTCTTGTCCGCCTTGGTCCACAGCGGCATCGTGATGAAGAAAACGAAGTACAGGAACGTGAGGACGCGGCCGATGATGGTCTCGACCGGATCGGTGCCGGGGCCGGCGCCGATCTTGCCCAGCCACACGAACGACACCGCGAAGATGCCGAGCATCAGCCACGACAGCTTGCCGCGCGACTTGAACGACCGCACCGGGCTCTTGTCCAGCCACGGCACCAGGAACAGCACCACGATCGCCGCGAACATCACCAGCACGCCCCAGAGCTTGATGGCGAAGAACGACGGCACCACGCGCAACATCGCGTAGTAGGGGGTGAAGTACCACACCGGCTTGATGTGCGCCGGCGTCACCAGGCGGTTGGCCTCGGTGAAGTTGTCGTGCTCCAGGAACCAGCCGCCGAAGGTCGGCGCGAAGAAGATGATGAAGGCGGCGATGACCAGGAAGAAGCCGACGCCGAAGGTGTCCTTCACCGTGTAGTACGGATGGAACGGGATGCCGTCGGCCGGCGCGGTCTTCGACCAGCGGTTGCCCTTCGGGCCGTGCTTGATGTCGACGCCTTCCGGATTGTTGGAACCGACCTCGTGCAGCGCGCCCAGGTGCAGCACCACCAGCAGCAACAGCACCAGCGGCAGCGCGATCACATGCAGGGCGAAGAAGCGGTTGAGGGTGGCGTCGGCGGGCAGGTAGTCGCCCATGATCCACTCGGTCAGGCCGTTGCCGATCACCGGGATCGCGCCGAACAGCGAGATGATCACCTTCGCGCCCCAGAACGACATCTGGCCCCACGGCAGCACGTAGCCCATGAAGGCTTCGGCCATCAGCACCAAGTAGATCAGCATGCCGAGGATCCACACCAGCTCGCGCGGCTTCTGGTAGCTGCCGTACATCAGCCCGCGGAACATGTGCAGGTAGACGACGATGAAGAACAGCGAGGCACCGGTGGAGTGCATGTAGCGGATCAGCCAGCCCCACTCCACGTCGCGCATGATGTACTCGACCGAGGCGAAGGCTTCCGCCGCGCTCGGTTTGAAGTGCATCGTTAGGAAGATGCCGGTGACGATCTGGTTGACCAGTACCAGCAGGGCCAGCGAGCCCATGTAGTACCAGAAGTTGAAGTTCTTCGGCGCGTAGTACTCGCTCATGTGCTTGCGGTACATCGGCATCAATGCCGGCGCACGCGCATTCACCCAGTCGAAGACGTTGTTGGCAGTACGGACAATCACATTCGACATGGCTTACGCGGCCCCCTTGCCGGTGTCGGTGGGAGCATTCTCGGTAGGATCCACGCCGATGATGATCGTGTTGTCATCCTGGTAGTGATGCGGCGGCACCAGCAGGTTGATCGGCGCTGGCACGCCCGAGAACACGCGACCGGCCATGTCGAAGCGCGACTTGTGGCAGGGGCAGAAGTAGCCGCCCTTCCATTCCGGATCGAAGGGTTCCGGCCGGATTTCGGCCTTCAGCTCGGGCGCGCAGCCCAGGTGGGTGCACAGACCCACCAGGACCGAGATCGCCGGCTTGATCGAACGCAGCTCGTTCTTGGCGTACTCGGGCTGCTGATCGGTGGTCGACTTGGGATCGGCCAGGCGCGGATCGAGCGTCGGCAGGATGTCGAGCACCTGCTTGGAGCGCTTCACGATCCAGATCGGCTGACCACGCCACTCATCCACCAGACGCTGGCCCTCGGCCAGCGCGGTGATGTCCACGGTAACGGGCGCGCCGGCCAATTTGGCGCGTTCGCTCGGATTCCAGGACTTGATGAACGGGACTGCGACAAACCCTGCACCAACGGCGCCCACCACAGCGGTGGTCGCGGTCAGGAAGCGGCGGCGGCCGTGATCGACCGTCCCTCCACCTTCACCAGGGTCAAGAACTGCTTCATTGGCCATCCGGCACTCCGCAAAACGTTCGGTAGCTGATACTTACTGGCTGCCGCGAGCCGGTTCCGACTCCGGAACGGGCCGCAAAAGACGACAAAGTGTAACGGAACGCTGAATCGGCCGACAATGCTTCGGACCTTCGCGCGGAGATTCCGGCACATCGCGACGGTCAATCGCCCCCGCCTCCACCGCCGTCGCCACCATCCGAGTCGCCACCGCCCCAGGCATCGCCTCCGGAGAATTGGTGGCGGTTGCCGGCGAAGATCAGGGCGATTCCCAGCAGTGACAGCACCGCGCCGATTTCCCCCGACGCCTGCGAGAACAAATAAAAACCGCCCACCACTGCGGCGAATCCGATCAGGCGCCTGATCATTTCCCTCGCCTCCGGTCGATTACTGCTTGGTCAGGCCACCCCGATAGCGCTGCGCAAGGATGGCGACCCGCTGCACGTAGCGCTGGGTTTCGCTGTACGGCGGCACGCCGCCGTAGCGGTCGACCGCGCCCTCGCCGGCGTTGTAACCGGCCGCGGCGAGGGTGAGGTCGCCGTTGAAGCGCTTCAGCAGCCAGGCCAGATACTGCACGCCGCCCTGGATGTTCTGGCCGACGTCGAAGGCATTGGAGACGCCGAAACGCCGCGCCGTCGCCGGCATCAGCTGCATCAGCCCCTGCGCGCCCACGCGCGAGAGCGCGCTCGGGTTGAACGCCGACTCGGCATGGATGATCGCGCGCACGACCGCCTCCTCCACGCCGTACTGGCGCGCCGCCGCGCTGATCTCGGCGGCGAAGGAGGACGTGTTCAGGCTCAGCGTATTGAAGTTCACGCCCGGATCGGGGGCACAGGCGAAGCAGGTCTCGATGAACTTGTAGCGGATGGTCCGCATCGCGGTGGCGCCGGCCAGCCCCTTGGGCGGCTTGCTGACGTAGTGGCGCACGCCATCCTTGATATAGGAGTAGAGCTGGCCCTGGACGATCCGGGTCTGCCCCCGCTTCTGCGGCGCGGATGTCGCGGGCACGGATTTCGTGGGCACAGATGTCGCGGCAACGGCCGGCGTCGGAGCGGCAGTTGCGACCGCCCCACCGCTCATGAACGTGGCCGGCGGGTTGGCGTCCAGGTTCGCCGGCGAACCGGGGACCGTGTTCGAAGCGGTAACGGCGCCGGCCGACGACGGCGCGGACGCGGCAGAGGGCTTGGGCTCGATCGAAGCCGTCTTCCGGCGCGGACTCGGCGCCGCCGACGCGATCGCCTTGCAAGTCGCCCCAGGCACACGCTTGCTACCGTAGGTGAGACCGGCGGCGCCCTCACAGCGGTAAATGGTCCCGGCGGCAAAGGCCGGCGCGGCCGCAAGCAGCCACAGAATCGCCGACAGTCCCAGAGCCCCCTTCATCCGGCCGAGTGTCCCGTGTTCGCCGCTGGTTGCCAAGTCCTTGATTGGTGAATGGAGCAGGCGGTCGCGGCTCGGGCGTCCGCGCGGGTTCAAACCGGCGTCCTCCATGGGGATAATGGCCGCCCGCCAGCTATCCGGCCCGGCATCACCTCCGCGCCCCGGAACCGCCATGACCGAAACCCTCCTCACGGGCGCCGAGCCCATTTCCGCAGCCTCCCCCGCTCCCGCCAAGGGCAAGCTGTTCATCCAGACCCACGGCTGCCAGATGAACGAGTACGACTCGGCCAAGATGGCCGACGTCCTCGCCGCCAGCGACGGGCTCGAACTCACCGACAACGTCGAGGAAGCCGACGTCGTCCTCGTCAACACCTGCTCGATCCGCGAAAAGGCGCAGGAGAAGGTGTTCAGCCAGCTCGGCCGCTGGAAGCACCTGAAAGCCGACGGCAAGCCGGTGATCATCGGCGTCGGCGGCTGCGTCGCCTCCCAGGAAGGCGAGGCCATCGTCAAGCGCGCGCCCTACGTCGACCTGGTGTTCGGCCCGCAGACCCTGCACCGCCTGCCGGAACTGATCCGCGCCCGCCGCGACTCCGGCCGACCACAGGTGGACATCAGCTTCCCCGAGATCGAGAAGTTCGACCGCCTGCCCGAGCCGCGCGCCGAAGGCCCGAGCGCCTTCGTCTCGATCATGGAAGGCTGCAGCAAGTACTGCAGCTTCTGCGTGGTGCCCTACACGCGCGGCGAGGAAGTGAGCCGGCCGTTCGAGGACGTGCTGGTCGAAGTGGCGCAGCTCGCCGCCCAGGGCGTGCGCGAAGTGAACCTGCTCGGCCAGAACGTCAACGCCTACCGCGGCCCGTATGGCGATGGAGAGATGGCCGACCTCGGCCTGCTGATCCGCGCCATCGCCGGGATCGAAGGCATCGGCCGCATCCGCTTCACCACTTCGCATCCACTGGAGTTCTCCGATTCGCTGATCGAGGCCTATCGCGACGTACCGCAGCTGGCCAACTACCTGCACCTGCCCGTGCAATCCGGCAGCGACCGCATCCTCGCCGCGATGAAGCGTGGCTACACCGCGCTCGAGTTCAAGCAGAAACTCCGCAAGCTGCGCGCGGTGCGGCCGGACATCTCGATCTCTTCCGACTTCATCGTCGGCTTCCCCGGCGAGACCGAGGCCGATTTCGAGAAGACCATGAAACTGATCGAGGACGTCGGCTTCGACCAGAGCTTTTCCTTCATTTATTCGCGCCGTCCCGGCACGCCCGCGGCCGATCTCGAGGACAACGTCTCCGATGCCGAGAAGCATGCGCGCCTGTCGCGCCTGCAGGCGCACATCAACGAACACTCCGCCGGCATTTCGCGCGCGATGGTCGGCAGTGTGCAGTCGGTCCTGGTGGAAGGCCCGTCGAAGAAGAATCCGAACGAACTCACCGGCAGGACCGAGAACATGCGCTCGGTGAATTTCCCCGCGCCTGCGCGGCTGGTCGGCCCGGCTTTAATTGGTCAATTCGTCGATGTGGTCATCACCGAAGCGCTGACCAATTCCCTGCGCGGTCGCATCGCGACGATCGCATAGACATCCGCGACAGCTCTGATCAGCAGACATACTTCTGAAATATCTGCACAAGGCTCGTCATCCCGGCGAAAGCCTGGATCCAGCCTTTGCATCACCTGCCAAGACCTGGATGACCAGCCATCCGGCTGTAAAAAACCCGGCTTTCGCCGGAACGACGAACGAAACGCGTTGCAGTGCAGCGAGGCTCTGGCGGACATCTGCGCTATGGTTCCGCCCCGATGGCGGCAAGCAAGACGCAAGCACGCGCGGAACCCGTCGCGCGATCCGAACGCGAGACCGTGCTGGTCAGACTCAACCAGCGCTATCGGCCCGCGCTGATGTCTTTCTTCCTGCGCCGCGTGCCGGACCCGAGCGAAGCCGAGGACCTCACCCAGGAAGTGTTCGCCAATCTCGCCGCCTCGCGCGAAGGCGCGACGATCGGCGTCGACGGCTACGTGTTCCAGACCGCGGCCAACCTGCTGCGCGATCGCCAGCGCCGCGAGAAGGTGCGCTCGCTGCACCGCGCGCACCTGGTATTGGATGAAAGCGCGAATGTCGAGGCGCTGGAACCGCCGCGCGTCGTGGCCGGCCGTCAGGCGCTCGACGAGGCCGCCGAAGCGCTGGACGAACTGCCGTCGCGGACACGGGCGATCTTCCTGCTGTTCCGGCTGGAACACATGAAGCAGGCCGAGATCGCCCGGCTCTACGGCATCTCCGTCAGCGCGGTGCAGAAGCATCTGCTACGCGCGATGGCCCATCTGACGGCCCGGCTGAGGGAACACGTGTGAAACGAACAGGGGGCCCATCCGATCGCGACAGTCTCGAGCGTGCCGGCGCCTGGTGTCTGCGCCTGGCCGAAGGCGGGTTGCCGGCGAACGAACAGGCCGATCTGCAAGCCTGGCTCGATGCCGATCCACGGCATCGCGCTCTGCTCGATGCCGCGCAGCGCGCCTGGCGCATCACGGGCGAACAGTCGACGCAGCCACGGATGCGGGCATTGCATCGCGCCGCCCTCGAAGACGCGCACGCCAGCCGCCGCGCGCGCCGCAGAACGGCCCTGCTCGCCACGGCCGCCTGCTGCCTGCTCGCACTTGGCCTCGTCTGGTGGTGGTGGATGCCGCGCGTCTACCAGACCGGCATCGGCGAACGCACCAGCGTCACCCTCGCGGACGGATCGACCCTGCTACTGGACGCGGCAACGCGCGTGGAAGTGCGCATCGGCAATCGACACCGCGAACTGCGGCTGGAATATGGCCGCGCGACATTCGCGGTCGCCAAGGACGCATCGCGTCCGTTCTCGGTCAACGCCGGTGACAGCACGGTGATCGCCACCGGCACCCGCTTCAGCGTCGAGCGGCTGCCGCGGCAGCTGCGCGTGGTGTTGTACGAAGGCCGTGTCGAGGTGGCGGACAACGGCGCGGCCGCGAGCAGCATCGCCCGCGCGGATGCCAGCCACAACCGCGCACTGACTCCCGGCCAGGAACTGATCGCCTCGTCCGACGCCACGCGCGACGCACGCATCGCACGCGTGGACACAGGCACCGCGCGCGCATGGGAACGCGGACTGCTGGTGTTCCGCGACGAACCGCTCGATCTCGCCGTGGCGCGCGTGAACCGCTATTCGCAGCAGACCCTGCGCGTTGGCGACGCGGCCGCATCGCGTATCCGCATCAGCGGTGTCTTCAAGGCCGGTGATACGCCCGCCTTCGTTGCTGGCGTCACTTCGGCGTTTCCCCTGCGCGCCAACCACGGCGATGACGCAATCGTGCTCGAATCCCGTTCGTATTGAGCAATCGGTCAAGGTTGTCGTCAACACCATGTGAGGGTTTGCCGCATTCATGCGTACCACCTCTTATCGAAACCGCCGCGACACTTGCGGCGGTCGGGAGGAGGAGACCACGTGGCCAAGATTTTTCAGTACCGGACCTGTCCGTATCGCAGCACCGCCCTCGCCTGCGCTCTGGCGGCGATCCTGACCTCGGCGCCGGGCGCGGCCGAGGCACAAACGGCCGACACGCAAACCGCGCAAGCCGGCAACGCGACGTTCGCCTTTGACATCCCCGCGCAGGAGTTGGGCGCGGCGCTTCGCCAATTCGGCCAGATCACCGGGCAGCAGCTCGTCTTCGACGAAGCCTTGGTGAGCGGCCGGCGCAACGCGGCACTCAACGGCAGTTTCAACGCAGAGGCAGGCCTGCAGCGGCTGCTCGCGGGCACCGGCCTGACGGCACGGCCTGCCGGCAACGGCGTCCTCACCATCACGGATTCCAATCCCGCGCAGTCGCAACAGTTATCGACAAACGCGCCCGCGCAGGCACCTCCAGGCGGGCAGGAACCCAAACTGCTCGAACGTGTCGTGGCCACCGGCACTACCGCGCGACATCGCACCGTGCTCGAATCCTCCTCCGCGATCACCGTCGCCGACCGCCAGGCGCTCGACCGCAAGGCACCGCGCAGCACGGCGCAAGCGTTGGAACTGGTGCCCGGCATCTTCGTGGAGGGCACCGGCGGCGAGATCTCGAACAACTTCTCCGTGCGCGGTATGCCCGGCGGCGGCCAGCAGTTCGTGCAACTGTCCGAGGACGGCCTGCCGATCTTCTATACCGACGCGCTGTCGGACACCATCCTCAAGCAGGAACTCTTCATCGACCGCCTGGAAGCGGTGCGCGGCGGCACCTCCGGCATCCTCACCGTCAACGGCGCCGGCGCCACGATCAACTTCATCACGCGCAAGCCCGGACCGGAACCGGCGGGATCGGTTCGCATCACCGGCTCCGACTTCGGTACCGCGCGCGTGGACCTGTGGCAAGGCGGCCCGATCAACGACGAATGGAGCTACAGCATCGGCGGCTTCTTCCGCCACTCAGACAGCATCCGCGACAACGGCTTCACCGGCGATCACGGCGGTATCTTCCGCGCCACCATCGGCCGCATCTTCGATCGCGGCGAGTTCGGCTTCAACCTCAAGCTGGTCAACGACCACAACACCTTCCTGTTGCCGATCCCGCTGCAGGATCCCCGCAATCCGCGCAGCGTCCCGGGCCTGGACGCCAACGACGGCACCATGATCAGCCGCGACAACATGATCATGAACGTGCGCACATCGCCCTATTCCGGCCGACAACTACAACGGCACGACCTGCGCGACGGCGTCGAAACGGTCGCCTTCGCGCCGGGCTACCACTTCGAGTACGACATCTCCGACACCCTCACCTTCCGCAGCAAGGGCCGCTACACCGACTTCAAGAACCACTTCAATTCGGTGTTCAGCAGCGACAACAACTCGTTGGTGCCGGCGACCTACCGGCTCGATCCGGCGAATTTCAGCGACGTCGCGCTGATGATGAATCGCTTCGGGCCACAGGGCGCGGTCAGCGCCGGATTGCGGCGCGTGTCCACCGGCGAAATCATTTCCGGCGCCGACGCGCTCAACGCCCTCAATGGCAACGGCCTGGTGACCCACAGCATCACCGGCAACAACCGCAAGGAAGTGAAGGAGTTCGTCAACGACGCCAGCCTCACCTGGGAGACCGAGCGCAATGCGTTCACCGTCGGCCTGCTCTATTTCCACACCCGCGCCAGGGATTCCAACATCGGCGCATCGAGCTTCGTCAGCGAGGTGAAGAACCATCCCGACCGGATGGACATCGTCGCGCTGGACGCCAACGGCAACGTGGTCGGCTCCCTGACCGAAAACGGCCTGCTCAACTACAGCAACTGGGGCGATTCCAACACCCATTACACAGCCGACTCCTACTCGCTCTACCTCAACGACGAATTCCACGTCACCGATCGGCTGCGCATCGACGGCGGCGTGCGCGTGGAGAAATACGACATCACCTTCTACGAAGGCATCTCCACGCCGATGATGCCGATCGACGGCGCGTTCGACGCCGACGGCAACGACGTGGACAACATCATCGCCAACAACTATCTCGCCCAGTTCGGCGGCGGCGCCTTCACCGGCCAGTACAACCGCTACAACGCCGGCTTCACCGAGACCGCGGCGACGGTCGGCGGCACCTACCTGATCACCGACAACTTCTCCCTGTATGCACGCTACGCCCGCGGCTTCCAGGCCAATGGCCGCTTCGATCCGGTGAAGATCGACTTCGGCGAGATCGGCCTGCGCTACCAGAACGACGTCGTGAGCGCGTCGCTCACCGGCTTCCGCACCACCTACAAGGATTTCCTGTTCTCGCGCCTGCCGCCCGGCGGGTCGACCGAAGTGCGGTTCTATTCCGACATCGTTTCCACCGGCGTCGAGTTCGATCTGTTGTGGAAGCCGGTCGACTGGTTCCAGTTGCAGGCGACCGGCGTGGCGCAGAAGTCCGAGGTGGAGATCACCAATGACCAGGGCACCGGCTTCGCCAGCGCGTTCGATGGCAATAAGCCTGAACGCACGCCGCCGCTGAACGTGACGGTGACGCCGAGCTTCCTGTTCCCGAACGATCGTGGCGAGGTCTACGTGTCCTACCACTATCTCGACAAGATCTACTCGGACATCGCCAACACCCTGGAACTACCGAGTTACGGCGTGTGGAGTGCCGGCGTGATCTACACCCCGACCAAGCAGTGGCAGCTGCAGGCCAGCATCGACAACATCACCAACGAGATCGGACTGACCGAGGGCAATCCGCGTTCTGGCTTTTCGGAGAATCCGGCGGTATCGGATTTCTTCTACGCGCGTCCGATCGTGGGGCGCAACCTGGTGTTCAGCGTCACCTACAACTTCTGATGCGACGCATGGGCATGCATCGTTCGATGATCGGCAGGCTGCTGGCCGTGGCCGTACTGGCTTGCGTCTCCCTCGCCGCCAACTGCGCGCCGCCCCCCGCCGACGGTGCGGCGCGCACGACAACGGATGAAACGCTGCGATTCACCATTCGGGAAGGCGACATTCTCAATGCGTTTTACCGGCAGGGACCGATCGCCGCGCACCTGCTCTTGAGCTCGGGCCGGCAGCCGCGCGCATTGGTCGCCTTCCCCGCCGGCAACAGCGGTGTTGGATTGTGGTTCGAACCCACCTTGGCACCGGTCGAGTGGCGTTTGCGCGGCGAGCCGCGCGGCATCACTAGGCGCGATCCACAAGGCCGGACATTGCGCGGGATCGAAGCGGAAGTCGAAACCGATGCACCCCGGCTGGTGACGCGGGAAGCGGTGCTGGGCAGCGTGCGCGTGCTGCGCGACTACCAGGTGCTCGGCACGCGCCCGGACGCGGTCGCGACGAAGCCTCAGGTGAAATCACGCAGTCTGCGCTGGGCACGGCCACGGCTGGACGGCGCACCCGGCTACGCGCTAACGATTGAAGTACTGGCTGGCGAGATCGCCCGTGAGTCCGGCAAACAGCAGGACGGTCCGATCACGATCACCGCGCCACGCAATCGGCCGCTGCGGCTGCACATCACCGCGCTCACCGGTGAAACGCCACTGACGCCGCTGCCCTCGTCACAACTGCTGACGGAAGCGGCCGCGAACGACACCCGCAGCCGCGATGCGCTGGCCTTCCTCAGCTACAAGGAAAAATTCCTCGCCGGTTCCTGGCGCTTCGACACCTACTTCGGCCGCGACACGCTGATGTCGATGCGCCTGCTCCTGCCCGCGCTCGCTCCCGAAGCCGCCGAAGCCGGTCTCGGCGCGGTGCTGGAACGCTTGAATGCCGGCGGTGAAATCGCGCACGAGGAGGACATCGGCGAATTCGCCGTGCTGCGGCATCGTCAGGAAGGCGGCACCGGCGACGCACCGGTCTACGACTACAACATGATCGACGATGATTTCATGCTCGCGCCGGTGGCAGCCTCGTACCTGCTCGATCATCCACAAGGCCGCACCCGGGCGGCCACCTTCCTGGCACGCAAGACCAACACCGGCGAGCGCTTCGGCGATGCGCTGGCGCGCAATTTCGCCTGGGTGGCGGCTGCGGCGGCACCGTTCGCGCGCGAACAGAACGCAAACCATTTGATCGCATTGAAGTCAGGAAGGGAGACCGGCCAATGGCGCGACAGCCAGGATGGCCTGGCCGGCGGCCGTTATCCCTATGACGTCAATGCGGTTCTCGTGCCCGCCGCACTGTCTTCGATTGCACGACTACGCGCCACAGGATTGCTGAAGCCCTACCTCACGCCACAGCAGGACAACCAACTCGCCTACGCCGACCAATCCGCGAACGTCTGGCTGCGCGCCGCGCCGCCATTGTTCGTCTTCCAGATCAGTGCCAAGCGCGCGCGTCGTGCAGTCTCCGACTATGCCAAGGCCCAAAGCGTGGATCCGGCATCGGCGCTCGCGTCATTACCGAAGGACGCATTGCGATTCAACGCAATCGCGCTCGACGCCAAGACACGCGCGATCCCGGTGCTGCATTCCGACGACGGCTTCGACCTGCTGTTTCTAGATCCTCCCGCTCCGGCACTGGAGCGCTCGGTGCAGGCGCTGATGCGTCCATTCCCTGCCGGCTTGATGACCGGCATCGGCCTGCTGGTTGCGAATCCCGCCTATGCCGACGCGCATGTTCAAAGCCTGTTCGGCCGCAACGCCTATCACGGCACGGTGGTCTGGGCCTGGCAGCAAGCGGTGCTGGCCGCAGGCTTCGACCGGCAGTTGCAGCGTAGCGACCTGCCAGAAACGACACGCGCGCGCCTCACCGACGCACGCGCACGGCTGTGGACGGCGATCGAAGCCGCGCACGATGTGCGCACTTCCGAACTGTGGTCGTGGTCCTATGCCGACGGCCGCTATCGCGTCGAGCCGTTCGGCCAGCGCGGCGGCGATCAGGACGAATCCAACGCCGCGCAGCTGTGGAGCACGGTCTTCCTCGCCCTGAAGCCGCTGGCAGCGCAGTAGCGTCAACTATCGATCGAAACCGCTCGCGTGAGCGGCTGATCGTCAGGATCAGATCATCAAGATCAGGAGTAATGTAACCGTCTTCCGATCCGATCTTTTGACGTCATGCCGCAACCTCCACGCGCCTCCTCGCCGATCCGCCGTTATGCGTTGGCCATCTGGTTCTGCGGCATCGCGGTGATCGGTGTGATGGAATTCCATCGCACCGCGTTTGCCGCAGGCCATTTCGCGCCGACGTCCGTTGCCTGGCTCTGGCTGGCGGGCACGATCGTGACCGCGATGATCGGCATCCTCCTGGCGCTGCGTGAGCGCCGGGCATCTCGATCGGATCGTTAATGCGGCTCCCGCAATCGCCAGAGCACACGTCGCCCCTCTTCCTCGAACACCCACCAACGGCCATCGGGAGAGATCGCCACAGGCGCCGACGGCAAACCAACGGCGGGCTTGCCCGAAACGATCACGCGACGCGCCTCGATCTTCCACGGCAAGCCCGGCGGCAAGGTGCGCGCGGACGGCGACGCATCGCCCTTGGATGCGGTGGCTTTCGCGTCGGTTAGCGGCTCGTAAATCTCGCGCTCGAGGCGACAATCCGCATCAAGCCGGACTCGATGCGTGACAGGCCCCACGCCATCCGAATAAGTATCGGCGGCGGCATCGATTCCCGCCTCGTCGATCGCGAGCAGGCGATCCAGTTCAACTTCGCTGTTGCACGCACGCGCCCCATCGCGCCAGCGCGAGGCGTGGCCAGCAATCACCCACAAGTCACCGTTGACGGCGTAGCCGAGATCGGACACCCAACCGCCCGCAGGATGCTCGCTCAGCGCATCGCTATCGAGATCGAGCCTCTGCAATTTCTCGCCATCGGCCCACACGAGTCGCGGATGCCGCGGATCGAACGCGACTGCGCCGGCGCCCAGCAAGGGCCTGCGATCGCGCAAGGCCAGCTGACCGTTTTCGCTCGGCAGTTCCGCCGGCGGTGAGGACCAGACCTTCGCGGCGGCGGCAGAGGCAGACGCTTTTTCCGATCGCACGGCCTGCCCGGCATGACAGACCGGCGCCAGCGCGACCAACAGCGCCATGAACAAGGAGACAGATCGCGGCAAGAACATCCCGGGCCTCGAGGGTGACGACAGCAAAGCCTGCAAGCCCAGATTACTGCGATCGCGCACGATTTGTGATCATTGCTGTCCGATTCCCATGCGATCCCAGACGCCTTCCAGCCCGTCGCGGTTATGGGTTCCGATCATCGCATCCGCATCGCTGGCGCCGAATCCCGGGTGGTATTCGACGTGCGGCCGATCGGGATTACGCCAGTTACCACCCCAGGTCAGACCGTTGTCGGCAGCGATCTCGCCGTAGCGCGACCAGTTATTGTTGCCCGCCCAGGCATCGGCGCCAGGACGGTTGCCGAAGGACAGATCGACGCCAAGGCCGTAGTTGTGCCAGGACTCGCCACCTCTGGCACCGGTCACGATATTGCCCGCCGTGGTGCGACCCTGCGCATAAAGCCGGTCCTGCTCGGCGAAAGTGCGGAAGCCTGTGTCCACGCGCAGGCTCATGCCTTCACGGCGCGCCTGCTCGATCACATCCCGCACGCGATTGGCGAAATCCTGATTCAGATTCGGATCGCCCAGACGATTGCGGGAATCCGCCGGACGCAGATCGAGCACGGTCTGCATGTTCACGCCAAGCTGCTCGCGCAGCTCCACGCGCGCATTGATGTCACCGTAGACACTGCGTGTCTGTTCCTCGCCGTTGAACTGCACAGTGCCGTTGTTGCTGATCGTGCCCATCACCTGGCCTTGTGCATCGACCAGATTGCCCTGATCAATGCTGTAGGTCTGCCCGTCCATCGTCAGCGTGCCGGCATCCGGCGACATCAGCGAATGCGACGCGGCCAGATTGACGCCGAGATCCTGCGCGACGCGCCCCTCGACGTAGGCGGCGGTGGCGGCGTTGGGCGCGGTCATGAAATCGTTGAGCGCCTGGACCTTCTGCTCCTCGGTCATGTTGTAGCAGCTGAGGTTGCCGGCCAGCCTGTCAAGCGCCTGCACGGCTTGCGGATTGTTGGCCAGTTCGGAACGGATTTCCTGCTCGCGCGTCTTGGACGCCGAGGTCTGCTCCCGAGACAACGCATCGGACAACGATGACGCCGATTGCGCGGAAGACGAAGAATCAGAAGAACCAGTGCCGCTAGTGCCGTCGACAGCCATGTGCGCTTCCTCCCATCCATAGTCAGGGTCGCGCGCCTCGCGATGCGGCAAGACGCGCAGCGAGATATCGTTGTATCGCATCGGATCGGACGCGCCACCTGGGGTAGACCCTAGTCGTCGATGTAATCGGCGGTGTAACACCTCATTTCTTGCATGTCATCGCTGCGCTTCACACCCGAAAAGCGATCGTGTGCTCGCTACACCATGAACCCAAGATTGCGGCTGGCGAAATTGCCGAGATTCGGGAAGATCAGACCGAGATCGGTATCGGCCACGCCGAACCAGCGCGCCAGCGTCGCGGCGTATTGATCGACCGACGTCGTCGGAATGATCTGCCCCCAGCCCGCATCGTCGGGGCCATCGTTCTGCAGCACCGGCATGGTCCCGTAGAAGCGTCCGCCGCGCACCGCGCCGCCGATCACGAAATGATGGGCGCCCCAGCCATGGTCGGAGCCATCGCCGTTCGACGAAAGCGTCCGCCCGAAATCGGAAGCGGTGAACGCGGTGACGCTGTTGGCGACGCCAAGCTCGACGGTCGCGGCATGGAACGCGGTGAGCGCTTGCGCGACTTGCGCCAGCAGAATCGGTTGCTCGCTGAGCAGGCGATCGTGATGATCGAAACCGCCGATCGAGACGAAGTAGATCTGGCGTTTCAATCCCAGCGTGGCGCGCACCTTGATCAGGCGCGCCACCATCTTCAGCTGCCAGGCCAGCTCGTTGTCTGGAAAGATGGTCGTCAACGGAGTGGAAGCATCCAGCGCGGTCCCGACGGCATCCGCGTTCTCGCGGGCACGGCGGAACGAGGCGGCGTAACTGCGCCCGAAGGCGTGCGTCTGCACTTCCGGCGCCATCATCCCCAGGAAGGCGCGGCGGCTGTCGCCGTCCCACTCGAAACGGCTGAAATAACGCGGCCCGTCATTGCCGATCACATATGGATTGCTGTTGGCGGCGCGCTGTAGCACGCTGCCGGAGTTGAGCGCGATGTTCATCGGGATGAAGGCGCCTGGATTGGCATCCTGCAACAGATCGGCGATGCGGCCGCCCCATCCAAGATTGCGACCGTCATCCGCGCGAGAAATCTGCCAGTAGGCCTGCTGATTGTTGTGCGAGAACAACTGCGGCGGCAGCTGCGCGGAACCGTTGCGGTATTCGGTCTTGGTGACTGGCCGGATCAACGTGCCGACATTGCCGAGGATCGCCGCCTTGCCGTTGTTGAACAACCCTTGCAGTCCGGCGACGCCGATCGTATCACCGTCGCTGGTCGACTTCTGCAGACCATAGCTCGCGCCATCGGATGCACCGCCACCGGCCTGAGGCGTCAACGGCAGCAGATCACCCTTCGCCACGGCAAGCGTGGCGCGCGCCGCCGCGTATTGCGCGTAATGCGCGTCGTCACGCGGGATCACCATGTTCAGGGCGTCATTGCCGCCAAACATGAAGACGCACACCAGCGCCTTGTAGTCGTCGAACGCCGTCGGCCCGTAGGCGCGCGTGGCTGCCTCGACCAGGCGCAGATTACCCAGCGCCGAATACAAGCCGGCGCCGCCAAGGCCGGCGCAGATCGCGTTGCGCAGGAAGTCTCTTCGATTCATCGCTGCGTTCTCCGCTTGTCCGCGCTCATTTCTGCACCACGTATTCGGGCGAATTGATGATCAGGTACAGCGCTTCCTGCACCCGCGTGCGCCGCTCCTCGGCAGTGCCCGCCGGCATGCCGTTCAGGCGTTCGAGCAGGATCTGGCGCAGCGTCGCGGACATCTGCCCGGACAGGAACAACACGTTGTAGCGATCAAGCAGCGCGCCGGGATTGGCCGCGAGCGGCGTGTCGCGATTGAGGTCGATGGTGTACTCGTTCGGCCCGACATCGGGATTTCCGACATAGACGTCGTAGATCTTTCCGCCGAAATAGCTCTCCGTGCTCGGCATCATGTAATCGGTCGCCAGCTGCAGTTCCGGCGCGGCCAGGCCGAGCTGGGTCAACTCGCCCGTGGGCCGGTATTCCGGACTGAAGAAGTTGAACACCGATGGGGCGTACTGCGGCGACTGGCCGAGATTCATCTCCAACGTCCAGAACTCGTCCAGATGCCCCGATTGCGATCGTGCATTGAGCGCGCGCCACAAGTGGGTCAATCGCAGCAGCGGCTCGCGCACCTTGCCGAAATGCGGTGGCTGCGACGCCAGGGCGCGTGCTTCGGCGTCGTACAGGATCGCCTTGATCACTGCCTTCATGTCACCGCGCACGCCGGCGCCGTTGTTGTTGAACGCCGCCGCGACACGCGACACGTAGCCCGGACTCGGATTGCTGGTGACCAGCCGCTGGATCAGCTGCTTGCCGATGAACGGCCCCACATTGGGATGATTGAAGATGTTGTCGAGCGCGGCCTTCAGATCGCTCTGTGCGGTGCCGCCGCCCGCCAGGACGCCGTTCGGCAGCGCCACACCCGGATACACCAGCAACTGCTTGCTCTGCGCAGACGCGTGGTACGCCGCCTGGCTTTCCATCCGCGTCACCCAGGCGGGATCGGCGGAATCGTAGATGTAGCAATCGGTGAAATACCCCATCGCCTCGCAACCATGGAACGTCCAGCCGGTGAAGACGTGGGCGAAGCCCTTGACCGTGTTCTGGTTATAGGTCGGGATCGGATTGCCGGCGCTGTCGCGCTTGAGCGTGCCGTCGATATTCAGTTGTACCAGGCCGACGCTGAAAAGCTGCATCACCTCGCGCGCGTAGTTCTCGTCGGGCCGGATGTTGCGCGTCTCGTCCGGCTTCTGGTTGCCGAGCATCGACAGGAAGATGCCCATCACCGGATGCAGGGTGATGTCCTCCAGCAACGTGCGGAAGTTGCCGAAAGAATCGCGCGCCAGCGTGTCGTAGTAGTGCGTCATGCCATGCGGCGCATTGCCGAGCTCGTCCGAAGCGGCATCGGACACGACGAAGATCTCGCTCAGCGCGAAGGCCACGCGTTGACGCAACTGGTCCTTGTGCACGAACGATGCATCGAACGGGTCCTGCCCGCCAATCGCGTTCATGAACCACGCATCCACGCGCCAGTCTCGCTGCGTGTCCGGGCCGGCTTCCTTCAGGAATTTCAGCTGTGAGGACACCGGTTGTGCGACCTGGTCATCGATCCAGGCCGCGTAGCCCATCTGGCGCACGCGCGCCATTTCCTCCAGCGTCGGGCCGAAGGTCGCCTGCGTGAGGAAGCGCGCCGCGTCAGCGTCAGTGAGCGCCTTGCGGACCGGCGGCGTCGGCCCCGAGATCGGCGGAATCCTGATAGCGCCACCGGACACGATCGGCACGGGCGCCGCGATCGGCAACGCCCGCCGCCTGGTGTCCTCGCGGACCGTCCCCGCCACGACTACCAGCAGGAGCACGCTCGGCCACCACGCACTCGACCACCATGCGCCAGGCCGCCACGCGCTCTGCCACCAGGGCAGACGCGTCCACCATCCCCAAACCATCATCGCCGCGCTCTCCCCTGGGCGTCGGCGTGCAATCTAGCGTTCGGGCGAAAGCTTGAACGTGATTCTCGACACAGCTTGTACGGGCGTCCAGTGCGCGCCCGTCATTCAGTCGAGGCGCTTGCGGAAGCGCAGGATCGCCAGCGTCATCATCACCGTGGTGAAGGCGAGCAACGCGAGCACGTCCGGCCAGAGTTCGAACAGGTTGGCGCCGCGCAGCATGATGCCGCGGATCAGGCGCAGGAAATGCGTCAGCGGCAAGATCTCCGCCAGCCACTGCACCACGCGCGGCATGCCGGCGAACGGAAACATGAAACCCGAGAGCAGGATCGACGGCAGGAACACGAAGAACGTCATCTGCATCGCCTGGAACTGCGATTGCGCGCGCGTGCTGATCAGCAGGCCCATGGTGAGATTCGCCAGGATCAGCAGCACCGCGGCCAGATAAACGTCGAAAATGCTGCCTCGGATCGGCACCTCGAACAGCCACATGCCCAGCACCAGGATCACGCTGGTCTGCACCAGCCCGATCACCGCGTATGGCAGCACCTTCCCGATCATCAGCTCCGAACGGCTGACGGGCGTGGCGATCAGCAGTTCCATGTTGCCCCGTTCGCGCTCGCGCACGATCGCAACGCCGGTGAACAGCACCATCGTCATCGTCAGGATCACGCCGATCAAGCCGGGCACGATGTTGACCGCGGAACGCCGCTCCGGATTGTAGAAACTCACCACACTGATCTGCCCGCCGCCGGGCAGGCCGCTGCCGGCTTGCGCGGCGCCGACGCGTGGCGAGATCAGGTTCGTCGTCGGCGTGCCATCCAGCGGCGTCTGCGCCAGTTGGATCGCGGCGCTCTGCACCACCGTGTCGCTGCCGTCCACCAGCACCTGCACCGCCTCGCGGCCATCATGGCGGCGACGCTCGAAATCCGGCGGGATCACGATGCCGACGCTGATCTCGCCGCGACGCAGGCGCTCCATGAGTTCCTGCGGCGCGGTGGTGCTGTCCCCTGGCGCGATCACGCCGGTCGCCACCATGTCCATCACCAGCGCGCGCGAAGCCGCCGTATTGGCCTGATCGGCGACGCCCGCCGACAACCCGCGCAGATTGAGATTGATGGCATAGCCGAACAGCACCAGCTGCATCACGGGAATGCCGACGATCATCGCCAGCGTGATGCGATCGCGCCGCATCTGCCGCACTTCCTTCAGCATGATGGCGAAAAGCCGGCGTAGTCTCATGCGTGCGTCTCCGGCCGCGTGTCCTCGCCCCTGCCGCGGGTGGCGGAGACGAACACATCCTCAAGATTCGGTTCGGCGGTTTCCACATCCGCCTGCAAACCTGCCGCCGACAATGCCTCGCGCAACCGGCCGACGGCATCCCCGCCGTGCTCGGACAACACGCGCAGACTGTTGCCGATCTGCGCCACGCTCAGCACGCCCGACACGTCGATCAAGGTCTGCTGCGCGTTGCGCGGCTGCGTCGCGTGCACCACGGCCGTGCGCCCTGCCAGCGCACGCGTCAGCTCGACCGGCGTGCCATCGGCGACCAGCACGCCGCGATCGAGGATGGCCAAACGGTGGCAACGCTCGGCTTCGTCCATGTAATGCGTGGACACGAGGATGGTGGTGCCGCCATCGGCGAGATCGAAGAGCTTTTCCCAGAAATCGCGACGCGACTCCGGATCGACCGCACTGGTCGGCTCGTCGAGGAACAACAGCTCCGGTTGATGGATCACCGCGCCGGCGAGCGCCAGGCGCTGCTTCTGCCCACCGCTCATCGTCCCGGCGAGCTGCTTCTGGCGATCGGCGAAGTGGTACTGCTCGACCAGCTGGTCGATGCGGCGCGCCGTCTCGGCCTTCGGCACTTCCTGCACGGCGGCAAGGAATTCCAGATTCTCGCGCACGCTCAAATCCTCGAACAGCGAGAATTTCTGCGTCATGTAGCCGATCCGGCGGCGCAATTCCTCGGCCTGCTCCGGAATCTTCAGACCGAGCACCTCGATCTGGCCATCGGTCGGCGTGAGCAGCCCGCACAGCATGCGAATGGTCGTCGACTTGCCGGACCCATTCGGCCCGAGGAAACCATAGACATGCGCCTTGGGCACGGTGAGATCGACGTGGTCGACGGCGGCGAGCTCGCCGAAGCGCTTGGTCAGCCCACGGGCACGAATGGCGACGTCGGCGGCCATCCCGGCATTCATTCGCCGTTATCCGAAACAAATTCAGCTCGCACCGGTAGCCCTGCCGGGAGTTCGCCAGCCCCTTTGTCGAGTTGAATCTCCGCAAGCCAGCTCAGCCGCGTCGCGTCCTTCCCGGACAATGCGTAGTAGGGCGTGAAACTCGGATCGCTTCGGATCATGCGAACCTTTCCGTTCAACGCCTCCTCGCGCCCGTCGACGAATACCCGCACAGCCTGCCCCACGCGCACGTTCGCACGAATCGGCTCCGGCACGTACACGCGCGCATACGGCGCCGACCCCACCAGCATCACCACCAACGGCGCGCCGACAGGTGCCTGATCCCCAAGCTTGTAAGGAATCGTATCGATACGCCCATCGCGTGGCGCGATCAGATCGAGCTTGCCCAGCGTCACCGATTGCGCCCTCGCCTGCGCTTCCGCCGCGGCGAGCGCGGACTCGCCCTGCGCGATCTGCTCGCTGCGCGTGCCGCGTTCCAGTTCCAGCAACGCCTCCTGCGCCGCGCGCACCTGCGCCTGCGTGTTGCCCGCGTTCGCGCGCGCACGATCGACGTCCGACGCCGCCACCAGCCGCTGCCGCCCCAGCGGCAACAAGCGTTCGTAATACGCCTGCGCATCGCGCGCCTGCGCCTGTATGGCCGCGAGGTTGGCGCGCGCCTGCGCGATGTCCTCGCTGCGCGGCCCGGCCTTCAGCTCGCTCAGCCGCTCGCGCGCTTCCCGCGCCTGCGCTTGCGCGGCCGCGAGTTGCGATTGCGTGAGCGCCAGTTCCAGTTGCATCAGCGGCTGTCCCGCGGTCACGCGCTGGCCCTCGCGCACGTCGATGCGGGCAATGCGTTCGGAGGTCGGCGCCGGCAGGGTGACGCGATCGTATTCGAGCGTTCCCAACGCGTGCGGGGTTTCGTCGGCGCAGGCGGCAAGCGACCACACCAGGACAGCCGCAATACCAGCGCGACGCATCGGGGAAATCCAGTTTGTCGGAATCCTGCTCATCGAAATTCGGATCATCGAAATCCGGTCTGTCGTGGCGAGCGTCATGATTTCAGCTCCAATCCGCGATCGAGCAATGCGATCGCATGGGTTCGAACATCGTCCAGGTCAAGATCGTCGGCATCGAGCACGTGGCGCCAGATCGGCGCGCCCGCGGCCGGGAACAGGGTCAGCCCGATCAGCGAGGTCATCAACAGGCGCGGATCGAGATCGAGATTGAGTTCACCGCGCGACTGCGCGTCCGCGAAGCGCTTGACGATCAGACGCGCCACGCCTGGCGCCGCATGCTTGATCAGCAGATCACGCAGCGCGCCACCTTCGCTCAGCACTTCCCGCACCCACAGTTGCGGCCACCACGGGTTCTGCTTCATCACTTCGGTGACGCCGCAGACGAAGCCGGCAACGGTCGCGGCGATGTCGTCGCCAGCGGCCTGGACGCGCGCGCGAACCGTCTGCAAGGCCGGCAGCATCCGTTCCGCGGCCAGGGCTTCCACCAGCATTGCCTTGTCGCCGAAGTAGTAATGCAACAGCGCTGGCGTGACCTTGGCTTCGGTGGCGATGTCCCGCAGCGAGGTCGCCGCGATGCCGCGGCGGACGAAGCAGGCCAATGCCGCATCGAACAGGTGGTCCCGGGAGACGGGCTCCGCGCCTTTCGGGCGCCCGGGCGCGCGCTTCTTGGCGGCTGGGATCGGCTTCCCGCCCCCGGGCGGCGAAGCCGGGGAACGTTTGCGCGTCTGGGGTGGGCGGGAGCTCATCGCAAATATTTAATTCAATAATTAATTAAAATGCAAGCCCTTCCTTCTTCCCGCCGCCTGGACCTGCGCCCGGCTCGCCGTGCTGCCTGCCGAGTCAGTGGCCGTCGCCCCCACTCCGGCAAACCCCGTGTCTGACTGCCGCTGCACGCGCTCACGCGGAAAATCCTGAATCCGGGCCCTGAACCCGCTCACCCCGCCCCTATCACCACATCCACAGGGGCGCTGCGATCTCTCGCAACCCCTTCACTTCTCCGGTGTTATCGATAACGGAGCGTCCCCACAGGGCCGATGCGCGCGATCGCCATGCCGATCGCGCGGGGAAGCCGGACTCACGATCCAGTGCCGCGACAGGACATCCCGATCCCATCTTTTCGAGGAGCATGCGCATGACGTCGAACCAAAATCGGTCTCCAGCCCTGATCCTGCCGCCCAAGCGCGAACTGATCGATCCTTCGCGCCGCTCCTTCCTGGGCACGACCCTTGCGGCGGGCACGGTCGGCGCGCTGGCGGGCTGGTCGCCGGCGAGTTCGGCCGCATCGGCCAGCACGCGCATCGTCGCCAAGCTGACCGGCCCGAACTCCTGGAACGACAAATGGGCGCTGGTCGGCACCGACCTCGGCGTGATGTGGGACGACATGCGCGGCAACGTGCTGTTCGCCTTCGGCGATACCGCCAACACCATCAATCCCAATGGCGGGCCGGGCAACTTCCAGGCGAAGAACGCGCTGGTGCGCAGCCGCGCCACATTCGAGGACATGCGCAACGGCATCATCTTCGATTCCGGCGTGCGCGATCCCTGGGGCAACGTGCGCACCATCTTCGAGCCGCTGTATCCGCAGTGGTCGTGCATTCCCACATCCGGCTTCGCCGCGGGCTTCGGTTCGACCTCGCGCCAGATCATGAGCTACATGCAGGTCTACGACTGGAACGACGACGGCGGCTGGAGCTGGAAGACCGATCACAGCGGCCTGGCCTGGTCCGACGACGACGGCGAGCACTGGCTGTGGATGGAAGGCGCGTCCTGGGCCAACAATCCCGATCGCTCCGATGTGTTCCAGGTGATGGCGCTGGCGCCGGATGACGATGGCTGGGTTTACCTGGGCGGCACCCAGAATGGCCGCCGCAACGACGGCCTGCACATGGCGCGCGTGCGCATCGATCGCATGCACGACCGCACCCAGTACGAATATTGGGACGGGCGCGAGTACCGTGTCGGCGCGCCGGCGGTCTCGATCGTACCCGGCCCCGTGGGCGAACCGAACCTGCACAAGTTCGGTGCGCTGTGGCTGCTCACCTATATCAACGTGTTCGCCAATTTCTTCACGGGCGCGATCCAGTTGCGTACCGCGACGCGCCCCGAAGGCCCCTGGTCGGCGCCGCTCAATCTCATCGGACCGGCGCAGCTGCCCGGCATGTACGGCGGCTTCATGCATCCGTGGAGCCGTGGCAACACGCTCTACACCACGGTGTCGCAGTGGAATCCGTACTGCGTCCATCTGTGCGAGCACATCCTGCCGTTCAACATGAACACCGGGCCTGGGCTCTGAGCGCTTCGCGATCGCGATAGCCAAGAGGCGGGTTGGAACAGGCGCGCCAAGGATACCGGCCGGCCAGGCATCCTTCGGCATCCGCGAGGCACCCATTCTCGCGCCGGCGCCTGAGGGCGTAGTCTTGATACCCCCTCAGGCACGCCCCACATCCCTGTCGATGAGCACCCCGCACCAACGCGACTTCACCCTCGATCCCGCCGACAACGAACGCCTGGCCAATCTCGCCGGCCCGTTCGACGGGCATCTGCGCCAGATCGAACTGCGGTTGGGCGTGGAGATCGCCAACCGCGGCAACATCTTCCGCGTGACCGGCGCCGATGCCGATGCCGTCGCGCGCGCCGAAAAGCTGCTGCGCACGCTTTATGCCGAAGCCGGCGAGGAAGTCTTCGATGGCCAGAGCATCAACCTCCGTCTCAACGCGACCGGCGCCGACAAGGCCGACAGCACGGATGCAGGCTACGCGCCACAGGACGTCGCGATCCGGGTCAAGCGCGGCACGATTCGCGGACGCGGCCCCAATCAGCAGAAATATCTGCACGCCATCGCCACCCACGACATCAATTTCGGCGTCGGCCCTGCCGGCACCGGCAAGACCTTCCTCGCTGTCGCCAGCGCGGTCGAAGCGCTGAACGAATCGCGTGTGCAGCGCCTGATCCTCGTGCGCCCCGCCGTGGAAGCCGGCGAGAAGCTGGGCTTCCTGCCGGGCGACCTGTCGCAGAAGGTCGATCCCTACCTGCGCCCGCTCTACGACGCCCTCTACGAAATGATGGGCGTCGAGAAGGTGCTCAAGCTGCTGGAAAAATCGGTGATCGAGATCGCGCCGCTGGCCTACATGCGCGGCCGCACGCTCAACGATGCCTACGTGATCCTCGATGAAGCGCAGAACACCACCATCGAACAGATGAAGATGTTCCTGACGCGCCTGGGCTTCGGCAGCACCGCCGTCGTGACCGGCGATCTCACCCAGATCGACCTGCCCAAGCACGTGAAATCGGGGTTGCGCGATGCCGTCGACGTCCTGCGCAACGTCGATGGCGTGAGCTTCACTTTCTTCGAGGCACGCGACGTGGTGCGGCATCCGCTGGTGGCGCGCATCGTCGATGCCTACGACCGGCGCGATACCAGCGATGCCGAGACCGGGCCGTCAGGCGAGTCACGACATGCTTAGCGCGGCACTGCCGCGCTGTCTTGGCGAGCGCCCGGCCATTCATGGCCGGGCCGGACGACCCGCAAACCTTGGAAGTGACGCCAGGGATGGCAGTAGGTGTATCGTCACCCGGCGAATAACCACTCCCCCCGGCATGCGTTGTCACAATGACTAAAGGCCCGATCCGCCTTGATGTTTCCGTCGGCTACGCGTTGCCCCGCGCCGGGCTGCCCGCGGCGGTGAGTTTCCGCCGCTGGGTCGCGGCGGCACTGGCCGGACGCATCCGCGAAGCCGATCTGGCGATCCGCCTGGTCGACGCCAAGGAAGGCCGCGCACTCAACCGCCACTATCGCGGCAAGGATTACGCCACCAACGTGCTGAGCTTCCCGGCGGAGTTGCCGGAAGGCGTCAAGCTTCCCCTGCTCGGCGATCTGGTCCTGTGCGCGCCCGTGGTCGCACGCGAGGCACGCGAGCAGAAGAAGACACTATCGGCCCACTACGCCCATCTCACCGTGCACGGCACGCTGCATCTGCTCGGCTGGAATCACGAGGATCCCCGCGAGGCGGAATGCATGGAAGCGCTGGAGCGCGAGATTCTCGCGTCGCTCGGGATTGCGGACCCCTATCTGCTGCCCTGACCCCGGCCGAGGCCAGGCGATTCCGGTCAAGCGGAATCGCCCATTCCGCTAGAGGCAATCGATCAGCCCGTCGTAGATGGATTGATTTGAGCCGGGAAGCGTGGCGTACAGCGGTTCGCTGCCTTGCAGCGCCGCCAGCAGGGACTCGATCGTGGTCCCGGACGCCAACGATGTCTTGCAACGCCAGAAAGCCTGATGCGCCGAAATCTTGCCAGTGGCTGGATCGATCTCCTCGATGCTGCCGGCGAACACCCACACGCACATGCCGATGCGGCCGGTGGCTTCATCCACGGAGCAGTTGTATCTCAGCGACTGGAGATTGCTGTAGTCGCCTTCGCAGAAGGTGTCGCCACAGATGTCGTCGAAATTGCGACGAAGTCCGTGCTGGATATCGAACCAGGCTTCGTATTCGGCATCCGTGTCCAGATACGAAATCGCCTCGACATAGTTCGTGCCCGGTTCGCTCTGCGCGAGCGCAGGCGTGCTCGTGCTCACTGCGGCGAGCGTCGCAAAAATCATCAGGGAGTGCAGAAATCGGAAACGTGAATGCATCGGAATCCTCTCGATCATGTCAGAAAATGTTTGTGTCCGCCGTTGCCCGGCGGGCACGATCAGAGTGCCGAGACGCGCGAACGGCCTGTATCGCGAATCCGAGCACCGGCGCATCGGAATGCAGGGCATCGCGCAGTCGGCTTTTCCCGACAACGACGCAAATCAATCACTTACGAAACAGATTCCGCATATCGCGGCATTTCGCAGCGTGTGGCCTATGGTTCGCCGACAGCCTGCTAAACTGGGGACAAGGCCCATCCGGGCACTGATATGACCGCAATGTCCGAGGACGACAGTAGTAAGCCCTCCCCCGAGTTCCCGGAAAAACGGGACGCTCCCGAAAAAAGACGCAGCTGGCTGGACCGGATCGGCTCCATGCTCTCGGGTGAACCTTCCTCCCGTGAAGATCTGGTGGAACTGCTGCGCGACGTGCAGGCCGACGGCCTGATCGCGGCCGACACGCTGCGCATGATGGAGGGCGCGCTCAACGTGTCCGACCTCACCGTCGGCGACGTGATGGTGCCGCGCGCGCAGATGGTGGCGTTGCCGGCGGACGGCAAGTTCCTCGACCTGATGAAGCAGGTGGTCGAATCCGGCCACTCCCGCTTCCCGGTGCACGGCGAGGACAAGGACGAGATTCTCGGCATCCTGCTCGCCAAGGACCTGCTGCGCGGCGTGGTGGCCGACAACGGCCCGGGCACGGTTCGCGAACTGCTGCGGCCGGCGGTGCTGATCCCGGAGAGCAAGCGACTGGACGTGCTGCTGCGCGAGTTCCGCCAGTCGCGCAACCACATGGCGATCGTGATCGACGAATACGGCGGTGTCGCCGGATTGCTGACGATCGAGGACGTGCTGGAGCAGATCGTCGGCGAGATCGACGACGAGCACGACGACGCCGAGGACCCGAACGCCCTGATCGCGGCCCAGGCCGATGGTCATTACATCGTCGACGCGCTGACGCCGATCGCCGACTTCAACGAGCGTTTCAGCGCCGATTTCGACGACGACGAATACGACACCATCGGCGGCCTGGTCACCGCCGCCATCGGCCACCTGCCGGAAGCCGGCGAGGAACTGACGCTCGGCCGTTTCGGCTTTCGCGTGGCCCGCGCCGATGCGCGCCGCCTGCATGCCTTGCATGTCAGCGTCCTGAGCGACAATTGACATCAGCTTTTCCTTCTCCATCCTGGAGAAGGTGGCGCGCAGCGCCGGATGAGGGCGGGGGAATCACTCGCCAGGAATGTTTCCGTGGGACAGCATTTTCCCGCCCTCATCCGCCCCTTCGGGGCACCTTCTCCCAAAGGGAGATGGGAAATCTTCTTCCTCCTTCTTTCGGTCTCTCCACCATGCGGTCGCTACCCGCCTTACTGTTGCTCCTGTGCCTGTTGTTCCCCGCTGCCGCGTCGGCCGCGCCGCGCATCGGCGTGATGACGATGGAGCCCGGCACCATCTTCTTCGAGCGCTTCGGCCATGACGCTCTCGTCGTCGACGATCCCGCGCGCGGCGAAACGATCTCGTACAACTACGGCTTCTTCGATCCGGGCGAACCCGGCTTTGTCGGACGCTTCGTCCGTGGCGTGATGATGTATCAGCTGGTGGCGCTACCGCTGGCGCAGGACCTGCAGTACTACGACGAAACCGGCCGCGGCGTGTCGATTCAATGGCTGAACCTCAACGACACCGAAGCGAGACAGCTCGCCGCCGCGCTGGCCGTGAACGCCAGGCCGGAGAACGCGCGCTATCGCTACGAGTACTTCACCGACAACTGCTCCACGCGCGTGCGCGATGCCGTCGACAAGGTACTGGGCGGCGCGCTGAAGCGGCAGATCGAAGGACGCTCGCACGGCAACACCTATCGCGGCGAGTCGGTGCGGCTGGCCTCGCCCGCCTGGTGGATGTGGCTCGGCTTCGACATCGGCCTCGGCCCGTCAGCCGACCGGCCGCTGTCGGTGTGGGAGGAATCGTTCGTGCCGATGCGCCTGGCCGATGCCCTGCGCGAGGTGAACGGCAGCGACGGCAAGCCGCTGGTGCGGTCGGAGCAGCGCCTGCTGCCGCATCGCATCGCACCGGAGCCGGCGGAATTCCGCCTGGCCTGGTGGCCCTGGCTGCTGTGCGGACTGCTGATCGCCGTCGTCGCGGTCTGGGCGGCCAGACGTCGCCCGCGCACGGTCGCGGCCGTGGCGCTGCCGTTCTGGGCCCTGTGCGCGATCCTCGGCGCACTGATGGGCTTCCTCTGGCTGTTCACCGCGCATCGCTTCGGCTGGAGCAACCACAACCTGCTGCTGTTCAACCCGTTGTGCCTGTTGCTGCTGCCCGGCGGCTGGCGCCTCGCGCGCAGGCGCGAGGCCGGGCCCTGGTTCGGCCGCTGGCTCGCCGTGATCGTGGTCTGCGCCGTCCTGGCGCTGTTCCTGCTCTGGCTCCCGGTCGAACCGCAGCGCAACGCGCACTGGCTCGCGCTGTTGTTGCCGGTCCACTACGGTCTGTTCCTCGCATTGCGTCGCCGCTGACTTGCGGACAAGCGTTGCGCGGCGCACGATTTAGCGATGAACGATGCCGTACAAGTCCCAGCAAGGCCCACGTGCGTAGTGAACTGCTCCCTGTACAACAAGCAGGGCAAGCTGCGCGACATCACCCTCGACGAAATCAGCGATGTACTCAAGGTCGACGACGACAGTTTCGTCTGGGTCGGCCTGTACGAGCCCGAGGATGAGGTGCTGGAAAAGCTGCAGGAGGAATTCTGCCTGCACGATCTCGCCATCGAGGATGCGCAGAAGGCGCATCAGCGCCCGAAGATCGAGGCCTACGGCGACTCGATGTTCATCGCCGTCAACACCGCGCAGGTGATCGACGAGCGCATCCGCTACGGCGAAACGCATGCCTTCCTCGGCCCGCGCTATCTGGTCACGGTGCGCCACGGCGCGACGCTGTCGTACGCGTCGGTGCGCGCGCGCCTGGAGCGCGAGCCGGAATTCCTGGAAATGGGCCCGTCGTACGCGCTGTACGCGGTGCTGGATGCCATCGTCGACAACTACCTGCCCATCGTCGACGAATTCAAGGACACGCTGGTCACGCTCGAGCAGGACGTCTTCACCGAAACCTTCCGCCGCGGCATCCTCAGGCGCCTGTACGATCTGAAACGCGAACTCACCTACATGCGCGTGGCGGTGACGCCGCTGCAGGATGTGCTGTCGCAGCTGGTGCGCACCACCAGCCCGCTGGTGCCCGGCGAAGTGCATCTGTATTTCCGCGACGTGCTCGACCATTCCGTTCGCATCAACGAGACCATCGACGCCCTGCGCGACATGCTGGGCACCGCGCTCGGCGTGAACCAGGCGCTGGTGACGCTGTCACAGGGCGAGGTGGTCAAGCGCCTGGCCGGCTGGGCGGCCCTGCTCGCGGCGCCGACCCTGGTCGCCAGCTGGTACGGCATGAATTTCAAGCACATGCCGGAACTGGACGGGCCCTACAGCTACTACATCCTGATCGGCGGGCTGGCACTGGCCTGTTTCGGGCTCTATCGCTACTTGAAGAAGATCAAGTGGCTTTGAAATCGCGCCGACATGTCCTCCCCTCTTCTCGTCGGCTGCAATCGCGCTTTCATTTTTCCTAGCTCGCCGCCCCTGCCAGAAAACCGTCGATCGTCGCGATTTCGATGCGCGCCCCTTGATAGTCGATGGCGATACTCTCGAAGAAGTCTCCGAGCGCTTCGTATAATCGCGCGGCAGCCGGGGAATCACTCGCGAAAGCAGAAATCTCGCGCATTTCAGCTACCCAGCGATAAGCCTTCGGATACATGTCTGGAAGCGTCGTCGTTAACCGTGCAAGCAGCTGGGGCTGGCTGGCCTGCAATTCTTCACGAAGGGCAACGGTCGCACCGGCACGACCAGCCGCCAGCACCATGGCGGCGGCGATCCCGGTCAACCCCTTGTTGATGCCGGCATAAGACATCTTGAGCGCGGACGCGGCCCCCACTGGCCCCTCGATGATCCGCGTATCCAATCCCAACCCGGCGAGACCGCCAAGCTCCCGCGCCGGCTCGCCGGAAAAATAGAAGGTCGGGCCGACCACATCAGGCGTGGGTGGAAACCCGATGATGGCGGCATCCGCGAAGCGCGTGCCGCTCGCGGTCACGATGTCGGCGACGTGTTGGACCGTCCGAACATCGATGGCATTGCAATCGACGAAGATTGGTCGATGGACACTACTTCGGAGAAAGGGTGCAAGTTCCACGGCAAGAGCGACTGCCTGGGCCGGCGGAACGATCGACAGGATCACATCGGCTTCCGCGATACGTTCCATCTCGACGCCGATCATGCCGGCTGCTTCGGCACGGCTTCGCGTGTCGGCGCTGCGCCCTTCGAGCACCGTGATCACGCGGACACCGTGATCGGTCAATCGGCGTGCCACGGCACTGCCCATTGCGCCCGGAGCGATGATGGCGATCTCGCGAAACATGAGCATTCTCCTTTTATCGAACCAAGTCGGACATCACGGCATGGGGCGCCAGCTGCGCCTCGAAACCGGTGCCTGCAAGATGGGCAGTGTCGCTCGACCATCCGCTTTCTGGACCTCTTGGCCGAATCCGCCAAAAGCATCGAACTATTCCAAATAAGCCTGATATGCCGCCGAGGCCCAGCCAGCATGATGGCTTGAAACCACGCCGGATAAAGATCTCCGACCATGCGCTGAAAGGCTGCGACCAAAGTCGTAGACCGGAAATCCCCCCCATTGCGGCATTGCGCATTGACCTTCGCCCCTCCCCGCGCGACCCTGCGCCATCGCTCGGAGGACTGGCAATGAAGAACGGTTTCGGCAAGCTGGCGTGGGCGGCACTCGCCATCATCGGCGCCTTCTGTCTCGGCACGATCGCGCTGCGTCGCGGCGAACAGATCAACGCCCTGTGGATCGTGGTGGCGGCGATTTCGCTGTACCTGATCGCCTACCGCTATTACGCGCTGTTCATCGCCAACAAGGTGTTGCAGCTCGATCCCACGCGCTCGACGCCGGCCGTGCTCAACAACGACGGCCTCGACTACGTGCCGACCAACAAGCACGTCCTGTTCGGCCACCACTTTGCCGCGATCGCTGGCGCCGGCCCGCTGGTCGGCCCGGTGCTGGCGGCGCAGATGGGCTACCTGCCCGGCTTGCTCTGGCTGATCGTCGGCGTAGTGTTCGCCGGCGCCGTGCAGGACTTCGTCGTGCTGGTGCTGTCCTCGCGTCGCAACGGCCGTTCGCTCGGCGATCTGGTCCGCGAGGAGATGGGCCAGATTCCCGGCACCATCGCCTTGTTCGGCGCCTTCCTGATCATGATCATCATCCTCGCCGTGCTGGCGATGGTGGTGGTGAAGGCGCTGGCGGTCAGCCCGTGGGGCATGTTCACCGTGGTGGCGACGATGCCGATCGCCATCCTGATGGGTGTGTACATGCGCTACATCCGCCCCGGCAAGATCGGCGAGATCTCAATCGTTGGCGTGGCCTTGCTGCTGTTCTCGATCTGGCTGGGCGGCAAGGTCGCCGCCGATCCGGTGTGGGGGCCGGCCTTCACCTTCAGCGCCACGCAGATCACCTGGATCCTGATCGGCTACGGCTTCGTCGCCTCGGTGTTGCCGGTGTGGCTGCTGCTGGCGCCGCGTGACTATCTCTCCACCTTCCTCAAGATCGGCACGATCATCGCGCTGGCGATCGGCATCTTCGTCGTGATGCCTGACCTGAAGATGCCTTCGCTGACACAGTTCACCAACGGCGATGGCCCGGTGTGGAAAGGCGGCATCTTCCCGTTCCTGTTCATCACCATCGCCTGCGGCGCGGTTTCCGGTTTCCATGCGCTGATTTCTTCCGGCACCACACCGAAACTATTGGCGAGTGAAGGCCATGCGCGCTACATCGGTTACGGCGGCATGCTGATGGAATCGTTCGTGGCGGTGATGGCGCTGGTGGCGGCATCGATCATCGAACCGGGCGTGTACTTCGCCATGAACAGCCCGCCGGCCGTGGTCGGCACCGATGTGCATGCCGTCGCTGCGGCCGTGTCGCAATGGGGTTTCACGATCACGCCTGATCAGTTGGAAGCCACGGCACGCGAGATCGGCGAGACCACCGTGCTCGCCCGCGCTGGTGGCGCACCGACACTGGCTGTCGGCATCGCACAGATCCTGCACAGCGTGCTGCCCGGCGAAGGCATGATGGCGTTCTGGTACCACTTCGCGATCCTGTTCGAAGCATTGTTCATCCTCACGGCGGTGGACGCGGGCACGCGCGCAGGCCGCTTCATGCTGCAGGACCTGCTCGGCAACTTCATTCCGCCGCTGCGCCGCACCGAATCGTGGACCGCCAATCTCATCGCCACCGCCGGCTGCGTGGCGCTGTGGGGCTATCTGCTCTATCAGGGCGTGGTCGATCCGTTCGGCGGCATCCAGACGTTGTGGCCGCTGTTCGGCATCTCCAACCAGATGCTGGCGGGCATCGCCTTGATGCTCGGCACCGTGGCGCTGTTCAAGTTGAAACGCGACCGTTACGCCTGGGTGTGCGCGGTGCCTGCGGCGTGGCTGGTGATCTGCACCAGCACCGCCGGGTTGATCAAGATCTTCGACAGCAATCCCGCGCAAGGTTTCCTGGCGCAGGCCGGTAAGTTCCAGAAGGCGATCGACAGCGGCGAGATCGCCGCGCCCGCGAAGTCGGTGGAGCAGATGCATCAGGTGGTCACGAACGCCTACGTCAACACCGGGCTGACCGCGCTGTTCCTGTTCGTGGTGTTCAGCGTGCTGATCTATTCGGTGCTGAGCATCGTCAAGGCGCGTCGAAATCCGCAGCGCAGCGACAAGGAAACGGCATACGTCGAACTCGATCCGCGGCAGCTGGCGAACCTGTGATGGGCACTGCACTCGTCACGCTCGATCACTACCAGGCGCACAAACGCGTCTGGCGACGGCTCGTGCAGACCGCGCGACTGTGCTGCGGCGTGCCGGACTACGACAACTATGTCCGGCACATGCTGGAGAAGCATCCTGATCGCGAGGTCATGGATTACCCCACTTTCTTCCGCGAGCGGCAGGAAGCGCGGTATGGCGGTGGGAAAGGCTTTCGCTGCTGTTAGTAGCGGTGCGAGCGGGCAAGCCTGCGCCACGTAGCGGTCATCACGCCGTGGCGCAGCGTCCTCTTATCCAGCGCCAGCCATGGTGCGCAAGGTGATGCCCACGATATAAGCCAGCACCGTCCCGGTCGCATAACCCAATGCACCGAGCAAGGCGCCCACCGGCGCCAGAGAAGGATGAAACACCGACGCCACGACCGGCGCCGACGCCGGCCCGCCGATATTGCTCTGCGAACCCAGCGCGAAGTAGAAGAACGGCACGCGCAGCAGCCGGCCGACCAGATACAACAGCAGGATATGCACCGCGATCCAGATCAGGCCCAGCGCGAACAGCCAGGGTTTGTCGGCCAGCGCCAGGATGTCCATCTGCATGCCGATGCAGGCGATCAGGAAATACAGGAACAGCGTGCCGATCTTCGAGGCGCCCGCGCCGTCGAACTCGCGCAACCGGGTGAAACTCAACCCCAGGCCGATGAACGTGGACAACACCACAACCCAGACGAAGGGCTCATGCAGGCTCACCGTTTTCGCCCACGACACGTTGGCCAGAAACCAGCCAGCGATGGGCGTCGCGACCGCATGCGATAACCCGACTGCGCCCAGCGCGATGCCGACGATGATCATCAAGTCCGACAAGCTGGCAATGCGCTGGTGCTGCTTCTGATAGCTGACCAAACGCTGCTTCAGATCTTCGATCGCACGCGTATCCGCGCCGCTGCGCGCGTCGATCGCCTGCGCGCGGTTGGCGAGGAAAATCAGTACCGACATCCAGACATAGCCGACGCCGACATCGACGACCACAAACTGGCCAAACGTGGTTTCGTCGACTGCGAACACTTCCTTCATCGCAACCATGTTGGCGCCGCCGCCGATCCAGCTGCCCGCCAGCGCCGCCATGCCGCCCCACGTATCGCCGGCCACCGTTTCCGGATGGAACACGCTCATGATCCAGAACGCGGCGAAGGCGCCGAGCATCACGCTGATCGAGGACGCCGCGTACATGAGCAACAGTTTCGGACCGAGCCGAAGCACGCCCTTCAGGTCGATGGTCAGGGTCAGCAGCACCAATGCCGCTGGCAGCAGAACGCGGCTGGCGACCGGGTTGTAAAGCTTGCTGGCATTGCCATCGATCAAACCGGCGCTGTTGTAGATGCCGGGAATGAAGTAGCACAGCAGCAGGGCCGGCACGTAGGTGTAGAAGCGCCGCCAGAATCCCGATTCGCGCGATTCGGTCCAGAACACCAGCCCCAGCGTTCCGGCGATCAGACCGAGCACGACGATGTCGTTGGTGATCAGGGCGGTGCCGGCGGGTTCGCTCATCGTTCTCCCAAAAACGGTATCGGACACGACCCGGGGTTCTGGCCGAAGGCCGTTGTCCGGATCGACCCGCGCGTCATTGCCGGGTAGCGATCGTCGCTACCCGGCCACAGGTCACTGGCCGATGTGTTGCTTCAACCAGGCATTGACCGTGTCATGCCAGAGAATGCTGTTCTGCGGCTTCAGCACCCAATGGTTCTCGTCGGGGAAGTACAGGAATTTCGACTCGATGCCCTTGCGCTGCAATGCCGTGAACGCACCGATGCCCTGCTCCGCCGGAATGCGGAAATCCTGCTGGCCGTGGATGACCAGCATCGGCACGCGCCAGTCCTTGACGTGGTTGACCGGGTTGAACTTCTCGTAAGCCTCGGGCTTGTCGTACGGCGTGCCGCCCTGTTCCCACTCGGTGAACCATAGCTCTTCGGTGGAGTAGCCCATCATGCGCTGATCGAATACGCCGTCATGGTTGACCAGGCACTTCCACGGCGAATTCCCGCTCTTATCGAACCAGTTGCCGGCAATCCAGTTGACCATGAAGCCGCCGTAGCTGGCGCCGAGCGCGCAGGCCTTCTCGCCATCGAGGAAATCGTACTTCTCGAGCGCAGCCTTCCAGCCTTTCTGCAGATCTTCCAGCGGGCGGTCGCCCCAGTGTTCGCTGATCGCGTCGGTGAATTTCTGTCCGTAACCGGTCGAACCGTGGAAGTCGATCATCACCACGGCGTAGCCTTGTCCGGCATAGGTCTGCGGATTCCAGCGATAGCTCCAGCCGTTGCCGAAGCTGCCCTGCGGGCCGCCGTGGATCAGGAACGCCACCGGATACTTCTTGCCGGCGGTGTAGTTCCAGGGCTTCACGACGTAGCCGTAGACGGTGTCGCCGTCCCAGCCCTTAAAGTTGAACTGTTCGAAATCGCCGAAGCGAACATCCGGAAGCTGCTCCGCGGCGCTGGGAGTGATCTCGCGCATGGCGTTATCACTCCCATCTTCGAGCCCCACCGCGACGAGAATTCGATTGCCGCTCTTCAACGAATTATTGGCGACGGCGAGCGTCTTGCCAGCGATCACGAATTCGGCGACCGACTCACCACCCACCATTTGCGAAACACTGCCATCCTCTATCGTGACTTCGAACAGCGGGTGATTCCCCAGTTCCTGCGCGGTGGTGTAGATCTCCTTGCCGTCCGCGGACAAGGTGATGCCGTCGGCGGAGCGATCCCATTCCGGCGCGATCTCGCGCGTGGTGCCGCTGGCCAGATCCATCGCCATCAGTGCGAAGCGATCGGCCTCGAAGCCGGGACGCTTCATGGCGCGGTAGTACAGCGTCTTGCCATCGGCGGAGAATGCCGGACCGGTGTCCCAGGCGGGATTGGATGCGGTGAGATTCTTCGCCGTACCCGTGCCGTCCGCGCTCACCAGATACAGATCGAAATTGGTCGACCACGGTTCCGTGCGATCGGCCTTGCGCGCGCTCAGCACCAGCGACTTGCCGTCCGGTGCCCAGGCATATTCGCTGCTGTCGCCGAACGGTTTCGACGGAACGTCGCCGGATACGTCGGCGCCGGCCAGCGTCGCGGCCGCCGCGGCCTTGGCCTTCGCGGCCGGAAGCGCGGCGACGAAGACGCGATTGAGACGGCCATCGTTCCACGCGTCCCAGTGGCGGATGAACATGCGATCGAAGATCTTGCCGCTGGCCTTGGCCTTCTCGGCGGTGTCGGCCTTGTCCTTCGTGCACTTGAAGTCGGCCTTGCAATCGGCGAAGGCGACGGCACTGAATGCCACTCGCATGCCATCCGGCGACAGCTTGTAGCTCTCGACGTCGGCGGCGAAAGCAGTGAGCTGACGCGGTGCTCCGCCCGCGGCCGGAATCGCGTACAGCTGCGATGAGCCCGATTTCGCGCTCAGGAAGTACACGATGGAGCCATCCGGCGAGAACGACGGCGAATTGACGTTCCAGCCTTCCGGCGTCAGCCGCTTCGGCGGTGCCGCGTCGCGCGCGAACAGATCCTCGATCCACAACGACGTCGAACGCTTCGCAAGCTGGTCGTCGATGACCGCCTTGGCGAACACCAGTTTGCGTCCGTCGGGCGACAGCGTCGGCGAGGAATAGCGATCGAGCTTGACCAGATCACGCACCTCGAAGCCACGTTCGGCGAACGCCGATACGGGCAATGCGAGCAGGAGCGCGGCGGACAGGACGGCGTGTCGAAGCTTCATGGAAATCCTCAATCAGAAAGTCGATCGCCATCGCGTCGCGCTTCGGCGACGCGATGACACTAAACGATCACATCGGGCCGGATTCGGCGTCGCCCAGCGCCTTGGACTTGGCGCCGGTGCGATAGAGCAGCCAGCCGACCAGCACGAACACAGCGAGGCCGGCGATCTGGCCGAAATGGAATTTCTCGGGCAGCGCCAGCACGTCACCGCGCCCGGACACCACGATCGGAATCGCGATGAAGATGCCCATCAAGGCCTCACCGGTAATCAGACCCGCGGAGAACAGCGTGCCCGGGCGATGCAGGCGATCCCGCGCTTCCTCATTGCCACCGATCAGACCATGGCGGCGCTCGACCAGATACGACAGCAGGCCGCCGAGGAAGATCGGCACCATCAGTTCCAGCGGCAAGTAAATGCCGATGGCCGCCGCGAGCACGGGCACGCGGAAGTTCGAGCCGCGCTTCTTCAACACTTCGTCGAGCGCGATCACGATCGCGCCGATCACGCCACCGGCGATGATCATGTCCCAAGGCAGTTCGCCGCCAAACAGGCCCTTGGCGACGGACGCCATCAGTGTCGCCTGCGGCGCGTTGAGCGAATTCGGATGTTCCGGCGTGGCCGGTCCGATGCCGTAGGCGGTGGCGAGCAGATTCAGCACCGGCGCCATGATCAGCGCGCAGGAAAAGGCACCGATGCCGAGCATCAGCTGCTGCTTCCACGGCGTGGCGCCGACCAGATAACCGGCCTTGAGGTCCTGCAGGTTGTCGCCGCCGACCGCCGCCGCGCAGCACACCACCGCGCCGATCATGATCGCCGCAACGGCACCCAATGGAGCGCCGCCAGCGCCGATCGGGGTCCGCCCCTGATCACCGAGCAGAATCAACAGGACCACCGATGCGAACAGGATCGTCGCGATAGTGATGCCCGACACCGGATTGTTTGACGAGCCGACCAGGCCCGCCAGATACGCCGACACCGATACGAACAGGAAGCCAGCGACGATCATGATGATCGCCATCGGCACGCTGACATGCCACATGCCGACGATCGCCTGATACAGGCCCAGCAACGGCAGCACGAATACCAGCAACGCGATCAGCATCCACTTCATCGGCAGATCGCGCTCGGTCTCGGCGACGATATCACCAGAGCCCTTGCGCGCGGCGGCGATACCGCTCTTGATGCCCGACAGCAGTGATTTGCGCAGCGAGAACAGCGTCCAGATACCGCCGATCAACATGGCGCCGACGCCGAGATAGCGCACCTTCTCGCCGCGGATGATGCCGGCGGCCTCGAACGCGGTCTTGCCCACCAGTTGGGCCGCGAACGCCGGATCGGTATCCAGCAGGAAGGCGTGATAGATCGGAATCGCAATGTTGTACGACAGCACGCTGCCGGACAGCACCACGATGCCGATATTGAGACCGACGATGTAGCCGACACCTAGCAGCGCGGGCGACAGCCCCGTGCCCATGTAACCGAGATACTTGCCGAAGAAGCCGGCGCCGGCCGCGTTGTCCGGGATCATGCGCAGGCCGCTTTCGGCCATCAGTTTGACCACCGCGCCGATGGTCGCTGAAATGCCGAGAATTTTCAGGCCCGGGCCGGGATTCTCGCCGGCCTTGAGCACTTCCGCCGCCGCCTTGCCTTCGGGGAACGGCAGCGGTTCCTCGACGATCATCGAGCGACGCAGCGGCACCGAGAACAGCACGCCAAGCAGGCCGCCGAGGCCGGCGATCGCCAGCACCCATGAATAACGGAAGTCCTGCCAGTAGCCGAGGATGATCAGCGCCGGGATCGTGAAGATCACGCCCGCCGCGATCGACGAACCCGCCGAGGCACCGGTCTGCACGATGTTGTTCTCGAGGATCGTGCCGCCGCCGAGCAGGCGCAGCACGCCCATCGAGACGACCGCCGCGGGGATCGCGGTGGCGATGGTCAGGCCGGCGAACAAGCCCAGGTAGGCATTGGCCGCGGAGAGGATCACCGCCAGCACCATCGCCAGCAGTACGGCCCGGAAGGTCAATTGCGGCGGCGCCGGCTTGTTCATTTTCTAGCCTCAGAACCAAATTAGCCCGCCAAGCTAATCGCTGGCAGAGGGCAAGTCCAGTGCCCGGCTTTCAGGCGCCTGCGCCTGAAAGCCCCCAAAGTTTGCTGGGCAAACTTCGGGCCCCGGGGCTCGTTACCTCCAAATCCCCGCCGCTTCGCGGCGCCCCCTTTACCAAAGGGGGCTGTTCTCCAGCAGGCGTCGACATCGGCAATGCGCTTCCACGTTCCCAGGAAGGAAAACGGCGAGGCGTACTCCGTCTTACAATCGCGCACTTTCGCACGGAACCGAAGCGTGTCCACCAGCAGCCTCAGCGAAATCCCCGCACGCGAAGATTTCCTCGGGCACCCAAAAGGCGTCTACGTCTGCTTCTTCACCGAAATGTGGGAGCGCTTCTCGTTCTACGGGATGAAGGCGCTGCTGCTGTTGTATCTGCTCAAGCACCATGGCTTCGGCGACGACGCCGGGTACGACCTGATCGGCGCCTACGGCGGCCTGGTCTACGCCGTGCCGGTGATCGGCGGCATGATCGCCGACCGCTGGCTCGGCATGCGCAAGTCGGTCGTGCTGGGCGGCGTGCTGCTCTGCCTGGGCCATCTCGGCATGGCCGTGGAAGGCGAGCAGGCGCGAATGATCAACGGCGTGATGGTGCGCGATGAAACCGCGCTGCAGGTGTTCTATCTGTCGCTGGCATTGATCGTGATGGGCGTGGGCTTCCTCAAGCCCAACATCTCCACCATCGTCGGCAAACTGTATGCGGAAGACGATCCACGTCGCGATTCCGGCTTCACTGTGTTCTATGCAGGCATCAATATCGGCGGCCTGTTCGCCGGCCTGGTGTGCGCTTTTCTCGGCGAAACCTACGGCTGGAAATACGGCTTCGGCGCGGCCGGAGTCGGCATGGTGGCGGGACTCGCCATGTTCCTGTGGGGACAACGCTATCTCCACGGGCATGCCGAGCCGCCCGATCCGGGCAGATTGCGCGACAGCATTGGCGGATTGCGGCGCGAATACTGGATCTATCTCGGCACCTTCGCCGGCGTGTCGCTGATCTGGCAATTGATCCAGCGCAATTGGACCGTGCAGGGCGCGATGCATCTGGTCACGCTCGCCTTCGGCCTGTGGTTCGTGTGGTTCCTGATCCGCCACTGCAGCAAGGTCGAACGCCAGCAGATGATCGCGCTGCTGGTGATGATTCTCGCGGTGCTCGTGTTCTTCACTCTTTACGAGCAAAGTTACGGCTCCTGGGTGACCTTCACCGATCGCCTGATGACCAAGGACATGTTCCCCTCCCTGGCCAGCGACGCCAGCGGCACCCTGCCCTGGTCGCTGTTCGTGATGGCCGCCAGTCCGATCCTCATGGTGATCGCGCTGCGCGCGAGCGATCACGGGGATCGCACGCGCGCACTCGCGATGGTCTGGTTGCTGGTGATCGGCATGGCCGTGGCCTGTTTCCGCGACGTCGTGCTAGTGCCGCAGACCGCGGGCTCCCTCACCTTCCTCGGTTCGTTCTTCATCGTGCTGCTGTCGCCGCTGTTCGCCTGGCTGTGGCCGTGGCTGGAACGACGCGGGCGCAATCCGAGCAAGCCATTCAAGAGCGGCATCGGGCTGCTGTTCGCCGGGCTGTCGTTCCTGCCGCTGCTGATCGCCGCGCAGACGGCCGGCACCGGCGTTCCCGCCAGCGTGTGGTGGCTGGTGCTGGCCTATCTGCTGCTGGAGATCGGCGAGATGTGCCTGTCGCCGATCGGATTGTCGGCGGTCACCCAGTTGTCGGTGGCGCGCGTGGTCGGCCTGATGATGGGCGGTTTCTGGCTGGCGACCGCGTATTCGGAGTTGCTGGCCGCGCAGTTCGGGAAACTGGCATCGATCGAAGTGCCGGAAGGCACGGCGATGAACATTGCCGAGGCCGCGTCGAAGTACGCGCACCTGTTCTCGCTGATGCTGTGGATCGGCTTGGGCTGCGCCGTCGTTGCCTTCACCATCGCGCCGCTGCTGCGGCGGATGATGCATGGCGTGAAATGAAGCGGGCCGGAGAGTCCGGCCCGCTGGGGTTCGCTTATTTCGAAGATTGCGCTGATGCCGCCACCGCGCCTCCAATGTTGCGACCAAGAAAATCCAACAACTTTGTATAGAACTCCGCCCGATGGGACTGGGTATAGAAACCATGCCCTTCGGTCGAGTAATACAAAGTTTCGACCGGCACGTTAGCGGCTCGCAGAGCTTTCTCCATCGCTTTGGTGTGCTCGATCGGCGCACGTAAATCTTCGCCGCCGGCAGCGAGGAACACTGGAGCCTTGATGCGGTCAGCCATGCGGCTCGGCGAAATGGGCCCGAGGGCATCCTTTTCACCGATCCACTTACGTATGTAGTCTTCACCAGACTCGCTATCTTGTATATCGCCGCGTTTGTACATCATCGGCAGATCGTACACACCGACATATCCCGCCACGCATTTGTAGAGTGAGGGCTCCTTCGCCGCCCCCATCAGCGCGGCATAACCGCCATAGCTTGCGCCATACATGCAAATGCGGTTTGCATCGGCAATACCTTCGCGAATCGCCCATTTCGTCGCATCGGTCAGATCGTCTTGCATCTTCCCGCCCCACTCCCGTGCGCCTGCTTGCTGGAAGGCGCGGCCACGGCCACCAGAACCACGAAAATTGATCTGCAATACCGCGTAGCCTGCACCCGCAAGCATCTGAGCGTCATCGTCATATTGCCAATCATCGTAAATGCCGATGGGTCCGCCATGCGGGAGCACAACCATAGGCAAGTTCCGCGCTTCCAGACCGACCGGGAGCGTAATGTATCCCTTTAGCTCCAGGTCATCGCGCGCCCGCACAGTAATGGAGCGGCGTTCGCCTCGTCGCTTGGGATCAATCCATGGGCGCGTATTAAGCAAGAACGCAGCGGTTTTGACCTGTGTGTCGAAGACATAGAACTCATCTGCCTGCCGGTCTCCGCTCACCTGCACCAGTGCAAGCTTGCCGTCACTGGTATAGGAAGTGATGAATGGTGAGTGTTCCGGAAATGCCGCTTCGAGTGATCTATACAGCCTTGCCTCCGGAGATCCCGCGTCGAAAAAGGCCGTATGCAACTTACCGACGTGATAACGCGCCCCCACGGGAATCGAAGTTCCCTGCCGATAGATGATCTTGCCTGGGTCGGCATCAGCATCTTGCAGCACATCCTTGCGCGCCTTGGACTCCATGTTTACCGATATGATCTTGTTAGGACCCTTGGCTTGTTCAACTAGGATATAAGCAGTCTGGTTGTCTTCGGCAAAGCCGATGGGAGCTTCAGCATGGCCGCTGATGCTTTCATCGTTGATCAGTTCCCAATCGGTATCAACTCTGGGACGGTGATACAACTTGTTTACATTGTCGACGCCCCTTCCATAAACGAAGCGCACCTGGCCAGCATTGTCGGTCACAAAATTGGCATTTCGGATAGGCGCGCGTGCAATCTGCCTGCGCTTCCCGCTTCGCACATCCATGACCTCAGCGCGTGAGGCATAGTCAGCCCCGTACGTACTGGCCGAGATCACCACATTGTTTTCATCGTGCGGCAAATCATCGATTAGGAAAGCTGCGACAGCTTCGTTTTTCTTGGTGACGATATTGGTACCAGTCGTCATCACATCGACGCTCTGGCCAACCAATATTTCGGCATTCTTGCCATCAGCATCAACGGCGTAAAGATCGCCAGTCAGCCGCGGCTGATCCATTGCGCCAATTTTTCTCGCTGTGCTGATTAATACACGTTCTGGGTTCACCCATGCAAAATCGTAAACGATGGTGTTTTTTCCAATACTGAATCCACCAGTTACTTTATTGTCGGCCCGGCGCAGGATGACCAGCCCCGTCCTGTCCTCGAACGGAATGGTGGCGGCGTAGTATTCGCCGGTCGGCGAGATCTTGATGTCTCCGAATTCGGCCTTCTTGATGTAAGGCGTGATGTCGAATTGTTTGACCGGCTTGTCCTGTGCCGTTGCTGACATCGTGAACGTCAGCGCCAACGGCAGGAATGCGGACGATGCCGCCTTGAGTACTCGCTTCATGATGCCCCTCTAGTCTCTGCTTTACCGCTTATCGACGGTGATATGCGTCGGTGAACGGCGAACTTCCACCCCACCGGCAACCCGGCCGCTGCGATCCGCAACGGCCGGTGCCGGCACTACTTCATTTCTTTGCTGTTTCTGATGCCGCAGCTGTCGCCCCACCATTCCCGATATGCTTGTCGAAGAACGACAGCATCTTGGTGTACAGGTTGAGATTGTTCTCTTCCTTGTAATAGCCGTGCATCTCGCCGGACTGGATGATCATCCCTTCGGGCGGATTGCCCGCGGCCGTCAATGCCTTGTTCATCGCCTCGGTGTGCTCCGGCGGGCAACGCGGATCGCGCGCGCCGGCGGCCAGATAGACGGGCAGCTTGATCTTGTCGACGTAGTTGATCGGCGACATCGCATCCTGCTCCGCGCGGGTCTTGCCGAAAGCGCGCAGCAGGTAGCGGCGGCCGTCTTCGCGTTCGCTGGTGTCGCTCTTGTCCATCTGGATCTGCGCGTCATACAGACCGACGTAGCCAAAGGCACACTTGAACAACCCGGGATCACGCGCCGGTGCCATCAAGGATGCATAACCGCCAAAGCTGCCGCCGTAGATGCAGATGCGGTTCTTGTCCGCATATCCCTGCTGCACGGCCCAGTTGGTGGCATCGATGACGTCGTTCATGATGCCCTGCGCCCACTGGCCGTAGGCCTTGTCCTGGAAGCCCTTTCCGAAACCGCCCGAGCCACGGTAATTCACCTGCAGCACGAGGTAGCCGCGGCTGGCCAGCAGCTGCGTCTCCCAGTTGAAGCGCCAGTCATCGCGCGGCCCCATCGGACCGCCGTGCGGATTGACGATCATCGGCAGGTTCTTGCCGTTCGATCCGTTGGGAATCGTCAGATAGCCGTAGATCTTGAGCCCGTCACGCGTGGTGAGCGCGAAGGATTTCACGCTTGCCATCTTTTTCTGATCGAGCCACTTGCGACCCTGCAGCAGGAAGCGTGCCTTGCCGGTGTCGCGATCGTACAGATACAGCTCACCGGGATTGCTGTCGCTGTAGACGGAAACGACGATCTTCTTGCCATCCGTGGTCGCACTCGAGAAATCGACGAACTGGCCAGGGAATGCCTCTGCCAGCGATCCGTAAATCTCGGCATCCGGATGCTTCTCGTCGATCATGGTGACGCGAGGCGCGCCAGCCTCGGTGACCACCGCCAAAATCGTGCCGCCGTCGGACGCTTCGATATATCCGGCGGGATCGGAAACGGGGTCCTGGAACAGGCTGCGGAACTCGCCGCTGGACTTGTCGATGGTGCCGAACGCCTCTGGCTTGTTGCCGTCGCTCTGGGTCGCGTAGATCGTGCCGTCAGGTGACGCGCTCACCACCGAGAGCATCTTGCCCGAAGACTTGGAGCTATTGAGCAGCTTCCACTTGCCGCTCTCCTCGCGCACGTACAGCTCGTTCTGCGAGTCGTAGTCGCCCTCCTCGTTCTCGCTGTCGTGGCAGATCGCGTAGCGCGGTTGCTTGGCGTCATCGAGCACGATCTCGCAATTCCCACGTGGCGCGCGTGCCAGCGACTTGCGGCGACCGCTGATCGTATCCAACAGCACTATCTCGGTGCCGACGTCTTCCGACGAACGCGGATAGTTCACGCTCATCACGACGTTGGTATCGTCGTCCCTGAGAGTGTCCAGCAAGGCGAAGCTTTCGCTGCCGGTCTGCTTGCCGCGCTGCGTGACATCGCGCGTTCCGTAGAACACGAGCGGGCGCGGCTGCGAGCCATCGGCATTCACGCCATACCATTCGCCGGTACCGAACGGTCTTGCGAAACGTCCGACCTTGCGCACGGAATTGAACAGGAGCCGCTCGGGGCTCACCCAATAGAACTGTCCGACGCTCTTGTCGTCGGGCAGCTGATTGAGTTTGACCAGGCTCAGATCCTTGGTGCGCATCACCGCGAGGACGTCCTGCTCGCCCTTGTCGACGGTCATGGCCAGGTATTCGCCGGTTGGCGAAATCTTGACCTCGCTGTAGGTCGGATGCTTGACGAACTCGCTGATCGGAATCTGATCAGCGGCAAGCGCCGAAACGGATGACGCAGTGGTGGCGACAGCAACGAGCGCCGCGAACGCGGTGACACGTGATTTCACGAATTCCCCCTAGACACGTCCTTGACCAATCGGTCGGTCGGGCGATTCTAATGTCAGCCTGGGGCGAGGTCACCCAAAACCCGGGCCAGGTCCTGCTGCCAGAGCGGCAATTGCAGGGACAGGCCGGCTTCCAGGCTCGTGCAGTCCAGCCTCGAATAGGCCGGGCGCCGCGCGGGCGTGGGGTATTCGGCGGTGGTGATCGGCTTGACGGCCGGCGGCGCCTTGCCGAGCAGCCCCTGGGCGGCGGCCTGCGCGATGATCGCCTCGGCGAAGCCATGCCACGTCGTTTCCCCGGCCGCGGTCAGGTGGTGCACGCCGCGGAAGGACGGCTGCGCCACAGCGCGCGCGGTAACGTCCGCAATCAAGGCGGCGGATGTCGGCGTGCCGACCTGATCGGCGACGACACGCAGCTCGTCGCGTTCCTTCGCCAGGCGCAGCATGGTCAACAGGAAGTTCTTGCCGTGAGCGGCATACACCCAGGCCGTGCGCAGGATCAGGTGACGGGCGCCGCTGTTCTGGATCGCCTGCTCGCCCGCCAGCTTGCTGGCGCCGTAGACGCCGAGCGGCGCGGTCGGGGCATCTTCGCGGTAAGGATGCGTCGCGGTGCCATCGAATACGTAGTCCGTCGAGTAATGCACCAGCGGCACGTCGCGCCTGGCGCAGGTGTCGGCGATCACGCGCGGCCCCTCGGCATTCGCGCGGAATGCCGCCTCTTGGTCCTGCTCGGCACGATCCACCGCCGTGTAGGCGGCGGCGTTCACGACCAGATCGGGCACGATGCGATCGATCAATGCGGCCAGGCTCGCCGGCTGATCGAAATCGGCCGTCTCGCAGGGCACGCCGCCCGGCAATTCACCGCCGCGCGTGGCGGGCACGACTTCGCCGAGCGGCGCGAGACTGCGCCGCAGCTCGGTCCCGACCTGTCCGTTGGCGCCGAACAGCAGGATCTTCAAGGCGTACCCTTCGCCGGCACGTAAACCGGCAGGCGCGCTTCCGGCACGTCCGCGAGCAGCGGCGCGCGCGTGTCCTTCTCCGACAGGAGCGGCTCGGCCACCGGCCAGTCGATCGCCAGCTGCGCATCGTTCCAGCGCACGCCGGCGTCGGCGTCGCGGTCGTAGGTCTCGGTGCAGAGATAGGTGAACGTGGCGAATTCGCTCAGCACGGCGAATCCATGCGCGAAGCCTTCCGGAATCCAGAAATGACGGCGGTTCTCGCCGCTCAGCACCACCGCCGTCCACTTGCCGAAGCTCGGCGAACCGCGACGGATGTCGACGGCGACATCCCATACCTCGCCTTCCAGCACCGACACGTATTTCCCCTGCGGCTTCGGCCACTGGTAATGCAGGCCGCGCAGCACGCCACGCGCCGAACGCGAGACGTTGCCTTGCACGAAGTTCGGCGTCAGCCCATGCGCGGCAAGCTTGTCGCGATTGAACGATTCGAAGAAATAGCCGCGGTCGTCGCCGAACACTTGCGGTTCGAGCACCACGCAACCCGGCAGATCGGTCTCGATCACTTTCATGGCACGTGCCCGCGTTCGGCCAGGCTCAGCAGGTACTGGCCATAGCCGTTCTTGGCGAGGGCATTGCCCAGCACTTCGAGCTGCGCGTTGTCGATCCAGCCGTTGTTCCAGGCGATCTCTTCCGGACAGCACACGCGCAGCCCCTGCCGCGCCTCGATGGTTTCGATGTAGTTGGAGGCTTCCAGCAGCGATTGATGCGTGCCGGTATCGAGCCAGGCGTAGCCACGACCGAGCTGCTCCAGATGCAGGGCATTCTCTTCGAGATAGCAGCGGTTGAGATCGGTGATCTCCAGTTCGCCGCGCGCGGACGGCTTGAGGCTCGCCGCGAAATCACTGGCGCGCCCGTCGTAGAAATACAGACCAGTGACCGCATAGTTCGAACGCGGCTTCGCCGGCTTCTCTTCCAGGCCGATCACCTTGCCGGCGTGATCGAATTCGGCGACACCGTAGCGCTCCGGATCCTTGACCCAATAGCCGAACACCGTCGCGCCTTGATCGCGCGCATCCGCGCGCTTGAGCAGCGCGCTCAGGCCCGGGCCGTGGAAGATGTTGTCGCCGAGCACCAGACAGCTTGGCTTGCCGGCGACGAATTCCCGGCCGATCAGATAAGCCTGTGCGAGTCCGTCCGGGCTTGGCTGTACCGCGTATTCGATGCGCATGCCCCAACGCGATCCGTCTCCGAGCAGGCTCTGGAACAATTGCTGCTCGTGCGGCGTGTTGATGATCAGGACTTCGCGAATCCCCGCCAGCATCAGCACGCTGAGCGGGTAGTAGATCATCGGCTTGTCGTAGACCGGCAGCAGCTGCTTGCTGATCGACTGGGTGATCGGATACAGCCGGGTGCCGGAACCACCCGCCAGAATGATGCCTTTGCGTTCAGTCATAGATTGCCTTTAGGAAAGTCCGCGCCAGCCGGACAGGCTCTTACGAAGGATCAGGTTTTTGGAAAGCCCGCACTTGAATCTGCGGGCTCTTGCGAGGAACTCGGCTTACGCCGCATTGCCGATTCGTTCGAGGCGGTAACTGCCATCGAGCACACGCCGCACCCACGCCTGATTGGCAAGATACCAATCGACCGTATCGGCAATCCCCTGCTCGAAGGTGTGCGCCGGCGTCCAGCCAAGCTCGCTTTTCAGCTTGGAGGCATCGATCGCGTAACGCCGATCATGACCGGGGCGATCCTTGACGTAGGTGATCTGCGAGTTGCGCGGCTTGCCGTCCTCGCGCGGACGGCGCGTGTCGAGCAGCGCGCAGATCGCGTTCACCACTTCAATGTTCTGGCGTTCGGCATCACCACCGACGTTGTAGGTCTCGCCGACGCGGCCGCGTTCGAGCACGGCGCGAATCGCCGAGCAATGGTCGCCGACGTAGAGCCAGTCGCGCACGTTCTTGCCGTCCCCGTAGATCGGCAGCGGCTCGCCCGCGATCGCCTTGGCGATGACCAGCGGGATGAGTTTTTCCGGGAACTGGTACGGACCGTAATTGTTCGAGCAATTGGTGGTCAGCGTCGGCAGGCCATAGGTATGGTGGAAGGCGCGGACCAGATGGTCGGAAGCCGCCTTCGACGCCGAGTACGGCGAGTTCGGTGCATAGGCCGTCTGTTCGGTGAACTTGCCGTCATCGCCGAGCGAGCCGTAGACCTCGTCGGTGGACACGTGCAGGAACCGGAATGCCGTGGCCGCTTCGCCCTGCAGCGACTTCCAGTAGTCGCGCGAGGCTTCCAGCAGGGCCAGCGTGCCGACGACGTTGGTCTGGACGAAGGCGCCGGGGCCATCGATCGAACGATCGACATGGCTCTCGGCGGCGAAGTTGATCACCGCGTCCGGACGGCGCTCGGCCAGCAACCGGGACACCAGGGCGCGGTCGCCGATGTCGCCTTGAACGAAGGTATAGCCCGGACGCCCCTCGATCGATGCGAGGGTGTCGCGATTGCCGGCATAAGTAAGGGCATCGAGGTTGATGATCTCGATCCCTTTCGCAACCGCTTCCAGAACGAAGTTACCGCCGATGAATCCGGCTCCGCCGGTGACCAGCCAGGTTGGCATGCAGGGGGACTCCTAACGAAGTAATGCGAACCCGGCCGAGCGGCCGGAACAAGAATCCTGAACGAAATCAGGGCAAGGCCGGCATTGTACATGGCGCGATATGTAGCCCCGGTGCAGAGCCGGAGCGCCATCACGGTTGCTTTGGAAATCGTTTCCAAGTTGATGAAGACGCGTCCTGGCACACATGTGTGGCTTGAACACATACGGATTTCGTCTCATCCGGCGTCATAACCAATGACTGGGGTGATGCAGGTCCGCATGCCGCGATGCCGGTCACCACGATCGATCGAGCATGGGGGGCGATGCAATTCAAATCGTGGTGCGCACGAGTTCTTCGGCTGCCTGGGTCTGGAACCGGTTCCATCATCGCCGCCATTCCGGGCCGCGCCTGATGCGTACACGTTCGCCGAATTTGACAGTCGACATAGCTTGTTTTGTCGACCGCTAGACAAAATTTGGTCGCTTGTCAAGTAGTCGGTTGGCGCGCATGATGCTCGGTATCCCCCCGATCGCACCAGCGATATCAGCCCTGTTCCGGCTGGAGTCCGGACACCCAAGAAGCCAGGTTCCGGATGACGCAGCCAGTAGTAGAGATCGACAACCCGATGCAAACCAACAGAGGCGTGAGACAACCGCCCGCGGACAAATTCCACGCGCGGCGCGCCGAATTGGCGGAAGCAGCGCTGGAAACGCTGGGCGAACTTGGCTACGCGCGCACCAGCCTGCGCGAGATCGCGCAAAAGTCGGAATTCACGCACGGCGTTCTTCACTATTACTTCACGGACAAGCTGGATCTGATCACCTGCAGCATTCGCCACTACAAGGCGAAATGCGTCACCCGCTACGACGCGGTGATCGCTTCAGCGCAGACGCGTGAAGAATTGCTGGAAGGATTCATCGACAGGCTCTCGGAGACGATCCGCGAAGAGCCGCGTATGCATTGCCTGTGGTACGACCTGCGCTCGCAGGCGTTGTTCGAGGACGGATTCCGCGGCGACGTGGCGGAGATCGACCACAAGCTCGAGGACATGGTCTGGCGCATCATGAGCCGATACGCCGAGCTCGGCGACCGCGAGCTCATGATTTCCTCGAGCGCGCTCTACGCGTTGTTCGATGGGCTCTTCCAGCAGTATCTGCTGCGGCATGTGTCGAACGATCCCGATGCGGTGCCCGAACTGCTGCAGGAAGTCCGGCGCCTGATGCCGATGGTCGGCTGACCGCGAAGACATCTCCCCTCCGGCAAGCACCGCGGGCACGGGTATCGCTGGCCCTGGGGCGGCGCATCGCTTCGACAACGCAGTCCCTCGGCCGCATCGTTCTAGCGGGAATACATCGTCCCGTCTTCACGGCATCGCCTTGACGCGTCGTCCGCGTACATTGCGCGAATCCATCCACCGCTGTTGCTTCCATGACCCCAAATCCATCGGTGTCGGGCGCCACGCCCATCGACATCGCCGCGCTCATCGACAAGCGCAAGATCGGCGCATTCCAGATCGGCCTGTTCGCGCTGTGCGGCTTGTGTCTGGTCATCGATGGATTCGACGTGCAGGCGATGGGCTATGCCGCGCCGGCGATCCTCCAGGACTGGAAGATCGACAAGGCCAGTCTCGGCCCGGTCTTCGGCGCAGGATTGTTCGGCATGTTGATCGGCTCGTTGGTGTTCAGCCCCGTCGCCGATCGGATCGGACGTCGCCCCGTGCTGATCGGCGCCACGGTGTTCTTCGGTGTGTGCATGCTCGCCACGGCGCACGTCGGGACGATCGACGGCCTGCTGGCACTACGTTTCATCACCGGCATCGGACTCGGCTGCATCATGCCCAATGCCATGGCGCTGGCGGGAGAATTCAGTCCGTCGCGAAGCAAGGCTTCGATGATGATGATCGTCTCGTGCGGATTCACGCTGGGCGCGATCGCGGGCGGACTCGTGTCGGCGATGCTGATTCCGGCATTCGGATGGCGCGCGGTGTTCCACGCGGGCGGCATCGCGCCGCTGGTCCTCGCGGCCTTCATGATTGTCTATCTGCCGGAATCCTTGCAGTTCCTGGCGCTGCGCGGCGGACGGGAGGCGCGCATCACCGCAAGCCTGAAGCGCATCGCGCCTGATTTTCGATTCGATGGAGATGTTCGATACGCGATACACGAACAGGCTTCCACTGGAATCCCGATCGCACGCCTGTTCCAGGACGGCCGCGTTGTCGGAACGCTGCTGCTGTGGGCGATCAACTTCATGAACCTGATCAACCTGTATTTCCTTTCGAACTGGCTGCCGACATTGATCCACGATGCCGGACACGCGACCACCTACGCGGTGCTCGCGGGAACCACGCTGCAAGTGGGCGGCGCGATCGGCACACTGGCGCTCGGCTGGATCATCGATCGCAAGGGGTTCGTCCCGGTGCTGGTGGCCTCGTTCCTGCTGGTGACGTTCGCGATTGCGGCGATCGGACAACTCGCGGCGGAGCTGATCCCGGCATTCGTCGTGATCTTCATCGCCGGCTTCTGCATCGTCGGCGGACAGCCCGCCGTCAACGCGCTCGCGGCGAATTACTACCCGACCGCGTTGCGTTCCACCGGCATCGGCTGGAGCCTCGGCGTCGGCCGTGTCGGTTCGATCATCGGGCCCGTGTTGGGTGGCGCGCTGATCGGCATGCAATGGTCATCCACATCCTTGTTTCTCGCCGCCGCAATGCCTGCGGCGGTGTCGGCGATTCTGATGCTGGGCATGAAATCCCGAACCACATCTACACATAGGCATGCTTCGCCATGATCATCGACCATCTCGACCATCTGGTGCTGACGACGACGGACATCGACGCCTGCCGGGATTTCTACACCCGCGTCCTGGGCATGCGCCTGGAAACCTTTGCCGAAGGCCGCATCGCGTTCCGCTTCGGCAATCAGAAGATCAATCTGCACGAGCGTGGGCACGAGTTCGAACCGAAAGCGCACCTTCCAGTTCCGGGAGCGCTGGATCTGTGCTTCATTGCCGCCGTCGGCCTGGATGAAGTGATCGAGCATCTGCGCCGGGAATGCTGTCCGATCGTGGAAGGACCGGTGCAACGCACCGGCGCCACCGGCCCGATTCGTTCGGTATACGTGCGCGATCCCGATCTGAATCTGATCGAGATATCCGAATATCTGTGAAATCGCCTCGGGGTCTGCTTCCGATCGTTTGGCCGACGATCGCATCAGGATCAGCTACGCGCCCTTGTCCTTGGCGCGGCGACAGCGAGCGCGAAGATCGCGAGACCGAGCACGGCCGCCAGCCAGAACGGCAAGACCGGCCGCCAGTCGAATAACGCGCCAGCCAACGCGGTCGCAGTCGAAAATCCCACCGTATGCGCCACTGACAGCGCGCCGGCCACTCGTGACTGCCCTGCTTTCCGGGCCGACAACGAAGCCAGCGCGGTGTAGGTCGGCACGAGCAGGGCGCTGGCGATGCCAAGTGCCGCGAATCCCAGCCAGATGCCGCTCATGTTCGATGCCAGCGCGAACGAGATGCCGGAAAGCGCCAGAGCGCTGGCGCCAGCCCACAGCATTGCGCGTCCGGGACGGCAACGCGGCACGATCCACAGCTGCAGCACGATCACGATCGCCGCCGTCGCGGTGAGCATCCAGCCCAGAGACGCGGATGCCGCCGTCGACGACAGGCCGAAATGCACGCCGAGCCATGGCCCCGCCGCATACTGGATTTGCCCGAGCGCAGCCTGCATCGCGAAGGCCAGCGACAGCCACAGCCCGATCGAACGCCAGGGGAGTTTCGTCTTCTCGATCGCGCCGGCATGCCTCTTCGCGGTTCTGGCCAGCGGCAATGCAAGCAATGCGGGACACGCCGCCAGACTCAACAACCACAGCGGCCCATCCTGGCTAAGCCAGAGACTGACGGCCGCCAGCGCAGGCCCAAGTAATCGCCCCAACGTGAGCCCGGCCGACAACCGCGACAGCACAGCTAGACGTTGCCCGGGCGTGGAAAGATCGGCGAGCCAAGCCTGGCAGGTCGGCACCAGGCCGGACACCGTCAGCCCATACAGCACGCGCCCGGCCAGCAGCATCGTGTCGTGCCCTGCCCAATGCGGTCCACGACCGAGCTGCCACAACAGCAATCCATGGCTGAGCGCGAATCCGAGCAAGCCCACGGCCACCACCGCGCGCCGTCCGATGCGATCGGAGCATCGACTCCATGCCGGCGCGCCGATCAGGAACAACGCCGAACCGATCGCGAATGCGGTGGCGACACGCGCTGGCGACAAGCCGGTGCGTTCGAGCAGCACGGGTACGAACGTCAGCAGCGTCGTCTGCCCCAAGCCCATCACCAATACCGACGCGGCAAGCACGATCACCGTGCGTCGATCGACGCTTTCGTACTGCTGCTGATCGCGTGCGGATGCCGCCTGCGGCGCGAGGGACGCATCGGTAATCGCGATTTCTGTTGCGTCCGCTCGACTCGCGTCGTGCACTTTCACCTGCCGTATACAAACCTTTCTGTCACCCGGAATTTTAAGCGAAAGTCTTTATTTTGCAAACGATAATCGTTATCTTTTGACCACTTTCCGGGACAGCAGTCCCCACTCCAAGCACGCTCCCCCGACGTGGACACTCTCTCGATACGCCGCGAATTCGCTTCGCTCAGCGCTTTCATGAATTCGATTTGCCGCGAGTGGCCGGCCGCCACATGGCTTGCGCGCGACGAACATGCCCTGGCACAAGCTGACGGCGCATTGCACCTGCCGCTCACCCGCCCTGCCGGTGCGTTGCTGATCCCCGTCATGCATCGTTCGCCGGCGGGCCGTCATCGTTTCGCTGGCACGATCCATCTCGTGCTCGCGAATGGCACGGAGAGTGAAATCGATTTCGCGCAGGCGGTGGCCTTTCTCGCCGCGGAACCATCGCTCGCGCCCGGTGCCAGCGATCGCACGCGACGCCTGTTTCTGCGTCGCGTGCTCGACAGTGCAGCGAATGTGCTCGATGCAGAGTTCGAGCGTTCCGACGAACTGTCGAAACTGGCCTGGCCGGAGGCGGACTATCTCGCTGCCGAACAGGGATTGGTCTACGGCCACGCGGTGCATCCCACGCCGAAGAGCCGAGATGAATTCACGCGCGAGGACCTCGCCCGCTATAGCCCCGAATTCGGCGGCCGCACGCCACTGTGCTGGTTCGCCCTGCGCGAGGAAGCCTTGTGGCATACCGACGTCGGCGCCGGACATGCCGGTGGCTCGGCTTCGGATCAGATCTCCGCACTGATCGAAGCCGACCCGGCACTGGCGATGATGGCGGCGAAATATCCGCATGCCGAAGGCTGGCAGTTGCTGCCAGTGCATCCATGGCAGGCGCGCCTGCTGCGCCAGAACGCGGCTTATCTGCACTGGCGCGAGTGCGATCGCCTCGTGGATCTTGGCGAAGCCGGCGCCGACTGGTTCCCGACCTCATCGCTGCGCACGCTCTACGCGCCGCATGCGCCGGCGATGCTGAAATTCTCGCTGTCGGTACGGCTCACCAATTCCAAACGCGTGCTGCAGCCGGCTGAAGTCGCGCGCGGTCGATTGATCCACGGCGCATTCGCCAGCCGCATGGGACAGGCGCTGCGCGAGGAATGCCCGACGATCGGCATCCTCCACGAAACCGCCGCGCTCGCGCTCGCCGCACCGGATGGAAGTCCGCTGCCTGAAAGCTTCGTGATCTTCCGCGACAACCCGTTCCGCACCGGCGCCACCGCTTACACGATGGCGACGTTCTGCCAGGACGGCGTCGCCGGTCTGCCCTCGATGGCCGCGCGCCTGGTCCAGCGACTCGCCGACGATGCCGGCCGCTCCGTGCCCGAACTCGCATCGGAATGGTTCGGGCGTTTCCTCGACGTCGCGCTGAAGCCGTTCCTGATCGCGCAAGCCGATTATGGTTTTCTATTCAGCGCGCATGCGCAGAACACAGTGCTCGAACTCGAGGCGGGTTGGCCGGCGCGGATGTGGTTCCGCGACTGCCAGGGCACTACTTTCCACGCCGATACCATCGCTGCGCTGGCGACGGAAGTTCCCGGTATCGAAGCAGCGAGCGAACTGAGCTTCGACGAAGCCGCCACCAACCGCCTATTCGGTTATTACCTGATCGTCAACAACGTGCTCAATCTGGTGTCCACGCTCGCGGCCGACGGCGTCGCGACCGAAGCAGCACTGCTCTCGCGCATGCGCGAGTTCCTGCACGCGCTGCGCGCGCGACGCGCCTTCCAATATCCCCATTTCATCGACTACCTGCTGACCTCCCCCGAGCTGATGAGCAAAGGCAATTTCATGATCTGTTTCGCCGACTTGAACGAAACCACGCAGCCGGAGGGATCGTTCCGTTCCTACGTGCCCTTGCCCAATCCGCTCGCGGAGGCACAGGCATGAGCCACTATTGCCTGCCGCTTGGCGATGGCCGCGTCGCCCATGCCACACGTAGCGGCGCAGGCTATGCCCTGATCATCGGAGGCAAGCCGCAGGCGTTGCTGACGACTGTGGCGTCGGATCCGCAGCAGATCATCTTGCGCGGTCCCGCTCCCGGTGCCGATACGCTCGCCCTGATTCCCGTCCTCGCCGAACTGTTCTGCCGGCAGCCGGAACTGCAAACGGTGGCATTGGAACTCGACTGCGACCACACCTATGCCGCGGCTGCCACCCGCGCCGGCGTGGCCACCCAGGCGAGCGCGATCGACTCCCGCTGGCGCCTGCAAGTCGAACGCGGCAGCTTCTGGCAACACCCGGCGCTGTGGCTCACCGCGACGAATTCCGCCGGCATGGCGCTGCGCTACACGATGACCGGCGAGAAGCGCCACCCGCTGCGCGCGCCGCAGGCACGCGGCACGGTCTATCGCCGTTATCTTCCGGATCTGGATATGACGTTGAGTTTCCGCGTCGCCGATCTCAAGCGAGATCTGGACACGTTCCATGCCTGGATGAATCAGGATCGCGTGCACCGCTTCTGGGAATTGGCGGGCGATCGCGAGTCGCATGCCCGCTATCTGCAAGGCCAGCTCGATGATCCCAAGGGACTGCCGCTGATCGCGGAATTCGACGACGAACCCTTCGCCTATCTGGAAACCTACTGGGCCAAGGAAGACCGGCTCGCGCCGTTCTACGACGTGCGCGACTTCGATCGCGGCTGCCATGTTCTGGTCGGCAACAGCCGCCATCGCGGCCCGGCCAAGGTCACCGCGTGGATGCGGGCGATGTGTCATTACCTTTTCCTCGACGACCCACGCACGCAGCGCATCGTCGGCGAGCCGCGCGTGGACAACACGCGTTTCATCGACTATCTGCAGGCACAGGGCTTCGCCAAGCTCAAGGAATTCAACTTCCCGCACAAGCGCGCAGCGATGGTGGTTCTGGAGCGAGAAGCGTTCTTCGACCAGTACGGTCCCTGGGGTGAGACATGAACGCTGCCCCGCGATTCGAACAACTTGACGTTGAACAAGACATCATTGAGCAGGGCTTGACGACACTGCATTCCCCCGCACTGTGGCGCCGCGCCAACGTGCGCATGATCGAAAAGGCGCTCTCGGAACTGAGTTTCGAAGGCGTGATCGTGCCGCAGGTGGAAACGACGGACGGTGGCACCCAGGTGTTCACGCTATCGTTGGATGACGATGGCTTCCGTTGGCACGGCCGAATGAACCGTTGGCAGCAGCCGATCATCGTGTCGGGCAGCGTGGTCGATCTGTCCAATGGTGAGTCGGCCACAGATGCCACGGCCGTGCTCGCCGCGGTACTGGCGCCGTTGAAACTTCCTGCGATCACGCTTGCCAACTACCTGCGCGAAACCCTCAACACGCTTGCCACCGATACGCAAATGCTGGCCTCGCGCGAAGGGCTGCGTGCCATCGATTGGCTGGCACTGCCAGGTGATCGCCTGCAAAGCCTGCTCGATGGCCATCCCAAGGCGATTCCGTCCAAAGGCCGCATCGGCTGGGGCATCGAGGACAACCTGCGCTACGGCCCCGAACGCGCACCGGCATTCCAATTGCAATGGCTGGCCGTGCGTCATGACATGGGGCACCTCAACTCCACGCGTGACTGGGACGCCGATCGCCTGATCGCGGCAAGCTGCGCGCCTTCCGAACAGGCGCGTCTGCGCGAGCGGCTCGCCGCCGCCACAGCGCGGCCGGAAAATTACTGGCTGATGCCGGTGCATCCCTGGCAATGGCAGGCGGTGATCGCATCGCAGTTCGCGCAGCTGCTTTCCGACGGACGCATGATCGCGCTCGGCGAAGCCGGTGATCGTTACACGCCGCAACAATCCTTGCGCACACTCAACAATGTCGATCGGCCGGAGCAGCCCAATCTCAAGCTGCCTCTGACGATCCTCAACACCTCTGCGTATCGCGGCCTGCCCGCGCGTTATCTCGCGATCACGCCGGCGCTTTCCGATTGGCTGCAAGGCCTGTTGGCCTCCGACGCACTGCTGACCGAGTGTGACACGGTGGCTTTGGCCGAGCCGGCAACCGCCTTCGTGCCGCATCCCGTGTTCCACGGACTGGAAGGCGTGCCTTATCAGTTCGACGAAATGCTGGGCGCGGTCTGGCGCGAAAGCACCGAACAGCGTCGTGCCGGCGGGCAACGCATCCTGATGGCTTCGGTACTGCAGCAATGCGACGACGACGGCGTTCCGCTCGCGGCCGATCTGATCCGCGCCTCGAAACTGTCGACACACGAATGGCTGACGCGCCTGTTCGACTTGGCTGTTGTGCCGCTCTACCACTTGCAGGCGCGATACGGGCTCGGCTTCATCGCCCATGGCCAGAACCTGATGCTGCGTTTCGAGCACGAGGCACCCGCCGGCATTCTGCTCAAGGATTATCAGGGCGACCTGTTCCGCGCCGATGCCGCCTGGGCCACGTCCGAAGGCCTCGCGCCTGAAGTATGGAATGCATTGCCAACGATGCCGCCGCACTACCTCGTGCACAACTTGTGGACGGGACTGTTCGCCAGCGTCTTCCGCTTCATGGCCAGCGCGTTGCACACGCACGGCACATTCGACGAGGAAGCGTTCTATCGCTTGCTGGCCGAGCGCCTTCACCGTTATCAGGATGCGCATCCGGAACTGCTCGAACGCTTTGGCGAGCTGGACCTGTTCACGCCACAGATGCCACGGCTATCGCTCAACCGCGCACGCTTCGCCGCCGGCTATGGCGACTCGGCCGAACGACCGATCCACGCGCGCGGCCCCGATCTCCCCAATCCGCTGCTGTTCGCGACGACCTGAGACCCTCCCCCATGTCCGAACTCATCGACATCGCCGGCATCGGCGCCGGCCCGTTCAACCTCAGCGTCGCAGCCCTGCTCGCGCCGCTGGAACATGTGCACAGCCGTTTCTACGAGCGACGCACACGCTTTTCCTGGCATCCCGGCATGATGCTGCCAGGTGCGAAACTGCAGACCTCCTTCCTCAAGGACCTGGTCACCGCAGCCGACCCGACCAGCGATTACAGCTTCCTCGCCTATCTGGTCGCGCACCGGCGCTTCTATCGCTTCATCAACGCCGAATTCCAGTCGATCGAACGCCGCGAGTTCGCCGATTACCTGCGCTGGGTGGCCGAACGCCTGCCCAACCTGCGCATGGGCGTTGATGTGCGCGAAGTTCGCTTGGGTGAACATGGTTTCACCCTGCTGCACGCGGATGCGAGTCGCACGCATGCACGGCATCTCGTCGTCGGCACCGGCGCCAGTGCGCATGTCCCGGATTGGGCGCGGCCGCATGACTCGCACACGCACTGCCTGCACAGCTTGCGTTATCTGGATCGCGTGCCCGATGTCGAAGGCCTGCGCGTGGCGGTCATTGGTGGCGGTCAAAGCGGCGCCGAGATCGTGCTCGATCTGCTGTCAGGTGCACGTGGCAGGCCAGGCTCGATCACCTGGGTATCGCGGCGGCAGACCCTGGAGGCGCTGGACGAATCTCCGTTCTCCAATGAATTCTTCACTCCGCACTACGTCGATGCCTTCCATCGATTGCCCGCCGCGCGCAAACCGCCGATCGTGACGCGACAGAAGCTCGCCAGCGACGGCATCTCGCCGACGACGCTCACCCAGCTCTACCAAACGCTCTACAACGAAAGTTTCCTTGGCAGCGATGCATCCGGCGAACGAAACGATCGCCTGCGCATCCTGCCGCATCGCGAAGTGCGCACCATGGAACGAGAGGGCAATGCCTGGTCGCTGGTCGCGCACAACGGTTTCGATGGCGGAAACGAGCGCATCGATGCTGATGTGGTGATCCTGGCAACCGGCAATCAGACCTCACTGCCGGAGTGCCTGGAGCCCTTGCGCGACCGCCTGAACCTCGACGCCGAAGGACGCTATCAGCTGCATCGCGATTTCTCCGCCGATTGGGATGGCCCGGCCGAGCACCGCATCTACATCCAGAACGGCGGGCGCTACAGCCACGGCATCGCCGATCCGCAGTTGAGCCTGACCGCCTGGCGTGGCGCGACGATCGTCAACTCCATCCTCGGTCGCGCGCATTACGCGACCGAAGATGCAGCCCTGCCGATCGAGTGGGCGACTCGCGACAGTGCCGAGCCGCAGCCATCGCAAGTGCAGCGTGTGGCGTGACACCCTCACCCCAACCCCACTCCCGCAAGCGGGAGAGGAGTTAAGGCAAGGGCACTCTTCTCAAATTCTCCGCTTACCCGCCTTGTTAAGCCCGTCTCCCGCTTGCGGGAGTGGGGTTGGGGTGAGGGCTTGCCTCAGTAACGGATGCTGTAGCTCAGCCCGAACGTCCGGCCGCGGCCGCGGAAGTCGAACGTTTCCTTCGCCGCCAGCGCGCCGTAGTACACCTGGGCGCGTTGTCCCCAGATCGTCGTGTAATCCTCGTCCAGCAGGTTCTGCACGCCGAAATTGAGAGTGCCCTTCGGCAACTGCCAATGGCCGACGAGATCGACCGTCGTGTACCCGTCGAGTTCGCGATCGTCGCCGTCTTTCAAGTCGAAGCTGCGCAACGCCTGCAGACGGACGCCGATGCGATCCCCTTCCCAACCCGCGAAGGCGCCAAGCTTGGACGGGCTGGCATCGGTGACGGCTGCGCGTTCCCAGTTGCCTGCCTCATTCTCGTTCTCGGTGCGAATGGCCAGCACGTTGCCGCCGACCTGCCAACCGCCATGGAGGCGCCACGTCAATTGCGCTTCCACGCCGAAGTTGCGCACCTTGCGTTCGATCTGGTCGATGGCGAGCGTCACCGGCACCAGCACGATGTCGTGATCGGACCAGGCATAGAAAGCCGCGGCCTGCAGATCGAAGCTTTCGCCGTACTGACGCCAGCCAATTTCGACTTGCTTGGTCTTGATCCCATCCAACGGTTCGTTGCTGACACCGACGCCGTTGAGCAAACGCCAGTGCGCACCATCCAGCACATAAGTGCCCTGGCCGTAGTACTTGCCCGGATCCGGCACCTGGAAACCTTCCGTATAGTTCGCCCACAGCTGACGCTGCTTGTCGAACGCCCACACCGCGCCGACATTGAACAGATCCACGTCGTAATCGTTCCTACCACCGGCGATCGCGTCGGCGCTGGTGCCGATGTTGTTCGCCATCGCGGTCTGCTGGCCGGTGGCGACGAAGTCGCCGACTTCGATCTTGGTCTGCTGATGGCGCCAACCGGCGTTCAGACGCAAGGCCTCACTTACCTGCCACTGCGCCTGGATGAAGCCGGAAACCCCATCGACTGTGTACTTCGGATAGCGGCCAACCTCGGCCACCTGGCGCATGACGAGGCCGCCGCTGGCGGACGCCTGGCGGGTGTCGAACAACACCTGGCTGGAATCGAATGTTTCGTGGTCGACGTCGAAACCGTAGGTCAGGCCAAAATTGCCCCACTGCTTTTCCAGCACCGCTTTGAAACCGGACAGATCCGTGTTCTGCTTCGATGCCGAGTAGTAGGACAGACCGCGTCGGTTATCGATGCCATCGCCGTCAGTATCGCCAACATTGAGACTGAGCGTTCCCGGGAAGGGGTGAAAGTCCAGTTTTTCTGATCGTGCGAACACCTGCAGATAGAAATTCTGCCCGCCAAGTACATCTTCCGCACGGAAATCGGCATTGACCTGCCGACGCCGGCTCTGCGGTTCGACGTCGGAATCGAAACCGTCGCGGACTTCGATCAGTTCTGGACGCGGTGGCCGACCGAGCGCGCCGACGAGACCGGGTCCCAGGTACAGGCCGCGATCTCCCTCATAGCCTGAATCGTAGACCTGTCCAGTCAACCGCAGCGTCTTGCCATCGCCGAAGTCGAAATCGAGGTTGCCCATCACATCGAGCGACCTGTTGTATTGCAGGTCGGTCTGAGTGATGTCCATCAGCACCTGTTTGCCGTTGGCATCGTAGGCGGCGCCGTTGTCCTGATAGGCCACAGCGAGGCGGCCGGCCAGGGCACCGTTGCCGCCGGAGATCGATTGCGCCACGCGCAGGTCATGATCGCTGCCGGACTCGAAGCCGCTGCGCACGCCCACTTCGGTCTCGAAGGCCAGGCCTTCCCCGCCACGCTTGGTAATGATGTTGATGATGCCGCCAGTGGCGCCACCGCCGTAGATCGCGCTCGCGCCGGAGAGCACTTCGATGCGCTCGATGTTGAACGGATCGATGCTGTCGAACTGGCGGCTGATCGCGCGCGAACTGTTGAGCGAAACACCATCGATCATCACCAGCACGCTGCGGCCGCGCAGGTTCTGGCCGGCGTTGGTGCGGCCCTGCGGGCCGATGTCGAGTCCGGGAATCAGTTGCGACAGCGCTTCCTTCAACGGCACGCCGGCGCGGAACTGTTCTTCCAGCTGGGCCTGATCGATGACCCAGACGGTGCCGGGAATGGCACTGATCGATTGCGGCGTGCGTGATCCGACCGCGACCACGCGTTCGAGTTCGGTGGTCTCGGCGGCGGCAGTGGCATGGGAGGACAGCGCGAGGAGGACTGCGGTGGCGAGGGGGGCAAAGCGGAGCGAAGACAAGGCCGGAATTCCGTTAAATTCATGTTCCTACATTGTAAATGAGAATTAATGTTAATTAGCAATATTTCTCATTCCTCAATAAACTTGTATCACCGTGCGGCGACCCTCCGGGCCGCCGCCCGCCCATGAACCGGTCGGAAGACGCCGTATGCCCCTACTCGGCCTGTTGCTGGCACTGACAGCCGGCGTCGCCTGCTATCTCGCTTCGCCGCATCGGCGCTGGCGGATCGGGAGTTCGCTCCGTCCCTGGCGCTGGCTGGCCGCCGTTTGCGCGCTGGCGGCGCTGATCGTCTGGGTGCGCGCGCTCGGCGTCTTCGCCGGGTTCTTCGCCTGCCTGAGCGTGCTGATGCTGGCCTGGGTCGCCCTGCCGTATCTGAGCGCGGCACGGAGACAGGATTGATGGCCGTCGGCGCGCGCATGACCAGCCGCACGATCGCCGGCATCGTGCTCGGCTTCACCCTCTCCTGCGGAATCTGCGGGCTGTATACGGTGTTCGGGCCGCAGGCGCATTCGGAAAACCTGATCGTGGCATTGATGGTGATGCTGCCGATCTGGATCGCGGCCTGGGCATCGAGCTATGCGGTCGCCAGCGCGGCGCGCGCCTGGGGATGGCTGCTCGCCGCCAATCTCGTCGTGCATGGGCTGCTGTGGGTGTCCCGGCATCAGCACTGGGGAGGCTGGACGTCATGAAGGCCGCGACACTGCGCGCATTCCTCACCGTGCATACCTGGACCGGCCTGATCGCCGGCATGGCGCTGTTCATCGCCTTCTACGCCGGGGCGTTCACCGTATTCCAGGCAGCCACCGCACAGTGGCAGCGACCCGAACTGCGCGAGTCGCCGGCGACGACGCCACAACAGCTCGAATCGCTGCTCGAAGAGGTGACGCGCACGTATCCGCGCGCGAAAGAGAATCTCTGGGTCTATCTGCCGAGTCCGTTCGCACCGCGCGTGTTCGTGTTCTGGCGAGAGAAGAAACCCGAGGCGGAGCACCTGTTCGCGCTCGGGCGCGACGGGCGCGCGCACGAGATCAGCGAGGAATCGAAACTCTCCGACCTGATCAACCAGGTGCATTACAGCCTGGGCCTGCCCGAACGTTGGGGCACCTGGCTGATGGGCATCGTCAGCATTCTCTATGGCTTGGCGCTGGTATCGGGCGTGCTGGTGCATCTGCCGACGCTGGTCCAGGATCTGTTCGCACTGCGGCGCGGGCGCAATCTCAAGCGGATGTGGCAGGACGCGCACAACGTGATCGGCGTGCTGTCGCTGCCGTTCCACATCGTGTTCGCCTTCACCGGCACGCTGCTGTGCGTACTGGTGCTGTTCGTGGCGGGCCTCAACTTCATCGGTCTCGGCGGCAAGGGTGCGGCGCTTTATCAGCAGGCGCGCTATGCACCGGAGATGAGCAAACAAGACGTCGGCGCCGCGATGCTGTCACCGGCCGCCCTGCTCGCCGCCGCGCGTGAGCGCGCGCCCACGCTGCAGCCGCACTTCATGAACTACCGCAGCTACGGCGATGCCGCGGCCACCGTCAGCATCGCCGGCCCGGTGCCGGGCCATCTGTCGGATCTCGGCATCGTCACGCTCGAGACGCGCAGCGGCAAGGTCGTCGGCGTGCAGTTGCCGGGTGAGCGCGGCAACGCGCATACCGCCGTGCGCGGCGTGACCTCGATCCACTACGGCACCTTCGGCGGCCTGCCGGTGCAGTGGCTGTATTTCCTGCTTGGGCTGGCCGGCGCCTTCCTGTTCTATTCCGGCAATCTGCTGTGGATCGAGTCGCGGCGCAAGCGGCGCCAGATCGAGCAGCCGCGCATGCATCGGTTCCTCGCACGACTCACGGTTGGTGTGTGCCTGGGATGCTGCGCGGCGCTGTCGGCGGCTTTCCTCGCCAGCCTGCTGCTGCAGAACGCGGGAGGAGAATGGCGCACCTACTACGCCGTTTTCCTCGGCAGCGTGCTCTGGGCGCAACTGCGGCCGCCGGCGCGCGCGGCGATTGAGTTGGCGCTGTTCGCCGGTGTGTTGAGCCTGGCGGTGCCGATCACGAATGCCATCGTGACCGGCGATCACCTGCTCCACACCGCGATGACCGGGCAATGGCAGGTGTTCGGCGTCGACGCCGTGGCGATCGCGCTGGGCCTGGGCTTCCTGCGCATCGCCCAGGTCACATGGCGCCGGGCACACAACGGCGATCCGCACAGCGTCTGGTCCCTGGCATCGCCGGCGGATATCGCCCAGCCCGCTGGATGACCGGCAAAAGAAATGGCGGGGAACGAACTCCCCGCCATCAGAGCGTTATCTGGCCTGAGGCCGCGCCTCAGAACGGCGTGCCCTAGAACGGCGTGTGTCAGAACGGAATATCGTCGTCCGAGAAGTCGTCCATTGGCGGTGCCGACTGCTGCGACGGCGCCGGACGACGCTGTGGCGGCGCGGAATCCTGACGCTGCGGGCGCGGCGCGCGTTCGCCACCGCCGGCGGTGTCGCCCCGGCCGCCCAACATCTGCATCTCGTCGGCGATGATGTCGGTGGAGTACTTTTCCACGCCGTCCTGGCCCGTGTACTTGTCATAGCGGATCGAGCCTTCCACGTACACCTGGCTGCCCTTGCGCAGGTATTCGCCGGCGATCTCGCCGAGCTTGCCGAAGAACACCACGCGATGCCATTCGGTCCGTTCCTGGGTGTTGCCGTCCTTGTCCTTGCGGACCGAGGTGGTGGCCAGGCTGATGCGGGTGATCGCCATGCCGCCCTGCGTGTATTTGACGTCGGGGTCGTTGCCGAGGTTGCCGACCAGAATGACTTTGTTGATGCCGCGGGCCATCGAAGTTCCTTGAATTTCGCCTGTACTGGCGAGCAGTCTGCAATTATAAGCGTTCGCGGGGGATAGGCCCGAACCCCGCCCTGGGGTCGGGGAATCCCCTATTGAAGCAGGCCCCAGCGAAGCGGACCAGGCAGGCCGCATCCACGCAGCGCGGCTACGTATAATTGCCACTTGCCCCACCGGACCCCGCATGCACGCCTCAGCAAGCCCGCGGCAGCTCGATCTCGCCGCCATTCAGGCCCTCGCCGCCGCCGACATGGCCGCGGTCGACGCGCTGATCCGCCGCCGCCTGGCCTCCGACGTGGTGCTGGTCAACCAGATCGGCGAGCACATCGTCGCCGCCGGCGGCAAGCGGCTGCGCCCGATGCTGCTGTTGCTGGCGGCGCGCGCGCTCGGCCACGGCGGCCCGGATGCGCATCAGCTGGCGGCGGTGATCGAGTTCATCCATACCGCGACCCTGCTGCACGACGATGTGGTCGACGAATCCGACCTGCGTCGCGGCCGCAAGACCGCCAACGCCCTGTGGGGCAACGCGCCAAGCGTGCTGGTCGGCGATTTCCTGTACTCGCGCAGCTTCCAGCTGATGGTGGAGCTGGATCGCATCGAGGTGATGCGCATCCTCGCCGACACCACCAATTCCATCGCCGAAGGCGAGGTGCTGCAGCTGCTGCACGTGCGCAACCCCGACACCGACGAAACCGCCTACCTGCGCGTGATCGAGCGCAAGACCGCGGTGTTGTTCGCCGCCGCCACGCGTCTGGGCGCGCTGCTGGCCGGTGCAGACGCGGCCACGCAGCAGCGTCTGCACGATTACGGGATGAATCTCGGCTATGCCTTCCAGATCGCCGACGACGTGCTCGACTACAGCGCCGACGAATCCGCGCTCGGCAAGCACCTCGGCGATGACCTGGCCGAGGGCAAGGCGACGCTGCCGCTGATCCACGCGATGGCGCATTCCGATGCCGCCACGCGCGCGCGCCTGCGCGAGATCGTCGAGAACGGTGATGTCACGGCCCTGCCGGACGTCATCGCCGCGATCCAGGCGCAGGGCAGCCTGGACTACAGCCGCGCGCGCGCGCATGAGTACGCGCAAGCCGCGCAGCACGCGCTCGACGGATTGACTGACAACGAAGCGCTTGCCACCCTGCACGGATTGGCGCATTACGCCACCGCGCGCGATCACTGATTGCTGTTGTTCAAGCACTTTCGCCGGTCATTCCCGTCTCAGCGCACTGACGGCGCGTTTCGGTGCGGGAATGACCGACATTAGAGTGGATTAGTCTTCGCCGAACCGCTCTTCGAAGAAGTTGTCCATCATCTTGTAAGCGCGCTTGGCGGCACGCTCGTTGTACATGCAGCCCGGCTTGTTGGCGGTCTCAAGCGCAAAGCAGTGCACCGCGCCGCTGAAATTGACGAACTGCCAATCGGCACCGGCCGCCGTCATCTCCTTCTCCAGGTCGGCAACGTAGGGCTGGGTGCTTTCGTCGTCGGCGCCATTGAGGATCAGCAACGGCGTCTTCACGGCTTCCGCCTTGGGGCCGTAGGCGCGCAACCCACCATGGAAGGTGACGATACCCGCCAGCTGCGCGCCACTGCGCGCCAGTTCAAGCACCGTCGCGCCGCCGAAGCAGTAGCCGAACGCACCGATCTTGCTGGCGTCGAGCGGCGCATTTCCGGCCTGGGCCTTCAATACCTCGACCGCCTGGGTGATGCGGGCGCGCAACGCCGGAATGTCGGCATAGAGTTTCTGGACCTGCGCCAATGCGGCCTTGTCGTTCTTGGGGCGCACTTTCTTGCCGTACATGTCGACGACCAGGATCACGTAGTCGTCGCCGGCGAGCTGCTTGGCCTTGTCGACGGCGGCAGGGGTTGCCCCGTACCAGTCCGGCACCATCAGCAAACCGGGGCGCTGTTCCTTTGAAGCATCGTCGTAGACCAGGAACCCGCTGAAGGGCTGCTTGCCGACCTTCCACGCCACGGGCTTGGCCTGCATCGCAGCGAACGCGGGCACGGACAGCAGCAACAGAATCAAGGCGAGACAAATGCGACGCATGATGATCTCCCAGCTGGAAAGAATTTCCCGAATTGAATGTCCGCCGCGAGGCGGGGCGCAGATTGTAGGGCCGCCGCGGCGTCATTGCCGTGACGAAAACAGTGTTCCGGGTGGAGCGCGATTGTGACCCGATCGGAATGCGGGCGTTACGGCGCGATGCCCAGCCCTGGGATCGCCGTGATCGCATCCGGCGAGAACCCCGCCAGCTGGGCGAAATGGCGGCCGCGCTCGGTGTAGTCGCGATAGGCGCCGAAGCTCGGGGCACCCGGCGACATCAGGACCACGCCCTCGCCCGCGAGCCCCTGCCGCGCCAGTGCGACCGCTTCGCTCAAATCCGCGGCTTCGCGCAGGACGAAGCGTCCCTCGCCCGCCAAGTTTTCGAGCAACGCATGGATGCGGCCGCCGTTCTGCCCCATCGTGATGATGACGGCCGGCGCCTGCGTCCGCATTGCTGCGGCGAAGTCCGACCAGTCGAGACCGCGATCATGGCCACCGACGAGCAAGGCGACGCGCCGCCCCCGGAAGACATCGAGCGCGGCCAGGCTGGCATGCGGCGTGGTACTGATCGAGTCGTTGACGTAGGTAATGCCCTCGCGCGTACCCATCGTCTGCAGACGATGCGGCAACGGCCGGAATGAGGCCGCATGCAGCGCAAGTGTCGCGGCATCGAGACCGAGCGCTTCGATCGCCGTGAGCACGGCGCAGAGATTGCCGCGATTGTGGCGGCCTGGCAGTGGAATCGAAGCGGTATCGAAGATCTCGTCATCGCCACGACACAACACGTCGCCGCGCAGATGCCAACCGTCTTCGCGCCCGAACCAGCGCACGTCCGAATCCGGCAGCGTCAACGCGGCAAGACGGCGATCGGCGACATTCAGAACGGCGATGCGCGGCTTCGCTTCGGTGAGCAAGGCAAGCTTGTCGTCGATGTAGCGCTGTTCGCTGCCGTGCCAATCCAGATGTTCCGGAAAGATATTGATGACGACGGCAATATGCGGCCGAACACCGGCTCCCGCGACATCGCGCGTCTGGTAACTCGACAGTTCGATCGCCCAAAACTCGGCTTCGGCATCGAGCAGCTCCAGCAGCGGCAGCCCGATATTGCCGCACAACGCCGTGCGATGGCCCCCCGCGCGCAATAGATGCGCCAGCAGCGCGGTCGTGGTGCTCTTGCCCTTGGTGCCGGTCACGCAGACAGTGCGCGCATCGGGCCGTTCGGCGAACCACAGCGCGGTGCCACCGACGAAGTGCGTACCCTCGTGCGTGGCGATCATCGCCTCGGGCCGGTAGGGACTGATGCCCGGTGATTTGACGACGACATCGAACGCGGACAGGCGCCCCGCGCTGGCCTCGGTTTCGACCGAAAGCATCGTGTCGCCGATACCGCGCGCATCGGCGGCTTCTTCGGCGCTGCAGAACAACGTCAGCGGCAATCCAGGCAGCCGCGCGCGGATCGCGCGGTAGGCCGCGCGGCCTTCGCGGCCCCAGCCCCACAGCGCGACCCGCTTGTCCTCAAGCTGCGAAATTCGCACGCAACTGCTCCCACAACGCTGGCGGGATGCGATGTTCGTCGTCGATCGTCAGCAACGGCTCGAGAGCGAATTCTGCGACATCAAGCTGCGGCCGGATTTCCCGGCTGAAACGTTCGACCACGACGTCCTCGCGCCATTCCGGCCGCTCCGCCAAAGCAGCCATCGCGGCACGCGATTCGCGGCCTTCGCCGACGCACTCGAACGGCTTGTGATCACGGTATTCGAGTAGCGCATCGTAGCCTGGAATCTGCGCCGCATCATCGAGCAGATTGCGGCCAAAAATACCCACCAGTCGCGGCTTGGGCATGAACGGCGCCAACGCCAGGAACACAAAGTGGCATTTCGGACAGACCCCGCACCAGCGGCTGGTCGGTCGTTCGCCAAGTAGATGGAAATTACGGTTGCAGCTGGAAAAGTGCGCGTCGTAACGATCGGTCTTGGCGAATTGCCGCGCCACGGCCAGCTCGCTCAGCGGTCGCAGCAATGAGTAGTAGTGCAGATCGGCGGCGATGCGGCGCTGTACTTCCTCGCCGAACGCGCGCTCGCAAGCCCAGCCCTTGGACCATTGATGGTTCACCTCGCCCGTGCCCTCGATCAGGCTGCCGTAGCTGGCCGAGCGTTCGTTGGAAAACACGACCTGGTCGACACCCAGCAGCACGGCGGCGAACACCATGATCGCGGAGTTCAACACCGTCACCGGGATGTGCCCGTTCCAAGCGCCCTGACGATTGAACTCGAACAGTTCCGGCGCGAGCTGGCGGCCGAGATTGAGCGTCGGCAGCTCGGTGCGCTCGGCGCAGGCCTTGATGAGCTGCGAACCGCCGATCCAGGTGACCGTCTGTTCGACGCCGATCGAGCGCAGGGCTTCGATTGACACCAGCGAGTCCTTGCCGCCGCCGATCGCGACCAGTGCGTGCTTGCGCAGGCCCAGCGCGGGCGCGGTTCCATCGGTCGAAAGCGCCTGCTCGACCGGGAACTTGATCCGACCGTGCAGATTCAGCCCGTTGCGATAGGCGAATTCGCCCAGGCCGTTGACGTAGATTTCTTCCAGCAGCGCCGCTGTCCCCGCATCGATTCCATACGATTCGATGCGGATGTCCTCGGGCACGCCCGCCTTGTAGTAGCTCACGCCGGCGATCAAGTGCAGCAAACGCAGCGCCTGTTCCGCGGCGCGCGCACGCGCGTCGTCGAGCACGAACGGCGCGCCGGGAATCGTCACCGTCTCGATCAGCTCCGGGCCCTCGTCGAAGGCATAGACGAGCTGTGCGATGCCGGTTTCGGCGTCGAATGCGCAACGCACGAAACGAAAGACACGAACGGCGTCGCGATCAAACTGCAAAGCACTCATGCGATGACATCCTCTGCCGGCAGTGCGCGCAGGTTATAGGTATTGGACATGACAAACCCGTAGGCCCCGGCATCGGCGACAAGCACGATATCGCCCTCTCGCGTCTCCGCAGGCAGCGGGCGCTGCACGCCGAGCACGTCGCTGGATTCGCAGATCGGGCCGACCACGTCGAACAACTTGTGCGCCTCAGTGGGTTCGCCAAGACGTGTGAGATTGTGAACGCCATGATACGCGTCGTACAGCGCGGGCCGCATCAGCGTATGCATGCCGGCATCGAGGCCCACGCGGCGCACGCCCTGCTTTTCCACCACTTGCGTGACACGCGCCAGCAGCACGCCACATTCGGCGACGAGATAACGGCCGGGCTCGATCGCGAGCTGGTAGCGCGGATAGGCCGCCTTGATTTCGGCAAGGCCTACCGCCCACGCGTCGAGGTCGAAGGGCTCGTCATCCGGCTTGTAGGGAATCGGCAGGCCGCCGCCGATGTCGATCGTGTCGACGGTGCCGACGCTGTCGGCGAAGCCGGCCAGTTCGGCGTAGACGTCGCGCCAGTGTGCCGGCGAGTCGATGCCGCTACCAAGATGCGCATGGATGCCGGTGATGCGCATGTCGAGCTTGCGCGCCGCCTCGACGAAACCATCGAACGCGGACAGCGGCAGGCCGAACTTCGAGGACGCGCCGCCAGTGACGACCTTGGCATGGTGGCCATCACCGCGACCGAGATCGATGCGCAGCCACAGGTTGCGGCCACGGAACGTTTCCGGCCAATTGCGCAGTGCTTCGATGTTGTCGAGCGTGACGATGATGCCGCGCGCGAAGGCCGCTTCGTATTCGGCGCGCGGCGCGAAGCTTGGCGTGAACAACACGCGTGCCGGATCGAGATCGGGCAGCACGCTGAAAACGTGCTCGAACTCACCGCGCGACACGCATTCCAAGCCAAAGCCTTCCGCCACCAGCGCGCGCAACAGTTCCGGCCGCGCATTCGCCTTGACGGCGAAGAAGCGGCGGTCGATCGCTGTGACCGCGTTCAATGCCGCCGCGCGCGCACGCAACGTCGGCAGGTGGTAGACGTAACCCGGCGTACCAGCCTCGGCGCATGCCAGCAGGCGTTCGCGTTCGCCCTGCCACCACTGCGGCGCACGCTGCGGCTTGCCATGCGCAATCTCGCGCCAGCTGGGGCCGAACACGCTGGCGTCCTGCACTGGCATCGCGCCGCCTTCTATCAACTCGGCATGCAATTCCGGCAACAGGCCGTCGGCGTCGGCTTCATCGATGACGAAGGTGAGGTTGAGATCGTTCGAGGACTGCGAGATCAGATGCACGCGCTCGCGTCCGAACGTGGCCCAGATGTCGGACAGCTTGTGCAGCAACGAACGCATGCCGCGTCCGACCAGCGTGATCGCCGCGCAGGGCGCGATCACCTTCACCCGGCAGAATTCGGCCAGATCGTCGGACAGGCGCGCCAGCACGTCGGTGCTGACCAGGTTTTCGCTCGGATCAAGCGAGACGGTGACGTTCGTTTCCGAGGAGCCGATCAGGTCGACCGACAGACCGTGGCGCTTGAAGCGCTCGAACACATCGGCGAGGAAGCCGACCTGCTGCCACATGCCGACGGTTTCCATTGAAACCAGCACGATGCCGTTGCGGCGGCTGATCGCCTTCACGCCGGGCACGGTGGCGGCGCCGCCGTCGATGCTGGTGCCGGGAAGATCGGGGCGCTCGGTGTCGAGGATCGCCATCGGCACCTGGCCGTCGCGGCAAGGCTTGATCGAACGCGGATGCAGCACCTTGGCGCCGGTGGTGGCGATTTCCTGCGCCTCGGCGTAGTCGAGACGGGTGAGCAGGCGCGCATCGGGCACTTCGCGCGGGTTGGCGCTGAACATGCCGGGCACGTCGGTCCAGATCTCCACGCGCTGCGCGCCGAGCAGCGCGCCGAAGTACGCGGCCGAGGTATCGGAGCCCCCGCGACCGAGGATCGCGGTGCCACCGTCGCCATGCCGCGCGATGAAGCCCTGCGTGAGCAGCAGCCGTGTCGGCTGCGCGGCGAAGCGTTCCCGCCACGCGACATCGGCTTCGCGCTTGCAGTTCACCGACAGGCGGCCGGCCCAGTCGCTCTGGTTCGGCAGCGCCACGGCATCCAGCCAGTCGCGCGCGTCGCACCAGCCGAAATCCAGGCCCTGCGCGCGGAGATAGGCGGCGCCCAGCGTCGAGGAGAGCAGCTCGCCCTGCCCCAGCACTTCCGCCTGCCAGTCGAGCGGGCGCGATGTCGCGCGCGGATCGTCGAGCAGGGCCTGCAACGCGGACAACCGTGTGCCAAGCGCAGTGTCGGCATCGAGTTCGAGTTCGCTCGCGAAGCCGCGATGACGCTCGATCAGCGTCGCCACGCGCGCGGCACTGTCGGCGGCGCCGTCGGCAATCGCCGTCAACTCGTTCGTCACGCCCGACAATGCCGACACCACCACCAGCACGCGTGCGTCCCTGTCGTCGGCCCGCTGTTTCGCCAGGCGGCCTATCGTGTCCCAGCGATGACGACGCGACACTGAAGTGCCGCCGAACTTGAGCACGATCCAGCGATCGGCAGGAGGAGTTGTGGGCATTGATGAGGGGGAGTTGAGTAGAATCGGAGTTCGCGCCCGGCGTCCGGATGCGAACTCCGGATTCTAATCGAAGGTACGACCGTCATGACCCGCCGCCGCTACCTTCAGCTCGACGTTTTCGCCAGCCATCCCGGCGCCGGCAACCCGCTGGCGGTGGTCCTCGACGCGGAAGGGCTGGATGACGCCACGATGCAGGCCATCGCGCGCTGGACGCGGCTGCCGGAAACCACCTTCGTGCTGCCGCCCGCATCGGCGGACGCGGATTACCGGCTGCGCATCTTCAGCCCGCGCCGCGAGGTGCCGTTCGCGGGCCATCCGAGTGTCGGCACCGCGCACGCGGTGCTGGAGGCCGGGCTGGCGACACCCCGGGATGGCCTGCTGGTCCAGGACGGCATCGCCGGCAAGCTGCCGCTGCGCGTGGAAGGCATCGGCTCGCGCCGCACCATCGCCGTGCGCACGCCGCGCGCGCAGATCGGCGAGATCGCCTCCGCGACCGATCCGCGCCTGCGCGAAGCGCTACAAGGGCTGCCGCTCGGCGCGCTGCCGCCGGTACTGATGAACGGCGGACGCCGCTGGTGGCTGGTGGAACTCGCCGACGAAGCCGCGCTGCGCGGCGCGACGCCCGACTGGACCGCGATCGGCAAGCTCGCCAACGACACCGAGAGCATGGGGCTGTGCGTGTTCGCGCGCAGCCAGGATCCGGTCTATTACCTGGCGGTCCGGGCCTGGGTCGGCGCGCCCTCGCAGTTCGAGGATGCCGCCTCCGGCGCCGCCAATGCCACGCTGGCGGCGTGGCTGGCCTCGCAGAACGCCCTGCCTGGCAACAGCGGGCATTACCGCATCAGCCAGGGCCGCGAGGTCGGACATGATGCGATCATCGAATTGCTCGTCGACGATCAGGGAGATGTGTGGTCCGGCGGGCGCGTGGTGACGGTCTTGGAGGGATGGATCGACTGGGAAGGCGTTCGGACCTGAAACCGGTTGGAGGACACCGCAAGCATGTTTAGCCATGTCACGGTCGGAACGCGGAATCTGCGAAGCGCTGCGGAATTCTATGACGCCATTTTGCTTCCGCTGGGTCTGCAGCGTCGTCAAGTCACGCCCGATGGCGGACCGGAAGCCGCATGCTGGGTTTCGCCGAGTCAATCGCTGCCGCGCTTTTATGTGTACATGCCGTTCAATCGGGAACCGGCCACGGCCGGCAACGGAAGCATGGTTGCTTTTTTGGCTCCTTCAGCAAGTGCAGTCGAACTCGCCTATTCCGCAGGCATGAAAGCAGGCGGAATCGACGAGGGCGCGCCGGGAGAACGCGCCCGATACGACCCTGGCTATTACGGGGCGTATCTTCGGGATCCGGACGGAAACAAGGTGCATATCGCGTATCGCGGAGATCTGCATCAAGATGATGCCCGCGGCACCACTTGACGGCTCGTCAACGGAAACCGTTTCACAGCTTCGATCAGATCAAGCGCGGGAATCCATGGATATCGGGCTTCAATAACGCAGCTGTGCCAGCAACTCATCGCCCGACCAATCGCGGCGCCCCCCTTCCACGGCCGCCTGCACCAGCGCCGTCAACTGCGCATTGACTGGCGCCTCGCGGCCGAGCTTCGCGGCCAGCCGCACCACCTCGCCGTTGAGCCATTCCACCTCGGTCTGGCGACCCGCTTCCAGATCCTCCCACATCGACGAGCGCGCCAGCGGATCGATGCGGAGCATGCGGCCGAACAGGATCCGGAACAGGACATCGGGCAGTTCGAGCGCACCCGGAATCCAATGCGGTGGCAACGGTGTCAGCTTCGCCGGACGAATGCCGGCGGCGTCCAGCAAGCCCAGCGCCTCGCGCTGCGCGCGCGCGAGGCAATGTCGGTACGCCCGCTGCGACAGCTCTTCCCGGAGCGGCCGTCCCGACAGGGCATTCACCGCATTGTTGAGATTGAGCAGAAGCTTTGCCCACTGCACGGCCCGCATGTCGTCGTGCAATTGCAGCGGCAGGCCCGCGCGATCGAAGAGCGCGAGGAAAGGCGACAGCGCATCGTGCCGCGCCACCGCCAGATCGCCTTCCGTGCCCTGGTGGAACGCGCCTTCGCCCCCCTGCACCACGTTGAACGGCACCATGCCGGTCAACACCGTGCATCCGGGCAAGGCGGCGCGCAGGATGTCGTCGTTGCCGAGGCCGTTCTGCAGGCTGATCACCACGGCGCCAGGCCGCAACACCCGCGCAAGTTCGCGACCGGCATCGGCGGTGGCGGCGGCCTTCACCGTCACCAGCACCAGATCGGCATCGGCGGCCGCATGAGGTGTTTCTTGGAAGGCGACCTTCGCGGGCGGAACGTACACATCCAGACCGCGGTAATCGCTCAAGCGAAATCCGTGCGCGGCGATCTCACGCGCCAGTCGCGCCCGACCGACGAAGCTGACGGCCGCGCCCGACGCCAGCAGACGCCCGCCGACATAGCAGCCGATGCTGCCGGCGCCGAAGACACAGATACGCGGTGTCGCGGTCACGATCCGGAAACTTCCGAAACCAAGGCACGCTCTTCCTCACGCTTCACCGCGCGCCGCCCGAGCACGACCATCGCCAGCGCCGGCAGGTACATCAGCAATCCATAAACGGCACCGGGCATGGCGATCTGCGGCGATTGCAGCAGGCTCAGCGCGATCACGATCGCCAGCGTGCTGTTCTGCACGCCGACCTCCATCCCGACAGTGATCGAGTCGCGCAAGGCGAGCCCGCTGAGGCGGCCCAGCAGATAGCCGAGGCCGATCGCCGAGCAGCACAGCGTCAGCGCGGCGGGACCGAGCTGGCTCAGCCACTCCGGCAGACGCTCGCGTTCGGCAACCGAGATGGCGACGATCAGCAGCAGCAAGAAGGCCAGGGCGAACTTGCTCACCCATGGCTCCACGCGCACGGCAAACCCGCTGGCGTAGCGCCGGATCCCCATCCCCAGCAACACCGGGATCAGCACGAGCGCCGCCAGATGCAGAATGGTCTGCCCCACCGGCAGCCGGATCTCGCGCGTTTCGCCGGCGAAGAATTGCAGCGCCAGATTCACCAGCAGCGGCACGCTGACGAACGTGATCAAGGCGCTGATCACCGTCAGCGTGACCGCCAGGGCCACGTTGCCGCGCGCCAGGAACGTCAGGGCATTCGACGTGCTGCCGCTGGGACAGGCGGCGACCAGCACCAGCCCGACGGCGAATTCCGGTGACATCGGAAACAACCACGCCATCGCGAACCCCAGCGACGGCAGCAGCAGATAATGTCCCAGCACGCCGATCAGCACCGGCTTCGGATTCTCGCCGATGCGGCGGAAATCGCTGCCGCGCAGGGTGAGCCCGATGCCGCACATGATCACCGCGATCGCGATCGGAAGCGCGATCTTGACCAGAGGATTGTCCTGCACGATGCCCTCCCAAGGCGTCCGCGAAGGCGCGATGGCGGCGATCGTAACCCGGATTCACGGGCGCGCACCGGTTCCATACAACGAAGAAGGGGCCAATGGCCCCTTCTCGTCATCCGCGGAATGCAGTCCCGCCGATCATTCGGGACGCACGTCCACGCGCACGCGGATGGTGTCGCCCGGGTGGTAGTTGGTGCGGGTGGTGTAGCGGCGCCCGGCGTATTCGTAGGTGACGTCGTAGGCGGCCACGCGCGAAGTATCGACGCGGTAGTAATCGCCATTGGACGGCACCGGATCGCAGACCGTCACTTCGGCACGGCGCGGCGGTTGGCGATTGCGCTGATTGCTGTCGTAAACACCACGGCCAGCCATGCCGCCGACCATCGAGCCGATCGCCGCGGTGGCGTAGCGTGCCGAACCGCCGCCGACCTGGCTGCCGAGCGCGGCACCGACGATGCCGCCGATCACGGTGGCGACGTTGCGCCCGGTTTCGGTGCCGCCGCGATAGTCCCGATCGTCGCGATCATCGCGGTAGCCGTCGTTGCGATAGCCATCGTCACGGGAGTAGCCGTCGCGATCGTAACGATCGTCGCCGTTGTAATAGCCGCCGTCCTGGCGTGTGTAGCAGCGCTGCTGCTGCGAGGCCGGATAGCCGGACTCGATCACCGGATCGACGCGCACCACGCGCGCATAGTCGTACTGCGAACCGCTGCTGTTGCCGTAGCGGTCCACGGTTGGCTGCGGGTAGTAGCCGTCGCGCGAATAGTAGTCGGACTGCGCGGAAGCAGTTCCGACGGCCGCGGCAAGGCCCAGGGCGAGGAACGAGCTTGCAAAAATCTGGGAGGTCGCAAGACGCTTCATGGTGGCCGGCTCCAGGGCCGCGGGCGCAAACGCCGAATTGGCGCGTGTCTAACCTAGGGGCACCTCGATAACGCCGTGCTGAATCGAAAGCGTTTACAGGCTGGCGCCCCGGCCGCGTTTAGCGCGCCGACAGCCATCGCGCGACCTGCGATGACACCTCGACGGCCTGGCGTCCGAGCAAAGGACCGACATGGCTGCCCGCGGGGTCGTGGATCAGATCCGCATGCCAGCCCTGCGCCCACGCCGCGGTCAGGGCCGGAGAGACGCCTTCATCGCCTTCCGAGGCGATGAACAACACCGGACAGCCCGGTTTCTCCACCGAAACGCCAGCATAGGCCGTGCGCAGCACCGCGCCGCTGTCGTCGCGCCAGCGGCGGAAGGCGTACAACGCGGTGGCGTCGTCGGCGTCGATCATCGCCCGGCGCGTCGATGCCAGCCTGGCCTCGCGCCGCCAGGGAATCACGTCCGGCCAGCTTCGTTCAGGCAATCCTTCGTGCCAGGGCGATGGCGGCAGCGGGTTGATCAGGACCAGCGCATCCGCCTCATCGGCGCAAAGCGCGGCCAGCAGGCCGCCGAGACTGGCGCCGATCAGTGCGCGCGGACGCGGCAACGCGCGCAGCTGCTCGCGCACCTGAAACACGTAATCGTCGAAAGTGGTGAACGCCAAGCCGCGCGGAGACGGCAGCAGATCGAGCGCGTGCGCCTCCACGCCCGCCGCAAGCAAGCGCTCGCGCCAGACGTTCCACTCCCAGCCACCACCGCCCGCGCCGTGGACGCACAGCGCGGAAAATTTGTCGTCAGACAAGCAGCTCGGCTTCCAGCGTGATCGGCACGGCCGAGAGCGCCTTCGAAATCGGGCAATTCTGCTTGGCGTCATCGGCGATGCTGCGGAACTTCGCCGCGTCGATGCCCGGTACCTTGGCCTGGGTTTTCAGGCGGATCGCGCTCAGCGTCGGGCCGCCTTCCATCGACAGATCGACTTCCGCCTGCGTGTCCAACGCCGTCGGCGGATGCCCGGCCTCGGTGAGCTTGGCCGACAGTGCCATCGTGAAGCAGCCCGCGTGCGCGGCGGCGATGAGTTCTTCCGGATTGGTGCCCTTCTCATCGCCGAAGCGGCTGTTGAAACCGTAACGGGTGTTGTCGAGCAATCCGCTCTGCGGCGTGGCGAGGCTGCCCTTGCCGGATTTGAGATCACCTTCCCAGTGTGCGTTGGCCTTGCGCGTGATGCCCATGTCGGTGCTCCGTGATCGAGGGGGAACGAGATCGAGTAAGGATATCGCCGTAAGCGTTACAGAAGCGTCCGACCCGCGGGAACTTCGCGCTTCCGACGTGACGAATTCTTCACTAACCCAGACGGATTGCTGCGCCGCAACGGGACGCTACGTTTCTCAGCGCGGTATGGTGCATCTCCGCCATGACCGCCCGCCGAGCGTATTTGCTTAGGCGTTGCGCTCTCCCCCGGACAGCCATGACGTCCTTTTCCACCCAGCCAAGGGAGAAACGGACTCATGTCCTACAGCACTGCGCAAATCCGCAATGTGGCCCTCGCAGGCCACCCCGGCGCCGGCAAGACCACCCTCTTCGAAGCCCTGCTGCATGCCGGCGGCGCCATCCAGGCGGCAGGCACCATCGAACGCGGCAGCACCGTGTCCGATTTCGATCCGATCGAGAAGCAACGCGGCCACTCCATCGACGCCGCCATCGCCAGCACCGATCACGCGGGCATCCACGTCAACCTGATCGATACTCCCGGCTATCCGGATTTCCGCGGCCCCACCCTGTCGGCGCTGGCCGCGGTGGAGACGGTCGCGATCGTGATCGACGCCGATTCCGGCGTGGAATACGGCACCCGCCGCATGATGGAGCGGGCGAAGGAACGCAATCTCTGCCGCGTCATCATCGTCAACAAGATCGATCACGACGGCGCCAACTGTGCCCGCGTGCTCGAGGAACTACGCAACGAGTTCGGCCCCGAGGCACTGCCGCTGAACCTTCCGGCCGATGGCGGCAAGCGTGTGGTCGACTGCTTCGGCCCGTCGTCGGGCAGCATTGCCAATGAAATCAGCGATCTCGGCCCGACCGCCGACTGGCACCAGAAGATCATCGACCAGGTGGTCGAGATCAATGAAACGGTGATGGATCACTATCTCGATCTGGGCGAGAGCGGCCTGTCCGGCCAGGAACTGCACGACGCATTCGAGCAGTGCCTGCGCGAAGGGCATCTGCTGCCGATCTGCTTCGTCTCCGCACGCAGCGGCGTCGGCGTCAAGGAACTGCTCGATATCGCCGAGAAGCTCTTTCCACATCCGGGCGAAGCCAATCCGCCGCCCTTCGTGAAAGGAACCGGCGCGGACGCGCAACCGGTGGCCGCGCAGCCCGATCCGGGCGCGCACGTCATCGCCGACGTGTTCCGCATCGTCAACGATCCCTTCGTCGGCAAGCTCGGCATCTTCCGCGTCTATCAGGGCACGGTGAAGAAGGACACGCAGCTGTTCGTCGACGATGGCCGCAAGCCGTTCAAGGTCGCGCACCTGTTCAAGCTCAAGGGCAAGGAACACGTCGAGATCACGCAGGCGGTGCCGGGCGACATCGCCGCGGTCGCCAAGGTCGACGAAATGCATTTCGACGCCGTGCTGCACGATTCGCACGACGAGGACCAGATTCATCTCGCGCCGCTGGATTTCCCCAAACCGATGTTCGGCCTCGCCGTGGAAGCCGCCAGCAAGGGCCAGGAACAGAAGCTGTCGACCGCGCTGCACAAGCTGGCCGAGGAAGACCCCTGCTTCCGCGTCGAGCACGAAACCGAGACCAACGAGACGGTGATCCGTGGCCTGTCCGACCTGCACCTGCGCATCAACCTCGATCGCTTGAAGGATCGCCACGGTGTCGAGGTGACCACGCGCCCGCCGCGCATCGCCTACCGCGAGACCGTCAGCGCCAAGGCCGAAGGCCATCATCGCCACAAGAAACAGACCGGCGGTGCCGGCCAGTTCGGCGAAGTGTTCCTGCGCATCGAACCGCTGCCGCGCGGCAGCGGCTTCGAATTCGTCGACGAAGTGAAAGGCGGCACGATTCCGGGGCAGTTCCTGCCGGCGGTGGAAAAAGGCGTGCGCCAGGTGCTCAACGGCGGCGCGATCGCGGGCTATCCGATGCAGGACGTGCGGGTGATCGTCTACGACGGCAAGCATCATCCGGTCGACAGCAAGGAAGTCGCCTTCGTCGCCGCCGGCAAGAAGGCCTTCCTGGATGCCATCACCAAGGCGCGGCCGCAGGTGCTGGAACCGATCGTCGATCTCGATGTGGCCGCGCCCGAGCAGAATATGGGCGACATCAGCGGCGGCCTCGCCGGCAAGCGCGCGCGCATCAACGGCACCGACGCGGCCAAGGGCGGCGAGATCGTGATCAAGGCGCAGGTGCCGTTGTCGGAACTGGAAGGCTACGCCGCGGAGCTGAAGTCCGTCACCGCCGGCCGCGGCCGCTATTCACTGGATTTCAGCCACTACGAGCCCGTGCCGGCGCAGGTGCAGCAACGACTCGTGGACGCCTACAAGCCGAAACACGAGGAAGATTGACTGCTCGCCCAATCAGCCCCTTCCCCACGCCAGGAAGGGGCGTCGTCCCTGAGACAATCCCTCTCGCCATCGCTAACATCCTGGCGATGAACGCCCCCGCCGCTTCCGAAGTTCGCACGGATCCGGAACTCAGCGAGATCGTGTCCGAAACGATGTCGGCGATCTCCAATCCCACCGACCTGATCGTCAGCCTGGTCACGGTCGCGCTGACGATCGCGGTGTCGTTGTGGCTCACGAACCGAATCCGCCAGCGCTTCGCTCGGACCTTCGTGCGCCGCACCTTGATCGAGTACCTGGCCACGCCCGTGCTCGTGATGGCGCTGCTGGGCATGCTCAGCCTGTTCGGCGGCATCTTCGACAACCCGCTGCTCAACTTCGCCTTCACGCTGATCTTCCTGTTCGGCGTGGTGTGCGTCCTCGGCGCCGTCATCGAGCTGTTGTTCCGCCCGACACCGTTGCTGCGCATCCTGCTGCGCCTGGTGACATTGGTGTTGTGGCTGGTGATGGTGCTGGGTCTGTTCGGCGACCGCCAGCCGCTGATCGGCGAATTCTTCGCCGCTAAGATTCCTATCGGCGAGATCACGCTCTCCACCAACGGCATCTTCCGGGGACTGGTCGCGGGCGTGGTGATCATGATCGTCGCGCTCTGGGGCGATCGCGCCATCGACGGGCTGCTGCGCCGGAACCACCACCTGCGCCCGAATTTCGTGCTGGCGCTGTCGCGCATCTTCAGTGTGCTGATCTGGGTGGCCGCGCTGGCGCTGATCTTCTCGATCAGCGGCATCAACCTGACCGCGCTGGCGGCATTCAGCGGTGCGCTCGGCATCGGACTCGGCCTGGGCCTGCAGCGCCTGGCCGCCAGCTACATCAGCGGCCTGATCGTGCTGTTCGAGCAATCGGTGCGCGTGGGCGACAACATCGCCACCGGCGGCATCACCGGCCGGGTCACCAGCATGACCATGCGCTACACCATGGTCCGTACCCGCGACGGCATCGAGGCGATCGTCCCCAACGACAGCCTCACCAGCAGCACGATCGTCAATCAGTCCTGGTCCGACCGCAATTTGCGCCTGGTCTGCACCTTGCTGGTCAAGGCCGACACCGATCTCGTCACCGCGCGCGCCCTGCTCCTGAAGGCGATGTCCGCGCAGGCGCGCGTCCTGCAGGAGCCGCCGCCGGGCACCTACATCACCGGCGTCACCGACAAGGGCGTGCTGCTGGAAGGCCATTTCTGGATCTGCGATCCCGAGAACGGCCAGCACAATGTCTCATCGGACATCTACGACGCGACGCTGGCCGCATTCCGCGACAACGGCATCCGCCTGGCGGCCGAATGATCGACAGGCTGTCGCCAGACGCCGCCCGTGGGCTCGCCGACGCCATCCTGGCGCTGCACGTGGGCGTGGTGGCGTTCGTCGTGCTGGGGATGCTGGCGATCCTGATCGGCGGCCCATTCGGCTGGGCGTGGGTGCGCCGACCGGCCTTCCGCATCGCGCATCTGCTGCTGATGCTCTTCATCGCGCTACAGGCCTGGCTGGGTGAACTCTGCCCGCTGACGGTCTGGGAGCAGGCGCTGCGAACCCATGCAGGACAAGCCACTTACAACGAATCCTTCATCCAGCACTGGCTGTCGCGGGCGATCTTTTTCGACGTGCCGTGGTGGACTTTCGTTGCCGCCTACAGCGCGTTCGCCGCGCTCGCCGTGCTGTGCTGGCTGCTCTGGCCACCCCGACGCACGCGTCGGCGCTGACCGCCGTTCCTCCCCCATTCGTAAAAAAACAGCGCTTTTTTTGCGTTTTCCTATTGGCGCGGACGCGCAGTTGCCCTACATTTCCACTGCCGACAAGATCGGCCAGACAATTCCAATCATCCATTACGGAACAGGAAAACATGGCGAAGAAAGCAAAAACTGCGGCTAAGAAGGCTGCCCCGAAGAAAGCAGCGAAGCCCGCGGCGCCGAAGCCGATCAAAGAGGCGCTCGGCAAAGCGGGCCTCGTGGCGTACATCGCCGATGCCACCTCCGTCGCGGCGAAAGACGTCCGCGCCGTACTGGCTGCGCTCGAAGGCGCGGTCCACGCATCGGTCAGCAAGAAGGGCGCGGGTACGTTCACGCTGCCGGGCCTGCTGAAGGTCAATGTCCAGGACGTGCCGGCGAAGCCGAAGCGTAAGGGCATCAATCCCTTCACCAAGGAAGAGCAGTGGTTCGCTGCCAAGCCCGCGACCCGCAAGGTCAAGGTGCGCACGCTGGCCAAGCTCAAGGCTGCCGCGCTCTCCTGATCGTGCTGTTCTGATTCAGGCGTCGTGCCATCGGCGGGGATGTGGCGATCCCCTTCCCGCCGATGTCGAGAGGCCGGTGCTTTTCCTCGGGAAAGCCCGGCTTTTTTCATGTCCGCGCGAACACGCCGGCCATCGCATCCCCGTCGACGCCGCGAGAAGCACGCAGTAGGATGCCGCCGTTGCCCAAGGCCGGAGAATCCTCGTGAACAAGCGCATCGTGATCTGCGGCCTGCTGATGTCGCTGGCTTCGCTGATCCTGGGATACGTCGTCCACGGTCTGCTGCTCGGCCACGACTATCAGCCGTTGATGGGCACGCTGATCCGCACGCAGGAAGATTCGCAGCACTACTTCCCGTGGATGATCGTCGCCCACCTGTTGACCGGCTATGCGATGACCTGGATCTACGCGAAAGGATTCACCGCCGGCAAGAGCGTGTCCGGCCAGGGCTTGCGCTTCGGCATCGCGGTGGCGCTGCTGGTGGCCGTTCCCCACTACCTCATCTATTACGCGGTACAGCCGACACCGGCCGTGCTGGCGGTCAAGCAGATCGTGTTCGACAGCCTGCGCTTCGTGCTGCTGGGCCTGCTCGTGGCCTACCTGCACCCGCAGCGCGCGACACTGGCCGAGCGCGCGTGAGGCGCATGCATGCCCTTCTGCTAATGGAATGTTCACCCGGCTTGCGTAGGGTGCGCATGAAAACTTCCCGCTGACCGGAACCCGATGGCAATGGCTTCCTCCACGAAATCCTGGCTGCTCGCAGGCACGCTCGTCCTCCTCGCCGCCTGCGGCGACAAGTCTGCGACGGACGCGCAGCAGCAGGACGACCAGCAGGCCGGCCTGCCGAAACCACAGCAAGGCGATGGATCGGTCACCGGCATGTCGTCGAAACCGGGGCCTGGCGATGTGCCGCTCTCCGGCAATCCGCCGCCCGCGCCGACACCGGCGCAGGATCAAGTCGATCTGCTCAATCCGAATCCGGAGACAGGCGCACTTCCTGGCGGCGCGCCTGCCACCGATAGCTCGGGCGCAGCATCGACGGAGCCGACCGTCGAGGACGCGGCCGCGGTCATTCGCGATTACTACACCTCCATCGACAGCCGCAGCTACGCGCGCGCCTACGCGCTGTGGTCGAACGGCGGCCAGGCCAGCAACCAGACGCCGCAGCAGTTCGCCGACGGCTTCGCCAACACCGCACGCGTCAGCATCGAAGTCGGCGCGCCGGGCAATGAGGATGCCGGCGCCGGCCAGCGTTACATTCAAGTGCCGGTGACGATCACCGCGACACAGACCGACGGCAGCGTGCGCCGCTACGACGGCACCTACACCCTGCACCGCACAATCGTCGACGGCGCCACTGCCGAGCAGCGCGCCTGGCGTATCAATTCGGCGGATTTGCGCGAACTGAAGCCGTAATTCCCGACCGGTACCCACCACGCGTTTCGATTCACACATCAACGAAACGCCGACCTCTATTTCACCATTCCCGCCTTCGCGGGAATGACAACGGCAACGGGCTTCTACAACTCGAATCGGTAGCTGAGCTTCACCAGCAACTGCTCGTCATCGCGCAACGCGAAACTGTCGTGCAACAGGCCGCCGAGATCATCCGAATCGTCGTACCGATCGAGCCCGCCACGGCCGTAGACCACGTAGAGATACGACAGTGGCGCCAGTTCATAGCGATAGCGGATCTGGAACCCGAGATTGCTCAGGCCAATGTCGTTGACCGGTTCATCGCTGCGAACCGCATTGCCGGCCGCGTCCACACGATAGGCTTGTTGCAGCTTCGCGTTCACGGCGATCGCCTGCAGCTTCACCCGCAGTTCCTGCCGGCTGCCGATGTTCCAGTTCAGCCCGGCATTGAAATCCAGTTCGCGCTCCTCGAACCTGCCGATCAGATTGTCGTATTCCCAGTTCAGCCAGTTCTGGATGTGATCGGTGTAAAAGCCGGCATAGACGCTGAAGGCGTCGTTGATGAAATAGGTACCGGTGTACTTGAGGCTGTAGCCGAGCCGCCTGCTTTCGTTCACCAGCCCGCGCGTGAACAGTTCCGATTCGAGCTCGTGCGCCCAGTTGCCCTTGCGCGGGCGCTCATACTGGAAATCGACATAGAACCCCGCCGGAATTTTCAGTGCACCATTGCCGCGAGTCAGCAGATCATCGACGCCGGCGCTGTTGAGATTGATCTGCGCATACTCGTAACTGCCATCGCGCAGGCGGCTTTCGCGGCTGATGCGGAGCTGGTCGTTGAGCCTGTCGCCGTGATCGTTGCGGTTGGTGGTGATGCGGAAGCGCCAGTCCTTGGAGGCATAACGCGACTCCGTCGGCAGATCGGTGAAGCGGCGATTGACCTGCCAATGCAGGTAGTTGGTGCTGTTGCGCGACAGATAACCGGCATCGTTGATCTGCAGATCGTTGCCGAAATGCATGGCGATCCATTGCTGGCGCCAGCCATGATCCATCTCGTAGTCGGCCCAGACGGTCGCGCCCATGTCGCGCACGGTGTCGCCGGACTGTTCGATCTGGCTGCCGAAAAGACGCGTGCGGATGTTCCAGCGTGGCGTCGGCCGCCAGTTGTGATCGAAGCCGAGCACCGTGGCCTCGCGATCGAGATAAGGTCGTTCGACCTGGGTGAGCATCAATCCCAGGTTCTGATTGCTGAAATCGCGCACCAGGCGCAGTGCGCGGAACGAGCGGCCGACCTCGTCACCCTCCTCCGCGGCGAACACGCCGTACTTGGTCGCACCCACGCTGCCGTTGAGCTTGACCGCCGCCGTGATGTCACCGGACCCGTTGCCGTCGTCGGCCGGGCCGCCGACGCGCCGCGTGTAGAGCAGCTGGCTGAAGTCCGAGGGCGTGGTGTATTCGAACAATCCTTGGTTCTCGGTGAAGAACGGCCGCTTATCGCTGATGAAGGTCTCGGTGGCGCCGAAGTTTACCACCAGGTCGTCGCTTTCCACCTGCCCGAAGTCCGGATTGATCGTCGCCGTCGCCTGGAACTGGCCGTTGGGCTTCCAGAAAATGTCGACGCCGCCGTCGAAATCACGATCGTGGCGCACGTTGTCGTACAGACCGGAGACGTAGGGCGTGACCGCCAGCAACGCCTGGTTGTACTGCTTCAGTTCAACCGGATTGAAGTCGGACAGGAACCGTGGCCGCTCGAAACTGGCACCTGGCCAGGCCGAGCGCTCGCCGGTCGAGCCAATCACGCGATCCAGATAAAGCTTCACCGTGCGCATGTCACCATCGGCCTTGTGCATCGGCGCGATGTACCAGGGGATCAGCATCTCGACCGTCCAACTGTCGGCGTCCTCGGCGACCGCGCGCTGCCAGTTGCCGTCCCAGTCCTCGTTGAACTGGTTCTCGTTGGTGATCACCGCGTCATAGACGTCGCCGGTCGAGGCGACCGTGAAGTCATAGCCGGTGCGGCCGTCGCCGTCGAAATCGATCATCAGGTTGACGCGGTCGACCTGATCGTTGAAATCGCGCCGCACGCGCTGGCGCGTGCGCGGAACGGACGCCGGCTGCAGGTTCCTGAAAGCGATCGCCAGGCCTTCCGGCGTGGCGAGGATCCAGGCTTCCGTCGGCACCGAGGCCGGCGTGCCGTTCAGCGGTTGCACCTTGCGGAAGTCGGTGACATGGCGTGCGTCGCGCCACTCCTCCGGATCGATCCGGCCATCGATTTCAACAGCGTAGGCAGGCGCGGACAGTGCGGTCAGCACAGCCAGGGCCAGTCGGGCAGCGCGCATCAGAGGATTCCCATCGGGCGAATGCCCGTTGGCGCGCAAGTTACCGTCACCGCCAGCCGTTACCGACTGGCATCAGTCATGGCAACCTTTTTCCGCTTTGCTGCATCCGGCAGAGCAGGACCGCCGGTCCGGTGCCGTCAGCGCTTGGGCTGGAGCATGGTCCCGGTGCAGTTCTTGGCGCCGCACTTGCAGGCCCACAGCTTCTTCAGCTTGGCGGTGTGCGGCTCGTCGAGGACGATGCCGTAGTTGTAGGTCAGTTCCTCGCCCGGCTTGATGTCGCGGCTGGCCTCGATGAACACCTTGTCCTTGTGGTGTTTGCCCTTGCTGTTCTCCTCGATCACGGATTCGCAGTTCGGCTTGCAGCTGTGGTTGATCCAGCGCGCGATGTTGCCGTCGACGTTGGCGTCGATCACGTAATCGTCGTTGAGCGTGAACAGGAAGGTGTGGCCGTTCTCGTCGTCGTCGCCGTAAGCCTCGTCGACCTCTGCGTGGGTGCGGAGCTTGCCCTTGTAGCGGACGATGCGCTCACCTTTCTTGATGTCTTCGGTGGCGAAAACGCCGTTGCCGTGGATGGGGGATAAGCGGGCGGCGATCTTTTTCTTGGGCATGGGCGATCCGTGGGGGTGAGGGGCCGCGTGCTAGCGGACGCCCTCAAGGCGTCTGCTGCGGCCCCGAACGCCCGGCCATGGATGGCCGGGCAGGTGCATCCGCAGCCAGCAATGCCGCGCCACGGACGGCCTCCATATTACCAAGGGACGCAAGCACACCTTCACCCTCCCCAGACACGCGCCACAACAACGCAACGATCCGTTGCGCCATGCCCCGCTAAACAAGCCCTTCCCACACCGATCCAGCCATTGAGCCCGGCCTGGCTAAAAGCGTACAATTTCGGTACTATTTGAACTCCCAGCCAGAAGCCGTCGCCCGCGCGGCTGCTTCGAGCCAGCCGCCATGCTCCGAATCACCAAGCTCACCGACTACGCCACCGTCGTCCTGACCGTGCTGGCGAACGAACCCGAGGCTGTCGCCAGCGCCGCCGGTCTCGCCGAGCGAGCTGGCCTCGAAGCGCCAACCGTGGCCAAGGTCCTCAAACCCCTCGCCCAGGCCGGCCTGGTCGAAGCCTTCCGCGGCGCCAACGGCGGCTATCGCCTGGCGCGCCCGGCCAGCGAGATCAGCCTGCTCGAAATCGTCAACGCGATGGAAGGCCCGCTCGGCATGACCGAATGCAGCCTGCACTCGGGCACCTGCGGCATCGAACGCTCCTGCAACGTGCGCGCCAACTGGCGCCGCATCAACGACGTCGTCGCCGACGCCCTGCGTGGCATCTCGCTCGCGCACATGCTCAACGACGCCCCGCCCGACGCTTCCCCCCTCACCCGCAAGCCAGCCGGTACGCGCCCCGCGTCCCGCGCGATCCCTGCGCGACTGGCAGCCAGCTGACCCCACATGTCCGTAGAAAACGCCGAAATCCTTGAACAGCTCGGGCGCCGCTACAGCGCCGGCTTCGTCACCGACATCGAGTCCGACAGCTTCCCGCCCGGTCTCGACGAAGACGTCGTGCGCGCCCTGTCCGCGAAGAAACAAGAGCCCGAATGGATGACCGAATGGCGCGTGGCCGCCTACCGCCATTGGCTGACCATGCCGATGCCGCACTGGGCCAAGCTCAACATCGCACCGATCGACTTCCAGACGATCAGCTACTACTCCGCGCCAAAGGCCAAGTACGCCTCGCTCGACGAAGTGCCGCAGGAACTGCTCGACACCTACGAAAAGCTTGGCGTGCCCCTGCACGAGCGCGCCAAGCTCGCCGGCGTCGCCGTTGACGCGGTATTCGACTCGGTCAGCGTCGGCACCACCTTCCGCGCCGATCTTGCCAAGCACGGCGTCATCTTCTGCTCGATGTCCGAGGCCATCCGCGAACATCCGGACCTGGTCAGGCAATATCTCGGCAGCGTCGTCCCCACGCACGACAACTACTTCGCCGCGCTCAACGCAGCGGTGTTCTCCGACGGCAGCTTCGTCTACATCCCCAAGGGCGTGCGCTGCCCGATGGAGCTGTCCACGTACTTCCGCATCAACGCGATGAACACCGGGCAGTTCGAACGCACCCTGATCATCGCCGAGGACAAGAGCTACGTGTCCTACCTGGAAGGCTGCACCGCGCCGATGCGTGATGACAACCAGCTGCACGCGGCGGTGGTCGAACTGGTCGCGCTGGAAGATGCCGAGATCAAGTATTCCACCGTGCAGAACTGGTATCCGGGCGACGAGGAAGGCCGCGGCGGCATCTACAACTTCGTCACCAAGCGCGGCGAATGCCGTGGCGCGCGCAGCAAGATTTCCTGGACCCAGGTCGAAACCGGCTCGGCGATCACCTGGAAATACCCGTCCTGCGTGCTGCTCGGCGACGACTCCACCGGCGAATTCCATTCCGTCGCCCTCACCCACCATCGCCAGCAGGCCGATACCGGCACCAAGATGGTCCACATCGGCAAGCGCACCAAGTCGAAGATCGTCAGCAAGGGCATCAGCGCCGGGCGCGGCCAGAATTCCTACCGCGGGCTGGTGAAGGTGGAACGCAGCGCCGAGGGCGCGCGCAACTACACGCAATGCGATTCGCTGCTGATCGGCAAGCAGTGCGGCGCCCACACCTTCCCCTACATCGAGGTCAAGCATCCCAGCGCGACCGTCGAGCACGAAGCCACCACCTCGAAGATCTCCGACGACCAGCTGTTCTACTGCCGCAGCCGCGGCATCTCGCAAGAGGACGCGGTGAGCCTGATTGTCGACGGCTTCTGCAAGCAGGTGTTCAAGGAGCTGCCGATGGAGTTCGCGGTGGAGGCGAAGAAGTTGCTGGAAGTGAGCCTGGAGGGTTCCGTCGGATGAAAATCACGTCACTGCTTGTGCTTCTTGTCTTGTCGCAGAGCGCCCTCGCCGGCGACGCCGAGACTACGCAATGCCAGACCGACGGCAGCCAGCTGCAGTTGAACGCATGCGCGGCCGAGGATTTCGCCAGAGCCGACAAAGAGCTCAACGGCGTCTACAAGCAGATCCTCTCGGAATACAAGGACAATCCGTTGTTTCTCGAGAAGCTCAAGGCCGCCCAGCGGCTTTGGGTCCAACTGCGCGACGCCGAGGTCGAGGCCAGATTCCCCGTCGCAAAATCCGAGCGTGGCACCCAGGTTTGGGGGTCGTCCTATCCGATGAGTGTCGATGGCTACCGTGCCGAGCTCACCAGACAACGAACACGCCAACTGCATCTCTGGCTCGACGGCTTGCCGGAAGGCGACCTGTCTGCCGGATCGGTCCGCTGGAAACAGGACTAAGCGGCGAAACCAGCCGATCGCATCCCGCTGTACCACCATCGGACGACTGATCGTCAACTTTCACAGCCTTCGCAGAAACAGAATCATGCTCAAGATCGACAACCTCCACGCCAGCGTCGCCGGCAAGGACATCCTCAAGGGCGTCACGCTCGAAGTGAAACCGGGCGAAATGCACGCCATCATGGGGCCGAACGGCGCCGGCAAGTCCACGCTCGGCAACATCCTCGCCGGACGCGATGGCTACGAGATCACCAGTGGCAGCGTCAGCTTCGGCGGTCAGGACCTGCTCGAACTGGAGCCGGAAGCACGCGCCGCCGCCGGCGTGTTCCTCGCCTTCCAGTATCCGGTGGAAATCCCGGGCGTGAACAACACCTACTTCCTGCGCAGCGCCCTCAATGCGCAGCGCAAGGCGCGTGGCGAATCGGAACTGGACTCCATGCAGTTCCTGAAACTGGTGCGCGAGAAGCTCGCCGTCCTGCACCTGGACGACAAGCTGCTGCATCGCGGCGTCAACGAAGGATTCTCCGGCGGCGAGAAGAAGCGCAACGAGATCTTCCAGCTCGCCGTGCTCGAACCCAAGCTCGCGATCCTCGACGAAACCGACTCCGGCCTCGACATCGACGCGCTCAAGCATGTCGCCGAAGGCGTCAACGCGCTGCGTTCGCCCGAACGCGCCTTCCTGGTCATCACCCACTATCAGCGCCTGCTCGATTACATCCGTCCCGACGTCGTGCATGTGCTCGCCGATGGCCGCATCGTCGAAACCGGCGGGCCCGAACTGGCGCTTGAACTGGAACAGCACGGCTATGCCTGGGTGAAGGAGCGCATTACGCCCGAGGCGGCTGCGTGATGAGCACGTTGCTGCAATCCTTCCGCGAATCCATCGCGACGCTCCGGTCCTCGAGCGGCCCAGCGACGAGCGACGCCGATCGCCAAGCCGCGATCGAATCGATCGTGCAAGACGGCCTGCCCAGCCCGCGCAGCGAAGCCTGGAAGTACACCTCGCTGCGCGCACTGGAACGCCGCGCGTTCGCGCCGTCGCTGGACTTGCCCGCCTTCGACGATGCCTTGCTCGCCGACGTTCCCGCGCCGCGCCTGGTTTTCATCAATGGCTGCTTCGATGCCGCGCGCTCCGACACCTCCCACCTGCCGGCTGGTGTCGACTTGCGCGCGCAGGCCATCGGCACACCGTCCTCGGCCAGCGACGTGGACGACTCGCCACGCAACGATGAGGTATTCGCCAGACTCAACGACGCCCTGGCTGAAACCGGCGTGCAGCTACGCATCGAAGCCGGAGTCGCGGTCGAATCGCCCGTGCATCTGGTTTTCGTCGCCGCGCCTACGCCACGCGACCTGGCCTGGCACCTGCGCCACGACGTCGTGATCGGTGACGGCGCCACGCTGTCGCTGGTCGAGCATCATCTCCAGGCTGGCGCCCACCGCCACCTGGCCAATACGCGATTGATGCTGCGGCTCGGCGCCGGGGCGACATTGCACCATGCTCGCGCACAGCAGGAAGCCGATGGCGCGACGGCGATCCTGCGCACCGACGCGACACTCGCGCGCGAAGCCACCTACCACCGCCTCGATCTCGAACTCGGCGGCGCACTGTCCCGCCACGAACTCAACGTCCGCCTTGAAGGCGATGGTGCGCGACTCGTCGCCAACGGCGTGCTGCTCGCCGACGGCAAGCGCCATCTCGACACGCGCCTGGCCATCGAGCACGCGGCCCGCAATACCGCCTGCTCGCTGCTGTGGCGCGGTATCGGCGCCGGACGCGGCCATGCCGTGTTCCACGGCGGCATCACCATCCATGAAGGCGCCGACGGCAGCGATGCGAATCTTTCCAACAAGAATCTGCTGCTGAGCGAAAACGCCGAAATCGACACGCAGCCGGTGCTGGTGATCCACGCCGACGAGGTGAAAGCGGCGCACGGCGCTACGGTCGGTCAATTGGACCCGACGGCGATGTTCTACCTGCGCTCGCGCGGCTTGCCGGCGAACGAAGCGCGCCGCTTGCTGACCTCCGCGTTCGTGCGCGAACCGCTGGCCGTGATCGCATCTCCGGCGTTGCGCGACACGCTGCAGACACGTCTCGATGCTGCTTTGCACGATCTGGTGAGCGAATGAACGAATCACCATCCGTCGGCCCGACTCCCGTTCCCCAGCCGCATGGCACGGAAGCAGCGCATGCCATCGATTGGGATCGCGTCCGCGCGGACTTCCCACTGCTGCAGCGTCAGGTCCACGGCAAGGCGCTGATCTATTTCGATTCCGCCAACACCGGGCAGAAGCCCGCGGCGGTGATCGAAGCCGTCGACGACTTCTACCGTCGCCACAATGCCAACGTCAGCCGCGCCGTGCATCAGCTGGGCAGCGAAGCGACGGAATCCTACGAGAGTGCGCGCAAGAAGCTCGCCCGCTTCCTCAACGTGCGCACGGACGAGCTCGTGCTGTGCAGCGGCACCACCTTCGCGATCAATCTGGTCGCATACTCGTGGGCGCTGCCGCGACTGAAACCCGGCGACGCCATCCTGCTCACGCGCATGGAGCACCACGCTAACATCGTGCCGTGGCAATTGGTCGCCGAGCGCACCGGCGCCAGCATCAAGGTGGTCGAACTCACGCCCGAAGGCGCGCTCGACCTCGACATGCTGCACACGCTGATGACGCCCGAGGTGAAGCTGCTCGCCGTCGCCCACGTCAGCAACGTGCTCGGCACGGCGAATCCGGTGCGCGAGATCTGCCGCGAGGCAAGGCGCCGCGGCATCGTCACGCTGGTCGACGGTTCGCAGGCGGTGCCGCACCGCCCGGTCGACATCAAGGCGATCGGCTGCGACTTCTACGCCCTCACCGGCCACAAGATGTGCGGCCCCACGGGCACTGGCGCGCTGTGGGCACGCAAGGAACATCTGGTCGCAATGCCGCCGTTCATCGGCGGCGGCGAGATGATCAAGGAAGTCAGCTTCGACGGCACCGTCTACAACGACGTGCCCTACAAGTTCGAGGCCGGCACGCCCAACATCGCCGGATTCGTCGGGCTCGCGGCCGCCGTCGATTATCTGGATGCGCTCGGCATGGCCAATGTCGAGGCCCGCGAGCAAGCATTGCTGGCGCATCTCATGGAAGAACTGTCGAAATTCGACGGCCTGCGCATCTTCGGTACCGCGCCGGGCAAGGCCGCCGTGGTCTCGTTCCTGGTCGAGGGCGCGCATGCGCACGACCTCGCCACCCTGCTCGATCTGGAAGGCGTGGCCATCCGCTCCGGCCAGCATTGCGCGCATCCGCTGCTGCAGTGGTTCGGCGTGGCCGCCACCTGCCGCGCCTCGCTGGCGTTCTACAACACGCACGAAGAAGTGGAACACTTCGTCGCCGCGTTGCACAAAGTGCGCAAGCTGCTCGGCTGAGCACACTGGACCACTGCATGCCTTCCTCGCTCGCACGGGATCGGGAAGATTTCGACGACATCCTTGCGCAGGCCCTCCGTCACGCGCAGGCCTATCTGCACGGTCTCGACCAGCGTCCCGCCAGCGCGGGACTTGCCGAAGCCGACATAGGCGACGCGACCACGCTACCGGAGAACGGACCGGGCGCGGCCGCGGCACTCAATGAGTTCCACCGCGAATTCGAACACCATCTCTCGGCGAGTCCGGGATCGCGCTATTTCGGCTTCGTCACCGGTGGCGCCACCCCGGCGGCATTGGCCGCGGACTGGCTGGTCGGCACTTACGACCAGAACGCGCAACTCAACAACGACACCTGCGCGCCATACATCGAAGCCCAGGCCATCGACATGCTGCGCCAGCTGCTGGACTGGCCCGCGCACTGGAACGGCATCTGCGTCACCGGCGCGACAATGGCGAACTTCACAGGACTGGCGATCGCGCGACAGTGGTATGGCCACGAGCTCGGGCACGACATCGCCGCCGATGGCCTGCATGGCCTGCCTCCGCCCGCGATCTTCGCCGGCAGCGCGCATTCCAGCACACTCAAGGCATTGGCGATGCTCGGCCTGGGTCGCAACGGATTGCATGCCTTGCCGTTGCTGCCGCAGCGTGAAGCGCTCGACGTGTCTGCGCTCGAGTCCGCGCTGGATGCACTGAACGGCACGCCTGCCATAGTCTGCGCCAGCGCCGGCACGGTGAATACCGTCGACTATGACAACCTTGCCGCGATCGCGCATCTCAAGCAGCGCCATCGCTTCTGGCTGCACGTCGACGCAGCCTTCGGCGGTATCGCGGCGGCTTCGAATCAACACCGCCACCTGCTCGCAGGCATCGAGGCGGCCGACTCGGTCACGGTCGACGCGCACAAATGGCTCAACGTGCCCTACGACTGCGCGGTACTGTTCACGGCGCACCTGCCATTGCAGTTGCAGGTGTTCCAGAACCATTCGCCCTATCTGCCGCCACCGCGTGCCGTCACCAACAATTATCTGCATCTGGGGCCAGAGAATTCGCGCCGCTGGCGCGCGCTGCCGCTGTGGATGACCCTGCGCGCCTATGGACGGGACGGCCATGCCGAGATCGTGGAGCGCAATGTCGACGCCGCCCGCTATTTCGGCGAACTGATCGCCACCGAGCCGCGTTTGCGCCTGGCGGCACCGGTACGCTTGAACGTCGTCTGCTTCGGCCTCGCCGACGGCGACGATGCGAAGCTCGCGGCGCTGAAGCGACGCCTGGATGCCGAAGGCACCGCCTACTTCTCGGCATCGCGCCTGGGCGACCAGGCGATCCTGCGGGCGGCGATCTGCAACTGGCGCACCACCCGCGCCGACATCGATCGCAGCTTCGCCGCGCTGCGTGACTGCCTCGACGCCGAACTGCAATAATCCCGCACCCGCCGTCCCTTCCGCGCAGATGACTTCCACCCTGCAATTCCGCGCCGCCACGGCTGCTGACATCCCCGCCATCGTCGATCTCGTCACCTCCGCCTATCGCGGCGACGCCAGCCGTGTCGGTTGGACCACCGAGGCCGATTTCCTCGACGGCAACCGCATCGATCCGGTCGTCCTGCAGCACGACATCGAACGCCCGCGCAGCCGCGTCGTGCTGGCCGAGCGCGAGGGCACGGTGCTGGCTTGCGCGCATGTCGCCGAGGAAGATGGACACGGCTACTTCGGCATGTTCTCGGTCGTCCCCGGCCTGCAGAACGGCGGCATCGGCAAGCTGCTGCTGGCCGAGTGCGAGCGCATCGCGCGCGACGAGTGGGCCCTGCCCGGCATGCACATGACCGTGATCGACATTCGCGACGAGCTGATCGCCTTCTACGAGCGTCGCGGCTATCGTCGCACCGGCATCTACAAACCCTTCCCGCACGGCGATGCGCGTTTCGGCATTGCCAAGCGCGACGACCTGCGCTTCGAAGTCCTCGAAAAGGCGCTGTAGCCTCGCTTCTGGCCAACGTTTTCGAACAGGAGCAAGCCCTCATGTCCGACTGGATCCGTGTCTGCGCCACGTCCGAGCTGCTGCCGGGCGAGACCGTCGTGGCCTGGGACGGCGACACGCCGATCCTGGTCTTCAACTACGACGGCGACTACTACGCGCTGGAAGACCGCTGCAGCCATGAGGACTTCGAACTGTCCGCCGGCATGTTCGATGCCGACGAGGCCACCATCGAGTGCGCGCTGCATGGGGCCAAGTTCGATGTTCGCGACGGCCGGGCTTTGTGTGCGCCGGCCTATGCCCCGGTTCCCAAGTTCCCGGTCAAGGTCGAGGACGATGCGGTCTGGACCCGCGACGACCGTTGAAGTTGCCCAGTTGAAGACGCCCATTAGCCGGCTCTAGGCCGGCCCAAGCGTCTGCCGCGCCTTTGTAATCAAGAATAATTATCATTAATATATAGGCGAGCCGGCCGTCGGCCGGGATTGGGATCGTCCTGTAATGAATATCTCCGCGTTGGCTGTCGCTCCGCTGGCAGCCGCCCTAGCGACCGCGCTCGCCTCCCCCGCGTCGGCCTCCGATGCGCTTCCCGCCACCACTGTGGCCGCGACCGAATCGGCCACACCGGCCGGGACCGAACAAAAGGAAGCGACCCAGCTCGATACGGTCGAGGTCGAGGGTCGCCAGGTCCGCAAGGTCGCCTCTCCCAAATACACCGAGCCGCTGCTCGACACGCCGCAGTCGGTCACCGTCGTCACCAAGCAGGCGATGGACCAGCAGGGCCTGCTGTCGCTGCGCGATGTGCTTTCCACCCTGCCCGGCATCACCTTCGGCGCGGGCGAAGGCGGCGGCGGCTACGGCGACAGCATCACGCTGCGCGGATTCAACGCCAGCAGCGACATCACCACCGACAACGTGCGCGACAGCGCGCAGTACAGCCGCACCGATACGTTCAACATCGAAGCGGTGGAGCTGATCAACGGCGCCAATTCGGTGTACTCCGGTGCCGGTTCGGTCGGCGGCAACATCAATCTGGTCAGCAAGTCCGCGCGCGGCGGCGACTTCACCCTGCTGCAAGGCGGCGCGGGCACCGACGGCTACGGCCGCATCACCGTCGACAGCAATACCGATTTCGACAACGGCACCGCCTTCCGCATCAACGCGATGGTGCATCAGAACGACGCGCCGGGCCGCGATTTCGAGGACTTCGAGCGCTGGGGCATCGCGCCGTCGATCGCGTTCGGCCTGGGCAGCGACACGCGCTTCACGCTGAGCTATCTCCATCAGCACGACGAGAACGTTCCGCAGTACGGCGTGCCGTACTTCAGCGCCTTCGGCGGACCGTTGCCGGGCGTCGATCCGGAGAATTACTACGGCTATCGCAACCTCGACAAGCAGGAGATCGACGTCGACATGCTCACCGGCGTGTTCGAGCACGATTTCACCGAGAACACGACGCTGCGCAGCCTGGCGCGGTTCCAGAAGGTCGATCAGCTCACCGTCGTCGATGCGCCGCAGGGCACGTGGTGCCTGGAGAACGGTATCAATCCGGCGACTGGAGCGACTTGTACATCGCCGAATACTTATCGACCCAGCGGTCCGCGTGGCCATTCGCGCGACACCAGCAATGCGATCGCGATCAGCCAGACCGATCTGACCGCGCGCTTCAACACCGGCGCGGTGGAGCACGCGCTGGTCGCCGGCGTCTCGTTCTCGCATGAGAACTTCGATCTGGACACTGTGAGCCTGACGCGCAATCCGGACGGCAGCCCGGCCACATTGCCGCCGATGTCGCTGACCGATCCCGACGCGCGCTACAACGGCCCCATCAATCCCACCTTGACCGGCCGCACGGAAGGCACGCTCGACAACCAGGCCGTCTATCTGTTCGACACGCTCAAGTTCGGCGAACACTGGATGCTGAACCTCGGCGCGCGTTACGAGCACAACGAGGGCGACAGCGTCGCCTGGAACATCAAGACCTATACCGCGCCAACTGCAGAAAATCCGAATCCGGACAACAGCAACATCGGCAGCGTGCGCGGCAGGAACGATCCCGCGCGCAACGAGGACGACCTGTTCTCCTATCGCGCCGGCCTGGTCTACAAGCCGACCGCGAACGGCACGATCTATCTGTCGTACTCCAACAGCAAGACGCCGTCAAAGGCTTCGGTTAATGGCTCATGCACTCTGACTCAAACTACGAGCAATGGTGTCCTGCAAGGCAATGCCAACTGCTCTTCAGATCCGGAAACCGCAGTCAACATCGAGTTGGGGACCAAGTGGGAACTATCCGAGGGATTGGCACTGACCGCAGCCGTCTTCCGCAACGAACGCCAAAACTATAAGGTGTCAGACCCCGGCAATCCCGACAATCCTCTGGGCGAGCAACAGCTCGACGGCGAAGCGCGCGTGGACGGCATCACGCTGGGCCTGGCCGGCCACATCACCGAGGCCTGGGCGGTGTATGCCGACGTCGCCTGGCTCGACAGCGAAGTGCTGCAAGGCATCTCCGACTACAACAAGTCGCAAGGCGTCGCCGACCCGCTCAAGGGAAGGGCGATCAGCGGCACGCCGGAACGCTCAGGCAGCGCGTGGACCACCTACGACTGGAATGCCTGGACCTTCGGCTACGGCATTACCTATCAGAGCGGCTACGAGTGGTACAACGCGAGCGGCGCCAACGGCGGCGACGTCAGGGGTTACACCACGCATCGCGCGATGGTCGCCTACGAAGTCAACGATCGCCTGAGCCTGCAGCTCAACGCCAACAACCTGTTCGACAAGGAGTACTACATCCGCGTCCGCAACAACGGCTGGGCGACGCCGGGCGATGGCCGCCAGGTGGTGTTGAGCGCCAGTTACAGGTTCTAATCCGCCAACGCCGGCCACGCGGCGCCCGCCCCGGCGAGCGCCGCATCGAGAGCAAGCCATGCTGTTGCAGATTCCCCAAGTCCTCACCGCCGAACAGGTCGCGCTTTGCCACGAACGATTGGCGCAGGCTGACTGGGCCGACGGCCGCATCACCGCCGGCCATCAGTCCGCCAAGGCCAAGGACAACGCGCAGTTGCCGGAAGACTCCTCGGCGGCACGCGAACTGGGAACACTGGTGCTGGAAGCGCTCTCGCGCAACAGCACGTTCTTCTCGGCGGCGCTGCCCAAGCGGATCTATCCGCCGCTGTTCAATCGCTACGCCGGCGGGCAGTCGTTCGGTTATCACATCGACAATGCGATCCGTTACGACCGCAGCGGCGGCCGCGCCGAGCCGATCCGCACCGACCTGTCGGCGACGCTATTCCTGAGTGCACCGGAAGAGTACGACGGCGGCGAACTGGTGATCGAGGACACTTTTGGCACGCAAAGCGTGAAGCTGGCCGCAGGTGATCTCGTGCTGTATCCCGGCACCAGCCTGCACAAGGTATTGCCAGTCACGCGCGGCATGCGACTGGCCTCGTTCTTCTGGATCCAGAGCATGCTGCGCGAGGACGCGCAACGACGCATGATGTTCGAACTCGACGTGTCGATCCGCCGGCTCACGCAAGCCGTGCCAGAACATCCGGCGCTGGTGCAGCTGACCGGCGTGTACCACAACCTGCTGCGGCGCTGGGCGGAGCCGTGAGCGACGCCGCGCGCACGCCGGTCGCCGACCTCTCCGCGCAACAGCGGCGCGGTTTCTGGCTGCGCACGCTGCATCAGTGGCATTGGATCAGCTCGGCGGTATGCCTGATCGGCATGCTGCTGTTCGCGATCACGGGCATTACTCTCAACCATGCCGCGAAGATCGAAGGCAGTCCGAGGGTCGTCAACGAGAAGCTCGTGCTGCCGGCGGCATTGCTTGGTTCGCTCGGCAAGCGCGGCTCTGATGAGCATGCTGCCGGCAACGCACCCTTGCCTCCCACCGTCGGCGACTGGCTGGGGGAGCGGTTGAAGATTTCGATCGGAAGCCGCGAAGCGGAATGGTCCGAGGACGAAGTCTATCTCTCCATGCCAAGCCCCGGCGCCGATGCCTGGCTCAGCATCCAGCGCGCGGACGGCGCCGTGGAATACGAGCGCACCGATCGCGGCTGGATTTCGTATCTCAACGATCTGCACAAGGGCCGCAACGCCGGGCCGGCCTGGGGCTGGTTCATCGACATCTTCGCCATCGCCTGCGTGATCTTCACCGTCACCGGACTCTGGCTGCTGCAACTGCATGCGCGGCAGCGCCGCATGACCTGGCCCTATGTCGGGCTCGGACTGCTGGTGCCGTTGTTGCTGGCACTGATCTTCATTCACTAATCGCAAGGCTTCTTCATGCGCGTTCAACTCACCATCGCTCTGAGCGGCCTGCTGGCCATGCCGGCCTACTCCGCCGAATTCGATCTCGACATCGAGATTCCGCAACTCAAGGTCGCCGAATACCATCGCCCGTATGTCGCGGTCTGGGTGGAAGGCGCGGACCAGAAGACCGCGGCGAATCTCGCGGTCTGGTACATGAGCAAGGACACCAAGGAAGGCCACGGCACGAAGTGGCTGCCCGACCTGCGGCAATGGTGGCGCAAGAGCGGGCGCACGCTGAAAGTGCCGGTCGACGGCGTCACCGGCCCCACACGACCGGCCGGCAAGCACGCGCTGAATTTCGATAACAAGAGCCCGCAGCTGGCGCAGCTCGCACCTGGCGACTACACGCTGGTGGTGGAAGCCGCACGTGAGGTCGGCGGCCGCGAACTGCTCAAGATTCCCTTCCGCTGGCCCGCGCAATCGCCGCAGACCGGCAAGGCGCAAGGCACGACCGAACTCGGCGCGATCGCGCTCTCGATCAAGCCTTGATCGTCCATCCGGGCTTCCTTTTCCGGGCACCCCACGTTGCCACTTCGACGGAGCACATCATGAAACGTCTTTCCTTCCTCACTCCAGCAGCCCTCGCGCTGGCGATCGCCGCGCTGCCCTTCTCTGCCTTCGCACACAAGGCCTGGCTGATGCCGTCGCAGACCGTGATCGCGGGCGAAGATCCGTGGATCACCGTCGACGCCGCCGTCTCCAACGATCTGTTCTACTTCAACCACGTGCCGCTGCGCCTGGACAACATCGTCATCAGCGCGCCAGATGGCAGCCGCGTGGAAGCGCAGAACAGCGCCACCGGCAAGTACCGCAGCGTGTTCGACGTACAGCTCAAGCAGGCCGGCACCTACAAGATCGGCGTCGTCAACGATTACGCCATCGCCAGCTGGGACGTGAATGGCCAGCGCAAGCGCTGGCGCGGCACGCCGCAGGCGCTCGCCACCGAGGTGCCGAAGGATGCACAGAAGCTGGAAGTCGGGCAATCACTGAGCCGCGTGGAAACCTTCGTCACCAACGGCTCACCGAACGACACCGCGCTCAAGCCCAGCGGCGACGGCCTGGAGCTGGTGCCGGTCACACACCCCAACGATCTGTTCGCTGGTGAGGAAGCGAAGTTCCGTTTCCAGATCGACGGCAAGCCGGCCGCCGGCCTCGCGGTCGAGATCATTCGCGGCGGCACGCGCTATCGCAACGCGCAGGATGAGATCAAGCTCACCACCGACGCCAACGGCGAGTTCAGCGTGAAGTGGCCGGAAGCCGGCGTGTACTGGCTCAACGCGAGCAGCGAGGACGACAAGGTGACGGTGCCGCAAGCGAAGCAGCGCCGCCTCGGTTACGTCGCGACGCTGGAAGTATTGCCCCAGTAAGGCGGCCGTTGTTTCAGCAGCAAATCGTCTTATCCGACCGTGTTGGACTCCGCTCCTTCCATCGCCACGCAGGCCGTGCACATGCTCTATGGCGAAACCATGGGCACGCGTTGGCGCGTGAACGCGGTAGCGTCCACGAACGCCGATCTGCATCTTCTGCATCGCGACGTCCAGTCTCAGCTGGATGTCGTGGTGGCACAGATGAGCACGTGGGAAACGGATTCGGACATCTGCCGTTTCAACCGCGCCCCTGGCGGTACCTGGCACGTATTGCCGCAAGCCTTCTTCGATGTCCTGCGTTGCGCGTTCGACATCGCCGGGGCGAGCGGTGGCGCCTACGACCCCACCGTCGGGCCGCTGGTCAGCCTGTGGGGATTCGGCGCCGACGGCACCGGCCATCGCATTCCGGAAGCAGATGAAATCGCCGACGCGCGCGCGCGCGTCGGCTGGCAGCACATCGAGCTCCGCGCCGAAACCTTGTCGGCCCTGCAGCCAGGTGGCATTTCACTCGACCTCTCCGCGATCGCAAAAGGCTATGGCGTGGATGCGATCGTGGGGTGTCTGTGCGAACGTGGCATCCCAGCGGCGCTGGTGGACGTGGGCGGCGAACTTCGCGGTTACGGCCACAAGCCGGATGGCAAGGCGTGGCACATCCTGGTCGAATCCCAAGAAGAATCGGATGACGACGCCCCTTGCGTACTCGTCCTGGAGAGCGGCAAAGCAGTCGCAACTTCCGGCGATCGCTGGCATCGCTTCGAACAGGACGGACGCCGCTACGCGCACACGATCGATCCGCGTAGCGGACGACCGGTCGAACACGCGCCGGCCTCAGTGACCGTCGTCGCCGACACCGCCATGCAGGCCGATGCCTGGGCGACCGCATTGACCGTCATGGGCATGCAGGACGGCGTCGACTTCGCCACACGCCATGGCCTGGCGGCACGCTTCGTTGCACATGCCGAGGGGCGAATCGTCGTTCGTGTCACGCCGGCTTTTCCGCAACCGCTCGCGGCATGAGTTCGCGGCGCAAGTCGAAAATGATGTCGCGCCAGATGTTCGGCAACGCGGTCGTGCTGCTTGGGTTGTTGATCGTGATCGCGGCCCTGCTGCCGCTGCACGACGATGTCTGGTGGTACGGATCGCCGCGCGCGGAACGGTGGGCGTTCGCAATCTTCGCGATCGTGCTTTATGCCACATTCTGCGGCGCTCTCTGGTGGCGGACGTCAAGCGCTTCGCGCAAGGCGCGCCAAGCCCTCGCGGCATCCGGCGCGAATGCCGGCATCCTCGTGGCCTGGGCCAGCCAGACGGGCTTCGCCCAGCAGATCGCCGAACGCACCGCCGACTCGCTGGCAAAGGCGGGAGTCGCCGTCCGGCTCCGTGAACTTGCCGACATCGACGCGTCGACACTCGGCGCGCACGAGCGCGCCCTGTTCGTCGTCAGCACCACGGGCGAAGGCGACGCGCCCGATCACGCCCTCGCCTTCGTGCGCGACGTGCTCGATAAGGAAATCGCACTCAGCAACCTGCGCTACGGCATCCTCGCGCTTGGCGATCGAAAGTACGCGAATTTCTGCGGCTTCGGCCATCGACTCGAGCAATGGCTGCGACGCGCCGGCGCGACATCCTCATTCGACCTGATCGAAGTCGACAACGGCGATGCTGGCGCGCTGCGTCACTGGCAGCACCATCTCGGCCTGCTCGCCGACGCGCCGGAGTTACCGGATTGGGCGCCGGCCAGCTACGAACGCTGGACGCTGCACGAACGACATGAAGCGAATCCCGGAAGTGTCGGTGGCGGCGCCTATCACATCGAGCTGCGGCCGCCGCCGGGAATCACGCTGCACTGGCAAGCCGGCGACATCGCCGAAATCGGTCCGCGCAATGCGCCGTCGGCGGTTGCCACTTCCCTTGCCGCGCTGGGAATGCGGGGTGATACCGAAGTGATTCGCGATGGAGAAAAGATCTCGCTCGGAGAAATCCTGGCCCGATCGCATCTGCCAACAGCATCGGAGGTCAGGGCTCCGGACGCGCAGACGCTGGCGCAAACTCTGAACCCGCTACCGCATCGTGAATACTCCATCGCGTCGCTGCCTCAGGACGGCAGTCTGCATCTGCTGGTGCGGCGGATGCGGCGTGGCGATGGTCAGCCAGGACTTGGCAGCGGATGGCTGTGCGATCACGCACTGCCAGGCGGCGAGGTCGCGTTGCGGATTCGCAGCAATCCCAACTTCCATCCACCCGCCAAGGAACGGCCAATGCTTCTGATCGGCAACGGCACGGGCATCGCGGGCTTGCGCGCGCACCTGAAGGCGCGCATCGCCGCGGGCGCGCGGCGCAACTGGCTGGTGTTCGGCGAGCGCAATGCCGATCGCGATTATTTCTATCGCGATGAGATCGAAAGCTGGCGAACGGAGAGCTTCATCGAGCATCTCGACCTCGCGTTCTCGCGCGATCCGGCCGAAAGCACCAAAAACACCGGAAGCCTCGTTGAAAAGCGTTACGTGCAGCATCTTCTGCGCGACCGCGCAGATCGTCTACGCGTTTGGGCGGCCGAAGGAGCGGCGATCTACATCTGCGGTAGTCTCGAAGGCATGGCGCCAGGCGTGGACGCCGTGCTGCGCGAAATCCTGGGAGACGCCGCGGTCGACGGCATGCTGATCGACGGCCGCTATCGTCGCGACGTGTACTGAGCGGCACTGCGGCGCGCGATGCGCCCTATGACGAGGGAAGCGATACGATCCGGATTGCCAGCAGCTCGCCGCCGCCATCGAGCAGGAAGCGCTTGCGAACCGGCTCCGAAAGCATCACGGTATCGCCGGCCTGCAATTCGGGAAGTTCGGGCGCGCCATCGAACCGAGCCGCGCCGGCGATCAGATACAGCGCCCAAATCGTTCCGGGTTCTGTGAAGAAGACCATCGGCCCGACCAGCGGCCGGTGATGCAACTCCGCTTCGCACGCATCCCGGCGCCACATCAGATTGAAATCCTGGGTAGGCCCATCGACGAGTTCTCCGGTGACGACCCGCTCGCCGGCAAAACGCAGGCGGCCGTGCGGCGGTTGCAGGAGATGCGATTCGCCGTCATCGAAACGCAGGCGCAGTCCTTCTCCACTGAGCAAAACGAGTTCGCGTTCGATATCGGGAAATGCCGAGAACGGAGCGTCCTGCTCGATTTCGGCGATCGACAGGCGCCAATCCCAATCCCGGCTTCCCGCGGGCACGTGGGCGTGGATTTCGCGCGTCCACCCCAAGCCGTTGCGCCAGCGTTCCCGGCGATATTCGGATGCCGGAATCACCCGCGTCCGGCTCGCCTGTGCCTGTTCGTCTGCCATCGCGACAGTGTAGAGGCTGGTCGGAGCGCGCGAGCAAGAAAGCATGCTTGCGAAGTGAAAAAGCCCACACATCGAACCGCGCCGTCGGCGCGATGAGATGTACGGGCTCTTGCGGAGGGCCCCGCATCAAGGGACCCGCATAAAAAGAGTCGCCCGGCCACACACTACCTTGTGCGCGGCTCGGGCGACGGCACGTCCTTGTAGGCAATCCTTGCCATTCCATGTGAAGCTTCCCGCTTCCGCTAGCCGCCCTGCTCGTCCTGGCATGGCGTCAGCGATCGGAGGGATGGTCCGGACCGGCTCCCCTCGAACCGGTCCCGACGCACCGAAGTTTGTGCCCCTGCTCGCACTCCGGCCCCGATGACAAGCACTTGCGTGCCTGGCCTGCACCCGCCTTCCGTAGCGCGTGCAACGTGAAACTTTGCTTCCGTCTCCGCTCTCAGCGCTGCATCGCCGCGCGGGCCGAAGGCCTGGCCGGCGTCGCTGCCGTGCGGGGCGCCGCGGACGACGCGCCGATGAGGATGCGGTCGCGATTCTTCTCCACGGTCTTCAGCCCGATCCCCTTGACCATCGCCAGCTGTTCCGGGCTCCGGAACGCGCCGTTCTGCTTGCGGTAGGCGACGATCGCCTCGGCCTTGGTCGGGCCCACGTTCAGCAGAACGCGATCGAGCTCCGTGGCGTTGGCGGTGTTGATGTTGACCTTGTCGGTGGCCAGCGCGCTTCCGGCCAGCACCAGCGACAGCATCAGCGAGGTGAACACTTTTTTCAGGGTCGAGGTCTTGAAGAACTTCATGGCATTGCTCCTTGATTTGGTATGGGATCCATCCCTGGCGGTTCGCTCCGCCAGTGGAGACAGTGTCCATGACTCCATCGGCACAGCGTATCGCCGCACCGGCTGCGGAACAGCCGGGGGATGCCGCATCGCCGTGTAGGAAAAACCCTACCCCCCGGCGGTAGAATTGGCGTATCCCCCTTGCAGTGAGGTTTTTCCCATGGACGACAGCCAGTTCGAGCCAGCCCGCATTGAGCGCTTCGTCTCGGAAAAATGGGACGACGATATCGTTCCGCAACTGGTCGAATACATCCGCATCCCCAACAAGTCGCCGATGTTCGACACCGACTGGGTCCAGCACGGCTACATGGACGACGCCGTCCGGCTGATGGAATCCTGGGCGAAGGCGCAGGCGGTTCCCGGGATGACGGTGGAAGTGGTACGCCTGGAGGGCCGCACACCGCTGATCTTCCTCGACATTCCGGCGTCCGGACCGGAAACGGGCGAGGACTGCGTGCTGCTCTACGGCCATCTCGACAAGCAGCCGGAGATGACCGGCTGGGACGACGACCTCGGCCCCTGGAAACCCGTACTGCGCGGCGACAAGCTGTTCGGCCGCGGTGGCGCCGACGACGGCTACGCGATCTTCGGCTCGCTCGCCGCGATCCAGGCGCTGAAGGAGCAAGGCGCGCCGCATGCGCGCTGCGTGGTGCTGATCGAGGCCTGCGAGGAATCCGGCAGCTACGACCTGCCGGCCTACGTCGACCATCTGGCCGACCGCATCGGCAAGCCCTCGCTGGTGGTGTGCCTGGATTCGGGCTGCGGCAACTACGACCAGCTCTGGTGCACGACCTCGCTGCGCGGGCTGGCCGGCGGCAACCTGACGGTGAAGGTACTCGGCGAAGGCGTGCACTCCGGCGATGCCTCGGGGGTGGTGCCTTCGAGCTTCCGCCTGCTGCGCCAGCTGCTCTCGCGTATCGAGGACGAGAACACCGGCCGCATCCTCATTGAAGGCCTGTTCGCCGACATCCCCGCCGACCGGCTGACGCAGGCCAAGCGCGTCGCCGAAGTGCTGGGCACCGCGATCTACGACAAATTCCCGTTCCTGCCCGGCATGACCCCCATGGCGGACGATCTGACCGAACTCGTGCTCAATCGCACCTGGCGCCCGGCGCTGTCGATCACCGGCGTGGATGGCATTCCGCCGCTGGCCTCCGCCGGCAACGTGCTGCGTCCGCATACCTCGGTGAAACTGTCGCTGCGCCTGCCGCCCACCGTCGACGGCAAGCGCGCTGGCGAACTGCTGCAGGAAACCCTGCTGCGCGACCCGCCCAACGGCGCCAAGGTCACGCTCGATCTGGAAAAGGCGGCCACCGGCTGGAACGCGCCGGCGATGGCAACGTGGCTGGAGCACGCCATCGACGATGCCAGCCAGGCGTTCTACAACCGTCCCGCGATGTACATGGGCGAAGGCGGCTCGATTCCGTTCATGGGCATGCTCGGCGAGAAGTTCCCCGGCGCGCAGTTCATGATCACCGGTGTGCTCGGCCCGCATTCCAACGCGCATGGCCCGAACGAATTCCTGCATATCCCGATGGGCAAGCGCGTCACCGCCAGCGTGGCGAAGGTGATCGCGGCGCACCATGCCGCCAGCGTGCGCGGTGAGACCACCGGCTCGGCCGTGGCTGCGGACAGTGGTGATCGTCATGGGGATCACGGCTGCTGCTGAGGCAACGCTGCCAAGTCGGCGTTGTCGCGCGCCGTGGACGGCGCACGCGCGGCTCAAGCACGCAAGTGCTTGAGCCAGCGGTCGCGAATACGGGCTCCGTCCGAACTCGCAAACACCCAACAAGCACGGGATGGACTTGTCAGGTGTCGCCATGAATCCTGAATCGATCTCGGCCGAAACTGCGAACTCCGTTCCAATCCTAGGCCCGTCTGCTACAGTGCCGCCGCCATCCAATCGCGGGAGCGCGGCAACATGTTCAACGGCATCTTGGGTTACATCATCGGCGGTGCGGTGATCGGCATCCTGGCCCGGTTCTTCAAACCTGGCGCCGATCCGATGGGCTGGATCCTGACCATCCTGCTGGGCATCGCGGGCGCGGTCGTCGGCGGATACCTATCGGGCATGCTCGGCGTGACCAGCCGGTTCCTGGTGTGGGTGATCGCCATCGTCGCGGCGATCGTGCTGCTCTTCCTCTACGAGATGCTCCGCAAGAAGAAGAGCTGACCCGGCTTCGGCCGTCACAGCCAAAAAAGAAACCGCGCCCGATGCGCGGTTTCTTTTTTGGACGGCATCGTTCCGTCCGCATCACAGGACGATTTGCAGCCTGGCATGCGATATTGCCGATCGCGTCGGCTCCGCATTTTTTGATTTCGCTGACGTTCCAATTTCGCTCTCAAGGCCATCCCCCATGCCCGCCTATCGCTTCGTCACCGTGGACGTCTTTACCGATCAGCGCTTCGGCGGCAATCCGCTCGCGGTGTTTCCGGATGCGCGCGGCCTGTCGGATGCCGAGATGCAATCGCTCGCGGCGGAGTTCAATCTCAGCGAAACGACATTCGTGTTTCCGCCCGAGAATCCCGCGCACACGGCGCGCGTCCGCATCTTCCATCGCACCGCGGAGATGCCGTTCGCCGGACATCCCATGGTCGGCACGGGCTACGTGCTCGCGCGCGAGGGACGCGGTGGCGACGGCACCCTGCTGTTTGAAGTGCCGGCAGGTGTCGTGCGGGTGAACATCGAGCACGATGCCGCCGGCGAAGTGACCGGAAGCCTGATCTCCGCGCCACAGCCGCTATCGACCGGCGTGGAATTCCCTGTCGAAACGATCGCGACGTGCGCCGGTCTCGAGACCGCCGACATCGTGCTGACGATGCACCGTCCGATCCATGCTTCGGTCGGCACCTGGTACGTCATCGCCGAGGTCACGCCCGATGCGCTCAAGCGCGCCAAGCCAAACCTGGAAGCGTTTCACAAAGTATGCGTGGAACGAACGGAATTGAACGGCCGCTTTTCGCTGCATCTCTATGCGCACGATCGGGTGGAAGGCGAATCCGTTCACCTGCGCGCGCGCATGTTCGCGCCCGAGGCCGGCACGATCGAGGATGCCGCGACGGGCAGCGCGAACACGGCGCTCGCCGCATTGCTGTTGTCGCACTCGAACGATGACGCACGCCGTTTCGAGATCATGCAAGGCGTGGAAATGGGGCGTCCGAGCCTGCTCCATGCAACGGCGTCGCGCGCGGCGGACGGCATCCGCGCGACCGTCGCGGGTCATTGCGTGCCGATGTTGCGTGGCGAAGCCCTGCTTTGATGTTCGTGCTCGCCGTTCTCACGCGAGCGATCTGTCGCAGTTGATCCCGATCACAATCCCGACCGCGATCGATACCGATGCCGCGTTGACGCGGCGGCGATCACATTGACGCCCGGCGGAAGTCGATAGGCTGCCAGGACCGGATGGGGGCCGGTTGGCGCCGCATTCGACATAAGCGGAAAGCTCCGGGCATCCCGGAGTTTCCATGGATCAGGAACCCTCAGGGGATATATCGATGAGCAAGGTCGCAACACTGGTGTTGTTGGGCGCAATGCAATTCGGCGTTCTCGGCTTTGGCGCGGGCAACGCATCCGCCCAGGAAATTTGCCTTCCGCCAGCGGACGATGGGACTGGGCAGTTGCCGCCGGACGATTGCATTCCGGCGGACCCCTCGCCGCCTGGCCCATCCGGTCCATCGCACCCTCCGGGCCCGATACCGAATCCGCCTGCGGAAGATCCTTGAGCCGCTGACAGAAAAACGTTGACGCATCACGATGGCGCGGCCGGACACGATCGCGCCATCGTGCTTCAGATAGAACCGTCGGACACGCCCTACTCGTCCAGCACTTTCGCGATGACTCGCTGCGCCAGCGCTTCGGAGGTATGCGATAGCGTGTCGAGCACGATCTCAGCGTTCTCCGGCGGCTCGTAGGGCGAATCAATGCCGGTGAAATTCGGCAGTTCACCGCGCCGCGCCTTGGCATAGAGCCCCTTGACGTCACGGCGCTCGGCTTCGGCGAGCGGCGTATCGACGAAGACTTCGATGAAATCACCCGCGGCAAACAGCGCGCGCGAAGCCTCGCGTTCGGCGCGGAACGGCGAGATGAAGCTGACCAGCACGATCAGGCCGGCATCGGTCATCAGCTTGGCCACTTCCGACACGCGGCGCAGGTTCTCGACGCGATCCTCGTCGGTGAAGCCGAGGTCGCGATTCAAACCATGGCGCACGTTGTCGCCGTCGAGCAGATAGGTGTGAAAGCCGCGCGCGAGCAATCCCGCCTCGACCAGGTTGGCGATCGTCGATTTGCCCGCGCCGGACAAGCCAGTGAACCAGACGCAGCGCGGATGCTGCCCCTTCAGCGCGGCGCGTGCCCTGCGATCGACGCTGAGCGCCTGCCAGTGGATGTTGTCGGCACGGCGCAGGCCGTGACGGATCATGCCGCAACCGACCGTGGCACGCGTGAGCGGATCGATCAGCACGAAGCCGCCGAGCGCGCGTTCCTGCGCGTAAGGCGCGAAAGCGACCGGCGCATCCAGCGACAGCGTGATCTCGCCGATATCATTGAACTCCAGGCGTTTCGCGGCCAGCGGCTGCAGGCTTTCCGGATCGAGCTTGTGCTTGAGCTCGCTCACGCGCGCGCCGACGCTGCGCGCACCGAGCTTGAGTTGATAGCGCCGGCCGGGCAACAGCGCGGCCTGATCGAACCACAGCACGTCGGCGGCGAACTGATCGCTGGCCGCCAGCGGCGCCTGCGCGATCGCCAGCACGTCGCCGCGTCCGGCATCGACGTCCTCGAGCAACCGCACGGCGATGGCGTCGCCGCCGTATGCGACGTCGGTGGTATCGCCGGAACGGGTGATCTCCGCGACGGTGGCAACCACGCCCGCCGGCTCCACGCGCAGCGTATCGCCGGCATGCAGAATGCCCGAGACGAGCGTGCCGGCCAGCCAGCGCGCCCCATTGGCACCGCGCAGCACCGCTTGCACCGGCAGACGCGCCGGCAACGCGGCCTCGCGATTCTCGATCTCGACGTTGTCGAGGTGCTCCAGCACCGTCGGCCCCGCGTACCAGGAGAAATTCGCCGAACGCGCGGTCACGTTCTCGCCCGTCGCCGCGGCGAGCGGAATGGCGACGACGTCCGTGATGCCAAGCTGCGCGGCATGCGCGCGATAGGCATCGGCGATCTCGTCGAAAAGCGCGCGATTGTAGCCGTCGCGATCGAGCTTGTTCACCGCCAGCAGGATGTGGCGCACGCCGAACAGCGCCGCGATCGCGGTGTGCTGGAACGTTTGCGGCAGCAATCCCTTGCCAGCGTCGACGAGGACGATGGCCAGATCGGCGACCGATGCGCCGGTCGCCATGTTGCGCGTGTATTGCACGTGGCCGGGGCAGTCGGCGATCAGGTAACGGCGGCGCGCTGTCTGCAGATGGCGCCAGGCGACATCGATGGTGATGCCCTGCTCGCGCTCGGCTTCGAGGCCATCCAGGAGCAATGCGTAATCGAGTTCGCCGCCGCGCGTGCCGTGGCTGGCGCTGGCGCGCGTGAGTGCGACGCGTTCGTCGTCGGAAAGACGGCCGGCTTCGGCCAGCAATCGGCCGATCAGCGTGCTCTTGCCGTCGTCGACGCTGCCGCAGGCGACGATGCGCAGGATGTCGCGCCCGGCTCGCGCCGGCTTGGCTTCCTCATGCCCGGCTTCCGCGTGGATGCGTGGGACGGCCACCATCTCAGAAGTACCCCTCGCGCTTTTTCTTCTCCATCGTATCGCCGTCGGCGTGGTCGATGAGGCGGCCGGCGCGCTCGGATTGCGCACTGGTTTCCATTTCGGCGATCACGGCGTCCAGATCGGTGGCATCCGACTCCACCGCGCCGGTCAGCGGATAGCAGCCGAGGGTGCGGAAACGCACGCGGCGCAGCTGCGGGGTTTCGCCGGCTTCCAGGCGGAAGCGTTCGTCGTCGACCACGATCAGGGCGCCGTCACGTTGCACGGTCGGGCGTTCGGCGGCGAAGTACAGCGGCACGACGGGAATGTTTTCGCGGCGGATGTAGCGCCACACGTCGAGTTCGGTCCAGTTCGAGAGCGGGAACACGCGCACGCTCTCGCCCTTGCCGACGCGGCCGTTGTACAGCTGCCACAACTCGGGACGCTGCCGGCGCGGATCCCAGCGCTGCTGCGCGTCGCGGAACGAGAAGATGCGCTCCTTGGCGCGCGATTTTTCCTCGTCGCGGCGTGCGCCGCCGATCGCGGCGTCGTAGCCGCCCGCTTCCAGCGCCTGCTTCAACGCCTGCGTCTTCATGATCTCGGTGTGCACGCTGGCGCCATGGCTCTGCGGGCCGACACCGTCGCGCACGCCATCGGGATTGATGTGCACGCGCAACTCGATGCCGGTTTCGGACGCGCGCTGGTCGCGGAAGGCGATCATCTCGCGGAACTTCCAGGTGGTGTCCACGTGCAGCAGCGGAATCGGCGGCACGGCCGGCGCGAATGCCTTCAGCAGCAGATGCAACAACACCGAACTGTCCTTGCCGATCGAATACAGCAGCACGGGCTTGCGGCTCTCCGCGGCCACCTCGCGCAGGATGTGGATGCTTTCGGCTTCGAGGCAGCCGAGTTCGTCGCGGGGACGGTCGATTGGCTCGATTGGGTTGGTTGCAAGGGAAACGGTCATCGGCTCGGGTCGCACGGTTGTTCGAAATTGTACCCAGGGCCCCCTCGCCCTCCGTAAATGACTGCGGGGCATAACCGAATAACTCAGCTTCCTTTCCGCATCGCCGCCGGTGCGCCTAGTGTCGTCCCAACTCCGTGACCGGAACAACGGCCGCTCGCGATGCCATCGCCCAATCCCCTGCCCGCCCCGCCCTTGTCCGAAGAACAGGCGGACACGATCGCCAAGCTGACCCGCGCGCTCGACGCCCCCGGGCTATGGTGGCTGTCGGGCTACGCGGCGGGATTGGCGACCTCGCGGCCGGCTTCCGCCCAGTCCGCTCCTGCCGTTGCCGTGCGCCCCGATGCCGCGACGGCAGGGCGGCTGACCATCGTCTACGGCAGCCAGACCGGCAATGCCAAGCGCGTCGCCGAGCAGCTGGCGCTGGAAGTGGAAGGCGCCGGCCTCGCCGTCCGCCTGCTGCGCGCCGATGCCTATCCGGTGCGTGAGCTGAAAACCGAACGTCACCTGTACCTGGTCATCAGCACCCAGGGCGACGGAGATCCGCCGGACGATGCCCGCGAACTGTTCGAATTCCTGACCGGCAAGCGCGCGCCCCGCCTGGAGCACCTGCATTACGCCGTGCTCGGCCTCGGCGACTCCAGCTATCCGCAGTTCTGCGCGATCGGTCAACGGCTGGACGAGCGCCTGACCGAACTGGGCGCGCAGCGCCTGCTGCCGCGCGGCGAGGCCGATCTCGACATCGACACCGTCGCGATCCCCTGGCGCACGCAGGCCGTGTCCGCGGCCAAAAAATTGGAAAGTCCGGCCATGGATGGTCGGGCTCTTGCGAAGGATTCGCATACGGCAAAGCCGCTGGCGACGGTGACGCCGCTGCGCCCGCAGATCGCCGCATCGGCGGCAACCCACGACCGCGATCATCCGTTCTCGGCCGAGCTGATCGCCAACCAGCGCATCACGCTGGCGCGCGGCAAAGCGGCGTCGCCCAAGGACATCCGCCACATCGAACTGTCGCTGGAAGACTCCGGCCTGCACTACGAGCCCGGCGACGCGCTCGGCCTGTGGCCGCGCAACCCCGACGCGCTGGTCGATGCGATCCTGGCGACGCTCAAACTCGACGGCGAACAGGCCGTCGCGCAAGGCGATACCACCCTCCCATTGCGCGAATGGCTGGCGAGCAAACGTGAACTCACCAAGCTCGCCCGGCCCTTCATCGCTGCCCAGGCCGAACGCGGCGGCGACGCCGAACTGCAATCGATCCTGCAGCCCGGCAATGTGGTGCTGGGCGAGTGGCTCGCCAATCGTCAGGTCATCGACCTGCTGCAACGCCATCCCGCCGACTGGTCGGCCGAAGCTTTGGTCGCCGCGCTGCGGCCGCTGACGCCGCGGCTGTATTCGATCGCCTCCAGCCGCAAGGCCGTCGGCGACGAGGTGCATCTCACCATCGCGCACGTCGAATACGACAGCGGTGCCCAAGATGGCATGCTCCGTTGGGGCGCGGCGTCGCATTACCTCGCCACCCGCGGCGAAGGCGAGCGTCTGCCGGTCTACATCGAAACCAACGAGCGCTTCCGCCTGCCGGCGGACGCTTCGCGTGACGTGATCATGATCGGCCCCGGCACCGGCGTGGCGCCGTTCCGCGCCTTCGTGCAGGAGCGCGCGGCGACACGCCCGATGACAGCCGGCGCCCCCGGCCGGAACTGGCTGTTCTTCGGCAACCCGCATTTCCGCAGCGATTTCCTCTACCAGCTGGAATGGCAGCGCGCGCTGAAATCCGGCGAACTCGATCGCATCGACCTCGCCTTCTCGCGCGATGTATTGAGAAGTCAGGCCATGGATGGCCGGGCTCTTGCGAAGGATTCGCACAAGGTCTACGTGCAGGACCGCATCCGCGAACGCGGCGAGGACCTTTACGACTGGCTGCAGAATGGCGCGCACCTGTACGTCTGCGGCGCCATCGCCATGGGCAAGGACGTGCACGGCGCATTGCTCGACATCGTCGCCGAACACAAGCCCGGCGACCGCGACGCGGCGGCCGAATACCTCGACAACCTGCAGCGCCAGGGCCGCTATGCCCGGGACGTGTACTGATGAGCGCGCACTCCGTCGAAGACATCAAGCAACAAAGCGCGCGACTGCGCGGCTCGTTGCTGCAGAGCCTGGCCGACCCGGTCACCGGCAGCCTGCGCGAGGACGATCAGACCCTGATCAAGTACCACGGCAGCTACCAGCAGGACGACCGCGACATCCGCGACGAGCGCCGCCTCGCCAAGCTGGAGCCGGCCTACAGCTTCATGATCCGCACGCGCACGCCCGGCGGCGTGGTCACGCCCTCGCAGTGGCTGAAGCTCGATGCCATCGCCACCACGTTCGCCGAGCGCGGCCTGCGTATCACCACACGGCAGGCGTTCCAGTTCCACGGCGTGATCAAGACCGAACTCAAGGCGACGATGCAGGCGATCAACGCCGCTCTCATCGACACCCTGGCCGCCTGCGGCGACGTCAACCGCAACGTCGCCGTCGCTGCTAATCCGCACCTTTCCGCCGCGCATGCGACGGTGTACGCGCAGGCCGCCGCGCTGTCCGAGCACCTGCTGCCGAACACCCGCGCCTACTACGAAATCTGGCTGGACGAGGAACGCGTCGCCAGCAGCGGCAGCGAGGACGAGCCGATCTACGGCGAGCGCTATCTGCCGCGCAAGTTCAAGATCGGCTTCGCCATCCCGCCGACCAACGACGTCGACGTGTTCGCGCAGGATCTCGGCTTCATCGCGCTCTTCGATAAAAATTCTGTCGATGAAAATTCAGCCGGCGAAGCCGACGCACTCGTCGGCTACAACGTCACCGTCGGCGGCGGCATGGGCGCCACGCATGGCGATCCGGAAACATATCCGCGCCTCGGCAGCGTGATCGGCTTCGTCACTCCCGACCAGGTCACCGCCGTCGCCACGGCCGTGGTCACCGCACAGCGCGATTTCGGCAATCGTGAAGTCCGCAAGCGCGCCCGTCTCAAATACACCATCGACGACCACGGTCTCGACTGGTTCCGATCCGAAGTCGAACGGCGTGCAGGTTTCCCTCTCCTTCCTGCGCGTCCGTTCGGCTTCGCCCACAACGGCGACCGTTTTGGCTGGAGTACCGGCGAAGACGGTCGCTCCCACCTGACCCTGCGGATCCCCGCAGGGCGCATCGTCGATGGCGCGCTCGATGATCTCGGCGAAGCAGTGCGGCATCTGAGCGGCCTGCGCCGGATCGCGCAGATCCTCGAAGCCGCCAACACAGCCGCGCCCGACGCACAGCAGGCGCACTTCCGTCTGACGGCGAACCAGAACCTCGTCATCGCCAACATCACGCCCGACCTGCGCGAACGCATCGACGCGCTGACGACGGAATACGAACTCGATTCCTGGCGCCGTGCCAATCCGCTGCGCCGCAATGCGCTCGCCTGCGTGGCAATGCCCACGTGCGGACTGGCGATGGCCGAAGCCGAACGCTATCTGCCCGACATCGTCGGCAAGGTTGAAGCCTTGCTTGCTCGCCACGGCATCCCCGGCGCGCCGATCCACCTGCGCATCAGCGGTTGCCCGAACGGCTGCTCGCGCCCCTATCTCGGCGAAATCGCCCTGGTCGGCAAGGCGCCCGGCCGCTACAACCTGATGCTCGGCGCCGATCATCGCGGCCAGCGGCTCAACACGCTGTATCGCGAGAACATCGCCGAGCCCGAGATCCTCGACGCGCTCGATCCACTGATCCGCGACTACGCGCGCGAGAAACACTTCGACGAAGGCTTCGGCGACTTCCTGGTCCGCAGCGCCATCGTTTCCATCCCCGACAAAGACACACGCAACGGAATCCCCGTAGAGGTACTGGCATGAGTCCGCCCGATCCCATCACCGCCGCCGAATCGACCCAGTCGCTGGCCGAACTCAACCGATGGTTGGGCGAGCGCAGCGCCGAGGAGCGCGTGGCCTGGGCGCTGGAAAACACCGCCGGCGAACACGCGCTCTCGTCCAGCTTCGGAGCGCAGGCGGCGGTCTCGCTGCACCTGGTGACGCAGCAGAAACCCGATATCCCGGTGATCGTGATCGACACCGGCTATCTGTTCCCGGAAACCTACCGTTTCATCGACCAGCTGAGCGACCAGCTCGCCCTCAACCTGAAGGTCTACCGCCCGCAGATCGGCATCGCCTGGATGGAAGCACGGCATGGCAGGATCTGGGAAGAAGGTGTCGACGGCATCACCCGCTACAACCGCCTGCGCAAGGTGGAGCCGATGCAGCGCGCGCTGCGCGAGTTGAACGTGCGCACCTGGATCGCCGGCCTGCGCCGTGGGCAGTCCAGCACGCGCAAGGCCATCGACTTCCTCGAACTGCGCGACGGCCGCTGGAAACTGCACCCGATCGCCGACTGGAGCGATCGCGACGTCTGGAATTACCTGCAGGCGCATAACTTGCCCTATCACCCGCTCTGGCATCAGGGCTATGTCTCGATCGGCGACATCCACACCACGCGACCGCTGGAACCAGGCATGCGCGAGGAAGACACGCGCTTCTTCGGGCTCAAGCGCGAATGCGGGCTGCATTTCGACGACGGGGCCAGCGTCGCGGCCTGAATCCAGTGATCTTCTGATCCACGAATGCGGAATCAGCCGGCAGCCTGCCGCGCCAGCCGCTCGAGCCAGAGGAAATTGGCCAGTGGCGCCATCGCCGCTTTCGCCCTGGCTGTCGACACCTCGTCCAGCAATGCAAGCACGACCCGCTGATCGACCAGCCCCAGATCGGCCAGCACGCATTCCTGCAATTGCATGGCAATGGTGTTCGCCTGTTGCGAGATCAGATCGGACAGGACTTTCGCGAAGGTCTCCTTCACGTAACCGGCAGGGAAGATTTCTTCGCCCAGTTGGTGATGCAGATACCGTCGCATGACCGCACGGCCGTGTCTCGATTCCTTCGGAAGCCGATGGCAAAACGCCACCAGATCCGGAGCACCGAGCGGATTGACCGGCCACAGGCCATGTCGGAGCAAATGCGGCGCCTGACAGACGCCAGCGAGCAACCCCGATACCGTCACCGGGCTGGTCGGCGCATCGAATGCGCGCAAGAACCGAGCAACACTCTGCGCGCGCGGCGTCAGAAGCTGAAAAGCATAGCTTCTGGCCTCCGTGACCGCCCCAGGAGCGGCTTGGCCATCTCCCTGCGTTTCACCGGGATACACTGGAAATAGTTCGTCTCCGCCCAGGCCGGTGAACAACATGTCGCAGCCGCGCGCTCGCGCCGATCGCCACAAGGCCTCGAACGCTTCCAGATAGAACTCCGGATGCGGGTATTCGGTGCGAATCCCCGGCCGTAGATCGAGCGTCGGCGGAAATGCGGCGATCTCCACGGTATCGTCGAGCAAACCCAGCCGGGCCGCGATCTTCCGCCGGCGTTCGATCTGACTGCGTCCCAGATCGCCGTCCAGCAGAATGCCCAGGCTTGCAACCGGCCCATGCATCGACGTCAAGGCGCTGGCCACAGTGGCCGAGTCCATGCCGCCGCTCAGTTCTGTCGCCATCCGGCCGGCGGTCGCGGGCCGCATCGCGACCGCGCGATGCAGCAATTCTCCGAACGCGGTCAATCCGCCGTCGCCGGTCGGCGAAGATGCGGGCGAAGCCACCTCCGCCGCCGCGGGATACTGGTAGCGCGCCTTGCCCGGCTCCACGTAGAACGATGCCCGCTCCGTCAGCAAGAAGACACCGACGAACAGCTGGCGTGCCGAATAGAACGTCTGCAATGCCAGATGATGGCTCGCGACTTCGACATCGATCGCCAAAGGTGTTGTGAAGAAGTCCGCGAGATCCCAGGACATCGTCAAGCGCTCGTTCGTGGCTCGACAGTAGACCGGCGCGGAACCCAATACGCCGGCTCTCGCCCGCAGCCGACATCCGGCTTGAGCCACCTCGATCAGCACATAATCGAGTGGCCACAACAGGCACGCCTGGTATAGCTGATGGAACCGCTCGGCATCGACGGTTTCGATCGTGATCGGCTCACGAGTATCGCTGCCCGCCATCCGCTCCCGCACGACGGCGAACCACTGGCCATCGGTACGAATCAGCAACGTTTCGAGTGCCGGATGCGAATAAGGGTCGATCCTGCTTTGTCCCAGAGCAATGCAACCACCTCGCCATGTCGGATCGTTCGCAAGATCGGACAGCGCGATATCGGCCTTGAGCATCGGATGCTTCCTGCAAAGAGAAGCGCCGCCCTGAAGAAGGGCGGCGCCATGTCGCGAATGCGACGTTCAACCGAACAACGCGGACTCAGCCCCCCTGGCTGTAGTAGCCGCGAGCATCTTCAGGAAAGCCAATGGGCTTGGCGAGCAGTGCCTCGGTAATCGCGTCCTTGGGCATCGGTGCGTCGATTTGCACCCCGAACGGATTGATCTCGTTCGATTTCTCTTGCAGCTGAACTTTCAGCAGTTCCATGACAACACTCCTGTCATCTCATAGACCGCCATTTGGCGGCAGCCCGAAGTTATCACCAAATCCGTTGACGCTCCGTATGCACCATTTTCATGCCGATATTCCCTGGCCTCGTACCGGCCACGACCGCCAGTCTCTTCGTCCGCTGATACCTTGCGCCGTGATCTTCACATTCATTCAATGCAACCCGCACCAATCCGGCGTGGCGTGAACGGAATGTCCTGGTCCGGCGAAGGTTTCCGCTGATCAGAACGTCCAGGGAAACGCCTCGCAGACAGCGCCGCCGACGTGTTCCGGCAGGCGCGCATCGCCCTCCTCATGCTCGCAGACGAATACGCCGCCCGACAGGGCGCCTCAATCTCAGCCTGCCGAATACCGCGGCATGGGCCGTTATTCGAATCATCTTCCGTTCTTGAATTCAGCCCTGCCAAATCGGCGGGCGATATGACGGACCAAGCAGACACCTAGAACGGAAATTGCGGGAAGTATCCATCCCCCAATCAATTGAACCGCGATGGTGTTGTTGTCGTAACGCATCCAGGGCGCATGCATCCCTTGTGCCGATGCCGCGGCGAGGCCCAACGGGTTGTAAACCAGGCCGGTATAGAAAACCGATATCGCCCAGGCAACCAGAATGGCGATCGCACCTCGCACGAACAGCCGGCGTGGGTACGGAAGCAATGTAAGCGCTATCGCCACAGCAGCAGGCACCACCACGGAACCCAAGCCGGCGATCTGGAACAGCTGTTGCGCGGTCATATGCGCCCCCGCGCTACACCGTGATCGGCTGGCTCAGTTCCACCCACGCCGGCGGCGTCGGCCACTGCGGTTCGAGATTGCCTTCGAGCACGCGGCGCAGATCGCGCGGATCCAGCTGTGGCGCGAGATGGTGCAGCAGCGCCAGCGCGTAGTCGCGCAGGACGCGGCCGCGTGGGATCACCGCCCAGGTGATGCATTCGGGCAGCGCTTTTGGCGCGGGCAGGATGCGCAGATCCGCGTCCTCGCGGGCGCCGATCGCCATCTCCGCCAGCAATCCGGCGCCGAGGCCGGCACGCACGTAGGTCTTGATGAGGTTGGCGTCGCGCGCGGTCATCGCGATCTGTGGCTCGACGCCTTCGGTGGCGAACGCGCGTTGCAGCGAAGAGTCGGCGCGAATCGAGGATTCGTAACTGATCAGCGGATGCTGCGCGAGCTCGACGAGAGTCGGCGCGCGGCCGAGATCGGCCAGCGGGTGCGCGCGCGGCAGCAGCAGCACGCGCCGCCAGCGATACAGCGGCACCGCCAGCCCGCCCTGCGGCACGCTGCCGGCGCTGCTGATCAGTGCGAGATCGGCATTGTCCTGGGCCAGCTTCTGCAGCACTTCCGCATCGCCCGCGGCCTGCAGGTCCACGTTCACCTGCGGGAACTGGCGCTTGATCGCCGCGATCACCGGCGGCAGCACATAGCGCGCCTGCGTGTGCGTGGTGGCCAGCAGCAAGCGGCCGGCATGCTCACCGCGCTCGTTGGCAGCATAGCTGCGGATATTGGCGGCTTCCTCGAGGATGCGCCGCGCGTGCTCCAGCACGCGCTCGCCCGCGGGCGCGATGCCTTCCAGGCTGCGGCCCTTGCGCACAAACAACTGGAAGCCGAGTTCATCCTCCAGCTGCTTGAGCTGCTTGGACAGTCCCGGCTGGGTGGCGTGCACGCGCTCGGCCGCGAGCGTGATGTTCAGCCCGGAATCGACGATGGCGACGAGGTAGCGGAGTTGGGTGAGGGTCATCGCGACAGGTACCGTGGAGGCGCTCCGGGAGCGAGGCCACCCCGGAGATATATCTTTTTATCATGATGAAAGGATTCGTCAACATATCGTTACGCCTGGAACCTGTCCAGGGCGGACTTCGCCCAGCTTATGCCGATAAGGCATAAGCGCAGGAGTCGGCGCCATTTCCGCGCCGGGGCGGCCATCGCTAGCGTCGGTCTCCCAGCCGAGGCTTTCACATGCCCGACGATCCCACCCCTCTCTATCCCCTGTTCGCCGATCTGCGCGGCCGCACCGTGCTCGTGGTCGGCGGCGGCACGGTGGCGCGGCGCAAGGTCGAAGCGCTGCTGGAAGCAGGCGCCCGCGTGGTGGTCGGCGCGCCGCGGCTGGAACCTACGCTCGCGGACTGGGCGGCGCGGCATCGCATCGCCCATCGCGCCGGCGAGTTCAACCCCGACTGGTTGCGCGATGCCTGGCTCGCCATCGCCGCCACCGATGATGCCGCGGCCAACCACGCCATCGCCGACGCGGCCGAGCAGCGCTATGTCTGGGTGAACGTCGTCGACGATGTCGAACTGTCGCGCTTCCAGGTGCCGGCCCGCGTTGAACGCGGCCCGCTGCAGATCGCGATCTCCAGCGGCGGCGGTGCGCCGATGCTGGCGCGGCTGGTACGTGAACGGTTGGAAGCGCAGTTCGACGAGTCCTACGGCGCGCTGGCGCAGCTGCTGACGCGGCATCGCGAGCGCATCCGCGCGCGATGGCCCGACCTTGCCGCGCGCCGGCGCGGTTTTGCGCGCCTGCTCGCCGGGCCGCTGCAATCGCTGCTGCGCAAGCGGCAGCACATCGCCGCGGAGCATGCGTTCGAGAAGATCCTGGATGCGGATTCCGCGCACGAAGCATCATCACTTACACGGACGCCGATCGGTTCCGTGGCACTGGTCGGCGCCGGCCCCGGCGATCCCGGCCTGCTCACGCTGCGCGCGCTGCGTGTGCTCAACGAGGCCGACGTCATCCTCCACGACCGCCTCGTCAGCCCGGAAGTGCTGCAACTCGCGCGCCGCGATGCCGAGCGTATCGAGGTCGGCAAGCAGGCGGGTCACCATCACGCGACGCAGGAACGCATCAACGCGTTGCTGATCGAGCATGCGCTTGCCGGCCGCCGCGTGGTGCGGCTGAAAGGCGGCGATCCGTTCGTGTTCGGCCGCGGCGGCGAGGAGCTCGTAGCCCTGCACGTCCATGGAATTCCATTCGAAGTCGTTCCCGGCATCACCGCCGCAGTCGCCTGCGCGGCCTACGCGGGCGTGCCGCTGACCCACCGCGATCATGCGCAATCGGTGCGCCTGGTCACCGCGCAGTGCAAAGCCTCGCTCGACACACTGGATTGGCCGGCGCTGGCGCAGGAACGGCAGACGCTGGCGGTCTACATGGGCGTGGCAATGCTCGATACGCTGCAGGCACGGCTGATCGCCCATGGCCGCGATGCGGCGACACCGTTCGCGCTGATCGAAAACGGTTCGCGCGCCGACCAGCGCGTGGTGACAGGGCCACTGTCGCAACTCGCCGAGCGTGCGCGCGGGCATGACGTGCAATCGCCAGCGATGCTGATCATCGGCGAAGTGGCCGCGCTCGCCGATACGCTGCATTGGTTTGGCGAAGCGCCGCTCGGCGCGCTTCAACAGGTACTGGATAAAGCTGCATAACCCCCTGCTTGCAGGAGGGAAATGAAGAGGGGTAACGCGGCGCATGACGCCGAGTTGCGCACGTAAACGCCGGAACCCCTCCCGACCCGCCCCTGCATTCGCAGGGGTGGAAGCAAAAACCCAAACTCATACACTGAAGACACCACCATGGCCCTTTACGACAGCATCCTCGACACCATCGGCCACACGCCCATCGTCAAGCTGCACCGGCTGCCGCCCAAGCACGTCACGCTCTACGCCAAGGCCGAATCGTTCAACCCTGGCGGTTCGGTCAAGGATCGCCTCGCCCTGGCCATCGTGCTCGATGCCGAAGCCAAGGGACTGCTCAAGCCTGGGGACACCATCGTCGAGGCCACGTCGGGCAACACCGGCGTGGCCTTGGCGATGGTGGCTGCCGCGCGCGGCTACAAATTCGTCGCGACGATGACGGAAACCTTCTCCATCGAACGCCGCAAGCTGATGCGCGCCTATGGCGCCAAGGTGATCCTCACACCTGCCGCCGAACGTGGCAGCGGCATGGTGCGCAGGGCCGAGGAACTGGCGAAGAAGCACGGCTGGTTCCTGGCGCGGCAGTTCGAGAATCCGGCCAATCCGGCGTATCACCGTCAGACCACGGCGGCGGAAATTCTGCGCGACTTCGCCGGCAAACGGCTCGACTATTTCGTCAGCGGCTGGGGCACCGGCGGCACGCTCACCGGTGTCGGCCAGGTGTTGAAGGTCGCGCGCCCGGAAGTGCACATCATCGCCTCGGAACCCGCCGGCGCCTCGCTGCTCACCGGCAAGGACTGGCAGCCGCACAAGATCCAGGGCTGGACGCCGGACTTCGTGCCCGCCGTGCTCGATCGCGACGTCGCCGAACAGGTGCTGCCGGTCGACGACACGCTCGCGCGCGACACCTCGCGCCGGTTGGCCGCGGAGGAAGGCATCTTCGTCGGCATTTCCGCAGGCGCCACCGTCGCCGCGGCCTTGCAGGTCGCCGAACGCGCGCCGGAAGGTTCGGTGATCCTCGCCACACTGCCGGATACGGGCGAACGCTATCTGTCGACGTTCCTGTTCGAGGGCGTCAACGAAGGCTCGGACGACGACTGGCTGGCTTCGCTCGACACGAAGGCGGAAGCGGCTTGACCGTCATGTCGGCACCGGGAATGAAACGCAGGCGGAAAGGGATCTGCGATCGCTGTCCTCGCAACATCAATTGAGTTTGTTGCGATCTCGATCCCTCCCCCGCGTCGGCCGGCCCTCCGGAGGCGCTTCCCTCAAGCTCTCTCGAAGGAGACGCGCATGTCCGCGCCGCTTGCACGCCACCGCTTTGCCCGCCTGAGCCTCGCCGTCGCCTTGTCGACGACGGCACTGCCGTTGTTCGCCGCCGACCCGCCCTCTTCGCAACAGCCCACCGTCGAGGATCTCGAACGCCGTTTGCGCGCCCTGGAACAGCGTTACGGCGCGGTGCCCGCGAACGATGGCGAGACCGCGAGCGTCGCCGATCTCGATCAGCGCCTGCGCATTCTCGAGCGCAGACTGGAACTGCAGGAAGAAGCCGCGACAGCCAAGGCGGCCTCCGCCCCGGTTGTGGCCATCACGCCGGAAAAAGGCCTGTCGATCAAGTCGGCGGACGGCGACAACGAAATCCGCTTCCGCGGCCTGGTGCAGGCCGATGGCCGTTTCTTCATCGGCGACGACGCACCGCCGCAGAACGACACTTTCCTGCTGCGTCGCGTGCGCCCCACCATCGAAGGCACCTGGGGCAAGTGGATCGGCTTCCGCATCACGCCCGAATTCGCAGGCGACAGCGCGACGCTGGTGGATGCCTACATCGATCTGAAGTTCGATCCGCGCGCCACCGTGCGCGCCGGCAAGTTCACCGCGCCGGTGGGCCTGGAACGCTTGCAATCCTCCGCATCCACGGCACTGATTGAAAATGGTTTCCCCACCGAACTGGTGCCCAATCGCGACATCGGCGTGCAGCTGCAGGGCGAATTCGCCAAGGGCGCCGTCAGCTACGCGGTCGGCATCTTCAACGGAACGGTCGACGGACGCGATGCGATCACCTCAAATCCCGACAACGAACTGGAAACCGCCGCGCGCATCTTCTTCGAACCCTGGAAGAACAGCGGCAATGCGCTGTCCGGCCTCGGTTTCGGCATCTCTGCCACCAGTGGCGACAAGCGCGGCACCGGCAACAATTTCCTGACGCGCTACCGCACGCCGGGACAAGCGACCTTCTTCAACTATCGCGGCGCCGTCGCCGCGGACGGCGATCACACACGCTGGTCGCCGCAGGCCTGGTACTACCGCAACTCGCTCGGCCTGCTGGGCGAATACGTCAGTTCGAAGCAGGAAGTCGTGCTGCCCGCGAACGGCACGCGCGCCGAGCTGGATCATCGCGCATGGCAGGTGGTCGGCAGTTACGTCCTGACCGGAGAAGACGCCAGCTACCGGGGCGTGGCGCGGCCTAACCATCCTTTTACGCCCGGCGGTGCAGGCTGGGGCGCATTCGAGATTGCTGCACGCTACGGGAGGTTGACGCTCGACGACGATGCATTCCCCCTGTTCGCCGATCCCACGGTCGCCGCGCAGGAAGCCACCTCGTTGGGATTGGGCCTGAACTGGTATCTCACCGCCAATCTCAAGCTGATCGCCAACTACACCCAGACCAAGTTCGATGGCGGCGGCGCGAACGGCGATCGCGAGGACGAGAAAGCGTTCTTCACCCGCGCACAGGTGTCCTTCTAGGAATCCCGCATGTCGTCTCAGCATTCAAAGCATGATCGGACTTGCTCATGGAACGTTCGGAGCTGTCGTCGATGTCGATAAGACGTCGATGAAACGCAGCCCCCCACTCCCCACAGAGAACTCCATATGAAATCCCCACTTCGTACTCTAGCTCTCGGCCTCGCTCTTGCCCTATCCGCCGGTGCCGCGCAGGCCACAGAATTGCTCAACGTTTCCTACGATCCAACCCGCGAACTGTACGCGGACTACGACAAGGCCTTCGCCGCACACTGGAAGCAGCAGACCGGCGAAACGCTCGAGATCCGCGCCTCGCACGGCGGCTCCGGCAAGCAGGCGCGCGCCGTGATCGACGGGCTCGAAGCCGACGTGGTCACGCTCGCGCTCGCCGCCGACATCGATGCGATCGTCGACAACGGCAAACTGCTGCCCGCCAACTGGCAGAGCCGCCTGCCGCACAACAGCGCGCCCTACACGTCCACCATCGTCTTCCTGGTGCGCAAGGGCAATCCCAAGCAGATCAAGGACTGGGGCGATCTGATCAAGCCCGGCATCGGCGTGATCACACCGAACCCGAAGACCTCCGGCGGCGCGCGCTGGAACTATCTCGCCGCCTGGGCCTGGGCCTCTGCGCAATATCGCGACGGCGCCAAGGTGCTGGACTATCTCTCCAGGCTGTTCAAGAACGTGCCCGTGCTGGATACCGGCGCGCGCGGATCGACCACGACGTTCGTCGAGCGCGGCATCGGCGACGTGCTGATCGCGTGGGAAAACGAAGCCCTGCTCACGCTCGGCGACGCCGATACGCGCGGCAAGTTCGAGATCGTCGTGCCCAGCCTCAGCATCAAGGCCGAGCCGCCGGTGGCGTGGGTCGACAAGAATGTCGACAGGCACGGCACGCGCAAGCAGGCCGAAGCGTATCTGCAATGGTTGTATTCGCCGGAAGGACAACGCCTGGTCGCACGCTACGGCTACCGCCCGGCGGAGCCGGACAAAGTCGACAAGGCGGAGCTGTCGAGGTTTCCCGCGGTGAAACAGGTGACCATCGACAACGCCTTCGGCGGCTGGAAGAAAGCGCAGAAGGAACATTTCGCCGACGGTGGATTCTTCGATCAGATCTACAAGCCGGCGAAGTGAAATTGTTCCCCCTCTCCCGCGAATGGATGAGGGGGGAAGCGGATGCTCGCAAACCGTTTTTCCTGACGTCCAGATCATCGCAAGGAATTTTTTGACGCTCCGGACATGACCGCCTCCTCTCTCTCCCTACCCGCTCTTTCTCCCATGCGCCTGCGCAGGCCGCTGCCGGGCTTCGGCCTGAGCCTGGGGCTGGGCCTGGCCTGGCTCGGCTTGATCGTGATGCTGCCGCTGGCGGCGCTGGCGATCCGCGCCGCCGGACTCGGCACCGACGGCTGGCTGCGCGCGATCCACGACGAACGCGTGCAGGCGGCGTTGAAGCTCAGCTTCGGCACCGCGCTCGTCGCCGCCCTGATCGCCTCGCTCGCCGGCGCGCTGATCGCCTGGGTGCTGGTGCGTTACCGCTTCCCCGGCCGGCGCCTGTTCGATGCCGTCGTCGACCTACCGTTCGCGCTGCCCACGGCCGTGGCCGGCATCGCGCTCACCGCGCTGTATTCGCAGACCGGCTGGGTCGGCCGCTGGCTGGAGCCGCACGGCATCCACATCGCCTACACCTCCACCGGCATCGTGATCGCACTGGTCTTCATCGGCCTGCCGTTCGCGGTGCGCACCGCGCAACCGGTGCTGGAAACACTCGGGCGCGAACAGGAAGACGCCGCCGCCTCGCTCGGCGCTTCGCGCTTCACCACGCTGCGGCGCGTGATCCTGCCGGAACTGTTACCGGCACTGCTTACCGGCTTCTCCCTCGCCTTCGCGCGCGGACTTGGCGAATACGGCTCGGTGATCTTCATCGCCGGCAACAAGCCCTACCAGACGGAAATCGCACCGCTGCTGATCACCATCCGCCTGGAGGAATACGACTACAACGGCGCCATCGCCATCGCCGCGCTGCTGCTGGCGGCCTCGTTCCTGTGCCTGCTGGCAATCAATGCGATCCCGACACTGTTCGCGCATGAACGCAAAGGACGCCGCGATGTCTGAACACGATCATCTGCAAGGACCCGTCTGGCTGCGCTGGGGATTGATCGCGCTGGCGCTGCTGGTCATGGTGCTGCTGCTGGTGCTGCCGCTGGCAATGGTGCTGGGCGCGGCGTTCGCGAAGGGCGTCGATGTCTGGTTCGCGGCGTTGAAGGAGCCGGACGCGGTTTCGGCGCTGAAACTCACGCTGTTTACCGCCGCGATCGTGATTCCACTCAATGCGGTATTCGGCGTGTTCACGGCCTGGGCGGTGACGCGCTTCGAATTCCCAGGCAAGCGCGTGCTGATGGCATTGATCGACCTGCCCTTCGCGGTGTCTCCCGTGGTCGCCGGTCTGTGCCTGGTGCTCTTGTTCAGCACCAGCCACGGCTGGTTCGGGGAATGGCTGAGCGATCACGGCTACAAGATTCTTTTCGCGCGGCCCGGCATCGTGCTGGCCACACTGTTCATCACCTTCCCGTTCGTGGTGCGCGAGCTGATCCCGCTGATGCAGCAGCAAGGCAGCGATGAGGAAATCGCCGCGCGCTCGCTCGGTGCCAGCGCCTGGACCATGTTCTTCCGCGTCACCCTGCCCAACATCAAGTGGGGCCTGCTGTACGGCGTTCTGCTGTGCGGTGCGCGCGCGATGGGCGAATTCGGCGCGGTGTCCGTGGTCTCCGGCCATATTCGCGGTCTCACCAACACGCTGCCGCTGCACATCGAGATCCTCTACAACGAATTCAACGGCACCGCCGCGTTCGCCGTGGCCTCGCTGCTCGCGGGGCTGGCGCTGATCACACTGGTGCTCAAGTTCTGGCTCGAAGCCCGCCACGGCGATGCCCTGGCGCAATCCCATCGTCGACATTGATCCCGGGCATCCGCATGGCTTTCGTCAACATCATTCCCCTCGAACCGCCGACGGATGCACCGGCAGGCGCAATCGTTCATGATGAACGTATGGTCGATTCTCCGAAACACGGCGTTTCGCTGCATCTGCACGGCATCAGCAAACGCTACGCCAACAACGTTACCGCGCTCGACGCCGTGAGCCTGGACATCGCCTCCGGCGAGCTGGTCGCCCTGCTCGGCCCGTCCGGTTCCGGCAAGACCACCCTGCTGCGCGTGATCGCGGGGCTGCTGCATCCCGACAACGGCCGCCTACTGTTCGGCGACACCGACGCCACGCGCCTGCGCCTGCGCGAGCGCAACGTCGGCTTCGTGTTCCAGCATTACGCCCTGTTCAAGCACATGACCGTGGCGGAGAACGTCGCCTTCGGCCTGCGCAGCCGCCCCTGGCGCAAGCGGCCGAAGCGCGCCGTGATCGCGCAGCGCGTGCAGGAACTGCTGACACTGATCCAGTTGCCCGATCACGGCTTACGCTATCCCGAGCAACTGTCGGGCGGCCAGAAGCAGCGCGTCGCGCTGGCACGCGCGCTGGCCATCGATCCCACCGTGCTGCTGCTCGACGAACCGTTCGGCGCACTCGACGCCAAGGTGCGCATCGAACTGCGGCGCTGGCTGCGCAAGCTGCATGAGCAGACCGGACAGACCACTGTTTTCGTCACCCACGACCAAGACGAGGCGCTGGAACTGGCCGACCGCGTGGTGGTGCTGCGCGACGGCCGAATCGAGCAGGTCGGCACGCCGGAAGACATCTACGCGGCGCCGGCATCGGCCTACGTTTTCGAATTCATCGGCCGCGCCAACGTGATCGAAGGCCAGGTCGCGAACGGTGTGTTCTCGGTCCAGGATCAATCTTGGCATCTGCCCGCCGACGATCTGGTCGAAGGCGCGGCGAAGCTGTACGTGCGGCCGCACGATTTCGTCATCGCGCCCACGGGTGAAGGCCTGCTGCGCGGCCATGTCGTCGCCGCGCACCGGCTCGCCGATCGCATCGTCGTCGAAGTGGCACTGCCCGAGCGTTCGCGCACGCTCGAGATCGATCTCGTCGCCACGCCCAGCATCGAGGTGCCGGCACCTGGCAGCGAAGTGGGATTGCGCCCGCTACGTTTCCGGATTTTCCCCGCGCCCGAAGATCAGAACGGCGGCGCGTGACGGATGAAGGGGCTGTAGCCCGGCGCTTCCGGTTTCAGTTGCCTGCGCTCGTCCACGCCTGCGCTACGAACGCCCGTAGACGTCCTCGTAACGCACGATATCGTCCTCGCCGAGATAACTGCCGGATTGCACCTCGATCACTTCCAGCACCTCAGAACCCGGGTTCTCCAGCCGGTGCCGTGCGCCCAGCGGAATATAGGTGGACTGGTTCGGATGCAGATCGAACACGTCGTTGTCGCGCGTGATGCGCGCGGTGCCGCGCACCACGATCCAATGTTCGGCACGGTGCTTGTGCGATTGCAGTGACAATCGCGCGCCCGGCTTGACCTTGATGCGCTTGACCTGGAAGCCGTCGTCGGCATCGATGGAATCGTAGCTGCCCCAGGGCCGGTGCACCTCGCGATGCAGGACCGCATGGCTGCGCTGATCGGCCTTGAGCTTCGCCACCACGTCCTTGACCTGCTGCACGCGATCCTTGCGCGCCACCAGCACGGCATCGTCGGTTTCCACCACCACCAGATCGTCGACGCCGACCAGCGCCACCAGCCGTCGCGCATAGGCGTAGCTGTTGCGCGTGTCCACCGCGATCACGTCACCGTGATGCGCATTGCCGTCACCGTCCTGCTCGCTGACTTCCCACAGCGCCGACCACGAACCGACGTCATTCCAGCCGATATCCACCGGCAGCACCATCGCGTGATCGGTTTTCTCCATCACCGCATAGTCGATGGAGTCCGAGGGACTGGCGGCGAATGCTTCCTTGTCGAGGCGGATGAAGTCGCCGTCGTCCTTGGCCGTTTCGAAGGCGCGACGCACCGCGACGAGGATATCGGGACGGAAGCGCTCCAGCTCAGCCAGATAACGCGAAGCGCGGAACAGGAACATGCCGCTGTTCCAGTAGTAGCCGCCAGCGTCCAGATAGCCCTGCGCCGTGGCGGCATCGGGCTTCTCGACGAAACGAAGCACGCGGCGCACGCCGGTGCCTTCAGCGTCGGCCTGGATGTAGCCGAATCCCGTCTCCGGGGCTTCCGGCACGATTCCGAACGTGATCAGCGCATCTCCCGCGACGGCCGCGGCGGTTTCGACCGCGCGCCTGAACGCCTGCGCGTCACGCACCACGTGATCGGAAGGCAGCACCAGCAGCAGCGGATCGTCGCCACCGGCCATCGCCTGCAATGCCGCCGCCGCGATCGCGGGCGCGGTGTTGCGCCCCACCGGTTCGAGCAGGATCGCGGCATGTTCCACCCCGACCAGCCGGAGCTGCTCGGCGGCAAGGAAACGGTGCTCCTCGTTGGCCACCACGATCGGCGCGGCGGCGGCCAGCGGCGCCACGCGCTCCCACGTGTCCTGCAGCATCGTCCGCTCGCCAACCAGCGCCAGGAACTGCTTGGGATAGGCCTCGCGCGACAATGGCCATAGGCGCGTCCCCGACCCTCCCGACAGCAGAACCGGTTGCACGCGTGGATTTGCTGAACTCATCGACCATCTCGCCCGTTGCGTGCCGGGAGTTTACCCTGTTGCACGTCCACAAGAGGCCGTCCCCCTTGCCACACTCCGCCATACCGCGCGACCAGCAGCGCCTCGATTGGGCCCGGGCCGCCACCGGTCACGATGCGCTCGATCTGCAACGCGCATCGGTCGACGCGGGCTTCCGCAGCTATTGGCGCGCCACCGCCGACGGCCAAACCTCGACGCCCTCGATGACCTGGATCGTCATGGACTCGCCTCCCGACAAGGAGGACGCCCGTCCCTGGCTGCGCATGCGCGAGTTGCTCACGGCCGGTGGCGTGCGCGTGCCGGAGGTGCTGGCGCAGGATGTCGAGCATGGCTTCCTGCTGCTCGAAGACCTCGGCGGCCCGACGCTCGCGCAGATCTTGAACGAAGACAATGCCGATGCACATTTCGACGCCGCGATCGAACAGCTGTTGCGGCTGCAGTCGATCACGCCACCATCCGATATCGGCAGCTTCGGTGAAGCATTGCTGCAACGCGATGCGGGGCTATTCGAAGAATGGTTCCTCGGACGCCATCTCGGGCTGCAGTTGGACTGCGGCGACAGCGATCGCCTGGAACTCGTGCAACGCCGCCTGATGGACAACGCACTGGGGCAGAAACGCGTGCTCGCCCATCGCGACTACATGCCGCGCAATCTGATGCCCGTGTCCGACGGACCGGCCGTGCTGGATTTCCAGGATCTGGTCAGCGGTCCGATCGCCTACGACCCGGTCAGTCTGTTCAAGGACGCTTTCCTCAGCTGGCCGCTGGCGCGCGTGGATGGCTGGCTCGCGCGCTATCACGCGCGCGCGGCGGCGGCCGGACTTCCCGTGCCTGCCCTTGACGTCTTCATGCGCGATGCCGACTGGCTCGGCGTGCAGCGCCATCTCAAGATCCTCGGCATCTTCTCGCGATTGCATCATCGCGATGGCAAGTCGCGCTACATCGCCGATGCGCCGCGCTTCATCGCTTATCTCGACGAAGTGCTCCCGCGACATCCGCAGCTGCATCCGCTCATCGAGCTGATCGAGACGCGGGTGAAGCCGGCCATGCGCGCGGGTGTCGCCGCATGAAGGCGTTGATCTTCGCCGCCGGGCTCGGCGAACGCATGCGTCCGCTCACCGAGACCACACCGAAACCGCTGCTGGTTGCGGGCGGGAAGCCACTGATCGTCTGGCATCTGGAGAAGCTGGCGGCTTGCGGCATCCGTGACGTCGTCATCAACACATCGTGGCTGTCCGAGCAGTTCCCGCGCACGCTGGGCGATGGCACGCACTGGGGATTGCGCATCACGTATTCCTACGAAGGCGGGAAGCCGCTGGAAACCGGCGGCGGCATGCTGCATGCACTGCCTTCGCTCGGCGCGGAACCATTCCTGCTGGTCAACGGCGATATCTGGACTGATTTCGATTTCACCTCACTGCCGTCGTCGCCATCGGGATTGGCGCATCTGGTCATGGTGGATGCCCCCCGTTATGCCGCGCAGGGAGATTTCTCGCTCGGCGACGATGGGCTGGTGCGCGCGGAAGGCGGCGAGAAGCTGACCTATGCCGGGATCGGCGTCTATCGCCCGGAAATGCTCGATGGTTGGCGCGAGATCATCGGTGCGGCGCCAGGCACCGAACGGACGCCACCGGCTTTCAAACTCGCACCGCTGTTGCGCGCCGCGATGGCGGACGGAAAAATTTCCGGAGAGCATCATCGCGGCGCCTGGACCGATGTCGGCACGCCGGAACGGCTGCGACAACTCGATGCATCGCTCACCATGCACGGCGAAAGTACGTCAAGCCGACAATAATCGGTTTGGAATTCCGAGAAGAACGGATCACGGATTCGTCCGCGCGGTGAAGCCTCCCGCGCGAATCGGGCGACGCGACTTCGAACCGTCGCGCTTCCATTACAACTTCTTCTTCGCAACGCCGACCACCGATCTGCAACGCAGGAAGGCGGCAATGCCCTACCTCCGCGTCATTTCGATTCGTTATCTGAAAAGTAGAAGGGCGCGTTAGGGTGATGCGCGTCAAATGCGTTCTGTGTAAGGGGACGCGAAGAACCGAGAGTCGAGCGTCACTCGTTCACTCTTTACCAGTATGGGAATCACTCGATGAAGAAGTTGTCTAAACGGAAATTCGCCGTTCTCGGACTCGTCGCCGCGTGCGCCGGCGTCCTGGTCATCGCGCGCCAGCCGGTTGCGCAATCACCGATGATCGGCACGCAACAAGGTCCTCTCGCCACCAACAGCAATACCTACAGCGGGCTGCTGTCGCCGACATCGCAACCCGCCACATATTCGACTCCGACGCCACGCAATTCCGCGCAAGCGAAACTCGGTGCCGGCCAATTGTTGCAGGCAGTGCAATTGTTTGCGCAGAACCAGAGCGGTATCGCGCCCTCGTCGCAGAGCGGCGCATCGTCACGCACGCCTCGAAGCGGGACATCCCGCGCATCGATCGCGGCGCAGATCGCCGCGCTCGACGCGGCCGGCATCCCGCTGGATTTCCGTGACGGCGAAAAGGTCAAGATCAACATCAATCTGGGACTGCCCCTCGAGGAACTCCAGAATCCCAGCCTGCTCGATCGCGCCACCTCCGCGCTGCGCGAGACCTTGCACTCCGCCGGCCTGGAAGCGCAAAAAATCAACGGCTCGCCCAGCCTCGAGGCCAAGGTGCCGTTGGCGCAGCTGGAATGGGTGGCCAGTCTCGATCCGGTCTCACAGGTCTCGCTGATGGCGATGCCGCAAACGGTCGCCTTCACCGACGGCGCCGATGCGAGCAACCTCGACAAGCTGCGCTCGCTCGGCAATTACGATCAGCTGGCGGCGGGACTGCGCCGCGATCTCAAAGGCGAAGGCTTGACCATCGCGGTATTCGATCAGTTCATTGATTCCAGCGGGGAGATCAAGAAACTGCAGGACGCGAACGAATGGCCCAAGAACACTACTGCGGTGCCCGACAAGGTCACACTAACCAAGCCGACCGGGAGCGCATTCGGATTCGCCGACTACCGGGGCAAGCATGGCAATGCCGTCATCGAGATCGTCTACGACATCGCCCCGGAAGCCAAATACCGCATCTACGATGCCGGCTACACCGCCGATTGGGTGGCCGGCATCCAGGATGCGGCCAACCTCAACTCGCGCAACGAACCACAGGGAGAACCCCGCGCGCAGGTGATCACCGCTTCGCAAGGATCGCCTCTGCTCGCGCCGGGCGACGGCACCGCAACCGGCAGCAGCAAACTCAAGGGGCTGTACGATGCGCTTGAGGCGGCCGCGCGCAACGGCGTACTCGTGCTCAATGCCGCCGGCAACGAGGCCGATGGCAAATACTGGGACGGCGCCAGCACCGCCGGGGCCGGCGTCAATGTGGCGCAGGATTTCGATACCGGCAATCTCGACGCCAACGGCCAACCGATCCTCGACGCCGTCAACCGGGTGCGCAACTCCCAATTCGCCGACTGCGTCCCGGTCGGTTCGACAATCCGCGCCAACGATGGCTTCGCGCAAATCAAGGTGAGTCTGGCCTGGAACGATTGGACCCGCGCCGACAACACCACCGATGCGGATTACAAGCTCGAATTGGTGTACTGGGGCGATGAGGTCCGCAACTGGCTGGGCCAGGTCACGCAGATGGCAGGCTGGAGAGTGCTGAACACCTCCGACACCGCGCAGACCGGCCAACCCGGCCAGGAACCTACCGAAAACCTCAATGTACAGCTTGGTGCCGGAACCAAGACTTCGCAGTGCAATGGCGTTTTCAATTGGGCTGGCGCCGGTTTCGCAGGCGGCGGCAAGTTTGGCGTTCGCGTGGTGCGCAAAACCGCCAACGCGAGCAATTTCCTGCGGTTGTCCGCTGCCGGCTACAACGGTCATTTCGGATATTCGCAGTCGGCACGCTCGTTGATTCACCCGGCCGACCTGGCCAGCGTCGTCACGGTGGCGGCCCTGGATGCGGCGACCTCGAACCTGGAGGCCTACAGTTCGCGCGGCCCGGTGCTCGCCGCCGGCGGTGCGCAACCAGCGGGTCAGGCCGAAGGCAATGCCAAGCCCGACCTGGCCAACTTCGCCAACGTCGATACCGTGTCTTATGGCGACAATACGTTCAACGGCACGTCGTCCGCGACACCGCACGCGGCCGCATTGGCGTTACTCGGCTTGCAGCATCAGCGCCAGCTCACCAACGCAACGGTGCCGGCACCGTTGCCGGCGGATGCGACCGCGCAGCAGAAAGCCGATCGCACAGCCTTGTTGAAGCAGCGCAACGTCGACCTGTCCGACTCGACCTACGACTCGCTGGTCTACGTCGCCAACACTGGCGGCAACGATCTGGGTGACGCGGGATTCGACGCCAGCTACGGCCATGGCCGCCTCAAGTTCCACGACCAGGCGGAAGCCTGCTTCCTGGCGGCGACCTATGACGCCAAGTACCGTTCGCTGCTGCCGGCGCAGCTCAGCCCGCTCCCCGAAGGGCAGAAGAGCTACGACCAGCTGCAGACCGAGAACAGCACGCTCTGCGCGGCCGTGGCCGCCGGCGACGCAATTGCGCCGACAGCGGTGGATTGATTGAACCACTGAAGCGCATGACGTCCGCGCCGCTGCGGGGCGGCGCGGGCTCTCTCCTCAGCACCGGGGGAATCTCCGGTGCTTTTTTTATTCGGACGATCGGGCGATCGGCGGGCGATGGAGCGACACTCCCGTCTCAGTCCGCGTGCTTGCATGCGGCGGCATCAGGCGGAAGAATCCGCGGCGAACATCCATCATGCCGGTCCATACAATGATCGCGAACTCGATTTCGACCAGAAAATTCCTCAGCCTGATCCCTGGCTCACCGATACCGTGGCGCCGGAATTCATCGACTGGCCCGCACAGGAGTGACGCATGCGTTTGAGCGCACAGCAAGGAGACATCACCAGGCTCGCGCTCGATGCGATCGTCAACGCGGCCAATTCCTCGCTGCTGGGCGGCGGTGGCGTGGACGGGGCGATCCATCGTGCGGCCGGTCCCGATCTCGTGGCGGAATGCCGTCTCCTGCACGGCTGCAAGACCGGAGAGGCCAAACTCACGCGCGGCCATCGCCTGCCGGCGAAATACGTGATCCACACGGTCGGCCCGGTCTGGCGCGGCGGCAACGATGGCGAGCCGGAATTGCTGGCGTCGTGCTACCGGCGCTCGCTCGAAGTCGCGGCGAAGCATGACATCGTCAGCATTGCCTTCCCGTGCATCAGCACCGGCATCTTTGGATATCCGCCAGAGCCGGCGGCTCGCATCGCCATCGCGACGGTGCGCGAAACGCTGGCGTCGCTCGATGCGATCGAGGAAGTGGCGTTCTGTTGTTTCTCGGCGAGTGATCTGGCGCTCTACCGCGAGCTTCTTGCTGAGGCCTAGAGATAATCGTCATTCCCGCGAAGGCGGGAATGACGACGGTGGAGCGACAGCGGCTTAATCGATCCCCAAGGTCTGGCGCAGGAACGGCACGGTGATGCGCCGCTGCGCCGCGAGCGAGGCGCGATCGAGCGTATCCAGCAGCGCGGCCAGGCTGGCCAGGTCGCGATCGACGCGCTTGAGCAGCCAGTCGATCGCCGCATCCTCGATCACCAGGCCGCGGCGCTGTGCGCGAAGACGCAGCATCTCGCGCCGACCGGCGTCGTCGAGCGTCGTCAGCATGATGCGCGTGCACTGGGAGAGTCGCGAACGCAGATCCGGCAGGAGCAGTCCCAACGCATCCGGCGCTTTGCGCGCGGTGTAGAGCACGGCCTTGCCGGCGTCGAAGGCGCGGTTGTGGAAATCGAATAGCGCAACCTCGTCGTTGCGATCACCGGCGATGATGTCGAGTCCGTCGAGCGCGATCAGATCGTTGTCATGCAGGGACGCGAGCGCATCCCGCAGTCTTCCCGCAGCCACCATCAACGGCAGATAAGCGCTGCGTCGCCCCGCGGATTCGGCCGCGGCGCAGGCGGCCAGCGCGAGGTGGGTCTTGCCCGATCCAGCGCTTCCAGTGAGATAGAGTCCGCGCACAACCGCCCCATCCGCCGCGCGATCGCCGTCCACACCCGACGACATCGCCCGCAACAGCGGCAGCGCGCCCTCGGGCGCGGCGACGAAGGTCTCGAAACGCTGATCCGGCGGATAACGCAAGGCCAGGGGCAGTTGCGCGCCCTGCCCCGCGTTCGCTCCCGACTTCGGACCTGAAGCCGACCGGCTCACGCCTGATCGCCGTCCTTGCCGTCGTTGGAAGGTTTGGCGCTGTCCTGAGCGATGACGCCACTTTCAGCGGGCGCTTCCGGCATCACGATCGTCGGCGCATCGCCGGCGTACAGGCGGCTGTGCGTGTAGCGTTCGTGCGCATAGCGCAGTAGCACGTTGGCGACCGCCGCCACCGGCAGCGCCAGCAGCATGCCGAGGAAGCCGAACAACTGCCCGCCCGCGAGCACGGCGAAGATCACTGCCACCGGATGCAGGCCGATGCGATCACCGACCAGTTTCGGCGTCAGCCAATAGCTCTCGATGATCTGGCCGATGCCGAACACTGCCAGCACGCCCGCCACGTGCTTCCAGTCGCCGTACTGCACCAGCGCGGCGATCACGCCGAACACCACGCCGCTGACCGGGCCGAGATACGGCACGAAGGTGAGCAGGCCGGCGACGATGCCGATCAGCAGGCCCAGATCGAGCCCCACCGCCCACAGACCGAAGCCGTACATCGCGCCAAGAATCAGCATCACCGTGAACTGGCCGCGCAGGAAACCGCCGAGCATGCTGCTGGATTCGTTGGCCAGCCGCGAAACGGTGCTCAGGTGCGCGCGCGGCACCAGCGCGGCGACGCGCTCGATGAAGACGTCCCAGTCACGCAGGAAGAAGAACGTCAGCACCGGGATCAGCACGATGTTGGCCATCCATGCGAACAGCGCGAAGCCCGAACGCGACAGATAGCCGAGCGCGGTGGTGGCGATGCCGCCAGCGCGCTCCCAATGCGTGCGGACCTGCTCGATCAGGTATTCCGGATCGAGCCAGGTGGCGATCTCCAGGCCGGTGCGATGCTCGATCCACGGCACGGCGGTGTAGATGAACCAGTCGCGATACTGGGGCAGCGATTCGACCAGGGTGAGGATCTGGCGCTGGATGGTCGGCACCAGGATCACCAGCAGCAAGGCCAGCAACAACGCCATCAGCGTGAACACCAGGATCACCGCGGTGTTGCGCGAGCGGCCACGGCGCTCGAGCCAGTCGACCAACGGATCGCCCAGCCAGCCCAGCAGCGCGGCGACCACGAACGGCGTGAGCACGGGGCCGAGCAGCCAGATCAGCCAGCCGGCGGCGAGCGCCACCAGCGCCCACTGCAGCCGCTTCAGGAACAGCGCGATGTCGTCCATGGCTTCGGTGTGCATGGTCGAGGTCTCAGCGCAAGGTGAACACGACAGGTGCGACGATCGGGCCCGTCGCTTCGCCTTCCGGACTGCTGACTTCGACCAGCGCGCCGTCGCTGCCGAGCATGCGCCGGAATCCGGGCAGGCCGGTCAGCAGGTCGAGATCGACCTCCAGCCCTTCCGGCGTCGCCCGTACCGGCGTCACGCCGCGCACCACCGATATGCCCTGCAGGATGGCGGTCAGGCGGATGTAGTCGTCGGCGCTGCGCAGGCCGGTGAAGACGACGCGATACTTGCCCGGCTGCCCGGCGGCGCTGCGCTTGGCGTATTTCTTCATCAGCGCGTCGGCCGCGCCATCAGCGCCGTTGGCCATCGCCTGGCGCGCATCGCCCTCGTTGCCGCTCCACTTCGACAGCACGCGGCCGTTGTCGACGAAGACCCAGTCGGCGGTCCAGCCGCCCTTGTCGCGATAGAGCTTGCCGATCAGCTGCATCGGCGGGCTGTAGCGCGCCGACAGGCGCGCGATGGCGGCGGTGTCGCCGCGCCAGATCGCGCCCACGGCGGCCTGCTCGGCGGCGCTGCCGGAAGGCAGGCCGAGGCGGTAGCCGCGCTCGATCGCCCGCTGCAGCACCGAGCGGGCGACGTTGTTCTGCGCCAGCCCCACCAGCCGCGCGCCCGAGCCGTCGTCGATCGCCAGCCACAGCACCGGCTTCGGCCGCGGCTCCGGCCAGACCGGCAGCCCCAGGGCCGAGGCGATACCGTCCACGTCCGCCTGTTTGAAGCGCACCACCAGCGTGGTGCGGTAGGTCGGCGTGCCGTTGGGGGTGGCGCCCTCGTCCTGGCGGTAGTCGTAGGTGTCGACGAAATCCCTGGCGCGGCGCAATTCCTTGCCCACGCCGGGGCGGGAGGGCGCGCCACGGTCGCCGGAGAGCTTGCTCAGCACCTGCGCCAGCGCGCGGGCGAAGGCGCCGTTGCGGGCGGCATCGGTCTGGTCCTTCACCGGCACTTCGGCCTCGTAGACGCCCTGCGCCGCCGCGCGATCGCCTTCCACGCGCTGGGCCTGGGCAGTGCTGGCCACGCATAACGTAGCCGCCAGCAACCACTTCCAATGTCCCGTGAACCGGAATGCCAGACGCATCATTCGTCCTTCAGCCAAAGAATTCGGATGAAATGGTAGCGCAGCCGCCTCTTCAGCCGCGATTTCGGCGCCTGCGCCCGCTGTGGCGCTGTTAAAATTCGAGGTTTCCCGCCTCAGCGACCGCCGTGACGACTCCCAGCCCCCTCACCTACCGCGATGCGGGCGTCGATATCGACGCCGGCAACGAAGTCGTCGAACGCATCAAGCCGCTGGTCAAGCGCAGCTTCCGCCCCGAGGTGATGGGCGGGCTGGGCGGCTTCGGCGCGCTGTTCGACCTGTCGAACAAGTATCGCGAACCGGTGCTGGTCTCCGGCACCGACGGCGTCGGCACCAAGCTCAAGCTCGCCCAGCAGCTGAACCGCCACGACACCATCGGCATCGACCTGGTCGGCATGTGCGTGAACGACGTGCTGGTGCAGGGCGCCGAGCCGCTGTTCTTCCTCGACTATTTCGCCACCGGCAAGCTCGACGTCGACACCACCGTGGCCGTGGTCGGCGGCATCGCCAGAGGCTGCGAACTGGCCGGCTGCGCGCTGATCGGCGGCGAGACCGCCGAGATGCCCGACATGTATCCGCCGGGCGAGTACGACCTCGCCGGCTTCACCGTCGGCGCGGTGGAAAAATCGCAGCTGCTCGACGGCAGCCAGGTGGCCAAGGGCGACATGCTGATCGGCATCGCCTCCAGCGGGCCGCATTCCAACGGCTATTCGCTGATCCGCCGCATCTATGACCGCGCCGGACGCCCCGCCGATCTCGACGTCGGCGGCGTCAAGCTCGTCGACGCGCTGATGGCGCCCACCACGCTGTACGTGAAGCCGATCCTGGAACTGCTGCGCGGCGAACTCAGCCCGCACCTCCACGCCATGGCGCACATCACCGGCGGTGGCCTCACCGAGAACATCATCCGCGTCGTGCCCGACGGCCTCGGCCTCGACATCACCGCCTCCACGCTGACACTGCCGCCGGTCTTCGACTGGCTGCAACGCGAAGGCGCGGTGCCGGATGTCGAAATGTGGCGCACCTTCAACTGCGGCATCGGCTTCGTGCTGATCACCTCGGCGGACAGCGCCGCCGCAATCGAGGCCGAACTCGATCGCCTGGCGCTGGCGCACCGGCGCATCGGCGAAGTGGTCGCCGCTCGCGGAGACGAGCGCGTCAGGATCGGATAAGGGCATCCCGGGGCGGCTCGCATCGCCCCGATCTCCCCGACACCCGCATCCGAACCGGCGCGAAATCTTCCCATCTCGTCCCGGTTTCATCCCCAAACGTTCCTGTCCCCGGCGCCGCCATCTGGCTAGCGTCGATAGCCATCCGGCGCGCCGCGCCGGAGGGTTTCTTCGAACAGGAAGGGGGTTCCCATGTTAGGCAATGGAGATGGCATTTCCCGGTTGCGGCGTTCGCTCGCCGTCGCCGCGGCCAGCGGGCTGCTGCTGGCGTCCTCGCTCGCGCAGGCGAGCTTCGAGAGTCATTACGGCGAGAAGGAATGGCGCGACGGCGGTGAAGACGTCAAGGCCGTGCGTTATTGCAAAGGTGGCGGTTCGGTCGTCGCGGGCACGCGGCACTCGCCCGATGGCGCGAGCGAAGTCCTGGTCGTCCACGCCGATGACAACGGCGCGGTCATCCCGCCCGCGCAATGGACCTATCGCATCGCCGGCGCGGAGAAGTCCAGCGCCTACGGCATCGTCGAACTGCAGGACGGCCGTGGATTCGCCATCACCGGCGCCGTGAACACGGGCGATGGCAGCCAGATCTTCGTCCTGCAGATCAATTGCGAAGGCAAGCCGCTCTGGACCACCCTGCTTGCCAATCGCAGTGACAAGGACCGCGCGACGGGCTACGACATCCTGCAGAGCGCCAGCAAGGGCGATGTGGTCGTGGTCGGCGACGAACTCGACAGCGACGGCGGCCTCGGACGCGGACGCATCGCGCGCCTGGACCTGTCCGGCGGCGTGCTCTGGGATCAGGGCTACGACGGACCGGAGACCGGTCTTGGTCTGCGCTTCCGCGCGGTGACCGAGAATCTGTCCAACAGCGGCGCCTCCACCGATCTGGTCGTGGCGGGTTCCGCCATCGACAAGAACAATCTGCGCCGCGCCCTGATGTTCCGCACCGATGGCGGCGGCAATCCGCTGTGCGATTCGATCCTCGGCGACGGCCAGGATCATCGTGATTTCCTCGGCCTCACCGCGCTGAGCACGCCGAATTTCCTCGGCGAGACGGTGCTGGTCGGTGTCGTGTCCGGGCTGGATGAAGGGGCGCCGACGAGTGCCTATCTGGCGCGCTACACGCGTGGTGGTTGCCTGGCGCGAGTCCAGAGTGTCGTTTCCGACATCGGCAACGTCTATGCCTACGATGTCGCGGAAACGCCCGAGCTGGGCACCAGCGGCAGCGCGCTCGCCGTCGTCGGCACGATCAGCAATGCGAGTGCCGGCACGCGCGGCCATCTGTTCGTCGCCAACATCAGCAATCTGCTGTTCAACATCGCCCCGCCGCGGCTGTACGGCAACAAGCTCAAGCATACCGAAACGCTGTTCGCGATCGATCGCAAGTCCGATCACTTCGTTCTGGCCGGCAGCACGTTCAGCGATCCTGAGCATGTCGGCGATTCGCAGGACTTCTTCCTCGTGCAAACCGATACCGGCATGTGGACCGGATGTACCGACCCCTGGAATCCCGAAGTGAAGGCATCGACACCGAATCCGAAGAACTTCCCGCCTCGCGTCGAGAAGATCGTCGAGTTCAAGCAGACGGATAGTGCATTAGGCGAAGCGCACGATGCCGGCATCGTCTGCGATCCCACCAAGGACTGCGAGGCGGTGATCAACAACGGCACGGTGAAACTCGGCGTGTCCAAGACCGGCTACCTCAACGTCGATTGCCCGGACGCCAAGCCATCCATCGGGCGTGCCAGCACCACGCGCGTCGGCTTGCGCTATATGAAGTCGCCGCCATCGGGAACCGATGAAGCGGATGCCGCCTCGCCGGGCTGCCCTTGCGAGGGTTGGGGCGTGGCCGCCGCCGATCTCGGCGTCACCGCGCACACCTCGATGTGGGAAGGCACCAGCGCCAACATGATCGTCGATGTGTTCACCTACACGACGAGCGACGCGACTTCCGTGGTGCGGATCCTCGGCGCCTCGGGTGGTCCGGTGCTCCGCGTCACCCATCGCTACATTCCGATCACGGTCACGCCGTACCTGTATCGCGTGGAAGTGAAGATCGAGAACATCGGCACGAAGGCCATCAACGATCTGCGCTACACCCGCGGCATCGACTACGACGTACCGCCGAATGCCTTCTCCGAGTACATCACCATTCAAGGCGCGGGTTCGCCGATGGTGATCCAGGCGAACGACGACGGCTTTAATTCGGTCGACCCGCTCGCGCCCAACTTCAACTTCGGCGGCGTGGGCAACTTCATCGACTGGGGCGCCGGCGATTACGGCGCTCACTTCGACTTCAAGCTCGCTGGCACGCTGAATCCGGGGCAGACGCGCGGCCTGATCACCTATTACGGCGCGGCGCCGAAGGAAACTGCGGCCCTCAATGCCCTCAGCCTGGTCGGCGCGAACATCTACTCGCTCGGCCAGAGCAACTGGAGCGGCGGACCGTTCGGTTCCGGCGGCGGCCCGACCGGATCCTATGGCTATACGACCGGCGAGCCGGTGACGTTCATGTACGGCGTCGACGGACGCGAACGATAAGGCATCGCTTCCGCACTCCGGCATCGTGCCGGAGTGCGGCTGACGCTGCGCAGCAAGGAAGGACGGCTCGAAGCACGCTTCGAGCCGTCATCGTTTCAGTCCTTCATCAACGCCCGGCCCCACCCGTGCGCGAGCACCGCATCGATGCGTCGCTGCAGGTCGGCGCGCACGCACTGCTCCAGCGCGCACTCGTTCAGCACGTAATAGGCCGATCGCACGACTTCGCGCCAGCGCGGGTGGCGCGGCAGTTTCGCCAACGCCAGATAGCGCTCCATGGCGCGGGCGCGCAGGCGACCGTCGTCGATCGTGACGCGCCAGATGCGGCTCTTCTCCGCGAACTCGAGCCGGCGCAATCCCGTGCTGCGTTCCCATGCCTCGACCACGCCCAACATCAACTCGACGAGCGCGTAGCGGAACGATTCGCACGTATCCGCATCGCCTGCCGACGAAGCGGTCGTTGCCGCCACGACTTCCCGCGTCATACCCGCACCGGCGAGGGGAACGGCAACCGTCACCTCGGTTACGGCACGCAGGCGCCGCCTCCCCTGCACGTGGGCGGCCGAAGTACCCGCGAGAACCCATCGCCATGTCTTCATGCACCGCGTCCCTGGTTCGTCGCGATCGAAATCGCGGCGGCAATTGTTGTTCGGAGTCCCTAATCAACTCGCGAAACGATATTGCAACCCGACACGCTGTCCAGGAACGGGCGATACATTTTTCCGAAAGGAGACGCGGCAATCGCGTCTCCCCGGCATCGGATCACCTTTACTGCGTGATGAATGCCTTGTACGGCAAGGGCAGCGGCGATGCCCAGATCGCTGAATACGGGCAGTCGTTGCGCGCCGGCAATCCCTTGAAGCGATTGGCCAGATAGTTCAACGCGGGCAAGGCACCTTCTGCTTCACCCGCGATGTGCACCAATCCGATCAGCGGCACCGGCGTGAAGGTGCGCATCACCTCCACCGGAACGCCCTCGCGGCAGTATTGCAGCGCGAGATCGTTGTCGGCCTTCACCGGAACGAGTTCGTCGAACTCGTCGTGATAATTGAGGATCGGCACGGTCCGCGGCGCGCGCTTTCCGGCGAGCGTGTTGATCCCGAAGATGTACTTGCCGGCCTTCGACTCCGGCACGGGCACCCACGGCTCGACGGTGAACATTTCCAGCGGCGCCAGCACGGGACGCTTGAGGATGCCTTCGATCAGGGTTTCATCCTGCGCGGAATCGATCAGCTGCTTGCCCGCGGGATTGAGGTACTCGTAGATTCCCGCCTCCGGGAATGCGCGATTCAAACCGGCGATCGCCGTCACCAGCAGACTGCCGGCGACGAATTTGCCGTTGTTGTTGTAATACATCTGCACCAAGTCAGACGCCGCGCTCGCACCGACCGCGGCACCCTTGACGTTCAACTCCGGCGCATACGATTCCTTCAGATAGGCGGCCCAGCCGGTGGCATGGCCGCCGCCGGAATAACCCCACAAACCGACCGGCGTGTTGGACGCCAATCCGGCCGGCGCATAGTTCAACACCGCGCGCACGCCGTCGAGCACGCCGTGCCCGGCCTGCGGACCGGCGATGAACTGCGCGTGCGGGCCCTCGTAGTCCGGATAAACGATCGCGTAGCCATAAGCCAGCGCAGGCAGCGAGAGCGACACCTCGAAGGTCGGATTGGCCAGCGCACCCGCGCTCAGCAGCCCGGCGCGCAGAGTGTAGGAAGGCGCGGCGCGCGTGGTGGTGGAATCCTGCGCCACCTGGAACGCGATCAGCGGACGTGGCCCGCTGCCGATCCACGGCCCTTGCGGCACCAGCACCGTCGCCACCTGCGCGGTCGGCTGGTCGTGGCTGTCGAGCGACTTGTACAGCACCTGATAGGCGTTGATCTTCAGATTCTTGAGTTGCTCGAACCACGGAAAGAATTTCTCGGCCGAGCCGCCGAGCTCGCTCAGCACATCCGTGGACAGAAACGGCAGTAGATATTGCGCATTGATCGTCCTGTCGCGAAGCACCGTGCCATTGGGCAACGACTCGTAACCGGATGGCGGAACGTAGAACGGATCGTTGTCCGGCAACGGCACGACTTCGGCATGCGCCGGATTCGCCGCAACGCCGATCAATCCGAAGATCAAGGCAAACGCCCATGCGGTGAACCCGGCATGACGGCGCACAAACCGATCGCCGCGCGCACGATGCGCCGGCTGGATGACAACACTCATCGCTTACCCTCCCGAGGTAATGGCACTCCGGCCTGCTTGTATCCAGATGTATACCTAGCAAGCAGGCATGCCTGGCGCAACCGGCAGGCGACGAGCGGTCCCGGCATGGCCCGATCTGCACATCGTCCTGTCCTATCATGCTGGCCCCTTCCCGTCGGCCGCTGCATGCCCCGTTCTCTGCGTCTCGCCGTGCTCGCTTCCGGGCGCGGCAGCAATCTGCAGGCCCTGATCGACGCGATCGCCGAGGGCGAACTCGCGGCCGAGATCGTCGGCGTGTATTCCGACAAGGCCGACGCCGTCGCCTTGCAGCGCGCGCGCGGCGCAGGCATTCCCGCGCATGCGATCACGCCGAAACAGTTCGCCACGCGCGCCGAATTCGATGCCGCGCTGTTCGCGCGGATCGACGCGGCGACGCCCGACCTGATCGTCTGCGCCGGCTACATGCGCCTGATCACTGCGGACGTCGTCGACGCCAGGCGCGGGCGCATCATCAACATCCACCCTTCGCTGCTGCCGGCGTTCAAGGGCCTGCACACGCACGCGCAGGCGCTGGCGGCGGGCGTGTCCGAGCACGGCGCCAGCGTGCATTTCGTCACCGCCGATCTGGATGGCGGCCCGGTGATCGCACAGGCGCGGGTGCCGGTCCTGCCGGGCGACAGCGTGGAAACCCTCTCCGCCCGTGTTTTGGCCCAGGAACATCCCTTGCTGCTGGAAACCGTCCGGTGGCTGGCCGCGGGGCGGATCGTCCTGGCCGAAACCGGCGCCTCAGATGCCGGCGCTGCTGAAGCCCCCATTCATGTCGATGGTGCACCGCACCCGCCGCTTCAGCTGGCATCCAACCGCCGCTTTGCATGATGGCCGCCAAGCTTTCGAAGACGCCCCCATGAAACCCCTCATGCTGACCGCGGCCCTCGCCCTCGCGGCATGGCTGCCCGGCAGCCACGCCCAGGAAGTCGCGCCCGCGCCGGCATCCGCCTCCACGCCGGTCTCCACGCCCGTGCCGGAGACCACCGCGACGACGCCGCCCGAACTGCAGCCGTTCGTGGCCAGCTACCAGGCCTACAACGCCGGCAAACTGGCCGGAAACGCCACCATGCGCGTCGTCCACAACGGCGGCACGCAGTGGCGCGCGGATCTGGGCATCGAGGGTAATCGCGGCTTCATCGGCATCCTCGGGCTGAACATCCAGCAGAGCACGGTGTTCGACGACATCGACAACCGTTATCGCCCGCTCACCCAGAGCACGGTGCGCAAGGGCCTGTTCCTGGGCAAGAAGGTCCTGGGGGTGTACGACTGGAACGCGCACAGCGCGCAGTGGCAGGGCGATCTCAAGAAAGACCGCCGCAAACCCATTCCCCTGCAGGATGGCGACATGAACGGCCTGCTGATCGACCTCGCCATCATCCGTGATGCCCAACCCGGCAAACGCCTGCAATACCGCTTCGTTGAACTCGGCCGCGCCCGTGACCATATCTACGAAGTAGCCAAAGAACCGGAAACCGTGGCCGTCGGCGAACTGAGCTATTCCGCCCTGCGCGTTTCACGCGTCAACGGTGGCAACGACGAGACCATCTTCTGGGTCGCCGACGGCGTACCGACCCCGGTACGCATCCTGCAGCGCGAAAACGGCGAGGACGGCATCGATCTTCGCCTGACCGAATACCAAGGAGTGAACTGATGTCCCTCAGCCTGTCCCCCAAGAAGCATTCCATCGCCGCCGCCACGCTCGCCCTCGTGTTCGCCAGCGCGCCTGTCTTCGCCGTCAAGCCGTTCTCGGCCGACTATCAGGCCAGCTACATGGGCATCGCCGGCGTCGGCAAGATGACGCTCGAACCGCAAGGCGGCGACAAGTGGAAGTACACGCTGTCGGTCGGCAGCGGCGGCATCCAGCTCAACCAGAACACCGTGTTCGAGGACAAGGGCGGGCAACTGCGTCCCCTGTCCGGCCGCGACTCGGCGCTGCTGCTGATCAAGAAAAGCGACAAGACCGCGAACTACGACTGGGACAAGGGCGTCGCCACCTGGGGCGGCGACGTGAAGCCCGAGCGCACCGGCCCGGTGAAGCTGCAGTCGGGCGACGTCGACAGCCTGTTGCTGAATCTCGCCATCGCCCGCGACGTGGCGGCCGGCAAACCGCTCAACTACCGTCTGGTCGACGAGGGCCGCGTCAAGCAGGTCAGCTTCAAGGTCGCGGGCAAGGAAGCGATCACGATCGGCGGCCAGCCGAAGCAGGCCACGAAAGTGGTGCAGACCAATACCGATGGCAAGCAGATCACCGCCTGGGTCGTCGACGGCATGCCCGTGCCGGCGCGCATCCTGCAGCGCAAGGACGGCAAGGACGACATCGATCTGCAGGTGAAGTCCGTGCACTGAGCACACCCAACCAGCCTGCGTCATTCCCGGCGGAGCCCGATGCATTCGGGCTCCGCTTTTTTATGGCTCGCATCTGCCGACCTAGGGCAAGCCCCAGGTGTTTTTAGGGTCAGCCCTAGCTTGGTAGTGCGATCCCGGTTCGAGACGATAACGACATCCGTCACATCGGCGCCGCGCCTGCCAAGGAGACCGCGATGCTTCCGCGCGAAGATGTCTACGTTCCGCCGCCGCCCCCGCCGCCGCCCCCTCCACCGCCGCCCCCGCCGCCTCCACCGGAACTGGCCAAGAAGCCGCCCGCGGAGAAGCAGCAGATCGTCGACGGCATGACCGAACAGCAGGTCAAGGATTACAAGACCGAAGTCGACAAGCTGCCCAAGAGCGAGCAGCAAGAGGTGGCCAACAGCTTCGCCAAGGATCTCGACGCCAAGCAGCTGGCGAAACTGCGCCCGGCCTTCAGCGAAGGCGACAGCGGCAAGAACGCCGTCGACCAGGCGGTCGACAACTTCGGCAGCGCGCAGGTCAAGGCCGACTATCCGAAGGAAGTCATCGCCAACGATCCCGCCATCCACAACACGCTCACCAAGCTCGGCTTCAACCAGCAGGAAATCGACAGCGCCTCCGCCAGGACACTCAGCGCGCTCACCCAGGCCGCGGAACACGTCAACCAGCAGGAATACGGCAAGGCCTTCGACGAGTTGAAGCAGCTCGCCGCCGACGGCCAGCAAGCGCTGGCCGAAAAAGCATTCTCCGGTGTCGCCAAGCAGATCGAGAACCTGCCCGAACCGGTGCGCGACATCCTCACCGACGCCAACGCGGTCAAGGAACTGATCAACGCCGGCGGCGACGTCGTCGACAAGTTGTTGCAGGGCGACATTCCCGGCGCGGTCGGCGCCATCGGCAACAACAAGCCGCTGCGCGATGCGGTGATCGACGCGGCACTGAAGAATCCCGATTCCAGTTTCAGCAAGGGCGCGAAGGCACTCGGACTCGATGCCGACAAGCTGAAAGAAGCCGGCGACGCCGCACCTTCGCTGCTGCAGGCCGCCCAGCACGCCGCCAAGGGCGAATGGGCGCAGGCCGGCACCGCGCTGGCGGGCGCCGCCGAGAAGGCGCCCACGCTGGTCGCCGACGGCATCAAGCACATCGCCGACAAACTGCCCGAACCCGCCAAGTCGATCCTGGGCGACGACAAGGTCGCCGAGCATCTCTCCAAGGCCAGCCCGGAGGTGCTCAAGAACCTGATCGAAGGCAAGCCCGTCGAAGCACTCAAGGGCCTCGGCGCGAACAAGGAATTGCGCGACGCGGTGATCGACGCGGCGTTGAAGGACAAGAACTCCGACTTCAGCAAGCAGGTCGAGAAGCTCGGCCTGTCCGCCGACGATCTGAAGAGCATCGGCGACGGCATCCCCGACGCGATGAAGGCGATCGAACACGCCGCCAAGGGCGAATGGAAGGACGCCGCGCTCGCGCTGATCGACGCATCCGGTCATGCGCCCGACGTCGCCGCCAAGGCGATCCAGCATTTCGCCGACAAGCTGCCGGAGCCGGCCAAGTCGATCGTCGGCGACGACGCCGTCGCCAAGAAACTCGCAGAGGCGAGCCCCGAAGCGCTCAAGGCACTGGTCAACGGGGATCCCAGTGGCGCCCTGCAGCACATGGCGCAGGACAAGGGCTTGCGCGATGCCGTGATCGACGCGGCGCTGAAGGACAAGAACTCCGACTTCAGCAAGAAGGTCGAGAAACTCGGCCTCACCGCCGACGACCTCAAGCAGGCCGGCGATGGCTTGCCCGACGTGATGAAGGCGGCCGATCTCGCCGCCAAGGCGCAGACGCCGGAAGACTGGAAGAACGTCGGCCTCACGCTCGCCGACGCGGCCGGCAAGGCGCCCGACGTGGTCGCCAAGGGCATCCAGGGACTGGCCGGCAAACTGCCCGAAGGATTGGCGAAGACCATCCTCACCGACGAGAACGTCGCCAAGGAACTAGCCAAGGCCAGCCCGGAAGCGATCAAGGCCATGCTCAATGGCGACGCGGCCGCCGCGCTCAGCGCGGTGAGCGGCAACAAGCCGCTGCGCGATGCGGTGATCGATGCGGCCGTCACCGATCCTTCGGTCAAACCACTGCTCGAGAAGTACGGCATCACCGCGACCGATCTGAAGGAAGCCGCCGACGCCGCCGGCCCGCTGTTCAACGCCGTCAAGTACGCTTCCGAAGGCAAGATCACCGAAGCACTGAGCGAATTCCAGAAGGTCGGCGACGCCGCGCCCACTCTGCTCCCGAAGGTCGCCAAGGCGATCTACGAAAAACTGCCCGAAGCCACCCAGCAGAAGCTCAAGGATCTGGGCTACGGCATGGAGAACATCGGCGAAGTCGCCAAGGCCCTGCCCTCGCTGGTCAAGGCCGGCGAGGCGATGCTGCAGCAGCCGCCGGACTGGAAGACCGCGATCAAGGAAGTGCTCAACGCCGGCGAAGCCGCGCCCACCGTCGGCAAGGAAGCGATCCAGAAACTCGGGCAGCAGATCCCGGACGGCAAGTTCGATCTGGTCAAGAAGCTGCTCTCCGACGACAAGGTCGCCTCCGGCCTCGCCAGCGACACTGCGCTGCACGATGCCATCGACAAACTGCTCGACGGCAAGACGCCGGAAGGCGCCAGCGAACTGCTGCACAACGACGGCATGCGCGATGCCGTGCTCGATGTGGTCAGCCAGGATCCGAAGGTCGTCGAAGCGCTCGGCAAGGCTGGTCTCACGGCCGAAGACCTCAAGCAGGCCGGTGCCGCATCGCCGCATCTGCTCGATGCCGGCGTCGCGCTGCTGAAGAGTCCGCCAGACTGGTCGGGCGCACTCGATGCGCTCGGCGAAGTCCAGAACGCCGCGCCCGATCTGCTCGGCAAGGTCGCCGGCAAGATCTACGACCAGTTGCCGCAGCCGATCAAGGACAAGTTCGGCGAACTGAAGATCACCAAGGAAGACCTGCTCGAAGCCGGCGCCGCGCTGCCCCATTTCGTCGATGCGGTGAAGGCACTCGGCAATCCCGACGGTCCCGACTGGCAAGGCGCGCTGCAGGCGATCGGCCAGGCCGTCGACGCCGCGCCGGGCCTGGTCACCAAGGCGATCAACGCGCTCGGCGCCAAGATCCCGGACAAGCCTGAAACGCAACTGCTGCGCTCGATCCTCACCGACGAGAACCTGATCAAGACGCTGGTCAGCGACGACTCACTGCATGCCTCGCTGAAGCAGATGCTCGACGGTGACATCGCCGGCGGCCTGAAGGGCATCGGCGACAACGAGCAGGTGATGGGCGCGCTGGCCGACGTGTTGTCGAAAGACCAGGCGTTCATGGCGCGGCTGGAACCACTCGGCATCAAGACCGTCGACGACCTCAAGCAGCTCGGCCCGTCGGTCGCCAACGTTCTCGAGTTCGCCGACGCCGTCAAGAGCGGCAACATCGCAGAATCCGTCAAGGCCTTCGCGACCTTCGCCAAGGAACTGCCGGACGGCATGAAGCAGCACTTGATCGACACCATCGTCGACAAGTTCAAGCTCAAGCCGGAAATGAAGCAATTGCTCTCGGGCGTGCTCGAAGCGGCTTCCACGCCGGAAGTGGCGCAGGCGATCGGCGACGCGGTCAAGGCGTTCGCCGGCGGCAACCCGGTCGAGTTCATCAAGGCACTGGGCAACGCCGGCAAGATCATCGCCGAGAAGACGCCCGACCTCGCCGTCACCTTCCTCAACGCACTGAGCAAGCTGCCCGGTTCGGTCGGCGAATTCTTCTCCGATGCCAAGCTCAACGAAGGCATCGTCAAGTCCGGCGCGCTGTCGAGCTTCTTCGATGCCGTGACCAAGGTCGCCGACGGCGACATCGGCGGCGCGATCGGATCGCTGGGCGATGCGATCGGCAAGCTGATCACCTACGGCGAACGCGCGCAGATCGGTCCGTTCGATCCGCTCGGCATGTTCGGACCCAGCTTCGGCCCCTACGACCTGCCCTTCGGCAAGGACTCGATCGAACTGATCGGTCGCCTGGTCACGCAGTTCGTCGATGCGATGCCGGACAAGGTCAAGGCCTTCCTCAAGGAGAAGGCCGGCGAAGCCGTCGCCAGCACTGGCCTGAAGTCGATTCCGGTGGTGGGTCCGGTGATCGGCGTGGTCGATGCCGGCTCGGATCTGATCAGCAGCATCTCCAACGGCGAGAGTGGCCTGACCATCGCGCTCAACGCCGCCGATCTCGCGATCAACGCCGCCAGCTTCTTCCCGCCGGCGCAAGCGGTGCTGACGCCGTTGAAGACATTGCTGGGCGTGGCCAAGGGCGTCAATGCCACGGTCGAGTTCGTCAACGACATCCAGGACTTCGGTCAGCAGTTCACCGGCATGAGTTGAACCTCACGCCGATCCCCATCCTCTCCCGCATGACGGGAGAGGATTGGAGGCGAATGTGGTGTCGTGCGCAGAACCGTGGCCCCGCGTTTTTCGAGATGCCTCAGCCGAGATTCAAGCCGCGCAGGAATTCCAGCGTCCTCGCGACGCGCTCCGCATGCGGCATTCCGGGCTCGAGTTCGAGCAGGCGTCCGGGCGCAACGAACTTGTCGGTGCGCTCATGGATGAAACGCTTGGCCTCGGAGCGAAACATGTTGCCATCGCCTTCCGACACGCGTGGCGCGGTGGCGCGCTTCTCCACTTCCGACCAGTCCACCACGCAGGCGTCGACATGTTCGAGATAACTGAGCCATGCGGTGCCGTACAAACCCAGGCGCGGCTTGTCGCCATGCAATCTCTGCAACACCTGCCGGTAATAGCCCGCCAATGCATCGACGGGACCGAGCGTGTGACCGCCGTTTTGCAGCAGCGCGTCCAGGGTCGTCTGATCCTGCGCCATCGCCTTCGAGATCTCATCGTTGCTGACCGGATGGAATCCGGCCTCGCGAAAGACTTCGTCGGCCCAGGCATCCGCATCCAGCGGCGGGTTGTCGAGAATGATCGCGATCTGGCTGCCCATAACGCCCCCGTTACTTTTGAAATTCCAGTATAGCCTTCAATACCATTCTCTTCTGACAACGGAGACCCTGGATGAAAATCCAATCGCTGTCATTGCTCGCCGCCGCCGCGCTCGCATGCGCCGCGTGCAAGAACAACGCCGAAGCACCTGCTGCGACCGCTGACGCATCGGCACCCGCCCCCTCTTCTCAACAAGCGCCAACCGCCGAAACGCCTGTCGCAGACAGCGCGACGACGGCGGAAGCCACGACCGCGACGGCGCCCGCCGCGGATGCAGCAACCGACGCCGCACCGGCGACTGCGTCGGGCGGCTGGAGTTATGAAGGAAGCGACGGCGCGAAGCGCACGGCCAGCGTACCCGGACGCGGCAGCGACGGTGGCAGCGCGCAACTGGTCTTCGCCGACGATCCCGTCTGGGGCCGCACCGCGTATGTCGAATTCACGCAGGACGGCATCGATTGTCCGACTGGCTGCAAGGCACAGGTCAGCGTCGACGGCGGCGCCGCGAAAACCGTCCAGGCCTCGCGACCGGAAACACCGCAGCCGCGCCTGTCTCTGCGTGAACCGGACAAGCTCTGGCAATCGATCGCGAGCGCGAAAACACTCTCGATCGAATTTCCGGCCAAGTCCGGCATCGGCAAGGTCGAATTCGACGTTGCCGGCGTCGATGCCAGCAAGCTCCCCGCCGGCTGGAACTGAACACATGGGCGCCTGGACCTACGAAAGCATGCCGGTCGACGGCGGCACGCGCGTCACCGCCACGCTGATCAGCATGATGCGCGTGTATCTGGACAACGGCGGCGCAAACTTCGTGCGGCTGGTGTTCCGCGACGACCCGATCTGGGGCTACGACGCACATCTGGCGCTGGACAGCGGCGACTTCGATTGCCCGACCGGTTGCAGCGTCGACATCGCCATCGATGGCGGCCCGCTGCGCACGATCAAGGCGTCACGCCCGGAGTCGTCAACGCCGATCCTGTCGATCCGCGAACCGCGCGAACTCTGGTATGCGTTGCGGGACGTGCAACTATTGACGGTGGATTTCCCCGCTCGCGGCAAGGGCATGCAGCGCGCCAGCTTCGATGTCAGCGGACTGGATCGTTCGCGTTTGAATTGGGATCAGCAGTCCTACGCACGGACGCACGCGCCTGCGACGTAACCATCCGGTCAGGCCGCTCCGCGCGGAGCTGGCGCTTACTTGTCCTTCCCAGCGACTTCAGTGCGGCACGACACCTTGAACGGGTCCTTCTCGCCCTTGCCGATCCAGTAGAACGTGCGACAGGTGCGCGCGCCCTGCTGCGTGGTGCGCACGCCCACGGCATACGCGGCCTGCAGCATTTCATGATTGGAGACGTTACCGTCGCCGTTCCAATCCATTTCCTTCGGCTGCACGCCCGCCGTGAAGGCGACGCCCACGTACCAGGCCCAGCCTGCATAGGCGACCAGGACGACGCAGACGATCCACCATAGCCTGCGGCGTCTGCTCAAACGTGTGCGTGGGTCTGTCGGCATGTCGTTGTCCTCAGTCGAGGCTGTGGAACACTCAATCGGTCCTGCGAATCTGCGCGCCGAGCGCGGACAGCTTGTCCTCGATGCGCTCATAGCCGCGGTCGAGATGGTAGATGCGATCGATGATGGTATCGCCATCGGCGACGAGGCCGGCGAGGATCAGCGAGGCCGAGGCGCGCAGGTCGGTCGCCATCACCGGCGCTCCGCTCAACTGCGCCACGCCGTGCACGGTGGCGCGATGGCCCTCGACGTGGATGTCGGCGCCGAGACGCAGCAGTTCGTTGACATGCATGAAGCGATTTTCGAAGATCGTCTCGTCGATGATGCTGGTGCCTTCGGCAATACAGTTCATGGCCATGAACTGCGCCTGCATGTCGGTCGGAAATCCGGGATGCGGCTGCGTGACGATATCGATCGCCTTCGGGCGGCGCCCGCGCATGTCGACGGTGATGCGGTCGTCCTGCACGCTCACGTCGGCGCCGGCTTCCGCCAGTTTTTCGAGCACCGCTTCCAGCGTGCCCGGATTGGCATGCGTGGCGGTGACATGGCCGCCGGTCATGGCAGCGGCAACGAGGAAGGTGCCGGTCTCGATACGATCGGCGACGACACGATGGGTGCCGCCATGCAGGCGCTGCACGCCCTGCACCTCGATGCGGCTCGTGCCCGCGCCTTCGATCTGCGCGCCCAGTTCGACCAGGCAGGCGGCGAGATCGACGATTTCCGGCTCGCGCGCGGCGTTCTCGATGATGGTGGTGCCTTCGGCGAGCGTGGCGGCCATCAGCGCGTTCTCGGTGGCGCCGACGCTGACCATCTCGAAATTGATGCGTCCGCCCTTCAGGCGCTTCGCCTGCGCCTTGATGAAGCCGTGTTCCAGCGTGATCTCCGCGCCCAGCGCTTCCAGCGCGCGGATGTGCAGATCGACCGGACGCGATCCGATCGCGCAGCCGCCCGGCAGCGAGACTTCGGCAGCGCCGTATTTCGCCAGCAGCGGCCCCAGCACCAGCACCGAGGCGCGCATGGTCTTGACCAGCTCATACGGCGCGACGTGGCTGTGCACGCTGCGCGGATCGATGCGCAGCGAATAGTCGTCGGCGATCTCGACACCGGCACCCAGCTCGGTGAGCACGCGCAGCGTGGTCTTGACGTCGTGCAGCCGCGGCACGTTGCCGATCGCCACCGTCTCATCCGCCAGCAGCGCCGCGCACAGGATCGGCAGCACGGCATTCTTGGCGCCGGAAATGGCGACTTCGCCCGCGAGCGGACGCCCGCCGGTCACTACGATCTTCTGCATTTAGACGCGCTCTTCTTCAGGTGTCAGCGTGCGCAGGGCAAGCGCGTGGATCGCGCCGCCCATCAATTCGCCCAGCGTGGCGTAGACCATGCGGTGCCGTGCCAGCGGCAGCTTGCCCCGGAACGCCTCGGCAACCACGGTTGCCTCGAAATGCACACCGTCATCGCCCTGCACGGCGGCGCGTGCGCCCGGCAGGCCCTGTTCGATCAGATTGCGGATGGTATTGGCGTCCAAATTTCTGCTAATCCTGCCTGCCGCGCCGGGCGCTCCCAGATGGTGCTTACCGGACGGTTCTTGAATCGCGGCACTACGGTCAGTCCGGGATTTTTGGGAGTTTCCGGGCTTTCGCGGGAATAACCGCATAAAATGAATGGATTAGATTAACGGAAACGGCCCCGGTCTGGTATGCCCGCCAACGGAACACAGCCCATCGACGACGCAGCGCTCGCCGCCAGCGGCCGCCGCGTTTTCGAGATCGAACAGCAGGGTCTCGCCGCCGTCGGTGCGCGCATCGACGGCGAGTTCTCGCGCGCCTGCCGCCTGATGCTGGCCTGCACGGGCCGTGTGGTGTGCCTGGGCATGGGCAAGTCGGGACACGTGGCGCGCAAGATCGCCGCCACCCTCGCTTCCACCGGTACGCCGGCCTTCTACGTGCATCCGGGCGAGGCCGGCCACGGCGATCTCGGCATGATCACCGACGCCGACGTGGTGCTGGCGCTGTCGTACTCGGGCGAGTCCGACGAGATCCTGACGCTGCTGCCGGTGCTCAAGCGCCAGGGCAATCTGCTGATCGCGATGACCGGCCGTCCGCAATCGTCGCTGGCGCGCGAGGCCGACGTGCACCTGGACGTCAGCGTGCCGGCCGAGGCCTGCCCGCTCGATCTCGCGCCCACCACCAGCACCACCGCCTCGATGGCGCTGGGCGATGCGCTGGCGGTGGCGCTGCTGGATGCGCGCGCCTTCACCGCCGATGACTTCGCGCGTTCGCATCCGGCCGGCGCGCTCGGCCGGCGCCTGCTGCTGCACATCCGCGACGTGATGCACACCGGCGAGGAAGTGCCGCGCGTGCCCGGCGATGCCACGCTGGCCGAGGCGCTGATGGAGATGAGCCGCAAGCGCCTGGGCATGACCGCGATCGTCGACGGCGACGATCGCCTGCTCGGCCTGTACACCGACGGCGATCTGCGCCGCACGCTGGCCGATCCGGCCATCGATGTGCACGGCGCGCGCATCGCCGACGTGATGACGCGTGCGCCGGTCACCATCGACGTCGATGCGCTCGCCAGCGAGGCCGCGCGACTGATGGAAACCCGCAAGATCACGATGCTGATCGTGCTCGACGAGGCACAGCGCGTCGTCGGCGCGCTCAACATTCACGACCTGTTGCGGGCGCGCGTGGTGTAAGAAACGACTCGACACACCCTTGAACGGACCCATAGACATCTTCGTGCCCAATCCGCCCACCTATTCCGCCGATCTGCTCGCACGCGCCGCGAAGATTCGTCTGGCGTGCTTCGACGTCGACGGCACCCTGACCGACGGGCGCCTGTACTTCGACAGCGAAGGCCGTGAGCTGAAGGCCTTCCACGTCCTGGACGGCCAGGGATTGGTGTTGCTGCGCAAGGCGGGCATCACGGTGGCGTTCGTGACGGCGCGCAACAGCGTCGTCGCGGAAAGGCGCGCCGCCGAACTCGGCGTCGAGGCGCATATCGGCGTCAAGGACAAACAGGCCTGCGTCGACGAGATCCGCGCGCGCCTGGGCCTGAGCGCCGATCAGGTCTGCTTCATGGGCGACGATCTGCCCGACCGCGTCCCGATGCAAGCCGCCGGCCTGGCGGTGGCGCCGGCCAACGCGCACGCCAGCATGCTCGCGATCGCGCACTGGCGCACCACCGCACGCGGAGGCGAAGGCGCCGCGCGCGAGCTGTGCGATCTGCTGCTCGCCGCGCAGGGCCATGACGTGGCGGAGGTCGCATGACCTGGCGCGGCACCCTTACGCTCGTGCTGCTGGCGGCGGCCATCATCACCGGCTGGTCGGTCTGGCAGCAGCGCGCCGAACAGGCTCCGACTGTGACCGCCAGCACACGACCGAGCTACCTGCTCCACGATTTCGAGGTCATCGCCCTCGACAAGCAGGGCAAGGAATCCCTCACCCTGCGCGCGCCGCAACTGGCACAGAACCCCGACGACAGGACCATGTCGATCGAAACGCCGCTCTTCTTCCTGCCCGACAAGGAAGGCCAGCGCTGGGAAGTGCGCTCGAAAACCGGCTGGGTGGCCGCCGACAACAGCGAAGTGCGCCTGCGTGGCAACGTCGTGGCCAACAGCCCGCCGGGTGCGCAGAAGCCCTCGACGCTGAAAACCGAGCAACTGAACGTTTTCCCGGACAAGAACGAGGCGACCTCCGAGGTTCTGGTCACGGTCACGTCCCCGGGCTCTACAATGCGGGGCGTGGGGATGCAGGCCGATCTGGCGGACAAGCGCATCCGCCTTCTTTCCAAGGTACAGATGACCAATGACCCGAAGCGCCGTTAGCCTCCTGCCCTTGATCGCGGCCGCCCTTTTGCTGGCCGGCCCCGCCTGGTCGAAGACTTCCGATCGCGATCAGCGAATGAACGTGACGGCCGACAGCAGCGACTGCTCGACCACCGACGGCCCCTGCCTCCTGATCGGCAACGTCCACATCGTGCAGGGCACGCTGGACATCCAGTCGGCCAAAGCCGACTTGCGACGTGCCGACGGCGACATCAAGACCGTGAAGCTCAACGGCTCGCCGGTGAAGCTGAAACAGCAGAATGACGACGGCGGCTGGATGAATGCCATCGCCGACCAGGTCGACTACGACCTGCCCAACGACACGGTGGTGTTCACCGGCAACGCGCATGTCGATCAGCCCGGCCGCGGCTCGATGGCCGGCGGCCGCATCGTCTACAACACCAAGACCGGACAGGTGCAGAGCGGCTCCGCTGTTGGCGACGGCAAGGGAGTACAGATGACCTTTGAGCCGAAGAAGAAATCCCAGCAGCCCGCCGAGAAGAGCAAGACGCCAGCACAGACGCCGCCGAAGCAGGACAGCAAGTAATGCTGATCGCGAAGGGACTGCGCAAACGCTACCGCTCGCGCGAAGTCGTCCGTGATTTCGGCCTGACGCTCGATGCCGGCGAAGTGGTCGGCCTGCTCGGCCCCAACGGCGCCGGCAAGACCACCTGCTTCTACATGATCGTCGGCCTGGTGCCGGCCGATGACGGCGAGATCGTGCTCGACGGCCGCGACATCACCGCCGAGCCGATGTACACCCGCGCACGCCTCGGCGTCGGCTATCTGCCGCAGGAACCGTCGGTGTTCCGCAAGCTCACCGTGGCCGACAACATCCGCCTGGTGCTGGAACTGCGCGAGGACCTGGATGCGCGCAACCGCCAGCGCGAACTGGAAAAGCTGCTCGACGAATTGCAGATCGGCCACGTCGCGGACCAGATCGGCGCCAGCCTCTCCGGCGGCGAGCGCCGCCGCGTGGAAATCGCGCGCGCCCTGGCCGCCAATCCGCGCCTGATGCTGCTCGACGAGCCCTTCGCCGGCGTCGATCCGATCTCGGTCGGCGAGATCCAGCGCATCGTCGAACATCTCAAGCACCGCGGCATCGGCGTGCTGATCACCGACCACAACGTGCGCGAGACCTTGGGCATTTGCGATCGCGCGTATATCCTCAGCGAAGGCGGCGTGCTCGCGCAGGGGGCTCCGGACGCGCTGCTGGCCAATCCCGATGTGCGCCGGGTCTACCTGGGGGAATCCTTCCGCCTGTAGATGACGGGGCGCGTTCGACGGATGTCATCGACATCTGTCACGCTCTCCGAACGCCTGGTCACGGATGGCTAGGCCGTGGGCTTCCAGAGCCCGTCATTTCGCGCCAGGGACGACGACGCGAGGTAGCGGGTTCCGGGAGACCACGGGCAACATAACGTGGATCCCCCGATGAAGCCGCGCCTCCAGACATCCCTCAGCCAACAGCTCGTCCTGACGCCCCAGTTGCGCCAGGCGCTACACCTATTGCAACTCTCGGCGCTGGAACTGGAATCGGAAATCAACGCGGCGATCGAGAGCAATCCGCTGCTCGACTGGGAAGAGGCCGAGCCGTTGCGCGTCGCCGCCTCGCCCGACAAGCCGACGTCCCAGGCCGCGGGCAGCGATGAGCCCGACGCCGACGCGCACCGCTGGGAAAATGCGCACGAGGACGGCTGGCAGGAGCAATCCTGGCAAGAACATAGCTGGCAGGAGCGGCATGAAGGCGGCCGGCCCGGCCATGAGGACGACAACGCCGCCGAGCGGGTCGTGCAGACCGACGATCTGCGCAATCACCTCACCTGGCAGCTGCGTCTCACCCAGCTGTCGTCGCGCGACATCGCCATCGGCCTCACCCTGATCGACGCCATCGACGACGACGGCTACCTGCGCGAGCCGCTGTCCGCCATCGCCGAGGCGCTGCGGCCGGATCTGCTGTGCAGCGAGGACGAGATCGTCGCCGTGCTGCGCCAGATCCAGCGCTTCGACCCCTCGGGCGTCGGCGCGCGCGACCTGGGCGAATGCCTGTCCCTGCAGCTGGACGCCCTCCCCGACGACACCCCCGGCAAGGCCCTGGCCCGCCGCCTGATCGCCGGACCGATCGATCGCCTGCCCAGGATCGGCATCGCCGGGGTCGCCGCCGAGCTGAAATGCGACGCCGAGGCCGCCGCGATCGCGCTGCAACTGCTGCGCACCCTCGATCCGCGCCCCGGCGCCCAGGTCGGCGCCCTGCCCACCGATACCTACGTCACCCCGGATTGCATCATCAGCCGCCACCAGGGCATCTGGCGGGTCAGCCTGGCCGATGAGCGCCGCCCGCGCCTGACCATCCACCACGGCTACGAGCAGATGATCCGCCACGCCGGCGCCAGCGACGCCGGCTACCTGCGCGGCCGTCTCCAGGAAGCGCGCTGGCTGCTGAAAAACCTGCACCAGCGCGGCGAAACGCTGCTCAAGGTGGTGCAATGCCTGGTGCGCCAGCAGTCCGGATTCCTGGAATTCGGCGCCCAGGCGCTACGCCCGCTGACCCTGCGCGAGGTGGCGGCCGAGATCGGCCTGCACGAATCCACCGTCTCGCGCGCGGTGGCGCGCAAGTACGTGCGCACACCGCGCGGCACCCTGCCGCTGCGCGCTTTCTTCGCCTCGGGCATCGATACCGGCGGCGGCGGCGAGGCCTCCAGCACCGCCATTCAGGACATGATCAAACGCCTGATCGAGGCCGAGAACCCCGGCAAACCGCTCTCCGACGCTCGCCTGGCCGACATGCTGAAGGCCTCCGGCGTGCCGGTCGCGCGGCGGACGGTCGCCAAATACCGGGAAGCGCTCAACATCCCCTCCTCGCACGATCGGGTGCGGGTGGACTGAAGCCGGCGAACCGCACCGGCCGGCCGGCGGAACCGCACGCAACCCGGCATCGTTCCGCAACATGACGGCAACCTGTCCGTCCAGCCGGGTGGAAACTGTCATAAACATCCCTTCCCGCGCTCCCCGGGCTGCGTTAACCTGCTTTTAGCCATCGCCGTCAAAGTTGGCGCGATGCTGATAGCCGTCCAAGTCGAAAGGAGAAGCGGATGCGTATCGAGACCCATGGTCAGCAAATCGAAGTCACTCCCGCACTGCGCGATTACGTTGAAAACAAACTGCAACGACTCTCGCGCCATTTCGACCAGCCCTTCGATGTCCGTACCCAGCTCAGTCTGGACAAACCGAATCACTGCGCCGAAGCCACCGTCAACCTCGCTGGCAAGACCTTGCACGCCGATGCCAATGCCATCGACATGTACGCCGCGATCGATCTGCTCGCCGACAAGCTCGATCGCCTGCTGATGAAGCACAAGAGCAAGGTCGTCGATCATCATCGCGGCGAAAACGCATCCCGTGACGGGAGTTTTGGGTGAGAGACCGCGCTTAGTCGATGCCCCATCGGCATCGACTGCGGTCCCGAACGCCCGACCAGGGATCGAACCGCGCCGTCAGCGCGGTGAGGCGGGCCGGACGATCCGAAGCCAGCAATCTCTCGCCACGGACGGCAGCCATGACGCATCAAGCCATCCCAAGATAGCCACCCCAACGATGTCGCTCGCCACCCTGCTCGCCCCCGAGCGCATCGCCCTGCTCGCCGATCCCGGCGATCGCGACGACGTGCTCGACGCCGCCGCCCGCCTGCTCTCCGCCGCATCCTCCGCGCAAGCTTCCGGCATCGCCGAAGCGCTGCGCGAACGCGAGCGCGAGTGCTGCACCGCCATCGGCTGCGGCGTCGCCATCCCGCATGCGCGCGGCGATGCCTTCGAGCGGCCACGCGGCGCATTCCTCCGTCTCGGGCACGCGGTCGATTTCGGCAACGGCGACAAGCCCGTTGATCTCGTCTTCGCATTGAGCGTGCCCGAGGATGCGCCGGAACTGCACTTGCAGGCCTTGTCCGAACTCGCCGATCATTTCTCCGATGCGCAATTCCGCGAGGCCTTGCGCAGCGCGCGCGACCGCCCCGCCTTGTGCGAGGTGTTGCTCGGGGAATCCGACAGCTCCACGACAACGGCCAAGACAGTCCGATGAATGCCAGCATCACCGCGCAAGACCTGTTCGACCAGTTGCGCGACCGCCTCGGCCTGCGACAACTCGCCGGACAACGCGGCGAATCGCGCGTGCTCGAAGCGGTGGAAACCGTGGCGCGACGACCATCGCTGGCCGGTTACCTCAACATCATCTATCCGAACAAGGTGCAGATCCTCGGCACCGAGGAACTGGCCTGGCTCGACAGCCTGGAATCGCGCATCCGCTGGGCGACGATCGAGAAGATCATCCAGTACCGGCCGCTGGCGATGGTGATCAGCAAGGACCAGATCTGTCCCGAGGATCTGCGCCGCGCCGCGGAAGAATCCGACACGCCGCTGTGGACCTCGCCCAAGCGCGGCCACGAGCTGCTCAACCACGTCCAGTACTACCTCGCGCGCACGCTGGCGCCGCGCGTGACGCTGCATGGCGTGTTCATGGAGATCTACTCGATCGGCGTGCTGATCACCGGCGAGTCGGGCTCGGGCAAGAGCGAACTCGCGCTGGAGCTGATCACGCGCGGCCACCGCCTGGTCGCCGACGACGCGCCGGAATTCACCCAGATCGCGCCCGACGTGCTCGACGGCACCTGTCCCGAACTGCTGCAGGACCTGCTGGAGCTGCGCGGCCTGGGCGTGCTCAACATCCGCCAGATGTTCGGCGACACCGCGGTGAAGCGGAACAAGTACCTGCGCCTGATCGTGCATTTGAGCCGCCCCAACACCGAACTGGGCGCCGAGAGCGACGGCATGCACCGCCTGACCGGCGACCTCGGCGTGCGCCAAGTGCTCGATCTGGACGTGCCCATGATCACCCTGCCGGTGATGCCCGGCCGCAACCTCGCCGTACTGACCGAGGCCGCCACGCGCACCCACATCCTGCGCGCCAAGGGCGTCGACCCGGCCGCGGCGTTCATGGCGCGGCACTCGCACTTCCTGGAGCGCGGGGACCGGGACGGGTCGTGACGGTGCGCTTAGCCGATGCCCGATCGGTATCGGCCGCACCAGCGCAACGCCCGGCCATGGATGACGCCAAGAGCGATTCCCGCCTTCGCGGGAATGACGAGTCAAATGCCGCGGGGCGGCCGTCCCGGGCCTTCCGTGGTGGAAGCTGCCACGAATCTTTGAAACCATAGGGCCGATGAACAACACCGCCCCTCCCCTGCTCCTCGTCGTCAGCGGCATGTCCGGCAGCGGCAAGTCGGTGGCGTTGCACACCTTCGAAGACCTCGATTTCTACTGCGTCGACAACCTGCCGCCGGAGCTGCTGCCCAATTTCGTCGACAGCGTCGCCCGCGACCACGGCGCGCCACAGCGCCTGGCGGTGGGCATCGACGTGCGCAACCGCCAGAGCAACCTCACCAACATCCCGGAATGGCTGTCGGCGGTGGGCGCGCTGGGACTCGATCCGAAACTGGTGTTCTTCGACACCCGCGACGAAGTCCTGCTCAAGCGCTACGCCGACACGCGCCGCCGCCACCCGCTCAGCCAGCGCGGCCTCGCGCTCGGCGATGCCATCGCGCTGGAGCGGCAGATCCTGAAACCGCTGCGCGCGCTGGCCGACGTCATCATCGACACCAGCGATCTCAACGTGCACCAGCTGCGCCGGCGCATGCGCTACGAGCTCGACCTCGAACGCGAACTGCCGCTGTCGCTGCTGTTCGAATCCTTCGCCTACCGGCGCGGGATTCCGGCGGACGCGGATTTCCTGTTCGACGCGCGCATGCTGCCCAACCCGCACTGGGACGCGCGGCTGCGCCCGCTCTCCGGCCGCGATGCCGGCGTGCGCGAATACCTGGAAACGCAGCCGGAAGTAAACGAGTACCTCCAGCAGATCACCGGCCTGCTCGACACCTGGCTGCCGCGCATGCATTCCAGCACGCGCAGCTACGTCACCATCGCCTTCGGTTGCACCGGCGGGCGCCATCGCTCGGTCTATCTCGCCGAGAAGCTGGCCGAACATGCGCGAGAGATGGGATGGGCGGATGTGTCCACCTATCATCGCGAGCTGGAATAAGTTCGTATGACTGGCCAGGCGACGACTTCCACGGAAGCTCCAGTCTCACGCTTCCGGCCCGTCGCCCTTGTCTGTTAAGTTGACCACATGGCCGTCGGCATCCTCCTCGTCACCCACCAGGGCATCGGCACCGCATTGCTCGCGGTGACGACAGCGTTGCTGCGCAACCTGCCGCTGAAGGTCGAGGCGTTCGAGGTGCCGTTCGAAGGCGACCCCGACGCCCTGCTCCCGCAGGCCAGCGCCGCGCTGCGTCGCGCCGACGGCGGCGACGGCGTGCTGGTGCTGACCGACCTCTACGGCGCCACGCCCAGCAACCTGGCGGCGAAGCTGGCGCGCCTGGGCACGCCGGTGCGGCGCGTCTCGGCGCTGAACCTGCCGATGCTGCTGCGCGTGCTCAACTACCCCGAACTTCCGCTCGACGAATTGCCCGCGGTCGCCGCCGCCGGCGCCCGCAACGGTGTGATCCATAACGATGCATGAGAGACAGGTTCTGAGATGATCGAACGCGAACTGATCGTGTCCAACAAGCTCGGCCTGCATGCGCGCGCCACCGCCAAGCTTGTGCAAGTGCTGTCCGGCCATCGCTGCAGCGCCACGCTCACCGCCAAGGGCCGCGAGGTCAACGCCAAGAGCATCATGGGTGTGATGCTGCTCGCCGCCGGCTACGGCACGCCGGTCGTGCTGCGCGTGGATGGCGAGGACGAAACTGCCGCGATCGACGCGGTGGTGGCGCTGTTCGAACGAAGATTCGACGAGGAGACCTGATGCGGCAACTCCTCTCCGGCCATGGTGCGTCACGAGGCAATGCCCTGGGCCGGGCACGGGTGCGTCATCCGCACGCGCTGGAGGTCGCCGAGGAGCGGATTCCCGCCGAGGCTGTCGATGCCGAAGTCGAACGCATGCACGAGGCGATCGCCCTGGTGCAGACGGAGATGCAGGCCATGCGCCAGCGCCTGCACGGCGCGCTCGCGCAGGAAATCGGCGAGTTCATCGACATGCACGCGCTGCTGCTCGACGATCCCGAGCTGCTGCAGGGCCTCGACGAACTGATCCGCCAGGCCCGCTTCAGCGCCGACTATGCCCTGCGCCTGCAGCGCGACCGCCTCGCCGGCGTGTTCGAGGCGATGGACGATCCTTATCTGCGCAGCCGCATCGACGACATCGACCACGTCATCGGCCGCCTGCACGCCGCCCTGCATCGCCGCGATGCCGATCTGCAGGGCGTGGCCGGCGAAGTCCTGGTCACCGACAATGTCGCGCCGTCGGAACTGGTCCAGCTGCAGGCCCAGGGCGTGATGGCGATCGTCACCGCGGCCGGCAGCACGCTCTCGCACAGCGCGATCCTGGCGCGCAGCATGCATCTTCCGCTGGTGGTCGGCGCCGCGCAGGCATTGCATGCAATCAACGACGGCGACGTGCTGGTGGTGGACGGCGCCAGCGGCCTGCTGGTGGTCGAACCCAATGCCGACGATCTGCGCGCCTACCGCAATCGCCTGCGCGAGGAGAAACGCGAACGCAAGCAGCTGTACCGCCTGCGGCGCGAACCCACGCGCACGCTCGACGGCGTCGACATCAAGCTGTTCGCCAATGCCGAATCGCGCGAGGACGTCGCCGAAGCGCACGCGCTCGGCGCCGCCGGTGTCGGTCTGTACCGCACCGAGTTCCTGTTCCTGCAACGCAGCGAGCTGCCCGACGAGGAAGAACAGTTCCGCGCCTACCGCGACGTCGCGATCGGCATGACCGGGCGCGCCGTCACCATCCGCACCCTCGACGTCGGCGCGGACAAGGCCGACCGCACCGGCCTTGCACTCACCAACGAGCCGAATCCCGCGCTCGGCTTACGCGGCGTGCGCCTGTCGCTTGCCCGCCAGGACGTGTTCGAGACGCAGTTGCGCGCCATCCTGCGCGCTTCCGGCTACGGCCCGATACGCATCCTGGTGCCGATGATCACCAACCGCGAGGAAATGCTGGCGGTGAAGCGGCTGATCAAGCGCGTGACCGCCGATCTGCGCAGCGAAGGCCACGAAATCGCCGAGAACATTCCGCTCGGTGCCATGATCGAGGTCCCGGCCGCGGCGATCGCGCTGCCTTCGATCATCGGCACCGTCGATTTCATCTCGGTCGGCACCAACGATCTGGTGCAGTACCTGCTCGCGACGGATCGCGGCAACGAGGCGCTCGGCGACCTGCATACGCCGCTGCACCCGGCGGTGTTGCGCCTGCTGTTCGAGGTGATCCGCACCGCCAAGCGCCGCGGCAAACCCGTTGCGGTCTGCGGCGAGATGGCCGGCGATCCGCTGTTCACCCCGCTCCTGCTGGCGCTGGGCCTGGAAGAATTCAGCCTGCATCCCGGCACGTTGCTGGAAGTGCGGCGCGCGATCCGCGCCAACGATCTGGCCGCCTTGCGCGGCGACGCGCGCGCGCTGCTGCGCGCCCGCGATCGCGATGCGATCGAAGACTGGCTGCGCAAGGCGTCTTCGGGCGGCATCACGACGGCCGCGCACTAAACAAAGCGATAACGCCACGCTTCACAAGCGACACGAAGAAGATTCGCCGTATCAACACCGCCGCTTCTATTTCCCGCGCATGCTGGTGTGTGCAATCAAACATGTGACGAGATCCGCGAATTCCGTCGTCCGCACGAAAGCGATGATCGTCCGAACTTCGCCGATACCGGGACCTCGTTCTCATAACTCCGCCGACCGAATCCACACGAAGGACTTGTCGCGCGTGTTAATGCCGTTACGTCGGTAACGCAATCGATGCGCCGCGGCCTCCGCCGCCGGCAACCAACGCGACTGCGCACACCAAACCCCTGTTACGCGATGGCTTCGCAAGCGTTGCCGTAACGATACTTATCGCCTCCAGATGCGCTTCCTAGAGTCGACGACGTCGGCAATGCGGATCCGTGTTCCAGCCTCGGCCAGGAATCCGGAACGCGAGTGATCCCGGCATCCATCCATTCTTCCAAACGCATTCCAGAGGATTCTCCAATGAGCAGCCTGACCCTTTGCAACAACACGCCCTATATCGCCCAGTACGTGGTCCTCAACGGCGAACAGGTGATCGCACGCATCCCCGGCATCGGACCGAATTCGCAGATGCTCATCCCGACCAACGACACCTATCAGGTGACGGCGACGGCGGTGATCAACGGCAATACCTACATCTCCGCGCCGCTGGACGTGAACGGCCCGACCAGCTTCCTGGCACAAGTGGTGCAGGTGCAGGCACAGGGTACCTACGAGTTCAACCTGGTCGAACTGCCCAGCAGCAATCCCAACCAGCTGCAGTTCCAGAAAACCTGCCTGAGCTCGGTCACCTTCACCATCAGCAAGAACGGCGCGCCGTTGCAGACGGTGGTGGTCAGCAACGCCTTCGAGATCCAGACGCTGACCATCGGTGACACGTTCTACATCTACGCGGTGATCAACGGCGTCACCACCGACACCACCACCACCACCAACCCCAACGCGGTCGTCACGGCGAATACCGACACCAGCACGCTGGAGTTCGGCTACTACACGCTCGACATCGGTTGACGGCACCTCTGTCAACGGCATGCCAGCGGTGTCGCCGTGCGGCCTGCTTCCGCCCCCCGCGCAGGCGGGGGGCCGGCCGCGGCGATGACGCCTTTTCCCTTCTGCAAGGAAAACTCTCATGAGCACAACCAACTTCACCCTGCGCAACGGGGTGCCGCCAAGCATCGGCCTGCTGACCTATGAGATCCACGATGCCAGAGGAAGGCAATCCAGGATCATGGTGCAGCACGAGGGGACCGTGTTGCACCCCACGTCGCTGGAACACGCGCCGTGGACCGTCGGCTACCAGATCACCGATGGCAAAAGCTCCCAGCCGATCCTGGTCGGCGATGCATGCAAGACGCGCGATCCGTCGGCCAGATTCACCGTGGACTTCGGCATGCTGATCGATACCGACGAGACGCCGGCGCCGCCGGACGACGGATGGCCCGGTGACTGGAAGCCGATCGACAGGATCATTCCGGACGCTTCGCTGTTCGAAGCACCGGTCACCAAGAAACTGGACTTCGCCATGCAAGCGCAGGCGCAGACCCAGTGGTGCTGGGCCGCGGTGAGTTCCTCGGTCGCCGGCTTCTACCGGCCGTCTGGCACTGATCCCAATCCCGATTTCACCCAGTGCAGGCTGGCAGGCTGGGCATTCGCACCGTCTGGCAAGCCGGACGAATGCTGCAAGGACGGCGGCAGCTCGACCTGCAATCGCCCGTACAAGACCAGGCTGGCACTGCAGCATGTGAAACACCTGCACGAAGTGCTCGAACATCGCCTGAGCTTCGAGAAGATCCAGGAGGAAATTGTCGGCGACCGTCCGATCGGAGTGTCGATCGGCTGGACCCGCGGCGGCGGTCATGCGGTGACGATCACCGGCTACACCACGATCGAGGACGCTCAATACATCCAGGTACAGGATCCGGGCGGCGCCACCAAGAAGCTGGTGCGGTTGACGAGCTTCCCCAAGGGCGGCACCTGGCGGCGAACCTTCACCACTCAGGCCTGAAACGGAGATATCACGATGAAAATCATGCAACAGCACAACCTCCCGGCCGTCGATCATCTGGTCCGGAATCTGGTGGAAGGCGCGCACGATCAAGGACTGCTGTCTTCGGACCTGCAAGACGTGGCGCTGTCGGAAATCGAAAGCGGCATGCTGCACGAGATCCGCGAGATCTCGCTGCACGACCTGGCCGAAGGCGGCGGATTCCAGCACGCCGTGCCGACCGGACTGCGTTGCCTGCTGCGCAGTGGCAGGACCACCAGCGCCGCGGTCGATCTGGACACGGGCACCGCGCACGACGAAGGCGATGTCGAGATCGAGGGGCTGGTGGAAGGCGACCAGATCCGCCACGTCGGGCAGGCGCTGCAGCGCATCAACGCGCATTCGCCAAGCAGCGGCGGCGATGCAGGCGTGCTCTCGCTGCTGCGCTGCCGTGCCCTCAACCTCGAGGTCCTGGTCATGGAACCCGAGGGCGGCGGCAAGCCGCTGGTCTTTCCGCTGCTGCCCGGGCTCGCGCCGCTGAAGGAACGTGTCTACAGCGAACTCGCGTTCCGCAAGGCGATCCAGCCCGAAGCCAGGCGCGTGCTGGCCGAGTATTCGCGCGCCAGCGGCGAAAGCCTGGAAGGCTGAGTCAGTCGTATCTGGATGTCCCCGCCAAGGATCGGCGGGGACGCCCCCGCAAGCCTCCGAGAGAATCCCGTCATGCACAGTCATCGCGAACCATCGATTCCCGTGCCGGACGCGATTCCGGCTTATGACCATCATTGGCGGAAGACGGCACGCGCCGGCTTCGAGGTCGAGGTGGCGTGGCGTTGCCTGGATCGCGGCCGCGCGATCGAAGGACAGGTGCGCGACTTGCGCGGATCGGCACTGATGCCGTTCGCGCTGGCGCTGGACGGGCACGAACGCATCGTGCTGGTCCTGACGCATTCGATGCTGCCGCAACCCAACGAGACCTTCGTCGATGTCACCCTGCAGTTGCAGCGCCGGGGTGATCTGGTCCTGCTCAATTGCGAGCTGCCAGTCAGCGACAGCGAGTACTACAACGGACCGATCGGCCAATGGCAGTTCGCTCCGCCGACGCCTGGTCCGTCGCCCTCCCCCGATCCCGACGACGACGACGACATCTCGATCCTGGCGCCGATGGACGCGGGCGATCTGTTCCCGTTCGTGTGGATGCAACCGCTCACGCCACGCGAGATCGACGAGATCCCTTTGCGTTTCGTGCATTGCGCGAATCCATCGTCGTTGCCGCTGTACCAGCAGTTGCTGCAGGCAGACAACGCGGCGGCGAAGATCGCCGCCGCGCAAACCTTCCATGCCGGCAGCGGTTTCGTGAAGGATCTGTCCGCGCTCGGGCCGACCGTGGCGCGCATGCCCGGCGTCTGCCGGCAATTCCTCGGCCTGACCGGCAGGATCGGACCGCTCGAACTGATCGAACTGGCCGAACTGGAACTGGGATTGCCGCCGGGCACGAGCCTGGAGGATTACCTCAGTGGCAGCGAATGGCAGACGGCTCTGCCCGCGCTGTGGCAAAGCGTGTTCGCGATCGCACTGGCGGGCATGCCTTCCGATGCCGCGATCGCGTCGCGCATGTGCGCGACGCTGCGTCTGGGACAGTTCCTGACACTGGTGACGGAAGATGCCATCACGACACCGGCGCTGGACACCGAAGCGGCGCGGCACCTTGCGCTGCAGGCGCGACTGGTCGTGCCGGATGCGGTCGCCACGCAACCGCCCTCACCGTCCCTGCATGGCGGCACCGGGAGCGCGAGCTGGGAAGTGCTCGGCATCGGACAGCTCAGGCTGGCACGTCATTGCCTCGTCGGTTATTCGACGGGCGAACTTGCCGACGTGGTCAACGTGATGCCGCGCGAACGACAGGAAGTGCAGGAACACAATCTCACGCACGCATCCGCGCACGAGCAGGCGCGCAGCGCCGGCGAACGCGAACACGAACAGCGCCGGCAGCGCTCCGACAGCAGCGAACTGGCCGACGCCGTCGCCGAAGTCATGGCCGCCGATGGCCTGGCGCGCAATCTCAGCAAGGTCACGCCCTCTTACGAGAATCTCAACATGTCACTGTCCGGCACCTGGGCCGGCAGCGCGGCCAACGCGGCCTGGAACCGCAAGGACCAGACTTCGCTGGTGCAGCGGATCACCGAACGCGCCGTGCATCGGCTCAACGACCGCGTCAGCCGGCGCCGCGGCCTGGAATGGCAGGCGCTGCGCGAACAACGCCGCTCGCAATTGATCGACAACAGCGGCCACGGCCGTCTGGTTGGCCTCTATCACTGGATCGATCGCGTGGTGCGGGTGCGGCTGGAGCCATTGGGCGGCCGGCTGGTGCTGGAATTCCTGCTGACCGACCCCGCCGGACCCTGGCTGCAGCAGCTGTGCGATGCCAGCCAACCGCCCCTGCAGAAACCGCCGTCACTGCCGGCGCCGCAATCGCAACAACCGCCCTACAGTATCGTCACGGCCGACAGCTATCAGGCACTCGGCGCCAGCTACGGCCTGCTCGATCTCGAAGCACCGCCACCGCAGCAACTCGCGGTGAGCGCGACCATCGACCAGATCACCTTCGGCGATCTTTCGCGGCTACGCATTCCCGACGGTTATCAGGCCGCTTCCGGCAGCGCCACCCTGGCCGTGGCCGACAGCCGCTATGCGCTGGCCTGCTCGATCGGCGGCATCGATCTCCCCGCCACGAAAGCAATCGCCGAACCGCAACTGTCGGCATCCGTGCCCGCCTGCACGAGCAGCAGCGCCGGCCCAGTGGTGATCGCGCCGCCATCGCCCGTGGCGCCGCTGTTGCAGACGAGCGCGCTGAGCGGGATCGCCAAGGCGACAGGCGCGGTGCCGGTGACTGTCATCACCGCCGCACCGGCCTTCGCCGTCACCGTGCAATTGCAATGCGAACTGGCGGGCACGGCCGAGAGCAACCCGCTGTATGTCGCCTGGCAGCTGCGCGTCTACGCGCGCCTGCTCGAAGCCTGGCGCGAAGCCGACGCGCGTTACGCGCTTGCACTCTCCGAGCGCATCCGCATCGCCGCGCCGCATCCTGGCGATCTCCAGCGCAACCTGCTGCGGCAGGGCTGTCTCGACACGCTGGCGCCCGCGCCGCAAGCCGACGGCCATAGCCAGCGCGATTACGCGGCGCTGTTCGGCTGGGCGCACATGACCTGGCAGTACATGCAGCACCCGATCGATAACGGCCGGAGCTGGCCGGAGCCGGCGCCTTCGGCGCATCTGCGGCCCAGTGTCGAGGATGGACTGGACGATTTCCTGCACGCATCCGCCGCACGCGTGCTGCTGCCGGTGCTGCCTGGTTCGGAAGCGTGGCTGCTGTGGCTGCTGCAATTTCCGATTCCCTGGGCGGCTGGTCCCGCCGACGTGCCCGCCACGACCGGAACCGTGGCGCTGCTGGAAGAACTGCAGACGATAGCCGAAACGATCGCGGAGACGATCCCGGGCTGGACGCTGCGCGTTCCCACCACCTTGCTGTACCTGCAATCCGGTTCACGACTGCCGCCACCCCTGCTGGATGTTTCCCCTTCCATCGTCACCGAGGAGATCGCGGATGCGTCCTAGCGGCGAGCTGCCCTGGGCCTACTTCCCGGCGCTGCTACCGGTGCCGGGCGCGCTGCCGATCGGCGCGGTGTTGACGTATGCCGGTCCGCTCGCGGCAAGTGATACGCAACCGGCGGGATTGAATCTCGCCGAAGTCAGCACGCGTCTGGCCGCCAGCGGATGGCTGCCTTGCGACGGTCGCTCCCTGTCCTGCGGCGACTATGCACTGCTCTACGGCGTGATCGGCAAGGCCTTCGGCGGCGACGGCACGCATTTCAATCTGCCGGATCTGCGCGGCCGCTTCGTGCGCGGCGTCGATGGCGGTGAAGGACGCGATCCTTCGTCAGCGAAGCGCACCGCTTCCGGCGACAGCGGCAACGGCGGCGATCAGGTCGGTTCGCTGCAGAGCGATGCCTACCAGGGCCACGAACACGACTACAGCGCCGCCAACACCAGCATCGTGGTGCAGCCGGGCGAGACGGCCGTGTTCGGACCGACCGAAATCACGCAGGCGACCACGGGACAGATCGCCGACACCGCCGGTAACGGTACGCCACGCGTGGACAAGGAAACGCGGCCGGTCAATCTGTACCTGAACTACATCATTCGCTACAAATGAAGCGCCGCGACACCGGCCCTTCATCCTTCAAGAGATCTTGAACGTCTCCTGTGCGGCGTGCGCATGCGCGAACGCCGCACTGGCGGACGCGGCGAACACTTCCTGCTTGAGACGAATGCTGATCGACGCCGCCAGCGCCTCCTGCGCACGCAGCACGTCGTCGGCTGCGTGATCGAACCGGGCCGACCAGATCAGGCAATGGCTGCGGGCATCGACCAGCCGCATCGTGGCCCGCAGCATTCCCGCCGCCTGACGCAAGCCGCCTTCCAGCCGATAGTCGACCTCGCGGGCCTCCGCGTCGCTGTGTGCCGATATCGCCACGGCCACCAGGCCGTGCAGTTCGCCGAACAATCCATGCAGCAGTTCCTCGCGCAGGCCGCGCGCGAAGAGCGCGATCGCCGGCTCGTCACCGACGCCCACGATCGCATCCAGCACCAGCACCTGATGGAAGGTCTTGAACGGTGCCTGCCGCCGTTCGCGCGAGACACTCGACACGATCGTGGCATAGCTGCCCTGCGGAATCTCGAAACGCACCGTGTCCGCGATACCGTCTTCCTCGTAGTAGCGGCGCAGACGATCGCGCAGGCGTCCCATCTGCACGCGCACGCTGGGATCGTCGCCCGGGCTGTAAAGGTTCGGATCCTTGCCCAGCGCTTCCAGGCCGATGCTGTACTCCGTCAGTCGTCGCAGGTCACCGGCAACGCTGTGCTGCACCACGAAGCGAAGCAGCCGACGCATGCACGGCGACTTCGCGAACAATGGGCTGTCCAGCACCCGTGCCAGGGCCGCCATCGCCACCTGTTCGGGCACGACGACGTCCACAGTGGCCGCAGACGCGTCACGGTGCCGGGGCAACGTATCGGCGGCAGCCGTGGAGGCGACGGCCTTGCTGGTATTCATCGATGACTCCCAAGCCGGTTTCCGCGTGAACCCATGAGCCGCGGCCACGACGCATCCGCAGTCGCCGCGGCATCAAACGTGTCGGCGATCGCATTCCGGTTCGACCCGGGTTCTCACCGCCGGCCGCAGTGCAGCGCACTCCCCATCCGAAATCCCTTCCGAATACCTTACGATTCACAACGCTTTGAAAAGAAAAGCGAATTGCGCCGTCCATCCTCTCGGTTGCCCACGGCGGATTGGCACAAAGCGGCGTCAAACGGCGTCAAATGGGGAGGCGCTGGCGGATGTCCCAGGCGAGTTTTCGCTTCGGCGACTGGCGGGTCTGGCCACAGGCCAACGCCATCGGTCGCGATGGTGTACGACGGCAACTGGAACCGCGCCTGATGCAGGTGCTGTCGGTGCTGTGCGCGCGCAGCGGCGAGGTCGTCAGCTCCGAGGAATTGCTGCGGCTGTGCTGGGGGTCCACCGTCTACGGCGACGGACCGGTGCACAAGGCGATCACCCAGTTGCGCAAGGCGCTCGGCGATCAGCCCACCGAAGCACGCTACATCCAGACCATCCGGAAGCGCGGCTATCGCGCGGTCGCACATGTGACGAACCCGGATGGAATCCGCTCGCGACGCGAGCCGGTCGAATGGCGTGACGGCTCGCCGTTCCGCGGCCTGGAACCTTTCGACCGGCGCCATGCCGGCGTGTTCTACGGCCGGGCGCAGGCCGGAGCCGGACTGCTGGCCTGCCTGCGCGCGCAGACGGCGCAAGGATGCGCGATGGTCCTGCTGCTGGGACCCAGCGGCAGCGGCAAGACTTCGCTCGTGCAAGCCGGCGTGCTGCCTGCACTGATGGGCGAAGACGAAATCGCCGTCGGCGCAATGGACACGATGGACACGATGCAATGGGAAGACGGCATCGCGCTGGCAGCCGTCGCGAATCTGGATGTCGCCAATCTGGATCCGACGCGCCTGGACGATCATGATCCCTGGCGTTTGCTCGCCGAGGCCATGCTCGACTGGCGCATCGGTGCCCGCCCCGTGTTGCCACCGCAGTCCGCCGAACTGCTGGCGCAGCGCCTGGCGCAATCGTTCGATCTGGTGCAAGCCGAGCTGCGCTGGCAGCTGGATGGCCTCCTCGGCGCCACGCGCAAGCAGGCGGCGCTGGGATTGTTCGTCGACCAGCTCGAGAAACTGTTCCTCGCCCCGACTCTCGATGCTGCGACGCAGGATGCCTTCATCGCCGCCTTGCACGCGCTGGCCAGCGGCGGCGACGTGCTGGTGATCCTGGCCTGCCGCAACGATCTCTATCCGCGGCTCGCGCGCCAGCCCTTGCTGATGGCGCTGAAGACGCGCGGCGGCCATTACGATCTTCCGGCGCCGAGCCATGCCGAGATCTCGCAGATGATCCGCATCCCCGCGCACGCGGCCGGCCTCTCGTTCGGGATCGATCGCGACACCCAGACGCATCTGGACGATGCGCTGTGCGCCGCGGCCGCCGCCAGCCCGGACGCGCTGCCGCTGCTGCAATACGCGCTGCACTTGCTCTACGAGGCACGCTCGACCTCCAATGAACTCGACTTCGCCGCCTACCGCCGCATCGGCGGCATCGAGGGTGCGATCAGTTATCGCGCGGAGATGCTGCTGTCGGGCATGGGAGAACGCGAACAGGCCAGCCTGCCACGCGTGCTGGCACTGCTGGTGTCGCTCCCCGAAGACGAAGGCGTCGTCGTCGGCCGCCGCGCACTCTGGAGCGCACTGCGCTCGGAAGCCGAACGCACGCTAGTCCATGCCCTGGTCGATGCGCGTCTGCTGGTCAGCGAACTGGTGGCCGGCGCCCCCGGCTTCGGTGTCGCACATGAAGCGCTGTTGCGGCGCTGGCCGCGCGCCACTGCCTGGATCGAACAGCATCGCTCGCTCCTGCGCGCGCGTGCGCGCCTGTCGACACTGGCCGCGCGCTGGCAGGAAACCCAGCGCAGCCATGACCTGTTGCTGCCCGATGGCCGTCAATTGGAGGAAGCCCGGCAGTTGCTCGCGGACGAAGTGATCGTGCTGGCGCCGATCGAACGCGCCCTGATCGACGCCTCTACGGCACGCGCCACACGGCGGCGGCGACTGCGCAGCGCCGCCCTCGCCAGCATCGGCGCACTGGCGTTGCTGGTCGGTGTGCTGGGCCTGCTGGCGATCCGCGCGGATCGCGCCGCGCAGACCCGACGCGTCCAAGCCGAAGGACTGATGAGTTACATGCTCGGCGATTTCGCCGACAAGCTGCGGCCGCTCGGCCGGCTCGATCTGCTCGAGGGCATCAGCGCGAAAGCCTTCGCCTATCTCGCCGATACGCACGGCGAACGCCTCGACCCGGCCGAACAGAAGCAGCGCGCGCAGGCGCTGCAGGTCATCGCCGAGGTGCAGATCGCGCGCGGCGCGCCGGAACAGGCCGACAAGGCCCTGAATGCCGCCCGCGCGCTGCTGCTGCGCCGCCTCGACGAATCTCCGGACGATGCGGACACGCTCAAGCTGCTCGGCGTCAATGCGTTCTGGCTCGGCAGCATTCGCCTGGATCGCAACGACCTGGCACAGGCGCAGAAACATTTCGACGAATACCTGCGTGCCAGTCAACGCCGGCATGCGCTGCGGCCCGACGATGTCGATGCCTGGATCGAGGAATCCTATGCCCTCAACAGCCTCGGCACGCTCTCGCTGAAGCGCGGCGAATTGGAACGCGCGGCCAACGCCTTCGCCCGATCCGTCGACCTCAAACTGCGCGCACTGCAACGGCAGCCGGAGGACGCCACGCTGAAAGCCGATCTTGCCGACAGCATCTCCTGGGAAGCCACCACCCAGCAGCGCGCCGGACAGCTGCAGGCCGCGCTGGCGGCTTACGCGCGCGAGGCGGCCATCATCACGCGCCTGCAGGGCAACCCGCCGGTGGAAACACTCTGGCGGCATCGGCTGGCCTACGCGCTCATGCACAGCGCCGAGCTGCGTCTTGCCCTCGGCCAGCACGAACATGCGGCCAAGGAACTTCGGCAGGCACTGCATGAACTCGAGGACATCGTCGCGGCACAACCAGACAACCTCGACTGGGCCAGCGATCTCCTGTACGCGCGATTGCTATGGGAAGACCTTGCCTCGGCGATGGCGCAGACGCGCTCCCTCACGGCCGCGCAAGCCCTCATCGCGCAATCGCGGGCTCTGACCGCGCACGATCCGGACAACGAAACGTGGCGGCGTCTGCGCGCCGACGCCGGCGTGCAACTCGCCCTGGCACTGGCCGAACGCGGCGATCGCGACCGCGCACGCACTCAAATCACCACATCCCTGCAAGACCTGCAATCGATTTATCGCCGCGATCCGGACAGCCAAGCCAGCCGCCAGGCACTGGCCGAGGCCTGGCTCGCATCGGCGCGGATCACCAGCGGCGACGCGGCGCGCGAGGACTGCCGTCGCGCGGCCGAACTGTTACGCGGCGCCGCGAACCAGAGCCGCGACTACCGTATCCTCTCGCCCTGGCAGCGCAGTCAGGCCTGCCTGGGAAATCACGCGGAAGAAGCCGCGGCCACGGCACTGCTGGCCCGCATCGGCTATCGCGAATGGCGCGCGCCCGAGATCACCAAGCACAGAGGAAGCCAGCATGAATGACCGCAGCACCACCCCAAATCCCGCCATCGAAGCGAACATCGAAGTCGAAGTGGACGTGTTCCGGGTCGCGGAAATGCCCGAAGGCAGCCTCGGCAATACCGCCAGCGGACGTTATCTCTTCATCTTCAGCAAGGACGTGGTGCACGTCGACGCCATCGGCATCAACACGCGGATCGCCTACCGGCTCTCCGCCGGCACCATCGCGCGAGGCTTCAGCTTCATCGATGCCTATGTCGACGACAGCAAGTTCCAGCTCGTCGGCCCTTACCTGGAATGCACGTTGAACGACGATTCCGGAGACAACCCGCGCTACGACACGCTCTGGTTCGACCACAGCAACACCCATGCCTCGCTGATCTCGATATCTCTGCAGGTCGAAGACCATCAGGCCCCGCCAGAATTGCGCCGGATCGCCTACGACCCGCAGGTCACCAACAAACCCGGCCGGACCTGAGCTCCGCGCGGGCGAGTAGCCACTCGCGGGACAGCGAATTCCGCACTGGCACAGAACACGCGCATCGGGCCGCCGCCTCGCCGGTGCGCGGCCGAAACGACACGAGGGTAGGCATTGCGGACCGCGCGGGCGATAATGCCGTCATGAACGCCTGATCCTGTCGCGCCTTTGTGTCGCGACGCTGCCACGGAAGTACCGAATGGCCGAAGCCGTCCGCCACGACAAAACCGCGCGTCAGCTGCGTCTGCTCTCGGACGCGCTCGACAGCGGGCGTCTCGGCCCGGTGCGGCGACTGGTCAACACCCTGGCCCCCGCGGAAATCGGCAACCTGCTCGAATCGCTGCCTCCGGGCAAGCGCGAGATCGTCTGGGGGCTGGTCGATCCGGAGGACGACGGCGAGGTGCTGGTGCACGTCGGCGACGAGGTGCGCGAGAGCCTGATCGCGGACATGGATCCGGACGAGATCGTGGCCGCGGTCGAGGACCTCGACATCGACGATCTTGCCGATCTCGTCGAGGACCTGCCCGACACGGTCATCGACGAAGTGCTCAAGTCGATGGATCGCGAGAACCGCGAGCGCCTGGAACAGGTGCTGTCCTACGACGAGGACACCGCCGGCCGCCTGATGAACCCGGACGTGGTGACGGTGCGTGCCGACACCACCGTCGACGTCGTGCTGCGCTACCTGCGCCTGCGTGGCGAGCTGCCCGAGCACACCGATCATTTGTACGTGGTCAGCCGCCGCCATCAGTATCTCGGCCGCATCGCGTTGCAGGCGCTGCTCACGCACGAGAGCAATACGCCGATCAATACCCTGGTCGATGACGAGCAACCCGCGATCGACGTCGGAGAATCCTCCGAAGAAGTCGCGCGCCAGTTCTCCGACCACGACTGGATCAGCGCGCCGGTGGTGGACGACAACAACATCCTGCTCGGCCGCATCACCATCGACGACGTCGTCGACATCATCCGCGAGCAGGCCGAACACCAGGCCTTCTCCGCCGCCGGTCTGGACGAGGACGAGGACATGTTCAGTCCGGTGCGGCGCGCGTTCCGGCGCCGGCTGCTGTGGCTCAGCGTCAATCTCGGCACCGCGTTCCTGGCGGCGAGCGTGGTCGGTCGTTTCGAGGGCACGATCCAGAAGATCGTGGCGCTCGCGGTGCTGATGCCGATCGTCGCCGGCATGGGCGGCAACGCCGGCACCCAGGTGCTGGCGCTGATGGTGCGCGGCCTCGCGCTCGGCCAGATCGGCCGCTCCAACGCCACCACGCTGCTGTGGAAGGAAATCCGCGTCGCGCTGATCAACGGCATCACGCTCGGCGTGCTGCTCGGCGCGATCGTGTTCCTCTGGTACCGCGATTTTCCGTTGTCGCTCGTCATCGCCAGCGCGCTCACCATCAATCTCTGCTCGGCCGCGCTCGGCGGCGTGCTGGTGCCGCTCACGCTCAAGCGCATGGGCTTCGACCCGGCGCTGGCCGGTGGCGTGATCCTCACCACCGTCACCGACGTGATGGGATTCCTGAGTTTCCTCGGCCTGGCCACGCTGATTCTATTGAACTGAACTGTCGCATTGATCTGCTGCACTCACTGGAAAGGACTACCGAACGACGCCATGAACACCAAACTGGTTTCTGTCATTCTCCTGATCGTTTTCCTGCTGAGTGGATGCCAGCACGGCATGGTGCGGAACGAACGCGGTGGCAAATTCGTGGCCCGCGAAGTCACGGTGGACGGTGTCGCGCGCCGCTATCAGGTCTTCGTGCCGTCCCGGCAGAGCGGCGGCGAGCATCCGCCAGTGATCCTGTTCCTGCACGGGTCGGGCGAGCGCGGCAACGACGGCGTGAAACAGACGCAATCCGGACTCGGCCCCTACGTGCGTGCGCATGCCGACAGTTTTCCGGCCATCGTCGTGTTTCCACAGGTGCCGGACAACGAAGAGTGGTATCAGGGCAGCGCCAAGGTCGCCTTCGCCGCGCTCGATGCCGCAACGGATGAGTTTGCCGGCGATCGTGATCGCACCTATCTCACCGGCCTGTCGATGGGCGGCTACGGCAGCTGGGAGCTGGCACTGCGCGAACCGCAGCGTTTCGCGGCGATCGTGCCGATCTGCGGCGGCATCAAGCGCATGCATGATGCACGCGCCTTGTTCGTGACGCAGGTCGTCGACGATCCCGATCCCTATGCGACGGTCGCGCAGCGACTGCGCGACAAGCCGATCTGGCTTTTCCACGGCGCCCAGGACAACATCGTGTCGCCCGAGGACGATCGCAAGCTGTTCGCCGCGTTCAGCGCCGTCAAGGCGCCCGACGTGCACTACACCGAATTCGCGGACGCCGATCACAACGCCTGGGATCCGACCTACGCGATGCCGGAACTCTGGAGCTGGCTGTTCGAAAAGCGGCGTTGATTTCCATACTACACCGTATGTTAGGATTCGCCTGACGACTGACTGCGGCCAGGAGAGGTCCGACGATGCGGTTTTCCGAACTGATGCGCACCGTGGCACGCGAGGGCGATGCCTGGAAGGCGGAGATCCCCGAAGACTGGACCCAGGGCCGAAGCCTGTTCGGCGGCTTGCAGGCGGCACTGCTGGCGCGGGCCATGCGCGACCTGCTTCCGCCCGATCTGCCGATGCGCAGTCTCCAGATCGCCTTCCTGGCACCGGTCCCGGCCGGCACCGTGGAAATGCACGCGCGGGTGCTGCGCACCGGCAAGAACGTGCAGCAGCTGGAAGCACGCATCGTCTCGGGCGAGCAAACGCTGTGTCTGGCGATCGGCATCTACGGCGCGGCGCGGGAATCGCAGGCGCGCCGATTGCCCGAGCAGCCGCCGGCACCCGTGGGCAAATCGATCGCCATGCCGTATCTGCCCGGCATCATGCCCGACGATCTGCCGCGCAGCCTGCCCGCACCGTTCTCCATGCCTTACGTCAAGGGTTTCATGTCCAGCTTCACCCAGCACTTCGCCTCGCGCTGGCTGCAGGGCGCTCTGCCCTATTCCGGCGGCACCGAGAGCCAGTACGTACTCGAACTCGATCTGCTGGACGAAGACAACGCCGCCCTCGACGAGACGCATGTGCTGGCATTGGCCGACTTTATTCCACCGATCGGACTCAGCATGGTGACGACGCCGGTCACCGGCAGCTCACTGACCTGGATGATCGAACTGCTGCGCGATCGTTTCAACGATCTCGGCCCGACCGGTTGGCGCGTCGATGCCGAACTCTTCGCAGCGCGCGATGGCTACACCAATCAGGGACTGACGTTGTGGGGACCGGGTGGCGTACCCGTGGCGTTGAGCCGGCAGACCATGGTGGTGTTCGGGTAAGAAACCCCGGCTGTTGAATCCTTGCGCACCCGCACTCGTGACGGGGCGCATGCGAATCACGGCATGATCAATGCGCCCAGGCCGCGGATCACCCCCGCAACAACGCCTCCAGCACCGCCATCCGCACCGCCACGCCATTAGCGACTTGCCGCAGGATCAGTGACTGCGGCCCATCGGCAACATCGCTGTCGATCTCCACGCCGCGATTCATCGGCCCGGGATGCAGCACCACCGCATCGGCGGCCGCACGCTTCAAGCGCGCGGCGGTCAGGCCGTAATCGCGATGGTAGTCCTCGAGCGAATCGATCAGCCCTTCCTCCATGCGTTCGCGTTGCAGGCGCAGCATCATCAGCGCGTCGGCGCCCTCGAGCGCGGCATCGAAATCCTGCGTGACCGTGCAAGCGGCGAGCGTGCCGTCGTCGGGCAACAACGACGGCGGCGCGCAAACGCGAATCTCGCCCGCGCCGAGCGTGCGCAACGCCTGCAGGTCCGAGCGCGCGACGCGCGAGTGCTTCACGTCGCCGACGATCAGTACACGCAGTGTCGAGAAATCGCCGCCCTTGGCCTGGCGCAGTGTCAGCATGTCGAGCAATCCCTGCGTGGGATGCGCGCTGCGGCCGTCGCCGGCGTTGAGCAGGGCCGTTCCGGGATTGGCGGCGGCGGCGAGCCGCGCCACCGCGCCGTCGTCCGAATGCCGCACCACGAAACCGCGCACGCCCATCGCCTCGATGTTCTTCAGCGTGTCGAGCGCGGTCTCGCCCTTGGTCGTGGAGGACGTGGCGGCGTCGAAATTCAGCACGTCGGCGCCGAGCCGTTGCGCCGCGCGCTGGAAGCTCAGGCGCGTGCGCGTGGAAGGTTCGAAGAACAGCGTGCAGACGCCGACGCCACTGAGCGCGCCACGATCGGCGTCGCCATCGACGATGGCCTGGGCACGTTCGAGCAGCGCGACAATGCCGGTACGCGGCAATCCTTCGAGCGTGAGCAGGTGTTTCAGGCGGCCGGTGTCGTCGATCTGTAGGGAAGACATGCAGGATTCCAAGGTTTTCTGCTTTTCCTTCTCCCCTCGGGAGAAGGTGCCCCGAAGGGGCGGATGAGGGCGAGGAAACTCAGGCTCACGGGAACTTCCCCGGCAAGTCATTCTCCTCCCTCATCCGGCGCTTCGCGCCACCTTCTCCCGGAGGGAGAAGGGAAAAAACAAGCTAATTCAACGTCGTCGCATCCTGCGGCGCCGCCAGCCAGCGCTCGACGATCACCGCCGCCGCGACCGCATCCAGCGCCACCGCGTCACGACGGCGCCTGCGCCCTTCGGCGCGATCGACGGCGAAACGCTGCGCGGCCTCGATCGAACTGGCGCGCTCGTCCATCAGCACCACCGGCTTCGCGTAACGTGAGCGCAACTCGCGCGCGAAGTGGTGCGCGCGCTTGCGGATCGGCTGGTCGCCGCCATCGAGCGTCATCGGATCGCCGACCACGAACCCGTCGGGCCGCCATTCCTGCTGCAGCTTGTCGATCGCATTCCAGTCGATCTGATCGCCATGCACGTCGATCACCGCCAGCGCGCGCGCGCCGTGGCCGAAGGCACTGCCGACCGCGACCCCAATCCTGCGCGCGCCGACGTCGAAGCCGAGCACGGTGCCGTCCGGCTTGATCGCGTCGGCTGTCATGTCATGCGTGACCGGCGTAATCGGCCATACGCGTCATGTCGACGCCGATACGGCCCGCGGCGGTCTGCCAGCGTGCTTCCAGCGGCGTCGCGAACAGCAGGTCGGCGTCGGCCGGCACCGTCAGCCAGCTGTTCTCGGTGAGTTCGTATTCGAGCTGTCCCGCGCCCCAGCCCGCGCAACCCAGTGCGACCGCGGCGCGCTCGGGACCTTCGCCGCGCGCGATCGCCTCCAGCACATCACGCGAAGTGGTGACGAACAGGCCTTCGGCGATCGCGAGACTGGAATCCCATGCACGCGCACCGTCATGGATCACGAAACCACGCTCCGGATGCACCGGCCCGCCGGCCAGCACGGCCTGACCGCGCAGCGTGTCGTCGTTGGTATCGATGCCCATCTGCTGCAGCACGTCGCCGAGGGTGTACTCGGAGGCACGATTCACCACCACACCCATCGCGCCATCGCCATCGTGCTGGCAGATCAGGGCGACCGAGCGCGAGAAGTTGGGATCCTCGAGCGACGGCAGCGCGATCAGCAGCTGATTGGCGAGCGGGAGCGAAATGCTGGACATGGCGGCATTTTAGAGCGAAGCGGCGAATTTGCGAGAGAAAATCTGCCTCCGCGCCGTCGATCGCGTCCTGGTGAACCCGTGGACAAAATGCCATCTCGCGGACGAGCCTTCCATCCCGCCCCGCACTCAATGGCTTACGGGAAACCCGCTTGCTTCAGGCGATCAGAGCCCGAACTGGATTTCCTGCGGCGTCGCCACCCGGACGTCGACGACTTCCAGCTCGGCATGGAAGGTGCGACCGGCCAGCGGATTGTTGCCGTCCACCGTGATCTGGTCGCCCGCCACCGCCGTCACCACGACATTGAGCGGTCCGCTGGCGGTCTGCGCCAGCAGTTTCTTGCCCACCTGCGGCACCGAGGCGTTCTCGCCCAGCATGCTCAGCGGCAGCGTCTGCACCAGCGCATCGTGGCGCGGGCCGAAACCGAGTTCCGGCGGCACCGTCACCTTGAAGCGATCGCCCGGCTGCTTGCCGGTCAACGCCTCCTCCAGGCCAGGAACAATCTTGCCGGTGCCGTGCAGATAGACCAGCGGATCGTGCCCATGGGTCGTGATGATCTGCTGGCCCTGCTCGTCGGTGAGCGTGAAATGGACGGTGGCGACACGACGATCGGCGATTTCCATGGGCAATCTTTCCGGTGGCGATCCCCCATGGTCGCCCGAGCGCGAATGCCCATGCAACCCCGGACGGAATGCGCGAATCACGATTCCGGAATGCTGCACTGCGATTGCATCATCGAGATCATGCAATCCGGCATCCGCTATCCTGCGCACATGGCCAGCTATTGCGACATCGCGCCCGGACATCCGCTGCACGGGCCCTATCATGAATCCGAATATGGCTTTCCGCAGCGCGAGGAAGCGGTTCTGTTCGAACGTCTGCTGCTGGAGATCAACCAGGCCGGACTGAGCTGGGAAACCATCCTGCGCAAGCGCGAGGCCTTCCATCTCGCATATCACGGCTTCGACGTCGACAGGATCGCCGCGTACAAGGAGAAGGATCGGGAACGCCTGCTGGCCGATCCCGGCATCATCCGCAATCGCCTGAAGATCGACGCCGCCATCCACAATGCCCAGATCGTGCGCGGCCTGCGCAAGTCGCACGGCGGCTTCGTGGAATGGCTCGACGCGCATGTATCGGTCGACGGCAAGCAGCGTGACAAAGCGGCTTGGGTGAAGCTGTTCAAGCAGACCTTCAAGTTCACCGGCGGCGAGATCACCGGGGAATTCCTGATGAGCCTGGGCTACCTGCCGGGCGCGCATCGGCCGGGATGCCCGGTCCTGAAGAAGATCGAGGCGGCGCGCGGAAAAACCGCTCGCTAGCCCCGCTTTCCCTGCCCTGAAGGGCCGGAATCACCGATCACGACCTGCCGGCCTAGGGTACGCCCTAGCTGTCTTCGCCCGGGAGAATTGCTATGGTCCGAAATTGAAAACGTTTTCACGCAGAGCTTGATGCCCTGCGCAACGACTTTCACAAGGAGGGCTTCTCATGGCAGACGCCAGTTCCGGTGCTTCCGGCGCATCCGGTTCCCAAGATTCCGCGGCCTCCCGCGCGCAAGAAAGCCAAGCGGCTGCCGAGGCAGCGGAAGCCCAGATGGCGGCTGCCGCCGCGGCCGTCAATGCCGCGCCGCCCCCCGCGGTCACTCAGATCAACCCCGCCCCCATCGATCTGTCGATTCCGACGGGCGTGCTCTCCCAGCTCAACACCATGCAGGTGAACACGCCGACGCTCGACTTCTCGTCGTTGAACACGCTCGGGGGCATTCCTTCCAGCCCCACCTATGCGGACATCGCGACGGCCACCGCGCCGACGACGCCGACAGTGCAGGAAATCAATGCATTCTCGCCGAGCTTCAGCATCGACGGCTTCAACACGACCAACATCGCCAATACCGACATCAGCGCCGTCGGCGTGAATCTCGGCGTGAACTACACAGGCACGACGGTCAACGCGAGTCTCGCGGCCAGGATGGGACTCAGTCCGCCTAGCGTGTCGCTCACCGGAAAATATGGATATGCCAGCGAAGTGAGCATGCCCGGCCAGATCAACTCCTTCGACCTTGGCCTGACGGCCGGTCCCTTCGGGACTGCAGCGACGCCCAATTACGGCGCCTCGCTCAACGCCAGCCTCGGCCTGACCGATGTGGATTCGCTCACGTTCGGCGGCACCGCCAACTTCGATGCCGTCAGCGGGTTCAAGAACGGCAGCGCCACGCTCGGCCTCACCCACGACTTCAGCGACAACCTCTCGGGCTACGCCAAGGGCAACATGGGCTTCGATACTGACGGCATCACCAATGTCGGCGGCGAAACCGGCCTCGGCTTCAAGGGCGAGGGCGGCGCTACGCTGGGCCTGACCGGACGGGGCAACTACGATGTGAGGACGGGGGATTTCACCGGCTACGCCGGCGTCCGCGCCAACTTCAAGTTCTGATCGGCACTCCGGTCACTGACGGGTCCTTCCCCCGAACGAGGAAAGGACCCGTAGCAAACAACTTCTCGACTCAGGCGCCGACGGCGGCCTGGTAGCGACGCTCGACTTCGTTCCAGTCGATCACGTTGTAGAACGCCGCGATGTAGTCCGGACGGCGATTCTGGTACTTCAGGTAGTAGGCGTGTTCCCACACGTCCAGGCCCAGGATCGGCGTATTGCCGGAGCCGATCCCCTTCATCAGCGGGTTGTCCTGGTTGGCGCTGCTTTCCACCAGCAGCTTGCCGCTCTTGTCCGTGCTCAGCCAGGCCCAACCGCTGCCAAAGCGCGTGAGCGCCGCCTGGGTGAAGGCTTCCTTGAACTTGTCGAAGCCGCCGAGGTCGCTGTCGATATGCTCGGCCACCTTGCCGACCGGGTTGCCGCCGCCCTTGGGCGACATCACCGTCCAGAACAGGCTGTGGTTGGCGTGACCGCCGCCGTTGTTGCGCACCGCGCCGCGGATCTTCTCCGGCAGCGCGTCGAGATCGACGATCAGCGCTTCGGCCGGCTTGTCGGCCAGATCGCTGCCTTCCAGCGCCTTGTTGAGGTTGTTGATGTAGGTCTGATGATGCTTGGTGTAATGGATTTCCATCGTCTGCGCGTCGATATGGGGCTCGAGCGCGTCGTAGGCATAAGGCAGTTCGGGGAGGGTATGGGCCACGTGCGTTCTCCTATCGGGGATGGGCGGTATTGTCCGCCAAGTCAGGTAAAGGTCGCGATAAGGATAAGGGGATCGCGGGGGCTTTTCCCAAGTCCGGGGAGCCGACAACAGACTGTTGCAACGCGTTTTGCTCAAACGCCGCGCATCGTCGGGGATCGCGTCGCCATCGATGGCGACCATCGGCTCCGTCTATCGCACCGTGCGACGCGTCCATGCGCGCCATCCCATGTACACAGGCACACCCAGCGCGATGATCACCAGACTCATGCCGACGTCGCGCGGATTGTCCAGCGCCGTCGCCAGGATCACGCCGGGCACCGTCAGCACGAACAGCAGCGGCACCCATGGATAGCCCGGCACACGATACGGCGGCGGCTCATCCTTCAGCACGTGGCGATACCAGAACAGCGTGGCGATGCCGAACGCATGCGACAGCCACTCGCCCACCGTGGTGTAGTTCAGCAGCTGGCCGAAGCTGCCGGACAACGTCAGTGCGATCGCCCACGCGCCAAGCGCGAGCAGCGCCACCTGCGGCGCATGCGTGCGTGGCTCGACACGGCCGACCGCGCGAAAGAACATGCCGTCGGCGCCCATCGTCTGCAGCACGCGCGCACCACCGGCAATGGCGATGTTGCAGTAGCCGAACGTGGAACAGGCGATGCCAACCGCGATCAGCGTCGCGCCCTGCGCGCCGAACAATCGGCTCATCAGATCGGCCGCGGGCGCCTGGCTACTGGCCAACCCGGCATGGCCGAGACCAGCCAGGTAGGCGACGTTCACCAGCACGTAGGCCAGCACCACACCGATCATTCCCAATGCCAACGCACGCGGCAGCGTGCGTTGCGGCTCGCGCACTTCGCCGGCCAGATCGTTGAGATAGTGGAAGCCGCCGTAGGCGAACAGCACCGGCACGATCGCGCTGACGAAAGCGCCCGAGGACACCGGATGCGCGAGATTGGTGTCCAGAATCCCACCGAGATGCCCGCGCGCCAGCACCAATCCGACCACGACCAGCAACGCGACCACGCTCAGCTTGAGCACCGTGAACAGATTCTGCACCCAGGCACCGGCGCGGATGCCGAACAGATTGACACTCACCAGAAACGCGATCGCCCCCACCGCGACCGGCTTGATCCAGAACTGCGGCAACGCCAGCGCCTTGCACAGATAGTCGGCGAAGGTGGTGGCCACCGCCGCGATGCTGCCGGGATAGTTGATCAGCGCCATCGTCCAGCCGAATAGGAAAGCCGGCAGCTGACCGAAGGCCTCGCGCAGATAGACATAGGTGCCGCCCGCCTGCGGACGTCGCGCGCCGAGTTCGGCATAGCTCAGCACACCCGCCAGCGTGAGCAGCCCGCCGAGCACCCACAACAACAGCACCTGCCAACCCGAATCCGTGCGCTCGGCGACGGTCGCGGGCGTGCGGAAGATGCCGGCACCAATCACGCCGCCGATCACGATCATCGCGGCGTCCCAGGTACCGAGGCGGCGCACATAGGCGCCGGATGCGGGGACGGTCATGCCGGCCACCATGCCAGCAGCCGCGGCGTTGCGCCAGCCAAGGATGCGCAACGCAGTGCGTCGGAAACGACGTCGGCCGGGAACTCCGGCCGACGCGCAATCACTGCCGATCCTGTTTCAGCACCTACATGCGACACAAGACCTGGATGGCATCGATGCGGGCACGTTCCAGATTGTTGAGCCGTTTGAAATCGAGATGGATCTTGCCGTCGGTGACATTGGCGAAAATGCCATAACGCAGGGCATAACGCTGTCCAACCAACTGATAAGGGCTGAAGTTGTCGAGCCGCTGAACCTCGTTGGACAGCATTTCATCGGAATTTAGAGCGCTGAAAGAACCGCGGATCGATTACCGCACTTCCGCCACTTCCACGCCATCCAATCCTTTTGCCAGCGTGTGCGCGTCGCCGCCTTGCGCGAGCTTGATCGACAGGCGCACTTCGTTGGCGGAGTCGGCGTAACGCAGGGCGTCCTCGTAGCTGATGTCGCCAGCCTGATACAGCTCGAACAGACTCTGATCGAAGGTCTTCATACCCTGATTGGTGGATTCCTTCATCACTTCCTTGAGCTTGTGGATCTCGCCCTCGCGGATGTAGTCCTGGATCAGCGGCGTGCCGAGCAGGATCTCCATCGCCACGCGCCGCCCTTTGCCATCGGGCGTCGGAATTAGCTGTTGCGCGACCACACCCTTGAGGTTGAGCGAGAGATCCATCAGCAGCTGCTTGCGGCGGTCTTCCGGGAAGAAGTTGATGATGCGGTCCATCGCCTGGTTTGCATTGTTGGCATGTAAGGTACACAGCACCAGATGGCCGGTTTCGGCGAAGGCGATGGCGTGGTCCATGCCTTCGCGCGTGCGCACCTCGCCGATCATGATCACGTCCGGCGCCTGGCGCAGCGTGTTCTTCAGCGCCGCATCCCAGCTGTCGGTATCGATGCCGACCTCGCGCTGCGTGATGATGCAGCCCTCGTGCTTGTGCACGAACTCGATCGGGTCCTCGATCGTGATGATGTGACCGGTCGAGTTCAGGTTGCGGTAGCCGATCATCGCCGCCAGCGAGGTCGATTTACCGGTGCCGGTGGCGCCGACGAAGATGATGATGCCGCGCTTGGTCATCGACAGCGTCTTGATGATCGGCGGCAGGCTCAGCTCCTCCACCGTCGGAATGCGCGTCTCGATGCGACGCAGCACCATGCCGACCTGGTTGCGCTGGTAGAAGCAGCTGACGCGGAACCGGCCCACGCCAGCCACGCCGATCGCGAAATTGCACTCGTGCGAGCGCTCGAACTCCTCGCGCTGCGGCGGCGACATCACGTTCAACACGAGATCGCGGCTCTGCTGCGGGGTGAGCGGGCTCTGCGTGATGGGCGAGATCTTGCCGTTGACCTTCATCGACGGCGGCATGCCGGCGGTGATGAACAGGTCCGACGCCTTCTGGTGCGCCATCATCTTGAGGAAGGAGGTGAAGTCGATGGTGCTCATGGCGAAACTCCGATAGACGGAAAACGGGATGAGGGAGACGTGGAATCCGGTGCGGCGCGCTTGCGTCTCCCGTCTGCCGTCTCTCTTCTCCCGTTATTCGAACAACCGCTTGTCTTTGGCGTATTCCTTCGCCTGCGGGCGCGTGACCAGGCCGCGCTTGACCAGATCCTGCAGATGCTGGTCGAGCGTCATCATTCCGTATTGCTGGCCGGTCTGGATCGAGGAGTACATCTGCGCGACCTTGTCCTCGCGGATCAGGTTGCGGATGGCCGGGATGCCGACCATGATCTCCCACGCCGCGGTACGGCCGCCGCCGACCTTCTTCAGCAGCGCCTGCGAGATCACCGCGCGCAGCGATTCGGACAGCATCGAACGCACCATCGGCTTCTCGCCGGCGGGGAACACGTCGATGATACGGTCGATGGTCTTGGCGGCACTGGAAGTGTGCAGCGTGCCGAACACCAGGTGGCCGGTTTCCGCGGCTGTCAGCGCCAGGCGGATGGTTTCCAGGTCGCGCAATTCGCCGACCAGGATGTAGTCCGGGTCTTCACGCAGCGCCGAACGCAGCGCCTCGTTGAAGCCGTGTGTGTCGCGATGCACTTCGCGCTGGTTGATCAGGCACTTCTGCGCGGTGTGCACGAATTCGATCGGGTCCTCGATGGTGAGGATGTGGCCGTATTCCTGCTTGTTGATGTGATCGACCATCGCCGCCAGCGTGGTCGACTTGCCCGAACCGGTCGGGCCGGTGACCAGGATCAGCCCCTGTGGCTGGTTGATCAGATCGCGGAATATCGGCGGGCAGCCGAGGTCCTCCAGCGAAAGCACGTCCGAGGGCACGGTACGGAACACCGCGCCTGCGCCCCGGTTCTGGTTGAAGGCGTTGACGCGGAAGCGCGCCAGGCCTGGAATCTCGAACGAGAAGTCGACCTCGAGGAATTCCTCGTAGTCGCGGCGCTGCTTGTCCGACATGATGTCGTAGACCAGCGCGTGCACCTGCTTGTGATCGAGCGCCGGAATGTTGATGCGGCGCACATCGCCATCCACTCGGATCATCGGCGGCAATCCGGCCGACAAATGCAAGTCGGACGCCTTGTTCTTGACGGAAAACGCCAACAGTTCGGCAATATCCACGCATGCTCCCCTGGTACAACCCACTGGAACGAGTGGGTCCCCACGCGGCAGTATAGCCCCGGTCCCCAGGGCAAAATCCAGCCGCAACAACTTGCAAGGGTATCCGGCTTTGTTAGCTCAAGCGCTGCACCGCGTCACGCAACGGCTCGCTGATGCCGCACGTAGTGCGGGTCGGCCGGCGCCGCGATTGCTGGCGGTCTCCAAGACACAGCCCGCCGCCGCGATCGCTGAACTGGCGGCCGCCGGCCAGCACGCATTCGGCGAAAACTACGTGCAGGAGGCGCTGGCCAAGCAGGTCGAACTGCGAGCCCTGCCGCTGGAATGGCATCTCATCGGCCATCTGCAATCGAACAAGGCGCGCGAGGCCGCGACCGCGTTCGACTGGGTGCAGACCGTCGACCGCGCCAAACTTGTCACCGCCCTCGCCCGCCATCGCCCGGCCGAATCGCCGCCGCTCAATGTCCTGATCCAAGTCAACATCGACGACGAAACCAGCAAGCACGGTTGCACGCCGCAGGAAGTCCCATCGCTCGCCGCGGCCATCGCCGCCGAGCCTCGGCTGCGCCTGCGCGGCCTGATGGCGATTCCCGCGCCTGCGCCGGAGGAAGCCGTCCGCCGTGCCGCCTTCGCACGCATGCGGCACCTGTTCGAGGTACTCGCCACTGAACATCCGCACGTCGATACGCTGTCGATGGGCATGAGCGACGACATCGAACTGGCCGTCGATGAAGGGGCGACACTGGTGCGCGTGGGCACGGCCCTGTTCGGAAAACGCAATTGAGCGACTGGCCGCCTCGCTCGACGGGATTGCTATCCTGAGCCTTCCGTTCCAGTGATTTCGTCCATGCCGACTTCAGACTCTCACTCCGGCCCCATCGCCTTCATCGGCGGCGGCAACATGGCGCGCAGCCTGATCGGCGGTCTGGTCGCGCGCGGCACGTCGACGGCTTCGATCCGCGTCGCCGAGCCGATGGATGTGCTGCGCGACGGCCTCGCGAAGGACTTCGGCGTTCACGTCTTCTCTGACAATCGTCAAGCCGCCGACGGTGCCGCCGTCTGGATTCTCGCCGTCAAGCCGCAGGTGATGCGGCAGGTGTGCGAAGCGCTCGCGCCACTGGCGCAGAGCGCGCGTCCGCTGATCGTCTCCATCGCCGCCGGCATCACCAGTGCGCAACTGGCGCGTTGGTTAGGCGGAGGCGAGCTGCACGATGGCACGATCCGGATCGTGCGCTGCATGCCCAACACGCCCGCCCTGCTCGGCGCGGGCGTGACCGGCCTGTTCGCCAACGCCGCGGTCGACGCCACAGGACGCGCGCAGGCCGAAACGCTGCTGTCCGCCGCCGGCGCGACGGTCTGGATCGAGGACGAGGCGCGCATGGACGCCGTGACCGCCGTTTCGGGCAGTGGCCCGGCCTACGTGTTCCTGCTGGCGGAAGCAATGGAAGCCGCGGCGCGAACCGAAGGCCTCTCCGGCGAGGCGGCACGCACGCTGGTGCTGCAGACGGTACTTGGCGCGGCCCGCATGCTCACCGAATCCGGCGAGGCGCCGGCGGAACTGCGCCGTCGCGTGACCTCGCCCGGCGGCACGACGCAGGCCGCCGTCGAAACCTTCGAGGCCGGCGGCCTGCGCGATCTCGTGGCGCAGGCCATCCGCAATGCCACTGAACGCGGCAGGCAGCTGTCGGCCGCCAACGATGCGGATGCGTGAGTTGTATCGGCACACCGCGCTCATCGCAGCAGGGACGTTCGCACTTCTGCTGTTGACGGCTTGCGGCGGCGGCAGTCCGGACGCCGCGCGCGAGCACGCAAACGCACAGGCGCGCGAGGAAGCCCTCGCGCGCGCGGGCGATGCGACGGTGCGCGCGAACGCGATCCCGGCCGCCCTGCTCGGCGAGGCGGTGGCGAAGCAATACGGCATCGTCCGCGACGACAACGCGGTCATGCTGATGGTCGGTGTGCGCCTGGCCGCGGGCGCACAGGAAACCGCATTGCCGGCCCGCGTGACGGCGACGGCGACCGATCTGCTCGGCAAGCGCCAGACCATCGCCATGCGCGAGGTGCGCAGTGGTGAATTCGTCGACTACGTCGGCACCGCGACGGTGATCGCGCCCGACACGCTGCGCTTCGACATCGCCGTGGATGCCGGCGCGGGCCGCCGCGCGACGCTGCAGTTCAATCGCGATTTCTTTCCGCGCTGAGGGCGCGGCATCGAGCGCCGACTGCCGTCAGCACCCGCCATTATCAACGCGCGGTGTCATCAACGCTGATTGATCGCATAGCCCCCGGGGCCGAGCAGCGCGATCGCGACCGCCGCGAACAGGAACATGCCCTGCAACTCCAGCGCCCAGCCGCCCTGACCATTGAGCTGGCCGAGCTGTCCCGTATGCGCCAGCACGAACGCGAACAGCATGTTCACCGCCACCAGCACCGCGCCGATCCGCGAGTACCAGCCCAGCAGCAGCAACACGGGCGCCACCACTTCGCCCACCAGCGCGCCGTAGGCGAGGAAATGCGGCAAGCCGTGCGCCCGCAGCATGTCCTCGATCGGGTCCAGGCCGTGCTTGAGCTTGGAAATACCATGCAGCAGGATCAATGCACCCAAGACGATGCGCAAAATGAACTTGCCGATGTCCTGTTGGGTGGATGCATTCATGCGTTGGCTCGGGAATTCGGGAATGGAGTGGCGGACATGATCGCAGATATGGTGGCCGATGGAGCGGCCTGCCAGGAATACCCCCTCCTTCGTCATCCCAGCGAAAGCTGGGACCCATTTTGACTTCTGCCTGATCCCTTTCCCGCGCGTTGAAAAGCAAATGGATCCCGGCTTTCACTTGGATGACGGCGCTTCATGTCTAAGCGTGGGTTCTTTGCCACGTCCGAATGATCGCCGCGATCTCTCGCACGCCATCCGACAGTGCGGCCGGCCCGGGCTGCAGGATCACGGGCGATTTGATCTCGTGCAACTCACCGTCGCGCACGGCCGGAATCGCCTCCCAACCCGCGCGCGCCGCGACCTTGTCGGGACGGAACTTCTTCCCGCACCACGAGCCGAGGATGATGTCAGGCGCACGACGAATCACCTCGCCGGCATCGGCCAGGATGCGCTGCTTCGCCAGCGGTTCGGCGGCGTGCTCCGGGAAGACGTCCTCGCCACCGGCGATACGGATCAGCTCGGCGACCCATTGAATGCCGGTGATCGGCGGCTCATCCCATTCCTCGAAATAGACGCGCGGCCGACGCGCGAACCCCGCGGCCTCGGCCGCGATGGCATCAAGTCCGCGCTGCAATTCGTCCGCATAAGCACCCGCTTTTTCGGAGGCGCCCACCAGCGCGCCCAGCCGGCGGATGTAATCGAGAATGCCATCGACGCTGCGATGGTTGCTGATCCACACCTCGACCCCGCGCCGGATCAATTCCGCGGCGATCTCGGCCTGGATGTCGGAAAAACCGATCACGAAATCCGGCCGCAGCTTCAGGATCTCTTCGATCTTGGCGCTGGTGAAGGCGCTGACCTTCGGTTTTTCCTTGCGCGCGATCGCCGGCCGCACGGTGAAGCCGCTGATGCCGACGATGCGATGTTGTTCGCCGAGCGCGTACAGGGTCTCGGTGGGTTCTTCGGTGAGGCAGACGATCCGTTGCGGCCCCGAGAGGCTCACGGATACAGCATCCGCTTGCGCCAGACGCCGGCCTGGTCGCGTTCGTACAGCCAACGCTCGTGCAGACGGTAGGTGGCCGCGTACCAGAACTCGATACGGCGCGGCCGCACGCGGAAGCCGGTCCAGCCGACCGGCCGCGGCACGTCGCGTCCTTCGAATTCCTTGCGCGCCTGTTCGATGCGCTGCTCGAACACGTCCCGGCTTTCCAATGTTTCCGACTGGCGTGAGGCCCATGCACCCAGCTGGCTGTCGCGCGGGCGCGAGGCGAAGTACGCGTCGGCTTCCTCGTCCGGCACGGTGTGCACGCGCCCTTCGATCCGCACCTGCACGCCATCGCCGATGCGCGGCCAGTGGAACAGCAGCGCGGCGAAGGGATTGGATTGCAGTTCGCAGCCCTTGCGTCCGTCCAGATGCGTGTAGAACACGAATCCGCGCTCGTCGTGCGCCTTCAACAACACGGTGCGCAATGACGGGACGCCGCCGATGGTGGCGGTGGCCAGGTACATCGCGGTGCGATCGGGTTCGCCGACGGCCTGCGCCTGGTCGAACAGGCGGTCGAACGTGGCGAGGGCTTCTGCGTGGAGATCGGGCTCTGTCATTGCGTTATTGTGGCGCGATGGAAGCGTCTGCGCATCCCTTTGGCTATCCCGAAAACGTCGTTGCGAGCGTTCTTGACGATATCTTGACGCATGACGGCACCGCCGTTTACGCCATCGCCGGACTGCAGGGCAGCGGCAAGTCGACGCTGGCGGCGCAGGTCGCGGCGCTCGCCGCCTCCCGGGGCAGGCGCGCCGCCGTGGTCTCCATCGATGATTTCTACCTGGATCATGACGACCGCGAACGGCTCGGCCGCGAGGTACATCCGCTGCTCGCCACACGCGGCCCGCCGGGCACGCACGATCTCGCGCTCGCGCGGGAGACGCTGGACGCCCTGCGCGCGGGCCGTCCGGTGCGGCTGCCACGCTTCGACAAGCTCGCCGACCGGCGCCTGCCGGCGTCGCGATGGCCGCATGTCGAAGGGGCGGCTCCTGGACAAGAGCGGGTTCTGACGATCTTCGAAGGCTGGTTCCTGAAGACCCCGCCACAGTCCGAGGCCGAGCTCGTGGCGCCGATCAACGCGCTCGAACGCGACGAGGACGGCGACGGCCGCTGGCGCCGCCATTGCAACGACGCGCTCGGCCGCGATTACCCGGCGCTCTGGGCATGCATCGACCGCCTGCTGTTCCTGCAAGGTCCCGGGTTCGATGTGGTGCCGGAATGGCGCTGGCAACAAGAGCGCGCTCTTCAAAATCAGGCGCCGCAAGCGGCACAGCCGCAACACCAGGCGATGTCGCGGGCGCAGGTCGAACGCTTCGTGCAGTTCTTCGAACGCACCAGCCGGCAGGCCTTGCGCACGCTGCCGGGTATCGCCGACACCGTCATCCGGCTGGATGCCGGACGCGGGATCATGCCGTGACTGCGCCCGTCGCGCAGTCACGGCACTCGATCAATCACTGCACGAGGAAGGTGATGCGCAGATTGACGCGCCACTCGGTGATGTTGCCGGCATCGTCGGTGACCGCCTTGATCTCGTTCACCCATACCCCCTTGATGCCTTTCACCGTTTCGGAAGCTTTCTTCAGGCCGTGCTTGACCGCATCCTCGATGCTGACGTTGGAGGAAGCGTTGAGTTCGATGACCTTGGCGACGGACATGGGAGTCTCCTGTCTGGGGCGGCGATTCGCCGGGGACGCCTACCCTAAGCCTGACGGTGTTAAGAGAACGCTTGCCGTGCGCATTCGCTGCTAGCATGCGTGGCATGTGTTCCGGCCCCAATCCCACCCCCGATTCCGACATCAATTCCGACAGCGACACCGACCGCGCCACCGCCCCTGGCGCGGCCTTGCCGGCTGCGCGCGGCGACTCGGCGCCGAACCTGGTCCTGGTCGGTCCGATGGGCTCCGGCAAGTCATCCATCGGCCGCCGCCTGGCCGAGCGCTTCGGGCTGGTGTTCGTGGATGCGGACCGCGAGATCGAAACGCGCACCGGCGTCAGCATCAACACCATCTTCGAGTGCGAGGGGGAAGCGGGATTCCGCGAGCGCGAGCGCGCCACCCTGGCCGAACTGATGAACGCCAGCGATACCGTGATCGCCACCGGCGGCGGTGCCGTGCTCGATGCGCAGACGCGCCGGCTATTGCGTGAGCGCGGCTTCGTGGTGCACCTGCATGTCAGCGTCGAACAGCAGCTCGAACGGCTGGCGCGCGACCGCACGCGGCCGTTGCTGGCCGGCCCCGATCGCGAGGCCGTGCTGAAGCGTCTGGCGGAAGCGCGCGAGCCGCTGTACGTCGAGGCCTCGCACCTGCGTTTCGACACCGATGCACTGACGACGGCCGAAGCCGCTTCGAAACTCGGACATCTCCTGGACACCCATTGGCGGCACACGACCAGCATCGACCCCGGTGCGGCGCGAGACGCAGGCATGAACGCATGACAGACAGACGCACGGTCGCCGTTGGCGGCACGCAGCCCTACACCATCACCATCGCGCCGGGGCTACTCGGTGACGGCGCGCTTCTTGCCGCGCACCTGCGCGGTCGTCACGCCCTCGTTGTCAGCGATGGTCACGTCGCGCCGCTCTACGGGCAGGCCGTGACGGAAGCCCTGCGCAGCCGGCGCCCGGATGCGCGAATCGAATCGCATGTGATCCCGCCCGGTGAATCGTCGAAGACGCTGGCGAATTTCGGCGGCGCCGTCGATACGCTCGCCACGCTTGGCGCCACGCGCGATGCCTGCATGTACGCGCTCGGTGGCGGCGTGGTCGGCGACCTCGCCGGTTTCGCCGCGGCCTGCTGGATGCGCGGCATCGATTGTGTGCAGTTGCCGACCACGCTGCTGGCGATGGTGGATTCCTCGGTCGGCGGCAAGACCGCGGTCGATTTGCCGCACGGCAAGAATCTGGTCGGCGCCTTCCATCCGCCGCGCGCGGTGCTCGCCGACACGGCCACTTTGCGCACGTTGCCCGCGCGCGAATTGCGGGCCGGTTTCGCCGAAGTGATCAAGTATGGCGCGATCGCCGACGCGCCCTTTCTCGACTGGCTGGACGCCAACGCCGACGCGCTGCTCTCCGGCGACGACAACGCTCTCGCCGAAGCCATCGCGCGCAGCTGCGCGCACAAGGCGGCGATCGTCGAACGCGATCCGTTCGAGCGTGGCGATCGCGCCCTGCTCAATCTCGGCCATACCTTCGGTCACGCCATCGAGACGGAGCAGGCTTCCAAAAGCGGGGGCTACGCCAGCCCCGACAACGACAACTTCAACCACGGCGAAGCGGTGGCAATCGGCATGGTGCTGGCGGCGCGGCTGTCGCGAACGCTTGGCCTGGCTTCCGAGGCCGACGTCGAGATCCTGCGCGCGCTGCTGCAACGTTTCGGGCTCCCCGTTTCGCTGCCGGAATCGCTCGACGCCGGGGCGCTGCTCGCGCACATGCGCCTGGACAAGAAGGCGCAGGCCAGCGGCCTGCGCTTCGTGCTCTGGGACGGCATCGGGCGCGCGCGCGTGGTCGCGGATGTCGCGGAAGACGCCGTGCTCGCGGCGCTGCGGGCAGGTTAAACGCTGCCCGCCCTCTCGATCACCAGGATGCGTGCCTGTCCCACGGGATGCGCGGCATGTTCCAGCCCCTCTTGGGCATGGAACACATCGCCAGGCTGTAGAACGACGACGTTTTTCTGGCCCTCTTCGCGATAGCGCATCTCGACGGCGCCGTCGAGAACGACGAAGACTTCCTGCCCATCGTTGACGTGCCACGGATAGGGCTGATCCGTCCAGTGCAGGCGCGTGGTGATGCCCTGCATGTTGGCGATCTCCAACGCGCCCCAGGGACGATCGGCAGTGAACTCGCGGCTCCGGATGATTTTCATGAGCTTCGCTCGCGTCTGCGGTTCAGAGCGGCAGCGCCAGTTCGACGCGCTTGCCCGGCTCCAGCGAGATCAGGCGCGCGCCGATGCCGAGCGTGTCGAAGCTGAAGGCAAGATCCGCCTGCGACTCCTTGAAATGCGCCCAGCCACGGTTGTGCACGGCGACGATCCTGGCCTCGGGAAACGCGTGCGCGGTTTCGATGGCGTCGTTGCTGTCCATCGTCATCCGGAACGGCCCGCGCGGTTTCGCCGAACCGGTGAAGACGATGACCAACTTCGGCGAATAGCGCCGTGCGATTTCGGCGATGCCGTCGTACCAGACGGTGTCGCCGGTGACATAGATCGCGTCACCTGGTTGCTCGCGACCGATCAGAAGGCCGATCACTTCGCCGGAAATCGGTTCGATGCCTGCCGGCCCATGCCTGGCCGGCGCGCCGGTGACGAACAGTTTGTCACCGGACCGGTTCGCGAACTCGACGGTTTCAAACGGCTGCAATCCACGCGCGTTGCCGCCCAGGCGCTGCGCGCCATCCACGGTGGTGAACGTGGCGACCGCCTTCGCCAGCAGGCCGCGTCCGGAACGGTCCAGGTTGTCCAGGTGCTGGTCATGGCTGAGCAGCACGGCATCCACCGGGCCGATGTCGTCGATCGCGATCGCCGGCCCTTCCGTCTTTTCCATGTGCACGGGCTGCTTCTGGAACAGGCCGGGGGGATCGAAGGTCGGGTCGGTCAGCAGGCGGAAGCCGTCGATTTCGATCAGGGCGGTCGGACCGCCGATCAGGGTGAGGCCGACCGATGTTTCGGTGGGCGCGAGGTTGTCGAGCAAGGCATTCATGGGGGAACTCCAGGGAAGCAGTGGATGGCGCCATTCTGGAAATCTCATGCCCCTGCCGATAGTGGCCCGAATGACAATATTCGATAGAATCGGGTCATGACCAATCCTCCCACTGCCGCCAGAGTCGCGGTCATCGCCTTCGACCGCATCAGCCCCTTCCATCTGTCCGCGCCGTGCCTGGTGTTCAAGGACCATGGTGACGAGGAACTGCCGCGCTACGACCTCCGCGTCTGCGCCGCGGAACCCGGACCGCTGCGCACCGAGGCGGGTTTCAGCATCCATACCCGTCATGGCCTGTCGGGCCTGCGCGGCGCCGACACGGTGATCGTGCCGTCCTGGCGCGACATCGAGGAACGCCCGCCGGAACCGCTGCTGGTCGCGCTGCGGCGTGCACATGCACGCGGCGCGCGTATCGTCAGCCTGTGCCTGGGCGCCTACGTGCTGGCCGAGGCCGGCCTGCTCGACGGCCGCCCCGCCACCACCCACTGGGCCTGGAGCCCGCATTTCCATGCGCGCTATCCGCGCGTGTCGCTGCAACGCGACGTGCTCTACGTCGACGAGGACGACATCGTCACCTCGGCCGGCACCGCCGCCGCGCTCGACTGCTGCCTGCACCTGCTGCGCCGCGATCACGGTGCCGATGTCGCCAATCGCATCGCGCGGCGCCTGGTGCTGGCGCCGCACCGGCAGGGCAGCCAGGCGCAGTACATCGACCAGCCGCTGCCCGTCTCGCCCGACGACGACCGGCTCGGCGCGACCCTGAGCTGGGCGCTGGCGCACCTGGAGCAGTCGCACGACCTCGACAGCCTGGCCGCGCGCGCGCTGATGAGCCGCCGCACCTTCACCCGGCGCTTCCGTCAGGCCACCGGCACCACCGTCGGCCAGTGGCTGCTCAACCAGCGTCTGGCCCGCGCGCAACGATTGCTGGAAACCTCGCGACTGCCGCTCGAAGCGATCGCCGCGCAGTCCGGCTTCGGCTCGGCCACGACCTTGCGCCAGCGCTTCGCGGCGGTGCTGAAAACCTCGCCGTCCGTGTACCGCCGGGAATTCCGCGAGGCCTGACTCCGATCGCGGGTAACTCGTGAAAACGCGCCTCACGCGGAACGGCGAGGCCGCTGCCCTACAATCCGCACCATGCGCCTGCTCCTGCAACAACGGCCCGACGGCCGCGAAGCGCCACGCTTCGTGCAACTGATGCTGCAACCCGACCTGCTGGGCGGGTGGACGCTGCTGCGCGAATCCGGCCAGATCGGCGGCCGCAGCCAGATCCGGCGCGAGCAGCATCTCGATCAGGCCAGCGCGATCGCCGCGCTCGAACATGCCCGCGATCAATTGATCAAGCGCGGGTTCCAACTGATGTTCGCGCAAGGCGTGGGCGAGGCGGCACGCTCGTGAACTGCCCTGCCGGCAGTTCACGCGCTGCCGAGCGCCCGGCCATGGATGGACGGGCCGGAGTCTCCGAAGCACGTATCGTCGCGCCACGGATGGCAGCCACGCCCCTCGCCCCCGTCTTCTTTTCCTCAAAATATCCATGACCTTGAAGAACGATCGTTTCCTTCGCGCGTTGCGCCGCGAGCCCGTCGACCGCACCCCCGTCTGGCTGATGCGCCAGGCCGGCCGCTATCTGCCCGAATATCGCACCACGCGCCAGCGCGCCGGCAGCTTCCTCGCCATGGCACAGAATCCGGAGATCGCCTGCGAGGTCACGCTGCAGCCGCTGGCACGCTTCGATCTGGATGCCGCGATCCTGTTCTCCGACATCCTCACCGTGCCCGACGCGATGGGGCTCGGCCTGTATTTCGTCGAAGGCGAAGGCCCGAAATTCCACTCGCCCGTGCGCGATGCCGCCGCCATCGCGCGCCTGGCCGTGCCCGACATGGAAACCGAGCTGCGCTACGTGATGGATGCGGTGCGGCTGATCCGTCGTGAACTCGATGGGCGCGTGCCGCTGATCGGCTTCTCCGGCAGCCCGTGGACACTGGCCTGCTACATGGTGGAAGGCGGCGGCAGCGAGAACTTCGCCACGATCAAGGCGCTCGCGCTGAACGATCCGGCCGCGCTGCATGCGCTGCTGTCGGTGAACACCGACGCGGTGATCGCTTATCTCTCGGCGCAGCGAGCGGCGGGCGCGCAGGCCTTGCAGGTGTTCGATACCTGGGGCGGCGCGTTGAGTCCCGCGATGTATCGCGAGTTCTCGCTGCCATATCTGACTCGCATCGCACGCGAACTCGAACGTGGCGCAGGCGCCGAGCGCACGCCGCTGATCGTGTTCGGCAAGGGCAACGCGCCCTATCTCGAAGAGCTGGCCGCCTCCGGCGCGGAGGCCCTCGGCGTGGACTGGCTGGTGGAACTCTCCGAGGCCGCGCGGCGCACGCAGGGCAAGGTCGCATTGCAGGGCAATCTTGATCCGACGATGCTGTACGGCGCGCCCGATGCGATCCGCACGCAGGTGCGCAACGCGCTCGACAGCTATGCGGCCGGCAACGGCGGTTCGCGCGACGGCCATGTCTTCAATCTTGGCCACGGCATGTCGCCGGACATGAATCCGGAACACGTCACCGTACTGGTGGATGAAGTACACGCCCACAGCGCGCGCTGATCTTTGAGCCCCCTCTCCCGCAAGCGGGAGAGGGGCGAATCAAAAGGCGCTAGGAAGCGGGCTGCGCCTGCGTGAGCGCGGCATCGATCGCATCCGCCAGCATTTCGCCGGTCACCGGCTTGCGCAGGAATCCGTCGAATCCCGCCTCGCGCGCCGCCGGTTCCGCATCGGCGTCGGCGCGTGCCGTCACCGCGATCATGGGTTGCCTGAAGCCTTGCGCGCGCAACTGCTGTGCCAGCGCGAGGCCATCGATGCCGGGCAGATCGAGATCGAGCAGGGCGAGATCGAAATGCCGGCTCGCGATCTCGGTGAGCGCCGCCAATCCATGCGCGACGTGCACCACGCGATGTCCTTGCGCACGCAGCAGTTCGGCGATGACCTGGGCGATGGTGGGATCGTCCTCGACCAGGAGCAGATCGCAGACCGCGCATGCACGCCTGCCTTCCACGCTCGCGGGCGCCTCCGGCACGAGTTCCGGCGCATCGACGCCGGACAAAGGCAGCTCGACGAGAAAGCGCGTGCCCTGCCCCAGGCTGCTTTCGACCCCGATGCTGCCTCCCATCGCCGCGGCGAGTTCCTGGCAGATCGCCAACCCCAGCCCGCTGCCGCCATAACGCGAGGCCGTGCGCATCCCCTCGGCCTGCTCGAAGCGGCGGAACAGGCGACCGCGCTGCTCTTCGCTGAGGCCCGGACCGGTATCGCTGACGATGAAACGCACGCCGCCCGCCGTCGTTTCCACGCGCAGGCCGACCTCGCCGCGCTCGGTGAACTTGATCGCGTTTCCGAGCAGATTGAGCAGGATCTGGCGCAGCCGCACCGAATCGCCGCGAATCCAGGCCGGCACGTCCGGCGCGATCACCGTCTTGAATTCGAGCCCGCGCTGACGCGCCATCGGGCCCATCAGATCGATCACGTCGTCGAGCAATGCGCGCAACTCCGTCGGCTGCGCGTCCAGTTCGAGCTTGCCGGCTTCGATGCGCGCGAGATCGAGCGCGTCGTTGACCAGTCGCATGAGATGGTCACCCGCGCGATGGATCGATTCGGTGTAGCCGCGCTGCCTGTCATCGAGATGGGTAGTGAGCAGCAGCTCGCTCATGCCGAGCACGCCGGTCATCGGCGTGCGCACCTCGTGCCCGAGCGTGGCGAGGAAGCGCGTCTTGGCTTCCGACGCCTGTTCGGCCAGCTCGCGCTTTTTCTGATGCAGCTGCCAGTCGCTTCTGCGCCGCAGGCGCCGCTGGTACAGCCGCGTGGCGATCCAGAACCAGAGCAACACGATGAGCCCGTATGCAAGATAGGCCCAGGAAGTGCGCCACCACGGATAAGGCACGTCGAGCGCGAAGCCGCGCGGCTGCGACCAGATGCCGTCGACACCCGCGGCCTGCACCACGAGGCGGTACTGTCCGGGTTCCAGATGCGAGAAGACACGCTCGCCGTTGCTGTTGTCGGGCGACACCCAGTCCGGGTCGTAACCTTCCAGCTTGAAACGATAGGCGTGCGAACGCGGATCGACGAAGGACAGCAGACGCGCCACGATGCGCAGGTCGCGATCCCCCGGCAACAGTTCGATTACGTTGGCCGAAGGATCGAGCGGCCATTCGTCCTCCTCGCGCCGCACGCTGACGCTTTCCAGCGAAAGACGAGGCGGCTCGGCCTTCGTCATCTGCATGTCGAGGTCGAACAGGATCACCGAGTTGTTGGAGAGCGCGGCCGCGGTCGCATCCGCGCCGACTTGCAGGTTGGTCAACAGCAGGTTGGGATCGGGCAAGCCACTACCGGCACCAAACATGCGGATGCTGTCGCGCTCGGGCGAATACAGCCAGAGCCCACGTGCGGTCGCCAGCCAGCCGCGGTTCTTCGTGCTGATGCAGATGTCTCCGATGTCGACATCCGGGAGCCCGTCCGCATGGGTCAGGCTGTATTCGAGTGCGAGCTCGCGGCCATCCCAACGATAGGTCTCGACGGCGCCCCGGCGCGCCAGCCACAACTGGTGCGGTCCCGCAAAACGGAAAGCCGAGATGTCCGGAATACGTCCACCAGGCACGAGCACGAAACGTCCCGACTGCAAGCGGTAGAGCCCATCCGCGCCGGCATACCAAAGCGTGCCGTCGGAGGCCGCGGAGAATCTCGCTCCGTTCACGCCGTAGCTATTGATCAGTTTTTCCGCGTCGCCTTCCGGATACGCTTCACCGGAGGGGTGATAGCGCCGGGTACGGCCATTGGCGAACGACAGCCAGAGCGTGCCGCCCGGCTCTTCGTGCATGTACCAGACCGAGGCGTCGATGGGCCGGCTGCCATCCCAGGGGCCCGGCCTGACCCCATTGCGCTTGGGGTCGTACAGAAGCAGGCCGCTGCCGTAGGCCACCCAGATGCTGCCGTCGTCGCGGATGTAGATCGAATTGATGACGTCCGCACCGAAATCGCGCATGTCCGCTTCATGCACGAGCATGCTGCTGCCGCGCTTGAGCCAGTACAGATCGTAGATCGAAGCGACCCAGAACCCGCCGTCGCCGTCCGACGTGATATCGCGCATGTCCAGCTTTTCCAGCGGCGTGCCGTCGGCCTTGATGATCGACGTGAAGCGATTCCAGTCGGGCGGCAGGTAGATCACACCTTGGGAATAGGTGGTGAACCAGATGCCGCCCTCGTTGTCCTGGCGCATCCGCAGCACGCCACTCTGCTTGTCCCAGATCCCGTCGCCGACGTCGCCTTCCAGGAAATGCTCGTGCCCGTAGTTGTCGATGCGATGGAGGCCGTCGCTGGAGCCGATCCAATAACCGCCGCCCTGGTCGCGCTCCACGATCGCATTCCGGCTGTTGGCCGCCATCGGCCACGGCGCCCTTTCGTAGGCATCCTTGTCGGTGAGGTAATACAGCCCCTGTTCGCTGCCGATCCAGATCTTGCCTTTACTGTCCTTCGAGAGCGCACCGATCGGCACGCCCGCCAGCACGTCTTCACCGACGCGCGCGAACTTGCCATCTTCATGACGCGCCAGGCCTTTCCCGCTGGCGATCAGCAACCGCCCTTTCGCATCCACCAACAACGCCTTGACGCGGCCTCCGGGCAATTGTTTCGCGATGCCCTCTCCAGGCCTGAAGCGCGTGATCTGTTCGGATCGATCGACCCGATACAGATCACCGTTCGTGATGCCCACCCAGACCGAACCGTCGGGTGTAGCGGCCAGCACGGTGCCATCCACCGAGCAACCGCTGTCGCTGACCGGAACATTGACGCGCACGAACTCGTGCCGATCGCGGCCAAGCCGGCTCAGGCTGGAACAACCGGCCACCCAGACCCGATCCAGCGCATCCACCAGCACGGCAACCGTATCGTTTTCCGGCAACGACCCGGGCTGGCCGAGGGTGCGCCGCCACAGTTTGAAATCGACACCGTCGTACCGGGCCAGGCCGTCCGAGGTCGCGATCCACAGATAACCCTGCCGATCCAGCGCGATGTCCCAGGCCGTGAGCGGCAGCCCCTGCTCGGGGCCAAAGCGCCGGAAGCGCGGTGTTTCCGGCAACGCGGCCAAGGCCTGCCCGATCATCGTCAAGGCAAGCAGCAGCACACCGATCGCAACGCGCAGTCTCATTCGTTCCCCTCGCGTTGCCGGAATGCCGGATATCAGCTCGTCTCGACTCGGATCGTCTCGATCGTCGACGATCCGCGCGCGGGCGCGGTGCCCCATCCTGATTCCGGCATCACATTTAAACGGCCGTTCACGAGACATGCTCGCAACACAGCGTTGTCGGTGCAACCATGGCAACGGGCATCCACGCCGGCATGTTCATGCGCGCCGGACTAGACTCGTCCCGTCGCCATCCTCCCGGACACCCACGATGTTCCCTCGCCTGCTCCCGCCACGGTCTCTGCTCGGCCTGCTGGTCCTGGCCGGCGCGCAGACTGCCGTGGCGGCAGAAGCGGACATCGCACACTACCGTCTGGACCCCGTGCATACCCGCGTCATGTTCGCGATTTCACATGCCGGTTTCTCCAACGCGATCGGCACCGTCTCCGGCAGCACCGGCACGCTCGCCTTCGATCCGGAAGATTGGAATACCACAAAACTCGAAGTCAGCGTTCCATTGGACCGCCTCGATCTCGGCGACGAAAAATGGAACCGTGCTGCCCTCGCCTCCAACCTGCTGGATGCCAAGGACCATCCGACCGCGACTTTCACCTCGACCCGGATCGAACCGAAAGCCCCTGATGCCGCCTCTGTCTGTGGCAACCTGCAATTGCGGGGCGTCACTCGGGAGGTCTGTTTGGACGTGAAACTCAACGCCTTGAAGCGGCATCCCCTGCCGCCGTTCCGCCGCACCGCCGGCTTTTCGGCGACGGCGACGCTCAGCCGCAAGGAATTCGGCATCACGGCCTGGCCGAGCGTGATCGGTGACGGCGTCGAACTGCGGATCGAGGCCGAGGCGACGCGCACGCGCGGAACCCGGCATCAGGAAGATGACAACAAGTCGGACGACGCACCTGACACCGAGCAAGACATTCCCAACCCCACGCCCCCATCGAACGAACCCACTACAGAGCCAGAGCCGACGCCATGACCCTGAAGAACACCTCCGATCGCTGGGGCGCGGTCAGCCAGACACTCCATTGGCTGATCGTGCTGCTGATCCTCTGCCTCGCCGTCGTCGGACTGACGATGACCGAGCTGCCGAAGACACCGAAATATTTCTGGGTCTACACCCTGCACAAATCGTTCGGGATCACCGTGCTGACCCTGGTGCTGGTGCGGCTGGGCTGGCGCCTGTACGCAGGTGCGCCCAAGCCCGTGCCGGGTACGCCGCACTGGCAGGAACGCATCGCTTCGCTCACGCACTGGGTGTTGTACGCGCTGATCCTGGCGATGCCGCTGTCCGGCTGGCTGTACGACTCGGCCAGCGGCCTGCGTCCGTTCAAGCTGTTCGGGCTGATCACGATGCCCAAGCTCAGCGGGCCGAACGAATCGATCCGCGACTTGTCTCATGGTGCGCACGTCTGGCTGTTCTGGGTGCTGGTCGCGCTGGTCGTCCTGCACGCGGGCGCCGCGTTCTATCACCACCTGTTCCAGAAAGACGACACGCTGACGCGCATGCTGCCGCGCAGGCGCTCCAGGACTCTCCCGCAAACGCCCTCCCAGGAACCCGATCATGTCCCGTAATTTCAATTCGCCCCTGGCCGTCGCCACCGCTTTGGTCGCGATGATGTCCGCGTCGGTTGGCAGTGCATTCGCCGCCGACTACGTGCAGGCCTCCGGCTCGACGCTCGCCTTCGCCAGCAAGTACGACGGTGAAGTGTTCACCGGCACCTTCCCGGGCTTCGCCACCAAGCTCAGCTTCGATCCCGCCAATCTGGCGACAGCGAAGCTCGACGTGACGATCCCGCTGGCCGGCGCCAAGACCGGCAACAACGATCGCGACAGCACGCTGCAGGGCGCGGACTTCTTCAACGTGGCGAAATTCGCCCAGGCGCGCTACACGGCCAGCAAGTTCCGCAGTCTCGGCGGCAACCAGTACGCCGCCGACGGCACCTTGAGCCTGCGCGGCGTAAGCAAGCCGGTCACCCTCACCTTCACCTGGACGCCCGGCGCCAAGCCGACGCTCAGCGGCAAGGCCACCGTGAAGCGCCTGGATTTCGGCGTCGGTGGCGGCGACTGGACCGATACCGACACGATTCCGAACGAAGTCGCGGTCAGCACCAAGGTGCTGCTGACGCCGGCGAAGTAACGCGGCAACAGCCGCCCATCGCCATCAGGTGATGGGCGGATTTTCACGGCACGGTCTTCGCGGGACTATCTCCGCGCCACTCTCAAGGTAGCGGCTCTGGAGGAAGGGGCTCCGGCGGGTCCTGCGATACGCTGGCGTATTGCCCGCAGAACTGCGAACCGGCAGGCCCGATCAACTTGCCCATGCGATAGCCGAGCGCCCCCAGTACGTCGCCGGTTCTCCGCTGCTTGTGGCATTCCAGGCAGGACGATCGCGCCCGGATCGGCCCCGTCACCCGCACCTCGTCGCCTTCCGACTTCACGATGAGCTGCCATCCTTCCGACAGCATGCGCACGGCCTCGCGCTCCGACGCCGTCAGGTCGCGCGTCTCGCCGCCCGACGGGCTGTCCTCGTTGCGATCGGTGTGCTGGAACCCCGAGAACGGACTGGGCGGATAGACCACCGGCGGATCGTGCTTGGCGATGCCGATCAGCTCGACGCTCATCACGCACAGGCCGGTATCGCCCACGGCCATGCCGCTGTTTTTCATCATCAGCCGCATCATCGGCGGGGATCGGGTCACGCCGAATCCCTCGCTGTCGACAAACGCCTCGACGAACTGCGCATGCATGCGTTGCAACGCCTGTTCGGTCGCCGCAGGCGCGGCCGCCTGGCCCGGCGTGATCCACGCCATGGCCAATATCCACGAAATCACTCGACGCATCCGGCATCCCCCAATCCTGGAGCGCGAGCTTACTCCGGCGATTCCACGGGCTTTGCGACCGCCTCCTCGTTTCGCCCGCGACTCACCCGGCCAGCAGAAAGGCTTGCAACTGGCCTGGATCGAACGGCCAATCCAGTTCCCTGCCCGTTCCCCGATCCTGCAAGACCGGCACGCGCGCTCCGTAGCGCTGTTCGAGATCGGCATCGTCGTCGATGAAGACGCTCTCGAAATCGGGCACGCGCGCCACCGCCAACACCTCGAGCGCCAGATCGCACAGCTGGCAGTCGTCGCGCTGGTAGAGGATGAGAGAGATGCGGCCGTCCGGCATGCGGTGATCCCGTGTGAAAACATCGCGCACCGCAACACGGAGTCCCAGCGCGTGGGATTAGAATAGCGCGATGGCAGTCAGCACCTTCGACCTCTACAAGATCGGCATCGGGCCGAGTTCCTCGCACACCGTCGGGCCGATGCGCGCGGCGGCGCGTTTCGTCGATCGCTGGCTGACCCAACCCGACCGCCTTCAGGACGTCGCCCGCATCCGCGCCGAAGTCTTCGGCTCGCTCGCGCTCACCGGCCGCGGCCACGGCACAGACAAGGCGGTGCTGATGGGCCTGGAAGGACATCTGCCGAACGAGATCGACCCCGACATCATCCCGGACGCGCTCATACGCATCCGTGGCGAGAAGCGCATCCAGCTCGCCGGCACGCAGCCGGTCGCGTTCGACGAGAAACGCGACCTGGTGATGAACAAGCGTCAGAAACTGCCCTACCACACCAACGGCATGCGCTTCTCCGCCTTCGACGGCAACGGCGAACTGATCGCCACGCGCGACTACTACTCCGTCGGCGGCGGTTTCGTGGTCAACCAGGACGAAGCCGCGGAAGACCGCATCGTCGCCGACACCACGCCGTTGCCCTATCCATTCCACACCGGCGAAGAATTGCTAGCGCAGGCGCGTGCAAGCGGACTGAGCATCGCGCAGCTGATGTTCGAGAACGAAAAGTCCTGGCGCAGCGAAACCGAGATCGTTGCCGGATTGCGCGAGCTGTGGGCTGCAATGCAAAGCTGCGTCGCGCGCGGCATCCGCGAAACCGGCACGCTCCCGGGCGGGTTGCACGTCTCGCGCCGCGCGCCGTCACTGCACGCCGAGCTGTCCACCAAACCGGAAGCGGCGATGCGCGATCCGCTCACCGTGCTCGACTGGGTGAACCTCTACGCGCTGGCGGTGAACGAGGAAAACGCCGCCGGCGGCCGCGTCGTCACCGCGCCGACCAATGGTGCCGCCGGCATCCTGCCCTCGGTGTTGCACTATTACGATCGCTTCTGTCCGGCCGCAAACGAGAAGGGCGTGTTCGACTTCCTGCTCACCGCCGCCGCGGTCGGCATTCTCTACAAGGAAAACGCCTCGATCAGCGGCGCGGAAGTCGGCTGCCAGGGCGAAGTCGGCGTGGCCTGCTCGATGGCCGCCGCGGGACTCACCGCCGCGCTCGGCGGCACGTCGAGCCAGATCGAGAATGCCGCCGAGATCGGCATGGAACACAACCTCGGCCTCACCTGCGACCCGATCGGTGGCCTCGTGCAGATCCCCTGCATCGAACGCAACGCGATGGGCGCGGTGAAGGCGATCAACGCCTCGCGCATGGCCCTGCGCGGCGATGGCAAGCACAAGGTCAGCCTCGACAAGGTGATCAAGACCATGCGCGACACCGGCCGCGACATGCAGGACAAGTACAAGGAAACCAGCCGCGGCGGACTGGCGGTGAACGTCATCGAGTGCTGAGCGGATGATCCGCGCGCTGGTCCTGCCGGGCATGGATGGGACCGGCGAACTGCTCTCGGATTTCGTTGCCGGACTCGCGCCGGAAATCGCCGCCGAAGCCGTGTCGTATCCCGTCGACCGCGCGCTCGGCTACGACGCCTTGAGCCGGATCGCCGAGGACGCGCTGCCCGCGCAGGGCAAATGTCTTCTGATCGCGGAGTCGTTTTCCGGACCGGTCGCCGTCCGTCTTGCGCAGACGCATCCGGAAAGATTGCTCGGACTCGTGCTCGCCGCGTCGTTCGCGAAAGCACCGCGGCCGCCAGGCTTGTCCATCCCCAGCGCCGCGCTCGGGCGGATCGTCTCCCATCTGCCCGTCCAGCGGATGCCGCAGGCGCTGCTGTCGTTCTTCATGATGGGACGATGGACGACCCACGAATATCGCGCACGCCTGGACAAGGCCTTGCGCACCGTGGAGCCGCATGTCATCCGCCGGCGCATCCTGGAAGCGACGCGCGTCGATGCGCTCGGCTCACTAAGGAATCTTTCCGTGCCGATGCTGTATCTCCTGGCGAGGCACGACCGGATAATTTCCCGCACGAGCTGGAAAACCATGCGGGCGGCGCTGCCACAAGCAACGCTCACCGAAATCGACGGGCCGCACTGCCTGTTCCTGACCAGACACGATGTTTGCGCCGAGACGATCAAACGCTGGGCAAGGGAAACCATCCGCTAGAGCGGACATCCTGAGCCGCGGTCTCAGTGGGTCGCGTAGTACAGGGCCTTCCCGAACACCTGACCAAAATCGTAGAGGACGTAGATCGCCGCCAGCGCGCAGGCCACCAGCACCGCTCTCATGACTTCGGGACTGAGGCTGTGCTGATGCTGCACCAGCACCGGCGATTCGGCGTCCTGCCGCGCCTGCCCCGGCCGGCTCGTGTCCGCCGCGTCTTCGACCGCATTGAGCTCGACGGGTTCGACGCCGAAGGCGGCGGCCAGCGCCAGCCTGGACTCATGCGACGCCTTCCCGTCCGCTTCCAGGCGCTGGATGGTGCGCGCGCTCAAGCCGGTGACGGCCGCCAGATGCTCCTGCGACCAGGCCCGCTCCTCGCGCAGCTGCTTGATCAGATCCTTGTCGACGTTCATTGCTGGAATCACGATGATCGCTCCCGGCGATGATAAGAAACGTCCGAAAGCTAGTCCACACGGCAGGATGGCACCACGACAGAAGCACGACACGGCGCCGACAAGGCCTTCGTGGCGGTGCCAAAGCCCGTTTGTGGCGATGCGGCGTCAGGTGAAGACCGGGTCAAACCACGCGAGCGTCATCGGAAAACAGCATCGCATCGGCGCATACGTATTCGTGTTCGCGCGATCACGATTCCGGCGTACCATGCTGCAATGCAGCAAAACCCGCTCCTGCAACGCCCCCTGCTCTCGCTCTCGGCCGCCGCCTTTGGCATCGGCACCACCGAATTCGTCATCATGGGCCTGCTCCCCGACGTCGCCGCCGACCTCGACGTGAGCGCGCAAAGCGCCGGCATGCTGGTTTCCGGCTACGCCCTGGGCGTGGCTGTTGGCGCGCCGATCCTGGCCATCCTCACCGCGCGTTGGCCGCGTCGCGCGGCGCTGCTGGCGCTGATCTCGCTGTTCACCCTCGGCAACGCCCTGTGCGCGCTGGCGCCGGGCTACAACACGCTGATGGTGGCGCGCGTGATCACCGCGTTCTGTCACGCCGCCTTCTTCGGCATCGGCGCGGTGGTTGCCGCCCAGTTGGTGCCACCGAACCGCCGCGCGCAAGCGGTCGCGATCATGTTCACCGGCCTCACCCTCGCCAACGTGCTCGGCGTGCCGTTCGGCACCGCGCTCGGGCAATGGCTCGGCTGGCGCGCGACGTTCTGGGCGGTGGTGCTCATCGGCCTGGTCGCGCTGGCCGCGCTGTGGCATTGGCTGCCGCGCACGATCGCGATGACCGCCTCCGGCGGCCTGGTGCGCGAGTTCCGCAGCCTGGTGCGCCCGCAGGTGCAGCTGGCGCTGCTGATCAGCACGCTGTCCTCGGTCAGCCTGTTCAGCGTGTTCACCTACATCGCCTACATCCTGCGCGATGTCAGCGGCTGGCCGACATCCGATCACAGCTGGATCCTGCTGATCTTCGGCACCGGCATTACCGTCGGCGGCCTGCTCGGCGGCCGTCTCGCCGACTGGCGTCTGCTGCCGGCGATCGGCATTTCGCTGGCGGCGGTGATCGTGGTGCTGACGCTGTTCGCCTGGACCAGCCAGTCGCCGATCCCGACCCTGCTCACGTTGTTCGTCTGGGGCGTGGCCTCGTTCTCGGTCGGTCCGGGCACGCAGACGCGCGTGATCGACACGGCGCGCGAGGCGCCCAACGTGGCTTCGACGATCAACCAGGGCGCGTTCAATCTCGGCAACGCCACCGGCGCCTGGCTCGGCGGCATGATGATCGGCGCCGGCGTTTCACTGACGCGTTTGCCCCTGCTCGGCGCGGCGATCGCGGCGGTCGCGTTGCTGGCGCTGCTGCTGTCGATCTTCCTGGAACGGCGTGAAACGCGCCTGACGCTGCAATCCGAAGCGCTCGCCGATCAGGAATGCGCTTCGGGTTAGCATCACGCCTCGCTCCACACGGCCCACTCTGCACGGAGACTGTGATGACCCTGGCTTCGCGCCTCGTACTGGCCGCGCTGTTCGCGCTGCCCTGCAATACCTTCGCCGCCGAACGCATGGATGCCACGCCTCGGTACGGCATGCAGCTGGAAGGGTTCGACTATCCCTACGAAGTGAAGCGTTACGCGTTCGACTCGCAGCGGCAGCCGTTGTCGATGGCCTATCTCGATGTCGCGCCCAGAAAACCCAACGGCCGCGTCGTGGTGCTGCTGCACGGCAAGAACTTCTGCGCGGCGACGTGGCAATCCAGCCTCCAGGCGCTCGCCAAGGCCGGCTATCGCGTGATCGCACCCGACCAGATCGGTTTCTGCAAATCCAGCAAGCCCGAGCGCTATCAGTTCTCACTGGCGCAGCTCGCCGACAGCACGCATGCGCTGCTGCATTCCCTCGGCATCGAGCGCGCGGCCGTGGTCGGCCATTCGATGGGCGGCATGCTGGCGATCCGATACGCGTTGCTCTACCCGAATGCGGTGGAACAGCTGCTGCTGGTCAATCCCATCGGCCTGGAGGACTGGAAGGCGCTTGGCGTGCCCTGGCGCAGTGTCGATACCTGGTATGCGCGCGAAACGAAGACCAGCTTCAACACCATCAAGCAGTACCAGCTGACCACGTACTACGGCGGCAAGTGGAAGCCGGAATATGATCGCTGGGTCGGCATGTTGGCGGGCATGTACGCCGGCCCCGGCGGCGATCGCGTGGCGTGGAACCAGGCGCTGACCTCGGACATGGTGTTCAACCAGCCAGTCATCTACGAACTGCCGAATCTGAAAATTCCCACCACTTTGTTCATCGGGCAACGGGATCGCACCGCGATCGGCAAGGATCTGGCATCGCCCGAGTTGCGCGAGAAGCTCGGCGACTATCCGGCTCTCGGCAAGCGCGCCGCGGCGGCGATCCCAGGCGCGCAATTGATCGAGTTCGACAACCTCGGCCACTCGCCGCAGGTCGAAGCGCCGAAGCGCTTCAATGCCGCGCTGCTCAATGCCTTGCGGACTGTCCACTAGAAACGCCCGCACGACTCCCGTCGGCGCGACGAGGCATGCCATGGATTCCGCGCCAGCATTCCGAATGCGGTTCCGGCCAGATCACGCGCCTCGAAAATTCCACGACAGGATCGATGAAGACAACCGCGTGCCGCTTCACTCCAACAGCAAGCCATCGCCGGGACATGCAGCAGTCATGACCCGCTTCCGCCCTGTCCAAGTGTGCAACGCATCTCGCGATTGACGGGACTGCGCGCGGATTTTTCGTCGCTGCATCCGCACATTTTTACATGCCGCTCCTAACCAACGTTGTCATAGGCAAAACGTGCATTACTTCGCATTAAACGACGAAATCTTCTGACAACGTTGTCACGCACGACGGTTTTCGCCGCCATGCCCTCCGGGGAAGCGCCGCCGCAACCGATGTAGTCGCCGAGGCGACGTGCCCCCGATCAACGCACGCGTTCGTGAACTTGCACGGGAGAGAAAGCTCATGAGACACGCATTACGTTGCACACTGTCATCGTTCCTCTTGTTGATCGCCTCCATTCCAATCGCACACGCGCAAACCGCTTCGTGCAGTGGCGTACCGGCCTGGAACGCCTCGACCATCTACAACCCGGGTGACCGGCTGGTCTACGAGAACCGCCTGTACGAAGCGAAGATCCAGATCTGGAACGCGCCACCGACGCATTGTCCAAGCTGCGGCTGGTATCAGGATCTTGGCGCTTGCGGCACCGGCGGCAACCAACCACCCACGGTGGCGTTGACTGCACCTGCCAACGGCTCCACGCACACCACCGGCAGCAACATCGCCGTCAGCGCCAACGCGTCCGATAGCGACGGCAGCATCGCGCAAGTGGAATTCTTCCGGGGCAGCGCTTCGCTCGGCGTCGATACCACATCGCCGTACAGCGTCACCTGGAACAACGCCAGCGCCGGCAGCCATAGCTTCACCGCCGTCGCCAAGGACAACCAGGGCGCGACGAAGACGTCCACCGCGGTGAGCATCACCGTCAATGCGCCGTCCGGCGATACCACGGCACCGAGCGTGCCCGCGGGCCTGTCGTCGCCGTCGCAGACTTCAAGCAGCATCACGCTGAGCTGGAGCGCCTCCACGGACAACACCGGCGGCAGCGGCGTGGCCGGTTACGACGTCTATCGCAACGGCGGCCTGGTCGGATCGCCGACTTCCACCGGCTACACGGATGCGGGCTTGTCCGCGAACACGACGTACACGTACCGCGTGCGTGCACGCGACAACGCTGGCAACGCGTCCGCGCAAGGCACGCAGATCAGCGCCACCACGAAGACCTCCGGTGGCGGCGGAAGCAAGCGTGTAATCGGATACTTCGTGCAGTGGGGGATCTACGGCCGCAACTATCGGGTGAAGAACATCGACACCAGCGGCTCGGCGGCGAAGCTCACGCACATCAACTACGCCTTCGGCAACGTCCGCAACAATCGTTGCGAAGTCGGCGTGACGCAGCCATCCGATCCAAACACCGGTGCCGGCGGTGATGCGTTCGCCGATTACACGAAGGCCTTCCAGGCCGGTGAAAGCGTCAGTGGCGCCTCCGACACCTGGGATCAGCCGTTGCGTGGCAACTGGAACCAGCTCAAGCAGCTCAAGGCCAAGTATCCAGGCCTGAAGGTGCTGATCTCGCTGGGCGGCTGGACCTGGTCGCGCGGCTTCTCCAGCGCGGCGCGTCCGGAAAATCGCCAGGCCTTCGTCGCTTCGTGCATCGACGCCTACATCCGCGGCAACCTGCCCGTCACCGACGGTGCCGGCGGCACGGGCGCGGCGGCGGGCGTGTTCGACGGCATCGACATCGACTGGGAATATCCGGTCGCCTGCGGCCTGAGCTGTGGCACGCCCGAGGACAACGCGAACTTCACCGCGCTGCTGGCCGAGTTCCGCCGTCAGCTGGATGCGGTGCGTCCGGGCCTGCTGCTCACCATCGCGGCCGGCGCCGGCATCGACAAGATCCGCGTCACCGATCCCGCCGCGTATCAGGCTTCGCTCGACTACATCAACGTGATGACCTACGACTTCCACGGCACGTGGGATCCGCAGACCAATCATCATTCGGCGCTGTTCGATTCGCCGAACGATCCGTCGACCGGCGACCAGCGCCTTTACAACTCCAACGACGCGATCGAAGGCTTCCTCTCGCGCGGCGTGCCGGCGTCGAAGCTCAATCTCGGCATCGGCTTCTACGGCCGTGGCTGGACCAACGTCTCCAGCGCCAACAACGGCCTGTACCAGAACGGCAGTGCCGCGCCGGGCACATACGAGGCCGGTAACGAGGACTACAAGGTGCTCAAGAACCTGCCCGGCACGATATACATCGACGCCAACGCACGTGCGAGCTGGAAGTACAACGGCACGACGTTCTGGAGCTACGACACGCCGGAAATGATCACCGAGAAGATGTCCTACGTGAAAGCGCAGAGCCTTGGCGGCGCGTTCTTCTGGGAGTTCAGTGGTGATGATGCGCAAGGTAGTCTGGCGACTGCCATCAGCAATGGGCTGAAGTAATCCGCGACTGAACTTGTTCAAAAGCGAAAGAGGCGCCGGCTTCAGGCCGGCGCCTCTTCAAGACAACGCAAAAAAACCAATCGCCACCCCGGCGAAAGCCGGGGTCCAGCTTTTCAGTCGTTCACCGAAGAACTGGATTCCGGCTTTCGCCGGAATGACGGCCCAATATCTCAATGTCGCTTCTGATCTCTTTACTGCTGATGCAGGGCTGGGGAAGCAGATCAGACGACTATCCTCAGCACATCATCGATCAACGCGGCTGCCGTCACCTCCGCGCCCGCACCCGGCCCCTGGATCACCAACGGCTGATCGCGATAACGATCGCTGCGGATCGCGACGCGGTTGTCGGTGCCGCTGCCAAGGCACAAGGGATGATCGGCGGGCAACGCCTGCAATCCGACCCTGGCGCGCTCGGCATCGAAACGTCCGATGAAACGCAGCTTCGCGCCCGCGCGCGAGGCTTCCTGGAAATGCCGGAGCAAAGGCGCGTCCAGCGCTTCGAGATTCGCATCCACGGCATCCGCGCTGACCGACGCCAGGGATTCGGGGACCAGCGAGGCCACTTCGACTTCGTGCGCTTCCAGCGCCAGACCGGCGGCGCGCGCCAGGATCAGCAGCTTGCGGCGCACGTCCTCGCCCGACAGGTCCTGCCGCGGATCCGGTTCCGTGTAACCGGCATCGCGCGCCTCGCGCACGAGCCCGGAGAACGCACGCGTACCGTCGTAACGATCGAACAGCCAGGCCAGCGAGCCAGACAACACGCCTTCCACCGCATGGATGTGATCGCCGCCGGCGACCAGTTCGCGGATCGAGCGCAGCAGCGGCAATCCCGCGCCGACCGTGGCTGCGTCGCCGTAGCGCGCGCCGCCCGCACGCGCGGCGCGGACGATCGCCTGCGCACGCAGCAGATCGGCGCCGTTGCCGAGCTTGTTCGCGGTCACCACGTGCACGCCGTGTGACACCCACTCGGCATGGCGCGCGGCGACGGCTTCGCTTGCCGTCGCGTCGACGACGACGTCGCCTTGAACGAGATGCGCATCGCGGACGTTCTGTGGATCACGTCGAGCATCATCCGCATGTGTCGCCAATTCCAACGCATGATGCGGATCATCCTCGCAGGAGAACGCGCCGCGCGAATTGGCCAGCAACGCCAGTCGCGGCAACACTAGGCCACGCGCCGCAAGACGCTGCCAGCGCGAAACGAACGCCGCGCCGACCGTGCCGGTGCCGATCAGCGTCAAGCGAGGCGCGCGCGCGGCGGTTGCCACCACGCTGGATTCGGAACGGACGCCGACGGAGCTCACGCATCCACCCGTTTCAGACGTTTATGGTCGATCGCCGCCTGCGCGCGATCCAGCGCCGCGGCGAGATCCGCCCGCAGATCGTCCAGCGCTTCGATGCCGACCGACAGGCGCAGCAGCCCATCGGAGATGCCGGCTTCGGCGCGTGCTTCCGGCGTCATCGCCGCATGCGTCATCGTGGCCGGATGCGCGATCAGGCTTTCGACACCGCCCAGCGATTCGGCCAGCGTGAAGCATTGCAGGCCTTCGATGAAGGCGCAGACCACATCCTCATCACCATCCAGCTCGACCGACAGCATCGCGCCGAAGCCCTTCTGCTGGCGCGCGGCCAATGCATGGCCCGGATGGTCGGCGAGACCGGGGAAATACACCTTCGCCACCGCCGGATGCGCATCGAGCTGCGCGGCGATCGCCGTGGCGTTTTCCTGATGCACGCGCAGGCGTGCATCGAGCGTGCGCAGGCCGCGCAGCGTGAGGAAGCTGTCGAACGGCGAGCCGGTGATGCCGAGCGCGTTCGCCCACCACACGAACTGCTCGTGCAGGCCCGGATCCTTCGCCACCACCGCGCCACCGACCACGTCGCTGTGGCCGTTGATGTACTTGGTGGTGGAATGCACCACGACATCGGCATCGAAATCGGCGATCGGCCGCTGCAATGCCGGCGACAGGAAGGTGTTGTCAACCACGGCCAGCGCACCGGCCTTGTGCGCGGCGTCGATGACGAAGCGCAGGTCGGTGATGCGCAGCAGTGGGTTGGACGGCGTTTCGATCAACACCAGCGTCGGCGACTGCGCCAGCGCATCGGCCAGCGAGCGGGGATCGGTCAGATCGGCGGTGATCAGCTCGAAATGGCCCTTCTTTGCCAATGCGTTGAACAGGCGCCAGCTGCCACCGTAGGCATCATGCGGCACCACCAGGCGATCGCCGGGCTTGAGCAGCGCATGCAACACAAGTGTGATCGCGCCCATGCCGGTCGCGGTGACCACGCCACCGGCGCCGCCTTCGAGCTCGGCCAGCGCTTCGCCGAGCAGATCGCGCGTGGGATTGCCGCTGCGCGTGTAGTCGTACTGGCGCTTCTGGTTGAAGCCGGTGAAGCTGAAATTGGAGGAGAGCACGATCGGCGGCGTGACCGCGCCGAAGGCGGTATCGCGATCGATGCCGGCGCGCACGGCGCGGGTTGCTTGGGCGGCGCTGTTGGGAGTACGCCCATCGCCCTCGTTGGTATCGCGGCTGTCGTTGTCACGGATGCTCATGCGGAGTCTCCTTTGTTGCGCAGTGCCGCGGCCAGGATGGCGTCGATGCGGTCGGTTTCTTTGAGAAAGGCATCATGGCCGTAAGGCGAGCGCAGCACGCGCAGCTGGCCGTAAGTGCCGAGGCCTTCAACCAGGGCGACGGAGTCGCTCAGGGGGACGAGGCGATCGCCTTCGACGGCGACGACGGTGGTCGGAATGCGCACCTCGGCCGGATCGACGCGATGCAGATCGATCGATTCCGACAGCCGCAGCCACGCCGTCACCGGCGTGCGCGCGACGTACTGCGCACCGGCAGCGTCAAGATAATCCTCCGCGGCCACGCGCACGCGGCCGTTGACCACTTCGGGCGGCGCGTCGAAGCGCTCGGCGAATTCTTCTGGCGTGCGGTAGCTCAGCATCGCGAACTGGCGCGCCAGCGAGAGACCCTGCGCATCCGCGCACTGCAACTGGCCCAGCGCCACGGCCTTGCGCTGCAACGCGCGCCACGCGGCGGCATAGGGATGCGCGCGATGCGCACCGCTCACCGCGATCAGCTTGTGCAGGCGCGAGGCATGGCGCACTGCGAACTGCAATCCGACCAATGCGCCGTAGGAGTAACCAACGAAGGCGCGCAGCCGCTCGATGCCGAGCACGTCGAGCAACGCCGCGATCGCATCGGCCTGATCGACGGTGTCGATCGGTGCGTCGAGTTTGCCGTCGGTCCCGACATAGTCGAAGGCGAGGATGCGGTTGCGCGCCGGATCGAGCGTGCGGCCGGCGCCGGCCAGGCCTTCCGCCCATCCCTTCTCGGCGAAGACGGTGTTGGAGGAGACGTGCTTGTGCGCGGAAATGCCGCCGGCCACGAACGTGACGGGTGCGCCGACGGTGCCCACGAGTTCGTAGGACAGGCGCAGACGCCGCGTTCCGGCATGGCGCATCGACAGTTCGATCTCGACATGACCGCGCACCGCCTGCGCGCCGGCCGTACCGGCGTACGAAATCGCATGCAGGGGCAGCGGCGGGGTATCGAAAGCGAGAGGTTGCGCGGCGGTGTCGACGAAGCTCATGGCGATATCCGGTTTATTGAAAAGTCCGCACAGGGATGTGCGGGCTTTTGCGGAGGGATCCGCATAAACCATCGATGCGCGCGGGGAGACTGGAAGAAGCCGACGCGGAGGTCGGCGGAAGCGGGAACGCGCCTGGGCGACGAATCCGCAACCATCTTCCGGTGGACGCTCAGGTCCCCGCAGGACTTGGCACCGCGACAGAGCGCTGCTTGTTGAGCAGCGGCTCCATCAGGTTGCCCCGGCGTCTTCGGGCCTGTCCCTCAGCCGGTCTCGATGGATGGCGCACAGATTGCCAGCGGATTTTGGCGATGTCAATCTCTTCATCGGCATGAAGCGATATGATTTCGAATGAAACCGCTGGCTACCCATCACCCCCGAGGCGGCGGCGGACGTAGGGTTTCTGCGCCAAAGTGTGTTGATTTACAAAGAGTTTCAGCCGAAAGCTGCTCCTCTCTCCCTTTTGTTCATCCGCCGTGCGAGCGGCGCCCCCAACTCCCGCATAATTCCCCCATGCCGCTCCCCGCCCCCAGCCAAGCCTGGCGCGACCGCGCCGGATCCTTCCGAACCTGCGCCGCGTCCACGGCGACAGGGGCGGAAAACGGCATGCCTCCCCGCCGCTCGAAACGGTTTTCCTTCGCCAGAGCGCGCATCAAACGCGCCTCGGCGCATCGCTTCGCCCTGCTCTGCCTGGCATCGACCGCGCTCGCGGCCTGCACCTCGGTCCAGGTGACCAGGCCCGTTTCGCCCCCCCCACCACCGGCACCATCCGGCGCACTCGTTCCCGAACGCTACATCGCCGCGGGCGATGCGCATGCCCGGTTCGATGCGCTCGCCACCTGGCCCACCGAGAATGGCGGCGCCTGGCTCATCGCGGGTTCGGCCACCGGGCACTCCCTGACGGTGTTCGACGCGGACAGCGGCGCGCGCATCCGCGACATCGACGCGCGCAAGGAGGCGCCCGGGCCCATGCTGGAACCGGCTGCTCTCGCGGTCTTTGGCAACCACTTGTTCGTGACCGAGACGAACGCCCATCGCGTCGGCGTGTTGTCCCTGCCCGACTTCACGCGGATCGGCACCTTCGGCGAAGGCGAATTGGTCAAGCCCGGCGGCATCTGGGTCCGCGAACGCGGCCCGCAGGAACTGGCGGCCTATGTCACCGACGAAAGCATCGGCAAGGCGGGCGGAAGGCGCTACCTCGTCGAATTCGACGACGCAGGACAGCTGCGCGCGCGATCGGAAGCCGCGTTCGACCACATGGGCGCGCCCGACACCGGTGGCGACCTGCCGTGGGACAGTTACCACGACACCGCCAACCGCATCGTCTGGTGGTCGTGCGGTACCGATGTCGGATATTGGATCGCGATTGATCCCGGCACATCGCCGACCCGTTTCCTGCTGCTCGATCGGCACGGGAAGCAACTCGGCGCCTTCCATGGTGAAACCACCTCAGGCGGCAAGGCCATCGCCTTGTACGCCGCGGGCACCATGCAATTCCCGTTCGGCGTGTTGTTCGCCGTGCACGAAGGTGGTTCGGTGGCGGCATTCGATCTCAGCGATGTGGTGCGCGCGCTGCAACTCGATCCGGTGTGTACGCAATGACGATGCGCATCCAGCCAGCGCTGCTCGCGCTCGCCGTGAGCGCGATCATGATCACGCTCGCCCTGCCCGCCTCGGCCGGACAGGTCTATCGCTGGACCGACCGCGACGGCATCGTCCACTACGACGGTGATCGCCCCGACGCGCCCGGCGCGGATGTCACCGTGCTGCCGTTCCAGGCCGAGCCGAGCGCGATCGCGCGGCTCCGGCTCGAAACCGGCGACGGCGTCTATCTCGCCTATGCCGACAACATGCTGGCGGGCCCGATCGAGGTCATGCTGCACAGCGAAGGCGGCAACGCCGCGATCGTCGGCGAACCCGCGCTCCCCGCGCGCGCCACCGTGCCCGCGCGCGGCAGCACGCTGGTGGCGCGCCTGCAGGCGGCGCCGGGAAGCCGCGGCGGCAGCTTCAAGGTGCGGCTCCAGGCCGTTCCCGGCTCGCCGAACGCCAAGCCGCAGGACTACGAATACGCCTACCCACTGCAGACGCGCACGCTGCGCGTGGAACAGGGTTTCGGCGGCGGCTTCAGCCACAACAGCGTGGAAAACCACTACGCCGTCGATTTCGCCGCCGACATCGGCACCACCGTGCTCGCCGCACGCGAAGGCACGGTGATGCAGATCGCCTCGGACTTCGACAAGTCCAGCCTGGATGCCGAACGTTTCGGCGGACGCGCCAACTTCGTCCGCATCCTGCACGACGACGGCAGCATGGCCGTCTACGCGCACCTGTCGATGGAAGGCGTGCTGGTGCGCGCGGGCCAGCGCGTCCGGCGCGGCCAGCCGATCGGCGTCTCCGGCAATACCGGGTTCAGCACCGGCCCGCATCTGCATTTCGTGGTGCAGGTCGATCGCGGCATGCGGCTGGAGTCGATTCCGTTCCGCATGTTCGGGCCGGCGGGGATCCTGCGCTTCAGCGAAGTACGTCCCAGCGAAGCACACCCCGGCAAAACGGCCGGCGCGGGCCGATAACGCGGCCGCAACGCGTATAATCCGCCTCCTTTCCGTGACCGAACCCGCGCCAGCACGGCGCTCCTCGCCATGTCTGACGTTTCCCTTGAGGCTTCCCGCCGCCGCACCTTCGCGATCATCTCGCACCCGGACGCCGGCAAGACCACGCTGACCGAAAAGCTGTTGCTGTTCGGAGGCGCCATCCAGATGGCCGGCTCGGTGAAGGGCCGCAAGGCCGCGCGCCATGCCACTTCCGACTGGATGGCGCTGGAAAAGGAACGCGGCATCTCGGTGACCAGTTCGGTGATGCAGTTCCCCTACGAGGGCCGCATCGTCAATCTGCTCGACACGCCCGGCCACGCCGACTTCGGCGAGGACACCTATCGCGTGCTCACCGCGGTCGACTCCGCGCTGATGGTGATCGACGTCGCAAAGGGCGTCGAAGAACGCACGATCAAGCTGATGGAGGTGTGCCGCATGCGCGACACGCCGATCATGACCTTCATCAATAAGCTCGACCGCGAGGGCCGCGAGCCAATTGAACTGCTCGACGAAGTCGAACGCGTGCTCGGCATCCAGTGCGCGCCCGTCACCTGGCCGATCGGCATGGGCCAGCGGCTGAAGGGCGTGGTGCATCTGGTGACCGGCGAAGTACATCTGTACGAACCCGGGCGCAATTTCACGCGCCAGGACTCGACCATCTTCACCTCGATCGACGATCCGCAGCTCGAAACACGCATCGGCGCCGACATGCTGCGCGAACTGCGCGATGAGCTCGAACTGGTGCAAGGCGCCTCGCACCCGTTCGATGCGGACGCCTATCTCGCGGGCACGCAGACGCCGGTGTTCTTCGGCTCGGCCGTCAACAACTTCGGCGTGCAGCCGCTGCTGGATTTCTTCGTCCAGCACGCGCCGCCGCCGAAATCGCACGAAACCACCACGCGCGACGTGCTGCCGCAGGAAGAGAAGCTCTCCGGCTTCGTCTTCAAGATCCAGGCCAACATGGACCCGCAGCATCGCGACCGCGTCGCCTTCATGCGCGTGTGCTCGGGGAAATTCAGCGCCGGCATGAAAGCCTTCCACGTGCGCAGCGGCAAGGAGACCAAGCTCGCCAACGCGCTGACCTTCATGGCCAGCGACCGCGAGATCGCCGCCGAGGCCTGGCCGGGCGATGTGATCGGCATCCACAACCACGGCACCATCTCGATCGGTGACACTTTCACCGAAGGCGAGGCGCTGGCGTTCACCGGCATTCCCAACTTCGCGCCGGAACTGTTCCGCCGCGCGCGCCTGCGCGATCCGCTCAAGCTCAAGCAATTGCAGAAAGGGCTGGCGCAGCTGTCCGAGGAAGGCGCCACGCAGTTCTTCCGCCCCTTGATGAGCAACGATCTGATCCTGGGCGCGGTCGGCGTGCTGCAGTTCGATGTCGTCGCTTATCGGCTCAAGGATGAATACGGCGTGGATGCCAGTTTCGAGCAGGTGAGCGTCGCCACGGCGCGTTGGATCCGCTGCGACGACGCCAGGAAGCTGGAAGAGTTCCGCGACAAGAACGCGCTGAACCTCGCCATCGACGCCGCCGGCGAGCTGGTTTATCTGGCGCCGACGCGTGTCAACCTGCAGCTGGCGCAGGAACGCGCGCCCGGCGTGCAGTTCAATGCCACTCGCGAACACGCGCAATCAGTCGGCGAAGGCTGAGCGGGCCGCTTGGTAACGACTGAAACGGTCACGTAAAACGAGTATGTAACCGCGTAAGATTTGTTGCGTTCACGCTATCGCCAGCGGCAATGGAGTATTTACTCTGAAATTGCACGGCAAGGTACCTGCATGCGCACCGCGGTTTCGTCCCCACGCTCCCCGGAGGAGTTTTCCCGCGAGGAACTCGCCAGCGCGCTGACGCACGGCGTCGGCGCGGTGACCGCGTTGGCCGCCGGCGCCGTGCTCATCACGCTGGCCGCGCGCGACGGCAATGCCTGGCAACTGTCGGCGGCGATCGTCTTCGGCGTCTGCCTGCTGCTGCTCTACGTGGCCTCCACGCTCTACCACGCCATTCCATACCCGACGGCGAAGACGCGGCTGAAGGTCTTCGACCACTGCGCGATCTATCTGCTGATCGCCGGCACCTATACGCCTTTCACTCTCATCGGCCTGCGCGGCAGCCTGGGCTGGTGGCTGTTCGCGGCAATCTGGACGCTGGCGCTGGCCGGCGTGGTGTTCAAACTGTTCTTCACCGGCCGCTTCAAGCGGCTGTCGACGCTGATCTACGTGGCGATGGGCTGGCTGGTGCTGATCGCGATCAAGCCGGTGATGGCCGCCCTCGACGGCTGGACCTTCGGCTGGCTGCTCGCCGGGGGCGTGTTCTACACCCTGGGCACGGTGTTCTATCACCGCGAGTCGCTGCGCTACTCGCACGCGGTCTGGCATCTGTTCTGTATCGCCGGCAGCGTGTGCCACTACATCGCGGTGATGGCGCAGGTCCTGCCCTACTGAGCGAAGCCGGTCTCGCGCGGGACCATACCGCCATCACATCGCGATCCCCGGCCATCGCATGGGCCGCGGAGATTTTCGCGACTCCCATGATTCGTGAGATGCGTCACGGCGGAATTTCATGGAATTCCCAATCCTGAATCGAGGTCGGGACGCGGTACGGCGCCATTCGCCGCCCGCCCCCCAGCCGCGCAGGCGCAGCCCCCGATGCACCTTCGAACTCTACGGCAATATCGCGAGTCAAGGAGCTCACTGTGAACGATTCACTCCCCTCGGCCGCCGCAAGCCGCCTGCGTATTCACGCCGCGGCGGCGATCGACAGCCGCCGGCCCCAGGCCTTGACGAGCGCCCGCCATGAGTAACGTCCGCATGGAACGATCGGCTGCCGAGGCGGAGCTGGACCGGATGCTGACCGACTATCACCAATCGCTGCCGTTCTTCCTCCGCGTTCGGTTTCTCGGCAAGGAACCCTTGCGCGACGCGATCAACGCCTCTCCCGATCTGAAAAACAGGCTCGTCGAGGCGGTCGGTTCCTATTACCTCACCAAGATCACCAACGCCTCACCGGCGGAGGGCGCGGGCGCCGCGTACCTCGTCAAATCCAAGGAAATATGCGTCCCGGAATCGGCGCTGGCCAACCGCAGCGCGTTGATCTTCACCCTTGGACACGAAACGCAGCATGCGCTCAGCACGAAAGGAGAGAACCACCGGCAAACACTGCTCGCCTCCGGCCTCCAGGAGATCGTCCTAACCTCGCCGACGCCGCACGATTACACCGCCCCGATCAACGACTACGTCAAACACGTTCTCACCGAAGAGGCACAGGCGCATATCGGCGGATTCAACGCCGCTGTCTCGGCCTTGGTTGCAAAGGGCAAAGCGCCAACGCCGGAGAAACTCTTCGCATTTTGCCCCTCCGAGATGCACAGCTTCATCACGACCGAGGGCACCTTTCCCAACCGGACCTATCAACTCAAGCCGAGCCTCACCCAGGAGTTGGACGGCAGCATGGCCATGACTCAGGGCAACACGGAGGCCATGACGCGCTACTACGCGGATCAATTCCCGGGGACATTCGGCAGCAACCAATTTTTGAATTACAGGCAACTGACGATCCTGGATGGCTGGCAGCTGGCCCACGAGTACGAGCGCATCGGAATTGCGACCCTCAACAAGAGTTCCGATCAGGTCTACAAGATCGATTTCAACCAGCTTGGGGCGGATACACGACTTCTCGACGTGCCGCACAACGGAGAAACCATCGCCAGCAACCCGATCCGGACGGGAACGATCCAGAACGTGCAGGATGTCCTGAGCCGCAGGGTCGACCTCGATGTACTGCTCGACGACTTCCCACCCAATGTCGTGGTGAACCGGCAAGCGGCGGTGCAGCGCATCCATGCGGCGGCGGACGCGGCTGCTCCGCAGCCGTCGACGACAACCGCCCCTGATCCCGCGCAAAACCCACTGTATGCGCAGGCGCTGAACGGGCTTCGCTGGACCGGGCATCAGGGCATCGCCTCCTATGAGCAGATGACAAACGTTGCCGCCGCGCTCGCCCTGGAAGCACACCGATCCGGGTTGACCTCGATCGATCGCGTCATGAAGGGCGACAACAACAATATTTTCGCTGTGCAGGGAAGCGATCCAAACGCACCCACGGCGCAGCGCGCCCATGTCGAAGTCTCCACGGCCCGGCAGCAATCCTCGGAAGAGAGCCTGGCAAGCCTGCAAATGTCCCTCGCACTGCAACAGCAGACCAGCGCTCCAATACAACAGGCGCAACTGACCAAGCTCTTCCTCTGACACGACGGGCTCACGACGCCTTCCTCACGATCGAGGCAAGGCCGTTCAATCACACAACCGGTTCCACACTTAATATGAGTAACGTGCGTCTGGACAGGAACACGGCCGAGGCAAGGCTGGAAAAAATGATCGTCGACTATCGCGACTCCTTGCCGCTCTCCTACCGCGTTCCCTTCTTTGGCAGCGATCCGTTGCGCGATGCGATCAATGCTTCTCCCGATCTTAAGGAAAGACTGATCGACGCGGTGAGCAACGGCTATCTCGCCGGCTTCACCAACATCAACGCGCCGGAAGGCGCGTCGGCCGGCTATGCCATCAAGACACGTGCCATGCACCTGCCCGAGTCGGCATTGAAGGACCCCAAGGACCTGATCTTCGTCCTTGGGCACGAGACCCAGCACGCCTGCAGCCAGAAGGGGGTGAATTATGTCTCCGGCACCCTGCAGCCGAGCATTGCCGCAATCGCCATGAAATCGCCGCCGCACGATTACACCGTGCCGATCAAGGAGTACGTCGACCGCACCCTCGCGGAAGAAGCACAAGCGCACATCGGCGGATTCAATGCGGCCGTCTCCGCCCTCACCAAGAAGGGCACGCCTATCACCGCGAAGAATCTCCATGACTTCGAGCCGGGCCGCATGCGCGACTTCATCGACATACACGGCACCTTTCCCAATCAAACCTTCCAGCTCAAGCAGGGGCTGACCCAGAACCAGGACGGAAGCCTGGCCTACGACAAGGGGAACGTCGATGCGATGAAGCAGTACTACGCGGACAAGTTCCCCGGCAGCTTCGGCGACAACGGCCTGCTCAACTACCGTCACGAGAAGGTGATCGAAGGCTGGCACATGGCGCACGAGCACGAACGCATCGGAATGGCTGCGCTGCAGACGCATACCCCACAGAAATACACCATCGACTTCGGACAGCTCGGCACCAACCCGGCGCTGTTAAACACGCCCCAGAACGGCGAGATCACCACACGGAATCCGATCGATACCGGCACGATTCCCGGCATGCATGTCGTAAAGAACCGCACGCTCCAACTCACCACCCTGCTCGACGATTTTCCGGCCAACACGGTGATCGATCGTCAGCAGGCACTGGCAGGCATCCGCCAGGCGACCGTCCCTCAGCAGACGACTACCTCCACCATCCAACAACCGCCGCAAAACGTCGTCACCTCCAGCAACAACCTGGGAAGCAATACAAATTCGAGCGTGACGAACGCGCACAATGCCGGATCGATGCATTCAAACCTGTACATGCAGGCGCTGGAAGGCGTGCGCAACGCCAAGCTCGACGGCGTCAAGGATCGCGAGCAGATGATCAACGTCGCCGGTTCGCTGGCCTTGGAGGCACACAAGGCCGGACTGACCTCGATCGATCATGTGATCAAGGGCGACAAGGGCAACGTCTTCGCGGTGCAGGGAGACAGTCCCCACGCCAGCACCGCGCTACGCGCCAACGTCGATGTCAATACGGCAAAACTGCAGCCGATCGAGCAGAGCAATTCGGAACTCTATGCCTCGCTCTCGCGGCAGAACAGCAATACCACCCAGGTGCAGACCGGCAATCCCTCGCAGCAGCCGCAAGGCATCACCCACTGATTCCGCTCGACCCGGCCAGACTCATTACCGGAGAACAATCATGAACGGTCCGCAATTGCAGACGGCCGCGGACGATATCTCCGCCCGCATCCTGAAGCTGATCGAGAACGCGCACGGCGCGGACGATCTCGCTCCCGACAACGTCGAGCGCGTGACTGGTATCCACGTCGAGCACGACCCCAAGGATGCCAGGATCTACGGCTTCGGCGCATACATGGACAAGGACTGGTGCTACAACCTCATGTCCCTGCCGGATGACGAGGACAGCCAGTCCAGGCGCCTGATCTTTTCCTTCGACGATCAGACCGGCCATTCCTTGCCGCCGCCTGTCGGCGAACTGGACTACGACGCCTATGCACGCGCGCTGGGCGCTTCCGGCTACGCGGGAAGCCTGAGGATCGGCCCACGCGGCGCCTTCGATGGCTTCACCTTCAAGCGCGGCAAGGTTTCGGTGAGTGTCAGTGTTCGCGGCAACGAGGCCGATCCGCAGCACCTGCGTGTATCCAGCTTGATCATCGACGCGCGGTAGCCGGCCATGAGCACCGTCAGGATCTCTCGCAGCGCGGCGGAAGCCCGGCTGGACAAGATGCTGGCCGAGTATCACGACACCCTGTCCTTCTTCCCCTATCGCGTCCCGTTCCGCACATCCGACCCGTTGCGCGATGCGATCGAAGCCTCTCCCGAGCTCAAGGACCGGCTCATCGACTCGATCCAGCAGGGCTACCTGCACAAGTTCACCAATGCCGAACCGGAAGCCGGCGCACGCGCCGAGCACAAGGTCGGTACCCGGGAGATTCTCATCCCGGAAAGAGCACTCGACGACCAGCATGATCTGATCTTCGTCCTGGGCCACGAGAACGCGCATGCGCTGAACGCCAGGGGTGTCAATGCCAGGGATCAGATCAAGAGCGAGATAGAGGCCGTCGCCCGCGGACCGGAGCCGCACGACTACACCGCGCCGATCAAGAAACTGGTCGAGCACACCCTCGCGGACGAAGCACAGGCCCATATCGGCGGCTTCAATGCCGCGGTCTCCGCGCTTCGCAAGGCGAATATCGACCCCACCGAGAGAAACCTCTACGCCTTCGATCCGGCGCGCATGCGCGACTTCATCGAGGTCAAGGGCCAGCATCCCGACATGCAGTTCGTGCTCAAGGACGGACTGACGCGCGACCTGGGGACCAGGATGCTGCCGCGCAACGCGGAAAACATCGAGTCGATGAAAAGCTACTACCCGGACAAGATTCCCGGCACCTTCGGCGAGAACGGACTGCTGAACTACCGGCATACCGCGATCCTGGACGGCTGGACGGCGGCCGATGGCGCCGAACGCAAGGTCAAGATCGAAGCCGCACACGCGAAAATCGAGGAACTCGAGAAAGGCAAGATGCCCGAGCCAGCTTCCGGGCCGGGAGGCCTGCCGGACAAGCTCACGCTCCCCGGTGGCCTCGTGCTCGTCGGCATGGATGTTCCGGATTTCGAGGAACCCGACCTTCCCAAGGTCTTCAGCGATGCCGGCCTCGACCGTGCGCAGTACAAGATCGATTTCAAGCAGCTTGGCGTCAGCCCGCTGCTGCTGGATGTGTCCCGATTCGGCAAGGACGGCATCATCCCGATCCAGATCGACATGGCTCCCGACCAGCCCGAGAAGTCGCGCGCCAAAATCAACAATCACCTGGACTATCTCGACATCGTCGTCTCGACGGGTCTGTTCCATCGGCTGCAACAGGCCGCTCTCGCCGAAAATGTTTCACCGCAGCCGCGCGCTTCCTCCGTCACGACGACAACGACCACACCCGATGCGGCCACATCGCCGTCCCGCACGGAGGCATCGCCGCCACGGCTGTACGAACAGGCGCTCGATGGCATCGGCAGGGCCAGGATCGAGGATCTCAAGGGACAGGACCGCCTGAATGTCGCGGCCGCACTCGCGCTGGAAGCGCACAAGCAAGGCCTGCCATCGATCGACTACGTCGTGGCGGGCGCCAAGGGCAACGTGTTCGCCGTGTCGGGAGACAGCCCCCATTCGGACATCGCATTGCGCGCCAACGTCGACATCGAATCTGCCCGGCAGCAACCCGCCCGGGACAGCAATGCGCAATTGCTGTCCCTGCTCTCGCAGCCGACGCAGGCAACCGACAACCACGGGCAGCAGCACACGCAAAAACTCACGCAATAGCCATCCCCCCTGTTCCCCATTTGCAACGAGATATCCGGAGAGAGCGCCATGAACCAACCGCAACTTCCCACGAGCGCGGACGACATCGCCACGCGCATCCTGCAACTGATCGGAAATGCGCACTCCCCGGCGGATCTCGCGCCGGAGGGCATCGAACGCAGCACCGGCATCCACGTCCAATACGATCCACGCGACCAGCGCGTCTACGGTTTCGGCAACCGCATGGACGACACCTGGTGCTACAACCTGATCGCGATGCCGAAGGACACCGACGACCAACCCACCCGGCTGGTGTTCTCCTTCGACGATCAGACCGGACGCTCCCAGCCCCCGCCCGCGGGCAGGTTCGATTTCGAAGCCTACGCCGAGGCGCTGAAGGCCGCGGGCTACGTCGGACGCATGCGGCTCGGCCCACGCGGCGCCTTCGATGGCTTCACCTTCGAGCGCGATGGCGTCTCGGTCGACGTGCAGGTGCGCGGCAGCGAGGCCGACCCCGGACAACTGCGCGTGTCCAGCCTCGTCATCGACGCGACGGAGGTGGGCCATGGCTAATCTCGTCATGAACCAGCAGCAGGCCACGGCCAGACTGGAAGTGATGCTGAAGGAATACCACGACGCGCTGCCGATCAAGTATCGCGTGCCTGTCTTTGGCAGCGATCCGTTGCGCGAAGCGGTCAATGCCTCGCCCGACCTGAAAGCAAAGCTCATCGATGCCATCAGCGACGGCTACCTCACCAAGTTCACCAACGAGGCGGCCCTTCCCGGCGCAGCCGCGGAATACCGCGTCTCGACCCGAGACATCAAGGTTCCGGAAAGCGCACTCGACAACAAGAACGATCTGATCTTTCTTCTCGGCCACGAGAATCAGCACGCGCGCAGCCTGCAGGGAATCGATTACCGCCAAGCCGTCCTGAAGCCGGATACGCTTGCCATCAGCCAGAGCCCGCCGCCACACGATTACACCGCCCCCATCGCGGCCCTGGTCGAGCGCACACGCGCCGAAGAGGCACAGGCGCACATCGGCGGATTCAACGCCGTCGTCTCCGCCTTGACCGCGGAAGGCAAAGGCACCACGCCGGAGGACATCTATCGCCACAACCCTGGCCGCATGCGTGATTTCATCGACGTCGGGGGCGTCTTCCCCAACCTGACCTACCAGATGAAGGCAGGCCTTACCCAGCAACCCAACGGCAGCCTGGATTGGACTCCGGCCAACGTCACGGCCATGAAGGGTTATTACGCGGACAAGATCCCCGGAAGCTTCGGCGACAACGGCCTGCTCAACTACCGACATGATTCCGTCATGGAAGGATGGCGGCTCGCACACGGCTATGAAAGCGTTTCGCTCGCGGGGACAAACACCAGCCAGAACTACACGATCGATTTCACCGGCATGGGCATCAACCCGGGAATGTTGAATGTACCGAACGGCGGGCCAGGCGGTGTCGGAGTGATCAGCGCGTCCGACCCCATCCCCAATGCCATGAACCCGTTCCACGACTTCCCGACGAACGCGGTCGTTCCCCGACATACCGCTTTGACAGCGCTGGGAATCCCGCATGGACCGCAGCCGGCTGTGGTACCACCTCCACTGCCCACCCCTTCCCTCACGGATTCGATCTCATCGCTGTGGAACAAGGTGACGGGAAATGCGATCGAACGCCTCAGCCCGGAAACGCCGACCACGCCGGCCCCCAAAGAGCCGCCTTTGTTCGCGCAGGCGATCGACGGTCTGGGCAAGCTCGGCAAGGACAGCGGCGTGCAGAACCGCGAGGAATTCCTCAACGCCGCCGCCGCGCTGGCGGTGGCGGCGGAAAAGAACGGCCTGACGTCGATCGATCACGTGGTGAAAGGCGGCAACGGCAATGTGTTCGCGGTGCAGGGACAGGACGTCGCCTCGCCGCTCGCGCAGCGCGCTCACATCGAGATCGGGCAGGCGGTACAGCAGCCTTCTCAGCAGAATCTCTCGCAATTGCAGCCGCCACCGCAGGTTTCGACGCCTGAACTGCAGCCTTCACAGCAGAAACCGCATTCGCTCTGAAAGCCAGGCACGCGTCCGGAGGTGATGCGGAGACAGCCGTGGCGATCAACATCGCTCAATCGCACGACCGCCTCCGCATCCCTCGGGCCCGCTTCGGATCATCAGTGCCACCGCGCAAGGAGACGCTCATGAACGCCCCGCAATTCCCCATCACCGCAGACGGCATCGCCGCCCGCGTCCTGGATCTGATCACCAGGACGCACGATGCGGACGATCTCGCACCCACCGCCGTCGAACGGACCACCTGCATCCAGGGAGCCACGCCATGAGCAACGTTCGCATGGAAAGAGCCCAGGCCGAGGCGGCGCTGGACCAGATGCTGTCCGATTACCGCAAGACGTTGCCGCTCACGACCCGCCTTCCGATCTTCGGCAGCGATCCGCTGCGCGATGCGATCAATGCCTCGCCCGAGCTGAAGGACAAACTCATCCAGTCGGTGCAGGCCGGTTATCTCACCGGATTCAAGAACGAGCCCGCCGAGCCCGGCGCTTTCGCCTCGCATAGCGTGGTCGAACACAAGATCACTGTCCCGCAGACTTCCCTGGACAACAAAAACGAACTGATCTTCGTGCTCGGACACGAGAACGCGCATGCGCTGAACCTGAAAGGCGTCAATTTCCGCGAAGGCCTCAGGCAGGAAATCCAGGGAATCGCCACCGGTCCGCAGCCGCATGACTACACCGCCACGATCAAGAAGCTGGTCGACCACACGATCCAGGACGAAGCCCAGGCCCATATCGGCGGCTTCAATGCCGCGGTCTCCGCCCTGGCGCTGGATGGCAAGCAACCGACGCCCAAGAATCTCTATCAGTTCAGTCCCGGACGCATGCGGGATTTCATCGAGGTCCATGGAGCGCATCCGAACTGCGAGTATCAGATGAAGCCGGGACTGACCGTGAACAATCATGGCTTCCTGCCCCGGACGCCCGAAAACATCGAAGCGATGAAGGGCTACTACCCGGAAAAGATGCCCGGCACCTTCGGCACCAACGGCCTGTTGAACTACAGGCATCAAGCCGTCATGGACGGAGTGACGATGGTGCACAACATCGAACGCGTCGTGCTGACCGAAGCCACCGGGGTCAAGGTCCAGGAATGGGAAGATGCGCAGGAGGCGCAATTCAAATCCGCCATGGCGGCGGCGAGCGCGGCCCAGTCCAACGGGGGCGGACTGGTCGGCGTCGACATGTCCAATTTCCAAGAGGCCGACCCAGCTCAGATCGTCAGGAACGCCAACCTCGAGAGAAGCGAATACAAGATCGATTTCGGACAGCTGGGCGTCCATCCCGCATTGCTGGATGTCTCCAAGCTCGGACAGGATGGGAAGATCACGGTCACCAACCCTGTCACCAACCCGCAAGTGCTCCCCGACATCGTGGTGCAGAGGCATACGGGCCTGGAGCAGCTGAAACAGGAAGCCGAAGCCCGGCAGGCCGCCCTCGCGCAACCACCACAGCCGCAACGGCCGGCGCCGACGGAGAGTCCCGATGAGGCGCAATCCAAGCTGTACCTCCAGGCGATCGGCGGAATGCGCGGCATCAGCGTGACACCCGAACTCAGCCGCGGGCAGATGCTCAATGTCGCCGCGTCACTCGCGCTGGAGGCGCACAAGGAAGGACTGACATCCATCGACAAGGTGATGTCAGGCGAGAAGGGCAACCTGTTCGCCGTGCAGGGAGACGGTGTCACTTCGCTGCGCGCCCATGTCAACGTCGCCGAAGCCAAGCAGCAGCCATCGGAAGACACTCTGGTGAAGCTGCATGCCTCGCTGACGCAACAGCAGCAGGAGTTCAAAGCCGCCACCGTGGAGCATCAGCAGTCGCCCAGGATCGTGCAATAGCCGACTCGCGGGAATCGCGGCACCATGAGACGGTGTCGTGATTCCCTGCCGGGCTCTGACGGCCCGAAGCGTCGCGGACTCCGATACGAGGTATCGGGACGCTTCATCAAAACCCTTCGTCAGGGCGCTTCTTCAGAATCGGAACGCGCCCTTCATCCCAGGTTTACCCGGCGCGAGGAATGGTGACAGGCGGAGAAGAGAATCCGCATGTCCACACCCTCGCCCACGCCACGTGCCAGCAATCCGATCGCCAGGCATCCCTGGTGGAGCGCTTTCGCGGCCCTGCTGGCAACCGTGGCCATCGCGGTGCTGGTACTGGTGCTGATCTGGGATTGGAACTGGTTCAAGGGACCGGTCGAGCGCCAGGTACAGACGCTCACCGGCCGCAGCTTCGTCATCACCGGCAATCTCGATGTCGACCTCGGCCGCGTCACCACGATCCGGGCCGATGGTCTGCAACTGGGCAACGTGGCGTGGTCGAAACAGCCCACGATGGCTTCGCTCGACCGGCTGGAATTGCGCATCGAACCCTGGCCACTGATCACGAAACGCGAAGTACGCATTCCAGAAATCCGCCTGCTGCGTCCTCGCGTCTCGCTGGAAACCGGACCGAAGAAAGGCGAGAACAACTGGACATTCGGCACCTCAGGCGGCGGCGAGGTACCAAAGCTGCAACGCATCTGGATCGACGACGGCCAATTGCGCTACGTCGACGCGCGCGGCAAGACCGACATCGACATCAAGATCGCCAGCGTGCAGCCGCGCCGCGAGGATGCGGCACCGCCCATCACCGTCGAAGGCGGCGGCAAGTGGAGCAACAACCGCTTCACACTGAACGGTCGCGCCGAATCGCCGCTGGAATTGCAGAACACCGAACAGCCGTATTCGATCAACCTGAGCGCCGCGGCCGGCACCACCCGCGCACGGGCGCGCGGGAAGCTGATCAATCCATTCCAGCTGGAAGGCTTCGATCTGCAGTTCGCGCTGGCCGGCAAGAATCTGGCCGATCTCTATCCGCTGATCGGCGTCGCCATTCCGCCGACGCCACCCTATGCGCTCGACGGACGGCTGAAGCACGAGAAGAAGCTGTGGAAGTACGAAGGCTTCACCGGCAAGGTCGGCGACAGTGATCTGTCCGGCTCGGCGAGTGTGGCCACGGGCGGGCCGCGTCCGTTCCTGCGCGCGAACCTGCTGTCGAAGCGGCTGGATTTCGATGACCTCGCCGGCTTCGTCGGCGGCGCGCCACAAGCCAAGGGCAAGGAATCGACCAATCCCGAACTGCAGGCGCTAGCGGCGAAACAGGCCGCTTCCTCGCGCCTGCTTCCCGATACACCCTATCAGCTCGACAAGCTGCGCACGATGGACGCCGACGTCACGCTGAAGGCGCGTCGCATCAACGCGCCGTCGCTGCCGATCGACGACATGGACGCGCACCTGTTCCTCGACGATGGCGTGCTGCGGCTCGATCCGCTGAACTTCGGCGTCGCCGGCGGCGACATCCGCTCGCGCATCCGCATGAACGCGCGCGAGGCCGCGATCCGCACCCGCGCCGACGTCACCGCGCGCGGACTCAACCTGGCCAGCCTGATGCCGGATGCGAAACTGGCCGAGGACGCCGTGGGCAAGGTCGGCGGCAAGTTCGCGCTCGACACGCACGGCAATTCGATCGCGAAGATGCTGGGCAATGCCGATGGCGACATCGCCGTGGGCATGGGTCAGGGCCAGATCAGCAAGCTGCTGATGAAGCTGGCCGGCTTGAACCTGGGCGGCGCGCTGCGCACCAAGCTCTCGGGCGACAAACCAATTCCGATCCGCTGCGCCTACGGCGATTTCGCGGTGCGCGACGGCGTGATGACGACGCGCGCGCTGGCATTCGACACGACGGATACCGTGGTCACCGGTACCGGCAACATCAGCCTGCGCGACGAAACGCTCGATCTGATCATGCGACCGAAGCCGAAGGTGCGCAGCCTGCTGTCGCTGCGTGCGCCGCTTTATGTTCGCGGCACGTTCAAGAATCCGACCTTCAAGCCGGACTACATGCGGATCGGCCTGCGCGGCGCCGCGGCGATCGGGCTGGGTTTGATCGCACCGCCCGCGGCGTTGCTGGCGACCACCGAGCTGGGTGGCGGCAAGGATGTGGATTGCAGCGGGAAGCTGGCGGTGAAGTAGCTGTTCCTTCTCCCTCCGGGAGAAGGTGGCGCGCAGCGCCGGATGAGGGAGGGAGAATTACTTGCCGGGGAACATTTCCTTGGGTCTGAATCCCTCCTCCCTCATCCGCCCCTTCGGGGCACCTTCTCCCGGGGGAGAAGGAAAGGCATTATCCCGCGATGTATCGCTGCAACTGATCCAGCTGCAATTGCTGATCCTCGATCACCGCCTTCACCAGATCGCCGATCGAAATCACGCCGAGCACGCGATCGCCCTCCAGCACCGGCAGATGGCGGATGCGTTTCTCCGTCACCAGACGCATGCAGAAATCTGCGCTGTCGCCGGGGCCGACGGTGATCACGTCCGCGGTCATGATGTCGCGCACCGGCGTGTCCGACGAGGAGCGTCCTTGCAGCACGATCTTGCGCGCGTAATCGCGCTCGGACAGGATGCCGGCCAATCGTCCCTGCCGCAGCACCAGCAACGAGCCGATGCGTTTCTCGGCCATCAGGCGGATCGCGTCGATCACCGGTGCGTCCGGGTCGATCGCGAAGATGTCAGGCGCCTTCGCCTCCAACAGCTGACGTACGGTATGCATGGGATCGCTCCTCCACCGATGGCCTTGCTTCCGAAGAGTCTCCCGCTGCCGGGTGCCAGCGGTCAACCAGATACAGCGGTCGCTGTTTCGATTCTTCGTACAAACGGCCGAGGTACTCGCCGATCATGCCGAGCGCGACCAGTTGCACGCCGCCGAGGAACAGGATCACCGCCATCATCGTCGGCCAGCCCGCGACCCGGTCGCCCCACAGCAGGGCCTTGGCCACGATCCAGATAGCGTAGAGAAAGGCGATCAAGGCCGTGGCCACGCCAAGATACGTCGCCAGACGTAACGGCGCGGTCGAGAAGCTGGTGACGCCCTCGAGCGCGAAGTTCCACAGCCGCCACAGGTTGAACTTGCTGCGCCCGGCCAGGCGCGCCTCGCGCTGGTAGGGGATCGCGACCTGCTCGAAACCGATCCAGCCGAACAGGCCCTTCATGAACCGGTGCCGCTCGCGCAGCTGCCGCAGCGCCGCCAGCGCGCGCGGCGAGAGCAGGCGGAAATCGCCGGTATCAGTGGGAATCGGCGTCTTCGACAGCCGTCCCATCACGCGATAGAAAGCGTGGGCCGTGGCCTTTTTCACCCAGGTCTCGCCCTCGCGCACGGTACGCGTGCCATGCACGTCGTCGTAGCCCTCGCGCCATTTGGCGACGAATTGCGGAATCAGCTCCGGCGGGTCCTGCCCATCGGCGTCGAGGATGATCGCCGCGCCCTCGACGACATGGTCGAGACCGGCGGTCAGCGCCGCCTCCTTGCCGAAGTTGCGTGACAGCCGCAGCAGCGAGACGCGGGCGTCGCCATTGGCGATGCCCTGCAGGATCGTCCACGTCCCGTCGCGGCTGCCGTCATCGATGTACAACACGCGCCCCTCGACCCCCTCCAACGCGTCAAGCGCGGCGGCGATGCGCGGATGCACGACGGGCAGCGCATCGGCCTCGTTGAAGGCGGCGACGACGACGGTGAGCAAGTCTCGGGGCATGCCGCCATCGTACAAGCTGGCGCCTGCTGCCGACCAATCCGCCGGGACGCGACACGCGGAACTTAATCGAGCCCCTTCACATAGCCATTCCCGCCGATCCGCTGCACATTGCGCTGGATCCACACGGCGCGCCGCTGCACATAGGGCCCGGGACGGACGGCGCTGTAGCGCTTCGGGTTCGGCAATACCGCCGCCAGGCGCGCGCTTTCGGCCGGAGTCAGCCGCGACGCGTCCTTGCCCCAGAAGCTGCGCGCCGCCGCCTGCGCGCCATAGATGCCGTCGCCGAACTCGGCCACGTTGGCGTAGACCTCCAGGATCCGCCGCTTCGGCCACAAGGCCTCGATCAGCACCGTGTACCAGGCCTCGACGCCCTTGCGCACCCAGCTGCGCCCGCTCCACAGGAACAGGTTCTTCGCCAGCTGCTGGCTGATCGTGCTGGCGCCGCGCACCTTGCGGCCACGTGCGTTGTTGGCGCGCGCCTTTTCGATCGCCTTGAAATCAAAGCCGTTGTGATTCGCGAAGTTCTGATCCTCCGCCGCCACCAGCGACGCCGGCAGGCTGGGCGCGATCTCGTCGAGATCACGCCAGTCGTAGGCGACGCCGAAGCGGAAATCCCCTTCGCCCCAGGCCTGCAACTGCCGCGCGGCCATGAACATCGAGAACGGTGGATCGATGACGCGCAGCGCCAATACCTGCAGCACGCTGAGCACCAGCAGGATCAGCGGGAGCTTCCACAGCCAATGCAGCCAGCGACGCCGCGGGCGCGCGGCCGCCGCGAATCGGGACGCGCCCTCGTTTACGCTCATGTCCCGCATCGCGCGCGCGCCTTGTCCGGCCTGGACGCCATCCCCATTCTCGTCGCATCCCAAAAATCACCGGACAGCATTATTCTGCGATGCTGGATGCACGACAACGCCTGATGCCTTCGATCTCCGACAACCACACCGCGCCGGCCGACGACGATCGGCTGCTCCGATTCCTGCTCGAACACGCCGGCGTCCGCGGCGTGCACGTCTCGCTCACCGACACCTGGGCGCAGATCCGCAGCCGCGACCACTATCCGCTGGCCGTGGCCGAGCTGCTCGGCGAAGCCACGGCGGCGGCCGCGCTGTTCACCGGGCACGCCAAGGTCGACGGCCGTCTTTCCGTGCAACTGCGCGGAGACGGCCCGTTGCGCACGCTGTTCGCCGAATGCACGGCCGCCGGCACGCTGCGCGGCATCGCCCAGCTGGCCGAAGGTGACAGCAGACCGGTCTCGCGCGACCTGCGCACCTTCGGCCCCGAAGCGGTGCTGGCGATCACCATCGAGAACCATGGCGCCGCCGGGCGCGACCCGATGCGCTATCAGGGCATCGTGGCGCTGTCATCGGACGCGCTATCCGGCGCCTTCGAACAATATTTCGTGCAATCCGAGCAGTTGCCCACCCGCCTGCTGCTCGCCGCCGACCCCGAGCCGCGCCATCCACGCGGCGAGATCCGCGCCGCCGGGCTGATGCTGCAGAAGCTGCCGGGTGATGCCGGCGATGACGATGGCTGGACCCGGGTCGGGGCCCTGTTCGACACGCTCGGCCCCAGCGAACTGCTCTCAGTCCCGGCCGAGACCTTGCTGCGGCGCCTGTTTCACGAGGAAACGCCGGCGCTGCTGGGCGCCAAGCCGCTGCGCTTCGCGTGCTCCTGCTCGCGCGAGCGGGTCGCCTCGATGCTGCAGTCGCTGGGAGCCGAGGAAGCCCGGGCCGCCGTGGTCGACGGCAGGGCCAGCATCCGCTGCGAGTTCTGCGGCCAGACCTACCTGTTCACCCCGGCCGACATCGACGCCCTGTTCACATCCCGCGAGCATCCAATGGAGGCACCGGAACGGCTACAGTAGCTAGACAGGGGCCCCCAAGGGGGATTGTTAAAGAACCATAAATCAAATAGAGTCGGAAGCGCCTGTACGGGGGAACTTCCTGCCTGGGAATGGGGTCGGTTTTTAACCAATGTTTCGCGATTTCGCTCGACTGTCGTGTGCCCTGCTGCTCGCCCTAGGCGTGGCCACGGGCGCATATGCGCAGGAAAAACCGGCGGACCGCAGCGACAAAAGCGCCGTACTGCCGGTCCTGGACCATGCCAGCGGCAAATTGCAGGGCTATCTCCTGCTCGAACCCACCAGCGTTCCCCAGAGCGGCGGCCGCTGGCATTTCGGCGGCAATTCGCTCGATGCCGCATTCGGTCTGAATGCGGGCGATTCGCTCGGATTGCTGTGCGATCGCCGCAGCGGCCTGGCCGCCGCGATCGGCAGCCTCGCCAACAACTGCATGCTTGCCACGCTCAATGACGATGGCACCAGCCATCGCACCAGCGCCACGGCCGCGCTCACCCGCGACGGCAACCGTGTCGGCCTGAGCGCCGGCACCGGCCGCGACACCCTGCCAGCCTGGCTGTCCGGTGGACGCGGCACCGCGCAGGTGGACGTCAACGATCTCACCGTCTTCGCGCAGAAGACCATCGGCGGCGAAGGCGTCGTCGAAATCGCCGGCACGGTCGCGAAGGCCCGCCTGCTCTCGCCGGCGGAAGCTTCCAACTTCGGCATTTCCGACCAGTGGAGCAGCCGCTCGCTGTCGATCGGCGGCGGCTACGGCGCGTTCAGCGCCAACATCATCGGCCGCGTCGTCGACACGCCCGGCCAGCCGAAATGGGAAGGTATCGGCCTCGGCCTGACCTGGCGCACGCCCTGGAGCGGACAGCTCACCGTCGGCGCCGACAACCTGATCACGCGCGGCAAGAATCCATTCTCGCCCAATACCGATGCCAAGCAGGACGAGGGCGCAGTTCCCTACGTGCGCTACGAGCAGGATCTGTAACCAGATCTCCGAGAGACATCACGGTCCTCTGCATCGCCCAACACGCAGCGACGCTTGCTCCCTACCTCGACCCTTCTGTCAGCATGCGTTAAGCAATGCTTACCAGCGTTACAGTGGCGTTACACGTCACATCTGGCCTGATTCCAGAGTTTTTACTCGCAAAAATGTGAAGAAGCGCATGCTTTTCATCGCAGCATGTATTTTTTCGCCTTCATTCACATACATGAAGGTTTCTTTCGAAACATTAACAACACTTTAATTCTCTCCCCCCGGCTTCTACTATCGGCCGGCCATACCGCATTTGGGCGGCTGCTTGTCGCCATCGGCGTGGTTTTTGCATTGGGTTACCCCCTCCACGGAGAGAGAAATGACTTTTAAGACCAACAAGCTGCGCGACGCGATCGCTTATGCGCTCGTCGCGGGTGTCACCGGTTTCGGTGGGATCGGCATTGCTGCCGCCCAGGAAACCACCCCTCCCCCGGCAGAACAGAAACAGCCGACCGAACTCGATCGCATCCAAGTCACGGGTTCGCACATCCGCCAAGCCAGCCTTGAGACTTCCAAACCCGTCATCATGATGACGCGCGAGGATATCCAGAAGCAGGGCTTCACCAGCGTCGGCGACATCCTGCAGAACATCACCACCACCGGCTCGCCGGCGATCAGCCGCGCCAACGCGCTGTCCTCCGGTGAGGAAGTCGGCGGTCAATATGTCGACCTGCGCAACCTCGGTCCCGAGCGCACCCTTGTGCTGCTCGACGGCAAGCGCATGGGCATCACCTCGTCTGGTTTCTCCGATCTCGCCTCGATCCCGACCTCAGTGGTCGAACGCATTGAAGTCCTCACCGACGGCGCCTCCGCCATCTACGGTTCGGACGCCATCGCCGGCGTGATCAACATCATCACCCGCAAAAACTTCGACGGTCTCGAGGCCAGCGGCTACGTCGGCCAATATGGCGAAGGGGACGGCCAGGTCCAGACCTATAACTTCCTTCTGGGCTCCACCGGCGAGCGCAGCTCGATCACCCTGGGTGTCGAGTACACCAAGGAAGATCCTGTCTACGCGCGTGACCGCGAATTCTCCAGGTATCCGAGCGGCCCCTTCCACAAGCTCCCGAACGAGACGGAAGGTTCGAATGGCTGGAGCGGCAATACCGACAAGGGCCGGATCATCCTGCCGAATGGAGATCAGTGGGTCCTCAACCCCGGCGCTGATCCGAGCAATCCCGCCAACTATCATCCCTATGGTGAAGGCGAGAACTTCGATCTGGTCAATCCGAACGAGCAGATGTTCCTGAAAACCGGGATCGAACGTCGATCTGTCTTCGCTTCGGGCAGCTTTGACTTCAGCGACAAATTGCGTCTGAATGCCAATGCGCTGTACACCCATCGCGAAACGCTGCAGCAGATCGCAGGCTACCCCTTCAGCTCGAACAGCTTCAACGAAGGTGGCCCGATCCTATGGTCGGCCGACAACGTCTACAACCCCTTCGGCGAAGACGCGGAATTCATCCGTCGCACCTCGGAAGTACCGCGTCAAACCAATAACGAACTGACTACTTATCGCTTCGGCGCAAGTTTGGAAGGCGTCTTTGATATTGGCGAGAAATCCTGGAACTGGGATGTCGGCTACATCTACAACCAGAACAAGGGCCTCCAGACCGGTACCGGCAACCTGTTCATCCCGAATGCACGCAACGCTTTGGGCGCGAGCTTCATCGATGCGGACGGCACCGCCCGCTGCGGCACTCCGGACGCTGTCATCAGTGGGTGCGTCCCGTGGAATCCCGCCCTGCCATACGGTCAAGCCGGCTCTGGCGGGCTCACCGGCAATCAGGCGCTGCAGAACTACCTCTTCCTGCCGACGCATGACACCTCCGAGACCACAACCCACATCTACAGCCTCAACCTGAGCGGCGCTCTGGCAACCCTGCCCGCTGGTGACCTGGGCATGGCGGCCGGTTACGAGCACCGCAAGGAAGATGCGCGCTTCGAACCCGACGCGCTCAAGCAATCCGGCCTCAGCACCGACCTGGCAGGCGGCGTCACCTCGGGCGGTTACTCGGTTGACGAGTTCTATCTGGAGTTCAACATCCCGATCCTGGCCGACAAGCCGTTCGCCAAGGAATTGTCGGTTGACGTGGCCGGCCGCTACTCGGACTACAGCACCTTCGGCGACACCACCAACGGCAAGTTCGGCGTGAAGTGGCGCCCGATCGAAGACCTGCTGATCCGCGGCACCTATGCCACCGGCTTCCGTGCTCCGACTTTGCAGGACCTTTACGGCGGTAGCTCGCAGACCTTCGCGTTCTACACGGACCCCTGCGATACCAGCTTCGGTTCGGCGGCCAGCAATCCTGAAGTCGCTGCCCGTTGTATCGCTGCCGGCGCTCCTGCGGATTTCCGCCAGATCGCCTCGGGTGGCACGGTCGCATCCGGCCCGAACCAGCAGGCCGACTGGCCCTTCACCGTCACCTCGAACCCGGACCTGCAACCGGAAACCTCGAAGTCCACGACCTTCGGCGTGGTCTACAGCCCGAGCTTCGCAGAAGGTCTCGACGTCAGTCTTGACTGGTGGAAGATCAAGATCGAGGACGTGATCGCCGCCGAGACAATGACGTCGATCCTGAACAGGTGTTACGTGCTGAACATTGCTTCCTCGTGCACCAGCTTCACCCGTGACACCGACGGAACCATCGGTACCAGCCAAGGCGAGATCTACGATGCCACTGTCACTACGGTGAACGGCGGTTATCAGGAAACTGCGGGCTACGATTTCAACGTCCGCTACCGCCTGCCAGAAACCTCGTTCGGTAACTTCACGATCGACTGGAAGACTTCGTACGTCGACTACTGGGAATACAAGCGCGACAGCGAAGCCGTCACCCCGGTCGAGCAGAAGAACAGTTGGAGTGTGGATAGCACTGCCTACTTCCGCACGCGTTCGAACTTGAACGTGGATTGGAGCTATCACGACATCGGCGCCACCTGGGGGGTCCGCTACTACTCCGGACTCAAGGAAGCCTGTGCGTTTGAAGGCGAGTGCAGCGATCCGGATTTCGCCTCACCGTACACCGCGAAACAGGCAGTGAACGAGACCGGCGCCAACACGTTCCACGACGTGCAGTTCCGCTACACCGCACCCTGGAACGCCACGATCTCGATCGGCGCCAATAACGTGTTCGACCATCGAGGCACGTACTTGTACACCAGCCCGAACTCAGACTTCGGCATGTACGGCGGTTTCGACATCGGTCGCTTCGTATACATGAAGTACGCTCAGCGTTTCTGATCGATCGCAACCTGCAATAAAAACTACGGCCCCTCTCGGGGCCGTAGTTTTTTATGGGTCTGATTCCGCACTTAAGAAGGATGCAGCGAGGCGCGCCGCACTGAAGAATCAGCCGAGGCCTTGCAGGATCCTGACCTGCTCCGCATGCAGCGTCCGCGGCATGCGCGTGCCGTAGTCTTCGAGGTACCGGCCAATGCTGACGAGTTCATCGCGCCAGCCTTCGCGATCCATGGCGAAGAGCTTTTCCTTCGCCTCATCGCTCAGCTCGACGCCATCCAGATTGAGATCATTGACAGCCGGCAGCGCGCCGATCGGCGTATCGACCGCACCGGCCTCGCCCTTCACGCGACCGATCATCCACTCCAGCACGCGCAGGTTGTCGCCGAAGCCGGGCCACAGGAACTTGCCGTTGTCGCCCTTGCGGAACCAGTTGACATGGAAGACTTTCGGCAGCTTCGCACCCGGCTTGTCGAACGACAGCCAGTGGGCGAAGTAGTCGGCGAAGTTGTAGCCACAGAAGGGTTTCATCGCCATCGGGTCGCGGCGCATCACGCCGACCTGGCCGGTGGCGGCGGCGGTGGTTTCGGAGCCCATCGAGGCACCGACCAGCACGCCGTGTGTCCAGTCGCGCGCTTCGAAGACCAATGGCACCAGCGAGGCGCGGCGGCCGCCGAAGACGATCGCCGAGATCGGCACGCCTTGCGCGTCCTCGGCATGCGGCGAGTACGACGGGCACTGCTTCGCGCTCACCGTGAAACGTGAGTTGGGATGCGCAGCCGGGCCGTTGTCGGCCTTGTAATCGCGGCCTTGCCAATCCTTGGCGGGAACGCGGTCGTCGAGACCTTCCCACCACGGCTGGTTGTCGGCGGTCGTGGCGACGTTGGTGAAGATGGTGTCGCGCTGGATGCTGGCGAGCGCATTGGGATTGGAGTTGGCACTGGTGCCCGGCGCGACGCCGAAGTAGCCGGCCTCCGGGTTGATCGCGTAGAGACGGCCGTCCGCGCCGGGCCGCATCCAGCAGATGTCGTCGCCGACGGTCCAGACCTTCCAGCCTCGCTCGCGATAGCTCTCCGGCGGAATCAGCATCGCCAGATTGGTCTTGCCGCAGGCACTCGGAAACGCCGCGGCGATGTAATGCACCTCGCCTTGCGGATTCTCGATGCCGACGATCAACATGTGCTCGGCCAGCCAGCCCTCATTGCGCGCCTGGTGCGAGGCGATGCGCAACGCATGGCACTTCTTGCCGAGCAGCGCATTGCCGCCGTAGCCGGAGCCGTAGGACTTGATGGTGAGTTCTTCCGGAAAATGCATGATGTAGCGGCGCTCGGGATCGAGCTCGCCGATCGAATGCAAGCCACGCACGAAAGTTTCTTCCCTTTCAATGCGCGCCAGCGCATCCGCGCCCATGCGCGTCATGATGCGCATGTTGGCGACGACGTAGGGCGAGTCGGTGATCTCCACGCCGCAACGCGCCAGCGGCGAGTCGATCGGGCCCATGCAGTACGGGACCACGTACATGGTGCGGCCGCGCATGCAGCCCTCGAACAGGGCGTCGATCTTGGCGTGGGCTTCGGCCGGCGCCATCCAGTGGTTGTTGGGGCCGGCGTCTTCCTCGTGCTCGGGGCAAACGAAGGTGAGGTGCTCTACGCGCGCCACATCGTCCGGATGCGAACGGTGCAGCCAGCTGCCGGGATGTGTGTCGGCGTTGAGCGGCAGCAGCGTGCCGTCGGCCTGCATTTGCTTCAGAAGCGCGGCATATTCGGCATCGCTGCCGTCACACCAGTGGATGCGATCCGGCTGGGTCAGTCCGGCGACGGACTGGACCCAATCGTTGAGCGCCTCGAGCGAACTGGGGGAGGGAGTCGACGGGGCGATCGCAGCATTCATTACGAGGTCTCAGGTTTGGGATTTCGGGGGAATCACCACGGCCATCATGTGCTCGACATAAGCTTCCAGTTCTTCACGTGGCGGCTTGGCCTGCTGCAACTGTAGTTGCAGTTGTAGAAAGCCCACGTATGCGGCGTAGACCAGGCGCGCCCGATGCTGGGCGTCGCTGCGGGTCAGTCCGGCCTGGCGGAACGAAGCGGTGAGATAGTCCAGGCGCCGTTGCGAGACGCGCTCCATCACCGGTCGCACGATCGGATGATCCAGCGCCTTGAGCAGCGCGCTGAAAATGATGTGGGAGGTGACTTCGTGGGCGACCATCTGGAACAGGTCGCGCAGGCGCTGGCGCGGATCCGGGACGGCTTCGAGCATGCCGAAGACGGACTGCTGCTCGATGCTTTCCCAGCGTTCGAGCGCCGCCTGCAGCAGCGCGTCGCGCGAGGGGAAGTGCCAGTAGAAGCTGCCCTTCGTTACCCCGAGGCGCCGCGCGAGCGGTTCCACCGCCACGGCGGCGACGCCCTGCTCGGCGATCAGGTGGAGAGCCGCCTGGGCCCAGTCCTCGGCGCTGAGGCGCCCTTTTCGTTCCGGTTTTTCGGCAACCGGGGCCGTATCGGTGGCGGTCGTCATCATGGGCAGTTTAACCATACGCAGAGGCATGGAAAAGTATCGTTCATGAATCGGCGTTCATTCCCGGGCTTCACCGGGACTTCGCCAGAACTTCGATTGACAATTCAAAAAATACTGCTCCATACTAGGCCGTATGGTAACCTCAGCGGTCGCGCCACGGTAACCCGACACGGCCTAGTCTCTCCTTCTTAAGTAGTTCCCGGAGTGCACAGATGAGCATCGCGCTTCCCTTCCTCGCCTTTCTTCTCGTTGGCGCCTTCGCCGCCTACCACCGTCTGCGTCTGGCGTACTGGGCCGCGATCACCGCCACGCTGCTGGTGGCCTGCTGGCTGCTCGGCGTCAACCAGACGGCCGTGATCGTGGCCGCCGCCCTGGTCGCGCTGATCGCCGTGCCGCTGCTGCTGCCGCCGATCCGCAAGGCCCTCATCACCGCGCCCCTGCTCAAGGGCTACCGCAAGGTGCTGCCGCCGCTGTCGCAGACCGAGCGCATCGCGCTGGAAACCGGCTCCGTCGGTTTCGAAGGCGAGTTGTTCTCCGGCGACCCGGACTGGAAGCAACTGCTCTCACAGCCAAAGGCGCAGCTCACCGCCGAGGAGCAGGCCTTCCTCGACGGCCCGGTGGAAGAAATCTGCAAGCGCACCAACGATTGGGAAGTCACCCACATCCTGGCCGACCTGCCGCCGGAGACCTGGGAGTTCATCAAGAAGCACAAGTTCTTCGGCATGATCATTCCGAAGGAATACGGCGGCCTCGGCTTCTCGGCGCTGGCGCACCACAAGGTGATCCAGAAGCTGGCCTCGGTGTCGAGCGTGCTCAGCTCCACCGTTGGCGTGCCCAATTCGCTTGGCCCGGGCGAACTGCTGATGCACTACGGCACGAAGGAACAGAAGGACTACTATCTGCCGCGTCTGGCCGACGGCCGTGAAGTGCCCTGCTTCGGCCTGACCGGCCCGTTCGCCGGCTCCGACGCCACCTCCATCCCCGACTACGGCATCGTCTGCAAGGGCGAGTGGAACGGCGCGCAGGTGCTCGGCGTGCGCCTCACCTTCGACAAGCGCTACATCACCCTCGCCCCGGTGGCGACGCTGATCGGCCTGGCCTTCCGCCTGTACGATCCGGACGGCCTGATCGGCGACAAGCGCGACGTCGGCATCTCGCTGGCGCTGGTGCCGCGCGATACCGCCGGCGTTGAAATCGGCCGTCGCCACTTCCCGCTCAACTCCACCTTCCAGAACGGCCCGATCCGCGGCCACGACGTGTTCGTGCCGCTGTCGCAGCTGATCGGCGGCGAAGAGTTCGCCGGCAAGGGCTGGATGATGCTCAACGAGTGTCTGTCGATCGGCCGCTCCATCACCCTGCCCTCCACCGCCAGCGGCGGCGGCAAGATGGGCGCGGTCGTCACCGGCGCCTACGCGCGCATCCGCAAGCAGTTCGGCCTGTCGGTCGGCCGCTTCGAAGGCGTCGAGGAAGCGCTGGCCCGCATCGGCGGCAAGGCCTACACGGCCAGCGCGCTGGCGCAGGCCACGGCGATGGCGGTCGATCGCGGCGAGAAGCCCGCGGTGCCGTCGGCGATCGCCAAGTACCACTGCACCAGCATGGGCCGCGAGTTGTCGTCCGACATCATGGACGTGCTCGGCGGCAAGGGCATCATCCTCGGCCCGCGTAACTTCGCCGGCCGCGCCTGGCAGGCGGCGCCGATCGGGATCACCGTGGAAGGCGCCAACATCATGACGCGCAGCCTGCTGATCTTCGGCCAGGGCGCGATCCTGTGCCATCCGTGGGTGCTGAAGGAAATGAAGGCGGCGCAGAACACCGACGTCAAGGCCGGGCTCGCCGAGTTCGACCGCAGCCTGTTCGGCCATATCGGCTTCGCGATTTCCAACGCCGTGCGTTCGCTCTGGTTCGGTCTCACCGCCGCGAAGATCGGCTCGGCGCCTGGCGACGACTACACGCGCCGCTACTTCCGCAAGCTCGACCGCTATTCCGCCAACCTGGCGCTGATCGCCGACGTGTCGATGCTGCTGCTCGGCGGCAAGCTGAAGTTCAAGGAATCGCTGTCGGGTCGCCTGGGCGATGTGCTCAGCAACCTCTACATCACCAGCGCGATGCTCAAGCGCTACCACGACGAGGGGGCGCCGGTCGCCGACCAGCCGCTGCTGGCGTGGGCCTTCCACGACGCCGTGCACAAGATCGAACTGGCGCTGTCGGGCGCGCTGCGCAACTTCCCGATCCGTCCGGTCGGCTGGCTGCTGTGGGCGCTGGTGTTCCCGTGGGGACGCCGCGCGCAGGCTCCGAGCGATCGTCTCGGCCATCGCGTCGCGGCCCTGCTGATGGCGCCGAACGAAGCGCGCGACCGCCTCGGCAACGGCGTGTTCCTCACCCCGTGCGAGAACAACCCGGCCGGTCGCATCGACAGCTACCTCGCCAAGGCCGTGCTGGCCGAACCGGTGGAGCGCAAGTTCCTCAAGGCGCTGAAGAACAGCGATATCGAGGCGCTGGAATTCACCCAGCAGCTCGACGAGGGCGTGCGCGAAGGCTGGATCACGGCCGAGGAGCGCAAGCAGTTGGAAGAACTGCGCGCGATCACGCTCGACACCATCACGGTCGACGACTTCGATCCGCACGAACTGCGCGCGGCCACCTACTACGACCGCAAGCAGCCGCAGCCTTCGCGCGAAGCGGCATAACTGGCCGCGATCGTTCGATCGCTGGTCTCAGTAAACACCCACAACGGCGAGCCTCGGCTCGCCGTTGTGCTAAGAGGATTCCATGTCCGCATCCGTCCTGTCCTTGTATCGCCGCGTGAGCCGCTGGCCCGCGGGCCATTGGCTGTTCTCGCGGCTGGTCTGCGTGAAGGCGCCCTACTTCAGCAGCATCTCGCCGCGCATGACCGTGCTCGAACCCAACCGCGGCGAGGCGACGATCACGCATCGCCGCCGCGTCACCAACCATCTGGGCACGGTGCATGCGATCGCGCTGTGCAATCTGGCCGAATTCGTCGGCGGCCTGACCACCGACGTCAGCATTCCCGCGTCGATGCGCTGGATTCCCAAGGGCATGACCGTGGAATACCTGAAGAAAGCCGTCGGTACGCAGCGCGCGGTGGCGACACCGGAATTCCCGCCGCGCGAATCGGCGGAGGGCTACGAACTGCCGATGAACGTGGTGGTCACCGATCCGCAAGGCGATGCCGTGTTCAAGGCGCGCATCTCGATGTGGGTGTCACCGAAGCCGGCGCGCGGCTAATGTCGTCATCCCAGCGAAAGCTGGGATGACGATCCTGTAGACAACCGCAGGAGCATCCATGATGTCAAAAGACCTGCTGGTGCAATTGTGCGGCCTGCACAGCTTCGGCTTCGCCGCGTTCCATCTCGCGTTCTGGAAACTGTTCGACTGGAAGCGCGACCTGCAACGCGCCAGCTTCGCCACGCGCGCCGTCACGCAGATCCTCAATCTGCGGCTGATCTACGTCTTCCTCGGCATCGGCGTGCTGTGCTTCGCCTTCACCCGCGAATTGCACGAGACGCCGCTCGGCCGCGCCGTGCTGGTGTTCATGTCACTGTTCTGGGTGGGGCGGACCATCGAGCAGTTCGTGTTCCTGCGCATCAACCGGCCGCTGGTGCACGTGCTGACCGTACTTTTCGTGCTGGGCGCAGTGCTGTTCGCGGCGCCGCTCTTCCTCTGATCGCCGCGCGATCAGGCCGGGTAGCCGGCGCCCAGCCACAACACCGCGGCGATCGCCAACAACGCCGGCCCGCCCTGCACGTAGAAAATGCGCTTGCTAACGCTGTAGGCGCCATACAGGGCCGCCACGACCACGCAGCCCAGGAAGAACAGCTGCACATCGCGCTGCCCGCTGCACAAGCCCCACAACAGGCCAGCCGCCAGGAACCCGTTGTAAAGGCCCTGATTCGCGGCCAGCACGCGCGTGATCTCCGCCTTCTCCGGTGTGTTGCGGAACACTTTCAGCCCGAGCGGCCTGGTCCACAGGAACATTTCCAGCACCAGGAAATACAGGTGCAGCAAGGCGACCAGCACGACCAGTGCGACGGCAATCCACGACATCCCGGCATCTCCCCTGAGCGGAGCGCCCAGCTTACGGTGAAGCGGCCTTGCTGCGTAGTTCCAGCCGCGAAATTTCCGGCGGCACGCCGAGACGGATCGGCATGATGCTCGTCCCGATGCCGGTCGTGACGAACAGCTGGCGATTGCCTTCCACGACCAGACCGCTCACGTAACGATGGTTGGCGGGCACGATCGGCGTGCCGATCCACGGCAGCTTCACCTGCCCGCCGTGGGTGTGGCCGGCGATCGTCAACGATGCCCGCGACGGGATCTGGGGAAAAACGTCTGGATTGTGGGTGAGCACGATCACGGGCGCATCGTCGCGGATGGTCGAGAAAGTCGCGCCGACCTGGGGATGGCCTTCCCAGAAATCACCGATGCCCGCGAGCCAGAACCTGCACTGCCCGAGCTGCAGTTCGCGCGCCTCGTTCTCCAGCACCACCACGCCGGCCGATTCGAGCGCCCTGCGCACCTGGCCGCCATTTTTCCACCAGTCGTGATTGCCGAGCACGGCGTAGACCGGCTTGCGCGCGGTCAGCGGTTTCAGGTGCACTGCGAACTGGTCCGCCGGTACGTAGGTGCCCATGAAGACGCTGAGGATCACGTAGTCGCCGGCCATCAGCACCGCCTGCGAGTCGCTGGCGATCAAACGCTGCACGACGCGATCGAGGTTGTCCACGCCGTTGCGCGGGGAACCGGTGTGCGTGTCCGAAATCACATCGAGGCGCAGGTCGTCGCAGGACGCCGGCCAATGCGATGGCGTCAGCGCGTAATCGCGTTCGACCAGCTGCCCCAGTTCGATCACGAAGCCCCACACGGCGACGCTGCACATCGCCAGCAACAGCACCAGAATCGGATAACGCCAGCGGCGCAGCAGCCGCACTAACTTCTGTCTCATGCTTCTGACGACTTCGCCGCGTCACCGGAAGTTCGTTCGGAAGGCAGCTTCGACTCCTCGCGCAGCAACCGCCATGCTCCGAAGGTCATGCCGCCAGCCACCAGCAGGCCCACGCCGAAGACCACGTTGGAGCCGAATGCGGACAACACTTTGTGCACCCAGACGAAGGTCAGATCGCCGCCGCGATAGATCACCGTGTCGATGGCGGCGCCCGCCTTGTAGCGCCACTCGCGGCCGACACGCGTGTAGATGGTTTCGCGTGCCGGTTTGGCGAGCGAGAACTCGCTGGCGCGCGTGATGATCTGCACGATCGCCACCATCAGCGGCAGCGGAGACGCCGCCAGCGCCGAGAACCCGAGCATGATCGCGAAACCCGGGATCAGCAGTGCCGGCTTGATTCCGAAGCGCGAAAGCAGCCAGCGCGTGAGGAACAGCTGGATCACCAGCGTCAACCCATTCACGACCAGATCGATATTCGCGTAGTAGCCCGTTCTCATCGCCGGATCGGTGAACAGGCGCCGCACGATCGCCGCCTGCTCGTTGTAGAGCAAGGTGCCGATGCCCACGCCGAAGATCGTCAGCACCGCGAGCCAGCGCAGCAGCGGCTCGCGCGCGATCAGCTTCAGGCCGGCGAGCACGTCGCCGCCCATCGGCACCTCGCCGCTGGCCAGTTCGCGTGCCTGTTCGCGCGCCACCGCCGTCCAGCGCAGGCGCAGTACGCACACCACGCAGATGGTGAGGAAACCGGCCGAGACCAGCATCAGGTTGGCGATCCCGATGCGTTGCACCAGCGTGCTGGTCAACAACGGGCCGACCAGCGCGCCCAGCGTGCCAGCCGCGCCGATGTAGCCGTAGTAGCTGCGCGCCTCGACGTTGCTGAAGACATCTGCCATGAAGCTCCAGAACACCGCCACCGCGAACAGATTGAACACGGTGATCCAGAGGAAGAACGCCATGCCCCGCCCCGGCATGCCGGTGTTGAACGCGTAATAGAACAGCAGCAGCGTGACGATGAAGAAACCGTACACCACCGGCAGGAAGACCCGGCGCGGATAACGACTGACCAGCGCGCCGTAGGCCGGCTGCAGCAGCAGCATGATCAGGAAGGTGCAGGTGAACAGCACCTGCAGCGTGAATTCCTTCAGCGGCATGCCGCGCGCGGCGAAGAAATCGATCATCCAGGGCGGGAAGATCGCCTGCACGTCATTGGATGCGCCCATCGCCTCGCGCACCGGACGCAGCACGTAATAGCCGCTCAGCAGGCAGAAGAAGTAGAGGAAAGCCCACGCCAGCGGCGGTGAAGCCGCCAGCGCCGCACGGAAACGTCCGATTCGTTGGGTGGCGCTAGTGGCGTTCAAGCAGGCACCGGGTTCGTGGATCGCATGCTGCGCTGCGGCACGTTAGCCGATGTCGATGACATGCGCCAGTTGTGCATCGCAACAAGAGCATATGCTCTACCTCTGCGGCCTACTTTCCGCCGCATGTCCGAATCTCATACGACCTACGACTACATCATCGTCGGCGCCGGCTCGGCCGGTTGCGTGCTGGCCAACCGTCTCAGCGAGGATCCGGACGTGCGCGTGCTGCTGCTGGAAGCCGGCGGCCGCGACTGGAACCCGTTCATCCACATGCCGGCCGGCCTGGCGAAGCTGGTCGGCCGCAAGGGTATCAACTGGGACTACAACACGGCCCCGGAAGCGCAGCTCGACAACCGCCAGCTGTGGTGGCCGCGCGGCAAGGTGCTGGGCGGCTCCAGTTCGATCAATGCCATGTGCTACATCCGCGGCGCGCATGCCGATTACGACGAGTGGGCGGCGCTCGGCGCCCGGGGCTGGAATTGGGACGCGGTGCTGCCCTACTTCAAGCGCAGCGAAGGCAACAGCCGCGGCGGCGATGCATGGCATGGCGGCAATGGTCCGCTGTCGGTGTCCGACCTGCGCTACGTCAATCCGCTCTCGCAGGTGTTCATCGATGCCGCGCAGCAGGCCGGGTTCTCGCACAACGCCGACTTCAACGGCGCCAGCCAGCTCGGCGTGGGCCTGTACCAGGTGACGCAGCGCGATGGCACGCGCTGCTCCACGGCCGTGGCCTACCTCGAACCGGCCAAGGCACGCGCGAACTTCACACTGGAAACCGGCGCGCTGGTGCAGCGCGTACTGATCGAAGGCGGTCGCGCCGTCGGCGTCGCCTGCCGCCTGCACGGTCGCGATGTGCAGGTGCGCGCCACGCGCGAAGTGTTGCTGTCGGGCGGCGCGATCAATTCGCCGCAGCTGTTGATGCTCTCGGGGATTGGCCCGGCGCAGGAACTGCGCCGGCACGGCATCGACGTCACCGTCGATGTCGCCGGTGTCGGCGCCAACCTGCAGGACCATCTCGACGTCAGCACCTTGCAGCATTGCACGCAAGACCACGTCAGCTACGACCGCGCCAGCGAGGTGGGCACGGCCTACCGCTATTTCCTGCACGGGCACTCCGGCCCCGGCAGCAGCAACCTCGCCGAGGCCGGCGGCTTCGTGCGTTCGCCTCTCGCGCCCGATGCACGGCCGGACATCCAGTTCCACTTCATCCCGGCGATGCTCGACGACCACGGCCGCCACCGCCTCAAGGGCGACGGCTACACCGTGCATGCCTGCTTCCTGCGCCCGCGCAGCCGCGGCCGCATCGCGCTCGCCAGCGCGAACCCCACCGACAAGGCGCGCATCGAGGCCAACTACCTCAGCGACGCCGAAGGCTTCGATCTGAAGATGATGGTGGAATGCGCCAAGGTCTCGCGCGAGGTGTTCGCGCAGAAAGCCTTCGATCCGTATCGCGGCGCGCCGATCTTCCCGGCCCGCAACGATCTCTCTGACGATGAACTGGTCGCCTTCATCCGCGCCAAGGCGGAAACCGTCTACCACCCGGTCGGCAGCTGCCGCATGGGCAGCGACGACGCTTCAGTGGTCGATCCGGAATTGCGCGTGCGCGGCGTCGACGCCCTGCGCGTGATCGACGCCTCGGTGATGCCGACCCTGATCGGCGGCAACACCAATGCGCCGACGATCATGATCGCGGAGCGCGCGTCCGATCTGATCCGCGGCAGGCTGCGGCCGGATGCGGGCCGCTCTTCCGAAGCCAGGCAAGACGCCCGGCCCGTGGCGGACGTAGCGACGGCCTGATGCGTTTCCGCCCCGGACGAACCTCCGAGGCGTCGGCACGGTCTCAGGGAACGGATAGGTAACGTTCCGCCTCGAATTCCTTCAGGAACTGATCAAACTGCTCGGCCGGCATCGAATGGGCTCCGGTTTTGTTGTCGGCAGCCTGTTTCCTGTACTCGTCCGTCTGTTTGTATTTGGCGAACCGCTCGTCGCGAAAACGCTCGAACTCCTCGCGCGAGAGATTGTGGCACTCGGTCTCGATGCCGTCCTTGCACGTACTGCCGGCCGTCGGGGAAGTCACGACCGATCGCATCACTGCGCCGGGATCAGGCTCAGGTCCTCGCGATAGCTCCAGGTTTCGGAATCGACTGCGGCCACCGCGGCCGTCAGGTCTTCGCGCAGCGCTTCGGAGACGATGAGCTGGTCCAGGTTGGCGACATGGTCGTCATAGCTCTTCCAGTCCTGGCGCGCGACCATCAGCATGTATTGCGGCGCGGCACCGCCGACGACTTTTTCGTACCAGGTGTGCGCGGGTGCCTGGTCGTCCTTGCGCAAGGTGTCGCGCGCGGCGAGCAGCGCCCGCTCGAAGCGGGTGCGCGTTCCCGGCCGCAGCGTGTAGTGGAATACCTGCACGCGCTTGCTCGGTTTCCATTGCTCCAGTGGAAAGCCGGTGCTCAACTCGCGACGCACGCGATAGCTCGCGCGGAAAGCCGTATCGGCGTAGGGCGTGACGTTGCGGTCGGCATCCGCGCCATCGCCGGCCGGATCGACGCGCCGGTCGAACGCGGCGAACGGTGCGCCGAAGCTGCCGTCGACGAACAGACCCACACGCGCGCCGTCGCTGACGTACCAGCCGTACCAGACCAGCGGGTCGTGCTTGGCGCGATGCCAGTCCAGATGCGTGCGATAGCCCTCGTCGAAACGCGCCTCCAGGCCCTTCTTCGGGTAATAGGCGAACAGGTGGGCGGCATCGCCGCTGTCGCGCAGCGACTGCGCCTGCACGGCGGGTGCCGCCGCCAGGCAGCACGCCAGCCCCGCCAGGAATCGGATCGAACCTCGCATACGCGCCTCCCGCGTCGATGGCTGGCGGCAGCTTAGTCCCGTCGGCAGGCGGCGACTATTTCAATTCCGCATGCGGGCATTCAAGTTCTTAGAATGGTCCGATGCCGCCGGACTTCAAACGCCTCTCCGTGTTCCGCGCCGTGGTCAACCATGGCGGCGTGATCGCGGCCGCGCGCGTGCTGCACAAATCGCCTTCGGCGGTGACATACGACCTGCAACAGCTTGAGGCCGCGCTCGGCGTGCGCTTGTTTCGCAAGGCCGGCCGCCGTCTGGCACTGACGCCGGAGGGCCGCACGCTCGCGGCGTCCATCGAGCGCGCATACCTGGACCTGCAGCATGCCTGGGAGGGCCTGGCTGGCGACGCGTCGCCCGAGCCGCTGCGCATCGCCTGCGTGTCCGGCTTCGGCCGGTATCGGTTGCTGCCACGGCTGCTGTCGCGCCTGCCGCGACAACGATCGCTGGAAGTGCTGTTCCGCACCGCCAACGAAGTGCTCGCGCTGCTCGAAAGCGGTCGCGTGAGTTTCGGCGTCAGCTATCGGCCACTGGTCACCACCGGCATCGCCTCGGCACCGCTGGCAGAGGAATCGCTGGTGCTGGTCGGGCCGAAGGCATCGCGACGTCCGGCGCCTTCCGACGTGGCCGCACTGCCCTTCGTCACCTACGAGGAGTTCGATTACGTCTTCTTCCGCTGGTTCGAGGCGCACGCGCTGGCCCTGCCGCAGCCGTGGCGACGGGTCGATCATTTCGACGAACTGGAAGAGGCGCTGGAAAGCGTGGCCTGCGGTCGCGGCTGGTCGGTGGTGCCCTTGGATGCCGCGCAAGGACGTGCGTATCGCACGCGGTTGAAGATTCATCCTTTGCAGGGACGGATTTGCCGCAACCAAATCCATCTGGTCGGCAGCGCCGAAGCGCTGCAAAGCGAGGATGCGGCGCTGCTACGGCTGGCGGCGTCCGAGCAGCGGGACCGCGCAATCAAACCGCGCTAGGCCCGCCCCGGCTCGCCCAGCATCGGCGGCAACGGGCAATGCAGCACGGCGCAGATCGTGCGCAGCAGCTCCGCCTCGGTCACGGACACGCGTCCGTCTGCACGGACCGCGGCGGTGATCGCTTCCACCATCACCTGCTTGGCCAGCGGGTCCAGCGCATCGAGCGGCTCCCAGACCGCGTCGAGCGCGCGCACGCCCTCGGCCGGCACCGCGTAAGGCACGTGATCGCGCGGCAGCACGCGCTGCATGCCGGCGAGATAGGCGCGCTGCGCTTCGGCGGGATCGTCATTGCCCGCCTGCGCCACCACGGCCAGCAGCGTGGCGAACTCCTGCTTGACGCTGCCGGGCTTGCGACGCCCGAAACGCGCGTACTGCGAGGGGTCGAGTGCCTCGCGCACCTGCACCTGCAGCAGACGCCCGAGGCAGTATTCGAACAGCGACACCCTGCCATCGGTATGGATGGCGGCGTGCACGGTGTCGAGGAAGGTATCGAGTTCCGGACGCGGCCGCCTGCGCAGCAGCGGGAAGGTCAGCGCGGCCAGCGGCAGGCGTTGCGCGGGGTGCAGTCCGGCGATGAAGCGTTGCCGCAGATCCTGCACCACCTCCACCGTGGCGGTGCCCATGCGCGAGGAGATTTCGCCGAGTTGCTTGTCGCGGACCGTGGCCTCCTCGTCCAGCAACAGTGCCAGCAGCAGCGGCATGGCGGCCTCTCGGCCTTGCGCGAGTTCGCGCAAGGCTTCGGGCAGGGTCGAGACGATGGTGTCGGCGAAGCGGTAATCATCCGACTGCGGATGCGCGACCTGCGCGGCCACCATCGGCGGCGTGACGTTCAAGCGCGCGTTCGCCGCGGGCAGCGGTGGCGGCGCGGCATGGCCGCCGCCGGTCAGGCCCATGCGGACGTCTTCCTGCAGGCCGTCGGGCGGCGCGGACAACCACTGCGCCCGCAACGCGGACAGGTGCTCGTCACGGAAGCCGGGTTCCAGCGCCTGGATGCGCTCGAGGATCGGCGGATGCGTCGCGAAAAGCTTATTGAAAGCGTGTCCGCTGAAGCCGACGCCATCGCCGAACAGCATGTGGCTCGCCTCTTCCGCGTTGCCGCGATCGCTGAGCTTCGAGCCGTCCTGCAATCCGGCGATCTTCTTCAACGCGCCGGCGAGGCCGACGGTCTGGCGCGTGAACTGCACCGCCGAGGCATCGGCCAGCGTTTCGCGCGAGCGGCTCACGCCGGCCTTGATCATGCGGCCGAAGAACAACCCGATGTAGCCGATCGCGAGCGCCGCCAGCGCCGCGCCCAGGACCGCGCCGGCACCGCGTCCACGTCCGCCAACGCCGCTGTGCACGAGGATCTTGCGGCCGATCAGGCCGAGCATGAGGATGCCGAACAGCACGCCGATCAGCCGGATGCTCAGGCGCATGTCGCCGTTCAAGATGTGGCTGAACTCGTGCGCGATCACGCCCTGCAGTTCGTCGCGGTTGAGCCGGTCGAGCGTGCCGCGGGTCACCGCGATCGCGGCGTCGGAGGGCGAATAGCCGGCGGCGAAGGCGTTGATCGCCGATTCCTGCTCCAGCACGTAGAGCTTGGGCATCGGCACGCCGGAGGCGATCGCGATCTCCTCCACCACGTTGCGCAGGCGGCGCAGCTGCAGGTCGCTGGTGTTCTCCGGCACCGGCGTGCCGCCGAACTGCACCGCCACCGCCTCGCCGCCGCCGCGCAGCGAGGTGATGCGGTAGAGCGAACCGAAACCGATGATCGCCAGCGTCAGCAGCGTGACGAAGACCACCACGCCGACCTGATGGTCGCCGCGACCGAACAGCAGCAGCGCGACAAGATCGGCGGCCACCACGATGCCGAGGATGGCCAGCACGAACAGCACCACCAGCCGCGTGGAACTGCGCCGCGCCGCGGCCTGGTGTTCGAAGAAGTTCATCGCATCTATCCGGGATTGAGAGACTTCAAAGGCTTTTGCTCTTCCCTTCTCCCTCCGGGAGAAGGTGCCCGAAGGGCGGATGAGGGCGGGAAAGTTCTGCGCCATGGAACGTTCCCCGGCGAGTGATTTCCCACCCTCATCCGGCGCTTCGCGCCCCCTTCTCCCGGAGGGAGAAGGGAAAGCAGTGCTCTCTACTAAAACTGCACCTTCGGCGCTTCGCGCACCTGCACCTGCTGCTCGGCCGGGATCTCCAGCAGCGCGGCCGGCGCGAAGCCGAACATGCCGGCGACCACGCTGGAGGGGAACACCTCGCGCTTGTTGTTGTAGCCCATCACCGCATCGTTGAAGGCCTGGCGGGCGAAGGCGACCTTGTTCTCGGTACTGGTCAGCTCCTCGGTCAGCTGCATCATGTTCTGGTTGGCCTTCAGGTCGGGATAGGCCTCCGACACCGCCAGCAGGCGTCCGAGCGCGCCGTTGAGCGCACCCTGCGAGGCGGCGAGTTCGGCCATCGCCGCCGGATCGCCGGGGCTGGCCTTGGCCGCCGACAGACCAGCCATGGCGGCGCCGCGCGCGGCGATCACCGCTTCCAGCGTCTCGCGCTCGTGCTTGAGGTAGCCCTTGGCGGTCTCCACCAGGTTCGGGATCAGATCGAAACGGCGCTGCAGCTGCACGTCGATCTGGGCGAAGGCGTTCTTGTAGCCGTTACGCGAGGTGATCAGACCGTTGTAGATTCCCACCGCCCAGAAGGCGAGCGCGATCACGATCACCAACAGGATCAAAGCGATAACCATCGAAGCTCCCCTTGTTCATGCAAATCTGAAATCAGACGGTATGATCCCCTTCAATAAAGCATACGTCAGGGGAGGGCTCCCGATGAAAGACTCCACCAGCCGGCGCCGCCGGCGGACGTTGCGACTCGGCCTGGTCGGCATGCTCCTGCCGATCACGCTCGGCACCGCCGCACAGACACCGCAACGCCTCAACACCCAACCTTCCTCTCCCGCTGCGCTGACCTCCGCGCAGGCGACCAGCGTCTCCACCTATCAGCCGCCCGCCGAGCGCACCCTGCCGCCCGCCGCCGGTTTCGACGTGCGCCTGTTCGAGGCGATGGCGCAGGAACTGGTCGCCAACCAGCGCGTGCCCGGCATGGCGCTGGCGATCGTGCAGGGTGGACAGATCCTCAGCGCGCGCGGCTACGGCATCACCGACGTGCGCAACGCCGAGCCGATCGATTCGCACACCGTGTTCCGCCTGGCGTCGCTGTCCAAGGCCTTCGCCGGCACCGTCACCGGCCTGCTGGTGAACGAAGGCGCGCTGCGCTGGGACACGCACGTCGCCGACTACATGCCCTCGCTGCAGTTCTCCAATCCGAACGCCGCGCGCGAGCTCACCGTGGCCGAGGTGCTCAGCCACCGCGTCGGCCTCACCCACAACACCTACGACCGCGACCTGGAAGGCAACGCCGACTACAACTCGCTGGTGCAGCGCCTGGCCTACGCGCCGATGCAGTGCGCACCGGGCGAGTGCTACGGCTACCAGAACATCGCCTTCAGCCTGATCGGCGACGTGGTGTTCGGCGCCAGCGGGCAGTTCTACAGCGAGGCGGTCAGCCGCCGCATCTTCAAGCCGCTGGGCATGAACGATGCCAGCTACGGCCTCGAAGGCATCGAAGCGAGCCCGCGCTGGGCCAGACCGCATGTGCGCGCCGGCGGCGGCTGGACGTCGCTGACACCCAAGCCGAGCTACTACCGCGTCGCGCCCGCGGCCGGCGTCAACGCCAGCATCAGCGACATGGCACAGTGGCTGCTCGCACAGGGCGGACATCGCCCCGACGTGCTGCCGGCGCCGCTGCTGGCGACGCTGCACGCACCATTGGTCTCCACGCCGACCGAAATGCGCGGCGGCGCCAGCTCGTGGCGGCGCCAGCGCCTCTACGACGCCGGCTACGCGATCGGCTGGCGCGTCTACGACTATGCCGGCCATCGCCTCGTCTTCCACGCCGGCGCCGTGCAGGGATATCGCGGCATGGTGGCGCTGCTGCCCGAGCGCGATCTCGGCGTGGCGATTCTCTGGAACAGCGAAAGCGCCCTGCCCTCCGGCCTGCTGCCGACCATCCTCGATCGCGCGATCGGCCTGCCGGCGCAACGCTGGCTCGACGTCGATACCTCGTTCGAGACGCTGTACGCCAACGGCGCCGCGCCCGCGTCCTCGCCCGACCTGCGCCAGGCGCCCATCCAGGGCGGACCGGAAACCAGCGCCGCCAACGCGCAGCCGGAATAACGGCTCGCTGACGACGACGCGGCCCTGGTCCTCGGGGCCGCTCTCACAAGTGCGTCACGCGCCTCCCGCGGCGCACGGGTGATCGCGGAGATGCCCCCTGCAACTTTCCCGCGGGCAATAAAAAACTCCCTCTCCGCCTGGGCTGCGGAGAGAGAGTTTGATTACGACTAATCGGGTTTTGATTACATCAGCGGAGCGGGTGCAGCGGGGATCGCTACAGACGCGGCTCGCTTGGCCTTCTTTTTGGCAGCCTTTTTCGGGGCTTTCTTGGCCTTCTTTTTGGTGGCCTTCTTAGTGGCCTTCTTGGCGGCCTTCTTCTTGGCTACCTTCTTTTTGGCTACCTTCTTCTTCGCAGCCTTCTTGGCGGTCTTTTTCGCGGCCTTCTTGGCAGGACGCTTCTTGGCAGCCTTCTTCGCGGTCTTCTTCGCAGCCTTCTTAGCGGGCTTGCGGGCAGCCTTCTTCGCTACCTTCTTCACTGCCTTGCGGACAGCTTTCTTAGCGGTTTTCTTCGCCGCCTTTTTGGCGGGGGCTTTCTTCTTTGCAGCTTTCTTCTTTGCGGCCATGTGATGGCTCTCCTCGTCAGTGGAACTATCAGGTACTGCAGCCCAGTGTGAAACAGCGCCACGGGTATCGGACCCGCGACCAACCGCCGACGCGCCAGGCGCGCCGGTACGGATTCCTTCCGCCTCGCGCATTGGCGCGGGGCAATAAAAAACCCACGGTGCCAGGTAGCGCCGCAGGTGGATTCGGGAGACGTTGCATTTTCGCAGGGGAGACGACGCCTGATTCCACCGTGATGAAATGCCGGGCAGAGGTCTGTGTTGTGCTGCGCGTTTGCGTTGTGGTTTGACTCACTCGCTTCTGTAACAACGTCTGTTGGGGCGAAACCTAATCACGGTTTTTTCAACTGTCAACACCCTCGCGTAAATTTTTTTACGCCCGGGTCGCGGCGAGCGCCTTCCGCCAAACCGGCTACGACGCATCGGCATCGCGCGCCGACATCGACGCAATGCATCGCATCGATCGATCGCATTTCGCAAAACTACTTTTTTTCAGTGGTTTCGTGCGCGAGGCATGTCGTCGTCGTCGTTGCGGACATCTCTTCGAAGCAGTGCCGCCGACGCGCGCGCGACGGTGCGAAGAAGGTGTATCGAACCTGTCCGGTGCCGTGCCGCCGACGACGGATTTCCGGCACCGCACCAGACGTTTTGCGCAAAACTGCGCAAAACTTTTGGCGTCTCCACCCCGCCGCAAACCCGTCGCGCGACCGCTTCGCGAAGTGTTCCGACGCGATCGCGACACGTCGACGACGACGCCGAACGCGTGTTCCGGTTCGGTCGCGCCGGTCGAGAAATGGCATCGCCGAGGACGACGTGCACGCCGCGTCGACACCGCCGAAGACGTCGGCGACGGCAATTCGGAACTCCGAAAACGCCACCGGCCGCACGTGGCGGCCGGTGGCGGGATGTCGAACCGGGTGTGGTATCCCCGGTGCGGCGCGGACGACTCAGTGCTCGTCGTCCTCGATCAGTTCGGCGTAGTCGTCCGGGCTGAGCAGTTCGTTGAGCTGGTCCGGCTCGCTGACTTCGACCACGAACAGCCAGCCTTCGCCGTAGGCGTCCTCGTTGATGGTTTCGGGCTTGTCGGCCAGCGCCGAGTTCACCGCGGTGACCGTGCCGGAGACCGGCGCGTACACGTCGGACGCCGCCTTCACCGACTCCACCACCGCGCAGGCATTGCCGGCGTCGACACTGTCGCCGACGCTGGGCAGATCGACGTAGACCAGATCGCCGAGCAGGCCTTGGGCGTGATCGGAAATGCCGACGGTGACCTTGCCGTCGCCCTCCACGCGCGCCCACTCGTGGGATTTCATGAACTTGAGGTCGCCTGGGATATCGCTCATCGGGGGCTCCGGAACTGGGGAGACAGTGGAAAGATGGTCAGTAGTTTAAGCGAAGGAAATCGGCAGCGTCAGATGCCTTCCTGCGCCTTGCCGTCTCTGACGAACGGAAACTTCACCACGCGCACGGGCACTTCCTTGCCACGGATGTCCACGCGGACATCACCCGCCGCTCCCAACGGGATGTCGCCGGCGGGAACGCGCGCGAACGCGATCGCCTTGCCCAGCGTCGGCGAGAAGGTGCCGGACAGGATCTCGCCTTCGCCGTGGGCGGTCAGCACCTTCTGACCATGGCGCAGCACGCCCTTCTCGTCCATGACCAGTCCGATCATCTGTCGCGGCGCGCCTTCGGCCTTCTGCTTCTCAAGCACGTCGCGTCCGGTGAAGGCCCGGCGCTTGCCAGGTTCGATTTCGTCCAGCGCGATCGTCCACGCCAGCGCCGCCTCGTAAGGCGACACGGTCTCGTCCATGTCCTGCCCGTAGAGGTTCATGCCCGCCTCCAGGCGCAGCGTGTCGCGCGCGCCGAGGCCGGCGGGCTTCACGCCGGCATCCAGCAACGCGTCCCACAGTGCGACGGCCTGTTCTTCTGGCACGATGATCTCGAACCCGTCCTCGCCGGTGTAGCCGGTGCGGGCGACGAAGACATCGATGCCATCGGCGGTCTTCGCCTGCCCCGCGACGAACTTGCCGAGCTTGCCGATACGGGCGCGGTCACCCTCGGCGATCAGGCCCAGCGCCTTCTCGCGCGCGTTCGGGCCCTGCACGGCGATCATGGCGAGTTCGGCGCGCTCCTTCATTTCGACGCCACCGAACTGCTTCGCCTGCTCGCCGATCCAGGCCAGATCCTTCTCGCGCGTGGCGGCATTCACCACGATGCGGAACCAGGATTCGTCGAGGTAGTAGACGATCAGGTCGTCGATCACACCGCCCTGCGCGTTGAGCATGCAGGTGTAGAGCGCCTTGCCGGAGGTCTTGAGCTTGTCTACCGAGTTCGCCACCAGCTTGCGCAGGAAATCGCGCACCTGCGCGCCGCGCAGGTCGACCACGGTCATGTGTGAGACATCAAACATGCCGGCATCGCGGCGCACCTGATGGTGTTCTTCGATCTGCGATCCGTAGTTGAGCGGCATGTCCCAGCCGCCGAAGTCCACCATGCGGGCGCCGAGGGCGCGATGGCGGTCGTTGAGGATCGTTTTCTGGGTCATGGATGCGGCCTGTGGAATCGAAGACCGCCATTATCGTAGGGCGGGCCTCGGCCCGCCATGGTCTTGACCCGCCATGGCTCCGGTGGCGATGGTTTTCGGCGATGTCAAAACCCGCATCGTGACGACAATGGCGGGCCGGGGCCCGCCCTACGCCGGCTCCACCACCAGCTGCATGCCATCGGCGGCGATGATCCGCACCGCGGTGCCGGCCGGCAGATCGGGGCCGACCACGTCCCAGTACGCATCGGCGATCTGCACGCGGCCCTGGCCCTGCACGATCGCGCGTTCCAGCGGCACGACGCGACCAACGAGCGCGGCGGTGCGGCGGTTCAACGTCGGCTGGTCGGAAGGACGGCCGCCGCTGCGGAACCAGCGCCGGCAGATCACGACGAAGACGAAGCTCAGCACGGCGAACAGCACCGCCTGCGCCAGCAGCGGCATGCCCGGGAACAGCAACGTCACCACGAACATCACGCCGGCGGCAAACCCAAACCACATCATGAAAGCGCCCGGCGCCATGGTCTCCGCGGCGATCAGCAGCAGCGCCAGACCCGCCCAGGCATAGACGACCCAAGACATGGCTCAGCCTCCCGCGCGTGGCAGCGGCGGCACGCTGGTGGTCGATGGCTTGTTCAACGCCTCCTTCGCCAGTTCGGCGATGCCGCCGAGCGAGCTGAGGATGCCGGTCGACTCCATCGGCATCATCACGAACTTCTGGTTCGGCGCTTCGGCCAGCGCCTTGAACGCCTCGATGTATTTCTGCGCAACGAAGTAGTTGATGGCGCTGACGTTGCCGTTGGCGATGGCGTCGGACACCAGTTGCGTGGCCTTGGCTTCGGCTTCGGCCAGGCGCTCGCGTGCTTCGGCGGCGCGGAAGGCCGCTTCGCGATTGCCTTCGGCTTCCAGGATCACCGATTGTTTCTCGCCCTCGGCCTTGAGGATCGCGGCCTGGCGAAACCCTTCGGCTTCCAGGATGTTGGCGCGCTTCTCGCGCTCGGCCTTCATCTGCCGGGCCATGGACTCCACCAGATCACGCGGCGGCTGGATGTCCTTCAGTTCGATGCGATTGACCTTCAAACCCCAGGGATGGGTGGCCGCGTCCACCGCCAGCAACACCTTCGCATTGATCTCGTCACGCTTGGACAACGACTCGTCGAGGTCGAGCGAACCGATCGAGGTGCGGATGTTGGTCATCACCAGATTGAGGACGGCGATTTCCAGCGTCGCCACTTCATAAGCCGCCTTGGCCGCGTCCAGCACCTGGAAGAATACGATCCCGTCGACCTTGACCACCGCGTTGTCCTTGGTGATCACGTCCTGGCTGGGCACGTCCAGCACCTGTTCCATCATGTTGATCTTGCGGCCGACGCTCTGATAGACCGGGATCAGGATGTGCAGGCCCGGATCGAGCGTGTGGGTGTACTTCCCGAAACGTTCCACGGTCCATTCGTAACCTTGCGGCACCATCCGCAGCATCTTCGCCAGGAAGATCACGGCGGCGATCACCACGATGACGGCCAGCAGGAATCCAGCGTTCATCTCGCACCCCTCTTTCCTTGAATCCACGCAGTATAGGCGCGGGGAGTACGTTTAGCCCGTGTCTTGCCGGTGGCTGGCGGCGCCCCCTTCTCCCCCGCTTGCGGGGGAGAAGGAGCGGCAAGGCGCTCCGGCGGAATCAGGGCACGCCTTTCTCTTCTCGACTTTTCCTTATCGACGCCTGGCGGGTTCCACCCACTTCTTGAACACCTTGTCGATGTCGCGATCGGACACTTTTTTGCCTTCCTGTATCCGATCGGCCTGGGTGAACAGCGGAATGATCATCGCCATGCCGTCGACCTTGGTCTTCAGACGCAGCCCCGGCGGCTTCGACAGGAAGCCCTCCCAGCGCGCGCGCACCTTCGCCCAGTAGCCGCTGGTGGCGGTCCAGTAGGCGTAGGCGGGCTTGAAGTCGATGTCCTTGGTCTTCTGGTAGTCGTTGAAGCCGAACTCGCGCGCCAACTCGACCTCCGTGCCGTCGGGCTTACGCAGCACCTTGGTGTTGAACTGCTCGTGGGTCCAGCCGCCCGGCGTGAGGGTGTGGCGGTTGATCGCCGAGATCGCGTTGTAGTCGCTGCGCTTGGTGTATTCGCGGCGCGGCAGCGGGCGCCAGCTCGGGTCGCTGGTCCAGGTGGCGATGCCGTTGTCGTAGGTCCAGCGGCCGGTTCCGCAGTAGCGCGGCGCGTCGCTGACTTCGAACACGCACTGCGTCCAGGCGCCCTGGGTCTGCTCCGCCGCAAGTGCGCGCACGGTCCAGGTCTGGTCGGCGGTGAACTCGAAGCGGCTCGGCGCCTCGTATGTCCAGTCCTGGCGCCAGTGCTTGGTGACGTGCCCGCTCTTCTCGTCCACCAGGATGTGCTGGAGCACGATCTTCGTCGGTGTGTCTTCCACCACGATCACCGTCTCGTTGCCGCCGCTACGCATCGCCGGATGGCGTTCGTAGCCGGGCTGCAGCAGCACGGTCTCGTCGAAGGCGAAATCGACGATGTATTCGCCCTGCATCGCCAGGATCGAAGCGTGGTCGCGCTCCGGATTCGAAGCGTTGATGGTGGAGGTTTGCGCGCCCGCGGCGCCGGTTGCGAGTGCCGATAGCGTCAGCATGGCTGCCAATTGCGATTTCATGCGTGTTCTCTATGTTTGTGGAGAGTCCGGTCATCGCACTGCGCCGTCAGCGCAGTGAGGTGGCCGGGTTTTTGATCAGGGAAGATCACGTTTTCAGATGGAGGCATTCGTTCCGGAACAGGCTCACCACTCCAGCGCCAGGCTCACCGCCACGTTGCGCCCGGGCGATGTATAGCGATCGACGACAACGGAACTGGCCGAGACCAGCGGCATGTCACCCGCGTCGAAGTACTTGCGATCGGCCAGGTTGAACACGCCGGCGTTGAGCTTGGCGCCCGGCGCGAAGTTCCAGTGCGCCATCAGGTCGAGCACGCTGTAGCCGGGCGTTTCCCGATACGGCACGCCCGGTGTGGTGGCCGACGGCAGGCGATCCTTGCGGGCGACGAAGCGTCCCGCGAGTTCCGCGCCCCAGGCATCACTGTCGTAAGCCACGCCCAGCGTCGCCGTGAGCGGATCGACCGACGCCAGCGGCTCGTCCGCGGTCTGGTCGTCGCCACGGGCGTAGGCAGCGGCACCGTGCAACGACCAGCCCTGCATGCGCTCCGACAAGGCGCCCAGGTCGACGCCCGCCTTGATCTCCGCGCCATAGATGCGGGCATCGGCGATGTTCTGGGACTGGAACACCTGCAAGCCTTCGGCGTTGAAGCCGATGAAGCGGAACGACTCGATGAAATCCTTGTACTTGTTGTAGTAGGTGGACACGCTGACGTGCACGGCATCGCCGACGAAGCGCACGCCCGCCTCCAGTCCGTTGCTGGTTTCCGGCTTCAGGTCCGGGTTGGCGATCGCGGTGTAGCCGAACTGCAGATTGGTGAAGCCGATGTTGACATCGTTGTACGGCGGCGAGCGGAAACCGCGCGAATAGCCGCCGAACAGCGACCACTTGTCGGCGAAGTGCCACACCGCGCCGAGCTTCGGCGACACGCTGGTCTTGGTGAGATCGGAAATCGCCACGCCCGGATTGTCTTCGCGGAAGATCGCGTCCGACTGCGGCTTCAGTTCGTAACGGTCCACGCGCACAGCGGGAATCAGGCGGAACTTGTCGCCGGCGAGGCTGATCTCGTCCTGCACGTAGATCGCCGCGGTGGTGGTCTTGCTGATCGGGAAGTCGCGGACCGGGAACACGTCGGGCAGCATCGCATTGCTGACTCTGCCGGTGTCCAGGTTGTAGACGCGGCCATCGCGCTTCTGCCGGGTTTCGGTGCGCGAGACATCCAGCCCGTAACTCAAAGTGTGCCGCGCGCTGCCGGCATCGAAATCCTTGTGGAAGTTGGCCTGGATGCCGTACAGGCGCTGATCAAAGTTGAACTCGCGCTCGCGGCGCTCGTTGACGCCGCGCGAAGTGCGGCGCACCTCGGTCGTATCCTGGGTGGTCTCGCTGTCCTGACGGTAGATCTGCCAATCGAGGCTGTCGGCGAAGCCGGCGCCCACTTCGTCCATCTCGTGCGCCAGCGCCACGCGCGCGCGCGTCTGATGGTCGTTGCCGGTCACCAGAAGGTTGTTGGCGCCGGTGAGCGCTTGCAAGCCGCGCATGCTGAGCAGATCGGTGTCGACGCTGTCCTCGTTGCCTTCCACCGCCAGCTTGAAGCGCTGCGTGTCGCTCGGCGCGTACACCAGCTTGCTCAGCACGCTGCGGCCGTCGCGATCCTGCGGATCGTTCTGCGTGCGCTGGCTGCCCGTGCCGCCGACCGTGCCCATGTTCTCGGTCTCCTTGCCCTGGCGATGATTGACCACGACCATCCCCGACCACCGCTCGCCACCGAACGCGGCGGTGGCGCCGGCGGACAGGCCGCTCCAGTCACTCTCGTAGCCGAACTTCAAGCCGAAGTAGGCGTCCTTGCCGTCCTTCAGATAATCCGAAGGATCCTTGGTCACGAAGGAGACCACGCCGCCGAGCGCGTCGGAGCCGTACAGCGAGCTGGTCGGGCCACGCACCACTTCCACGCGCTTGAGCGTGTCGAGATCGACGAAGTTGCGGTTGGCGTTGGAGAAGCTGCCGATCGTGAACGCGTCGGAGACCGGGATGCCGTCGGTCTGGATGCGCACGCGGTTACCGCTCAGGCCACGGATGCGGATGTCGCCGAGACCGAAGCGACCGAAGTTGGAGGTGACGCTGATGCCGGGCTCGTAACGGAACAGGTCCTTCAGATCGCGCGTCAGCGTTTCGTCCATGCGCACACGGTCGATCACATCGACCGTGTTCGGCACGTCGGCGATGACGCGTTCGGTGCGGGTGGCGCTGACGACGACGCGGTTGAATTCGGTGGCCTGACCGGCGCCGGCTTCGGGAGCCTCAGCAGCGAGGACGGCATTGGGCAACGCCAGGCACAGGGCCAGGGAGAGAGGATGGAGGCGCATGGAAGGCTCGCAAAAGTGAAAACGAGGCGAGCTGGCTTCCGGGGACCCGGTGGCGTGCAGCCTGGAGAGAAAGAGGAAACGCGATCGATCGGAACGATCCGGGGAGATCGCTGCGTCCGGCCCCACCCGGATCGCACGACCCGCGACCGCCGCGGCCATGCCGGGACGGTCTCGAAAAATCCTGCGTGGACCGATGCGGGCACCGGCCCCGCGCGCGTCGGCTACTTGGTCAGGATGAGCTTGTCGTTGCGGGTGTGCCGCAGGCGGTAGCACTCGTTGCCGTGACGGATGCGCAGTTCGCGCTGGCCCTGCAGCAGGCGGGCGCTGTCGATCTCGATCACCTCCTGCGAGGCAGCCTGCCGGTCGGCGGCGCGCTCCGGGGAGATGGGGGTGACCTGCAATTGCGGGCGGGCGGCGAGCATCAGCATGGCTCCGTCAATAGGAGCCATAGATGCTAATGATTCTCATTTGAATGTCAACAGTCCGATCAGGTCACTGCATCGCAGTTTCGATGCGCTTCCAGCCCACCTCACCCACCTGCCGCCCGACCTCCAGCGCCTCCAGGTTCTGCAGCAGCTGCTCGATGCGACTGGCGCCGAGGATCACGCTGGACACGTGCGGATTGCGCAGGCACCAGGCGATCGCCAGCGGCGCCGGCTTCACGCCCAGCTCGGCGGCCAGCGCCGTGAACGCCCGCGCCCGCTCCAGCCGGCGCGAGGCGGCATCGCCGAGGATCACGCCCTGCAGGTCGCTGTACTGCGGATTCGCCAGCCGCGAATCCGCCGGCACGCCCGCGTTGTACTTGCCGGTCAGCAGACCGGAGGCGAGTGGCGACCACACCGTGGTGCCCAGGCCGAACGCTTCGTAAAGCGGCGCGTACTCCACTTCGACCGGATCGCGATGCAGCAGGTTGTACTGCGGCTGCTCCATCGTCGGCGGCTGCATATGTCCTTCGCGCGCGACGGCGAAGGCTTCGCGCAACTGTGCCGCCGACCAACCCGACGTGCCCCAGTACAACACCTTGCCCTGCCGGATCAGCGTGTCCATCGCCGCCACGCTCTCGGCGATCGGCACTTCGGGATCGGGGCAGTGGCAATAGAACAGATCGAGATAGTCCACGCGCAGGCGCTTCAACGCCGCGTGGCAACCATCGTGCAGATGCTTGCGTGACAACCCGCGCTGCATCGGTCGCGGTGATTCGACCGCACCGTTGAACGCCTTGCTCGACACCGCGAAGCTGTCGCGCGGCAGGCGCAAATCGGCGAGCACATCGCCCATGACGCGCTCGGCGCCGCCGAAGGCGTAGTTCTCGGCGTGATCGAAATAATTGATGCCGTGATCCCACGCCGCGGCCACCAGATTGCGCGCGTCGCCACGATCGACGGAATCGCCGAACGTCGCCCATGTTCCGAACGACAACACGGACAACTGCAGGCCCGACGAGCCAAGACGACGGTATTCCATGGCGATTCCTCGATCTGTACGCGGACGCCGGCAAGCGTCTGCTAATGAATGAAGCACAGGCAAAGTTTAGCGTTTTGTGGTGAGTGGCTTGTAGAATGCGCGCCACTTCCTTTCGGGGAGTAGCCCACTCACGATTCTCGTGAGGCTGCGCGTCAACATGCTTGGCTGCGATTTTCGACGGATCGTTCGACGAATCGCCTCGCCATGGCGCGCGAGATGTTCCTTCCGTGACGATCACGCACGGAGGCGACGATCGGGCAAGACCGAAGGCGGACTGCGCACGCACCCGGACCGGGCCGCGCGTTGTCGGCCTTCGCATGCGCGAGCGCCCGGTCCTATCGAGTTGTAATGGACGCGCTGTACGTCTCCACGTTTTCCGTCGCCCTCGCCGAGATCGGCGACAAGACGCAGTTGCTCGCGCTGCTGCTGGCCGCGCGCTACCGGCGTCCGTGGCCGATCGTCGCCGGCATCCTGGTATCGACGATCCTCAATCACGCGCTGGCCGGTTCGCTCGGCGCGATGTTGACGCAGTGGCTCTCGCCCGCCGTGCTGCGCTGGGTGGTCGCGGGCAGTTTCCTCGCTGTGGCGCTGTGGACGCTCAAGCCCGACAAGCTGGGCGAGGACGACTCCGCGATTCCCGCGCATGGCGCGTTCATCGCGACGACGATCGCCTTCTTCCTGGCCGAGATCGGCGACAAGACCCAGGTGGCGACGGTGTTGCTGGCGGCGAAGTACTCGCCGCTGTGGGAAGTCGTGGTGGGCACGACGCTCGGCATGCTGCTGGCGAACGTGCCGGTGGTGGTGCTGGGGAGCAAGTTCGCCGACCGCCTGCCGCTGAAGGCGGCGCGCATCGTCGCGGCGCTGCTGTTCCTGGGGTTGGCCATCTGGGTGGCGTTTCGAGGGCTTGGTTAGGCGACCGCAGCAGCCCCCTTCCCGACCACCATCCCCCTTCTCCCGCGTCGCGGGAGAGGGCTTCAAGCGAGTTTTGTTGCCCCGGCTGGCGCCGTGCTCTAGGCTGCGCCGACTCTTGAGAAGGCGGGGAACGGGATGGAGGCATTGGGGCGGATTGGATTCGGCCTGTTCGGGCTGGCGGTGCTGATCGGCATCGTCTGGCTGTTTTCGAACAACAAGCGTGTGGTGAACTGGAAGCTGGTCCTCACCGGCATCTCGCTGCAGATCGCCTTCGCCGCGCTCGTGCTGCTCGTGCCGGGTGGACGCGAAGCCTTCAACGCGCTCGGCAATGGCTTCGTCAAGGTGCTGAGCTTCGTCGGCGAAGGCTCCAAGTTCATCTTCGGCGATCTGATGGACACGTCGAAGTACGGCTTCATCTTCGCCTTCCAGGTGCTGCCGACGATCATCTTCTTCGCCGCGCTGATGGGCGTGCTGTACCACCTCGGCGTAATGCAGCTGGTCGTCCGGGCGATGGCCTGGGCGATCACCAAGGTGATGAAGGTGTCGGGCGCGGAGACCACCAGCGTCTGCGCCAGCGTCTTCATCGGCCAGACCGAAGCGCCGCTGACGGTGCGGCCGTACATCCCGAAGATGACCGAGTCGGAGCTGATCACGATGATGATCGGTGGCATGGCGCACATCGCCGGTGGCGTGCTGGCCGCCTACGTCGGCATGCTCGGCGCCGGTGATCCGGTGCAGCAGGCCTTCTATGCCAAGCATCTGCTGGCCGCCTCGATCATGGCCGCGCCGGCGACGCTGGTGGTGGCGAAGATTCTGATCCCGGAAACGCAGGAACCGCTGACCCGCGGCACGGTGAAGATGGAAGTGGAGAAGACCACCACCAACATCATCGACGCCGCGGCCGCAGGTGCCGGTGACGGCCTGCGCCTGGCACTGAACATCGGCGCGATGCTGCTGGCCTTCGTCGCCTTGATCGCGTTGATCAACTGGCCGCTGACCTGGATCGGCGAGGTGACCGGCCTGGCCTCCATGCTCGGCAAGCCCACCGATCTTGCCTCGATCCTCGGTTGGGTACTGGCACCGATCGCCTGGGTGATCGGCACGCCGTGGCAGGACGCGACCACGGTCGGTTCGCTGATCGGACAGAAAGTGGTGATCAACGAATTCGTGGCGTACCTGCAACTGGCCGAAATCGTCAACGGCAAGGTCGCGGGCGTCGCGCTCACCGAGCAGGGCAAGCTGATCGCGACCTACGCGCTGTGCGGCTTCGCCAACTTCAGCTCGATCGCGATCCAGATCGGCGGCATCGGCGGACTGGCGCCCGAGCGTCGTCACGACCTCGCCCGCTTCGGCTTGCGCGCGGTGCTGGGCGGTTCCGTCGCCACCTTCATGACCGCGACGATCGCCGGCGTGCTCACCTACCTGGGATCGTGATCGTGTCCTCTCGTGCTGTGTCCTCGCGTGTCGTTGTCGTTGGCTCGTTCAATGTCGATCACGTCTGGACATGCGGAACGCTGCCGCGCGCCGGCGAAACGCTGAGCGGACGCTACGCCACCGGTCCCGGCGGCAAGGGCTTCAACCAGGCCATGGCCTGCGCGCGGGCGGGCGCGGCGACGAGCTTCGTCTGCGCGCTCGGCGAGGATGCGGGCGGCCAGCTGGCGCGTTCGCTGGCCGTCGCCGACGGCATCGATCTGCGCGATCTGCGCAGCGACGAACCCACCGGCACCGCTGGCATCTATGTCGATGCCGATGGCCGCAACTGCATCGTGATCGGCGCCGGCGCCAACGCGCAGCTGACCGCCGGACACATCGCCGCGCAGGACGACGCCATCGCCAGCGCCCGCGTCGTGCTCACGCAACTCGAATCGCCGCACGACACCATCGTCGCCACCCTGCGCGCCGCGCGCGCGCATGGCGTGCTGACCCTCTTCAATCCGGCGCCGGCCAACGCCGCGATCTCGCGCGAACTGCTCGAACTGAGCGACGTGCTGACGCCGAACGAAAGCGAATTCGCCGGACTGATCGCCCGCCACGTCGGCGAGCGCATCGAGGACGACGCCATCGCCGCACTCGACCAGGCGCGCCTGCACGCGCTGTGCCGCGACCTGCTGGGCGCGGGCACCGTGGTGGTCACGCTCGGCGCCAGCGGTTGTTTCGTTTCCCACGCCGAAGGCCAGCTGCACGGCGACGAGCGCCCGTTCTATCGGATGCCCGCGGAACAGGCCAAACCCGTCGACACCACCGGTGCCGGCGACGCCTTCAACGGCGCCCTGGCGGCGGCACTGGCGCTCGCGCCGGACGCACCGTTCGCACAGCACATCCGTTTCGCCTCGCGTTATGCGGCGCTATCGACCGAACAGGAAGGCGCCGCCGCATCGATGCCGCACCGCGTGGATGTCGAGGCGCGCTTCCCTGGCTGAATGCGAGCTTTTTCGCATCGCGGCACATGACATCGGCGTAGAGTGATGGTGACTCCGGACGCGATCCGGAATCCGCCGTTGCCGTGCATCGGCTCGGCGCGTCGTTCTCAACACTCCGCTTTCCCACTGCAAGCACACTGGGAGAACGTCATGACTCGCAATCCCTCATACCACCACACGGCCGCTATCGGGTTGTCGCTCCTCATTGGCCTGATCGCCATCGTCATCAGCGGCAAGGCGCATGGTCTGCACGACATCGGATGGGGAACCGATGTGCATGTCGCGAGCGCCGTCTCGAGCGATCACACCTGAAGCGAATCCGCTCAAAAACAATCGTGCCTTGATCCGGTGCGCGGCCTGCATTTGGCGCTGCCTGCATTTCGGGCGGCATCCGGCATACGCCTTCGTTAACAATCCTTGCGCTACCCTGCCGCCGCCATTCCGCCACCCAACCCAAGGAGCCAACGTCAATGGCAGGCAAGTTCGAGATCAGCAAGCGCAGCAACGGCGAATTCCAGTTCGTGCTGAAAGCCGGCAACGGCCAGGTGATCCTCACCAGCGAGGGATATTCGGCCAAGGCCTCGTGCACCAACGGCGTCGAATCCGTGCGCAAGAACAGCCAGGACGATCAACGCTACGATCGCAAGACCGCCAGCAACGGCAAGCTCTTCTTCAACCTGACGGCGACCAACGGCCAGGTCATCGGCAGCAGCCAGATGTACGCGGACGACAGCGGCCGCGGCAACGGCATCGCCTCGGTGAAGGAAAACGCCCCGGGCGCCACGGTCGACGACCAGACCGCCTGATCCACCTCCACCAAACGCTTTACTCCGACAAGGCCCGCTCACGCGGGCCTTGTTCGTTCAGGCGCCAAATCACGGCTCGTCATTCCGGCGAAAGCCGGAATCCAGCCTTTCGGCCGGGTATCCGATTTCTTCAATGAAAGCTGGATCCCGGCTTTCGCCGGGATGACGAACACGGACGCGACACGGCATCCGGACAAGGTCGGCACTATCAAACGAGAATGCTTCGCATTAACATACTTTGGTTTGCCGTCAGGATTCCCCTCCCCCATGCCCTCCCGCTCCCTCCTCGCCAGCGCGCTGCTGACGGCCCTTGTCATGCCCGCCGCCCACGCGGCCGATGACGAGGTCCGCGAACTCGATCGCGTCACCGTTTCGGCCAGCACCAGCCGCATCCCGCACTCCGAGGCCGCACTGCCGAACACCATCACCGTGATCGACCAGAAGCAGCTGCAGGAGCAGCTCGCCATCACCCAGGACATCTCGCAGGTGCTGGCAAACCTGATCCCCTCGTTCGCGCCGTCGCGGCAGAAGCTGACCAATGCCGGCGAAACCCTGCGCGGACGCAAGCCGCTGTACCTGATCGACGGCGTGCCGCAATCAACGCCTTTGCGCGAAGGCGGCCGCGACGGACACACCATCGATCCGGCGATGATCGAGCGCATCGAGGTGATCCACGGCGCCAATGCGCTGCAAGGCCTGGGCGCGTCCGGCGGCATCATCAACATCATCACCAAGCGCGCGCCGCGCAGGGATGGCGACAGCTTCCAGGACGTCTCGATCTCCAGCAGCACCGCCCTGCCGCATGAGCACGACAGCGTCGGTTATCGCGGCTCCTACGTGTTCGGCACGCGCCGGAGCGCGTTCGATTTCGTCGGCGGCGCCTCCTATGCGAAGGAAGGCCTCTACTACGACGCCGATGGCCGCGCGATCGCCGTCAGCGACGTGCAGGGCGATCTGATGGATTCCACCGCCACCAACCTGTTCGCCAAAGGCGGTTGGAACATCGACGACGAACGCCGGTTGCAGCTGACCATCAACCGTTTCGAACTGGAAGGCGACGGCGATTACACCGCGGTCGACGGCGATATCGCCGCCGGCGTGCCGGCGACTTCGGCCAAGGGACAGCCGCCGCTGCAACCGCCGCGCAATCGGTCGACGTCGGTCTCGCTGGATTACACCGACCAGTCGTTGTGGGGCGGCCAGTTCCAGGGCCAGCTGTACTGGTCCGATTTCGAGGGCCGCTACGGCTCCAGCACCTGGATCGACTTCTGGGGCCCGAACACCGGTAACTGGGACGACCAATCGCAAAACGTGTCGAAAAAACTCGGCGGCAAACTCACTTGGTCGCGCGGCGACATCGCCGGCCTGCCGTTGCGGCTGACCCTGGGCCTGGACGCGGCACGCGACGAGACCTATCAGGAACTGGTGGTCAGCGGCCTGAACTGGGTGCCGGAAACCGTCTACACCTCGCTGTCGCCATTGCTGCAGGCCGAATACCGCATCGGTCCGGTGCAGTTGAACGCGGGCCTGCGCTACGAGCACGGCAAGCTGAAGGTCGACGACTACACCACGCTGCCGTTCTACGGCGCCCGCTTCGTCGAGGGCGGCGAACCGACGACCAACGAGACCTTGTTCAACTTCGGCGCGGTCTGGGAAGTCACCGACGCGCTCAAGCTGTACGCGTCGTATTCCGAGGGCTACACCGTCGCCGACATCGGCCGCGTGCTGCGCGCGATCAACCGGCCGGGACAACGCGTCGATCAACTGGTCGACCTGCAGCCGGTCATCGCCGACAATCGCGAGATTGGACTGGACTACGAGGACGAGCGCTGGGTCGCGCATCTGGCCGCGTACTGGTCGGATTCCGATCTCGGTTCGATCCTGATCCGCGACCCGGCCAGCGGCACCTACAACGTCAACCGGCAGAAGACCAAGATCGACGGCATCGAAGCCAATGTCGCCTACCGGTTCACCGAATCGGGCCGGATCGGCGTGGGTTACGCGCAAGCCGATGGCCGTTACGACACCAACAGCGATGGTCGCGTGGATAGCGATGTGTCCGGCAGCAACATCAGTCCGGATCGCGTCACCGCGTTCTGGGAGCAACGCTGGACGGAGGATTTCTCCACGCGCCTGCAGGCCAACCGCGCCATCAGCCGCACCTTCAGCACGCTCGGCAAGGACGACACTCACTTCGACGGCTATGCCACGTTCGACCTGCAAGCCTCGCTGGCGTTGCCGCTGGGGCGGCTCAACCTCGGTGTCGAGAACCTGTTCAACAAGCAGTACATGACCTACTACGCGCAGACTGTCGCGGTGCCGGTCCGCGACGCCGACGACTATTTCGCCGGCCGCGGTCGCACGCTGACGGTGGGCTGGTCGCACCGGTTCTGATCGCGCCATGGCAGCCGCCGCGCCATCCCCACCTCCGCATGCACCGTCGCCGAAACGGCGCGTGCGCGCGATGCTGTCGTGGCTGCACCTGTGGGGCGGGTTGAGCATCGGCATCCTGTTCGCGCTGGTCGCATTGGCCGGCAGTGTGCTGGTGTTCCATACCGAGCTGCTGTGCTGGCAACACCCGCAATTGACCCAACACCAACCGCGCGCCGACGGCCGCGTGCTGGCGATGCTGATCGAACGCTGGCAGCCGCAGGGACTGCGCTCGCTCGACCTGCCGCGCGATGAGCTGCCGGTCTGGCAGGGCTACTTCCAGGATGGCCGCCGCGCCTATTTCGCTCCCGAGGACGGCGCGCTGCTGCTGCAACGCACGCCGCACGACGACGTGCTGTTGTGGCTGCACGAGTGGCATGTCGAACTGCTCGGCGGCAAGACCGGCAAAGCCGTGCTGGGCGTGATCGGATGGGCCGCACTGTGCCTACTGCTGATCGGGTTGTACCTGTGGTGGCCCAAGCGCGGCCGCTGGCGGACGCAGCTGAAAATGCATGCGAACCCGCCTGTACGGCGCTGGCTCACCTGGCACCGCAGCAGCGGCGCCGTGCTGCTGCCGCTGCTGGTGCTGGCCACGCTGACCGGCACGGGCATGGTGTATTCGAACGGGTTCCGGGCGGTATTGACCGTAGTGTTCGGTGGCGACGCGACACGCGTGCCCGCACCGCCAACACGCAAGTTCCCGTCAAGCGAAGCTCGGCCAGAGTGGACGCAACTCATCGCGCATGCCCAAGCCGCTCTGCCCGATGCACGCATCAGCCGACTGTCCGTGCCAAAACCCAACGACGGCGCCATCAATTTCCGCGCCCGTGCCGATGGCGAATGGCACCCGACGGGGCGCAGCGAAATCCGTCTCGACCGTGACGGACGAATACTGCAGGTCGTCGACGCCACCGCGCAACCGCTAGGCAACCGCATGCATCAGGCGATCTATCCGCTGCACATCGGCGTCGCCGGCGGCGCCGTGCTGCGATGGCTGCTCGCCTTCACCGGCCTGATGCCCACGTTTCTGCTGGTCACCGGCTTCCTGTTCTGGCGTCGCCGCCGTGGCAGGCGCTAGCTGATCGGCAGAGTCCGCGCCCTCAATCCGGTAACGGAATCGACGCCTGCGCGAAGCTGTACTGCCAGCCGTCCGCCGTGCACAGATAAAGATCGCTGAACCACAGCCGGTATTCGAACGGCTTGCCCTTGTCGGTACCTTTTGCGTGCAGCAGCGCGGTCACCATCGCCACCTCGCCCACGAAACGCACACTGTGCCCGGAATCGTCCTGGCGCTCGTACACGACATCGTCCGCACGTGCTTCGGCCAGCAGATCGGACTTGCCATACCGCTTGCCCTTGCCGGTGACCAGCACGAAATCATCGGGCAACAGGCGCTCGATCGCCGCGACATCGCGGTTCTTCACCGCGGCCTGGTATTCCTGATCCAGCGCTACGATCGCCGCTTCGTTCTTCGGACATGCCGCAAACGCGGGCAATGCCGTCATTCCCGCCGCCGCCAGCCATACCGCTTTCGTAAAACGCATCATCCCGCATCTCCCTCCATCGACTGTCGCGCAGCATCCGGGGCCGGAACAGGACTTGCTGGCCGCTTTCGGACGCCATTCCCGCCTTCGCGACGCGCGCCTTAGAATGGGCGAATGCGGATCGGCCCCTTCTCCATCGCCCCCAAGGTGATCCTCGCGCCAATGGCGGGCGTCACCGACAAGCCCTTTCGGCTGCTGTGCAAGCGGCTGGGCGCGGGGCTGGCCGTGTCCGAGATGACCACCAGCGATCCGCGCTTCTGGCATACCGAAAAGTCGTTGCGGCGCATGGATCACATCGACGAGCCCGATCCGGTGAGCGTGCAGATCGCGGGCACCGAACCTGGAATCATGGCGGAAGCCGCGCGCTACAACGTCGATCACGGCGCGCAGATCATCGACATCAACATGGGCTGCCCGGCGAAGAAGGTGTGCAACGCCTGGGCCGGCTCGGCGCTGATGCGCGACGAGGCGCTGGTGGCGCGCATCGTCGAAGCGGTGGTGAAGGCCGTCGACGTGCCGGTGACATTGAAGATCCGCACCGGCTGGAACGCCGACAACCGCAACGCGCCAACGATCGCGCGCATCGCCGAGGACGCCGGCATCCAGGCCCTGGCGGTGCATGGCCGCACCCGCGATCAGCAATACACGGGCCAGGCCGAATACGACACCATCGCCGCGATCAAGTCGGCGCTGCGCATTCCGGTGATCGCCAACGGCGACATCGATTCGCCCGAACGCGCCGCATTCGTCCTGCGCCACACCGGCGCCGACGCGGTGATGATCGGCCGCGCCGCGCAAGGGCGGCCGTGGGTCTTCCGCGAGATCGCGCATTACCTGGAAACAGGCGAACGCCTGCCGCCGCCTTCGCTCCAGGAAATTCGCGACATCCTGATCGGCCATCTGGAGGCGCTGCATGCCTTCTACGGCGAGATCGCCGGCGTGCGCATCGCGCGCAAGCACTTGGGCTGGTACGCGAAGGATCGTCCCGAGCATACCGATGAACAGCGGGCTGCCTTCCGCGCCGTGGTCAATCGCGCCGAGACGGCGTCAGCGCAGATCGCGCTGACGCGCGACTACTTCGACGCCCTGGCGACGGGCGCGACTTCGCCGCTGCGCGCCGCGGCCTGATTCCAGTTCTTCGCGACCGCCTTCTCGCCTTCCTCCGGCGACTGCGGCTCCCGCCAGATGCGCTGCCACATCTCCGGCAAGCGCTCGCCCGCCTGCCAGGGCCACTTCAGCTGCTCGGGCGGAATCTCACGCCAGGTCGGGCTGTTGTGTCTGGCCACAGCGAAGCGAAACGTGTAATCAGGCTCGCTGCCCATTCTCAGATCGCTCAGCACGAGTTTGTCATCGTGCGTCTCGGCCTTCTGGAATCCGTGGTTGAACCAGGTCAGCCGCTGTACCACCTTGAAGTCGCGAACCGCAGCGAGCGCTCGTGTATCCGAGGGATAGGCGCGGAAACGGATGTCTCCACGATCCGCGACCAGCGAACGCTCCCCTTCCACGAATCCTTGCGGCGTCATCGCCACCACCCGCCACAGCAGCGTGTTGAACGGCATCGGCACCGAAAAGCGCGGCGCGCCCCCTAATCCGATGCGCGCCAGCGTGCGGTCTGCTTCGCGTTCGATCATCCACTTGGCGGTCAGCGACCAGCCGACGTAGGCCACGCCCAGCGTGATGCCAGCCACGAGCGCGCGCTGCGCCAGCAACCGCTCGCGCGCAAACCAGGCCACGACGAACGCCACCAGCCACGGCAGCGTGAACAGCGGATCGATGATGAACAGACTCGACCACATCAGCGGCCGCATCGGCAGCGGCCAGAACAGTTGCGTGCCGTAGACGGTGAACGCATCGATCAGCGGATGCGCCATCAGGCAGAGCAGGATCGCCCAGAACCAGCGCGTCGGTTCCTGCGACACGCGCCCGCCACGCCTCCGAAAGAAGGCCCAGATGCCCCAGGCGACGAACGGCAACACGAACCAGGAGTGTGTCAGGCCGCGATGACAGGTCATTTCCGCGACCGGATCGGCGAACAGCCGCAGCGGGATCACGTCCAGGTCGGGCAAGGTGTTGAGCGCGGCACCAGCGAGCAGAGCGGCACGCCGATGTCCGCGCGGCGCGATGGCGGCGGCGATGGCGCCGCCATAGAACAGATGGGTAATCGAATCCATGCGCCGATGCTAAGGGTTTCGACGCGAAACTCCAGGGAGCGGAGGCGGGCGTTCTTTAGGCCGCGCGCGCCAGCCCGTCTTCCTGCACCAAGCGCAGGCGCGGCGGAATCTCCGCCAGGATGTCGCCGCGATGCGAGAGCAGCCGCAGCGTGCCGTCGGCCTCCTCGGCCAGCGCGGTCAGGCTTTCGACCCAGTCGCCGTCGTTGGCGTAGATCAGCCGATCCCGCTGCACGAGACCGGCGCGATGGATGTGGCCGCAGACGATGCCATCGAGCCCGCGCCGTTGTGCATCGTCGAGTCCGGCCTGCACGAAGCGTTCGATGTAGCGTTCCGCCGCGCCGCTCTGGCGCTTGAGGAATTCCGACAGCGACCAGTAACGCAGACCGACGCTGCGGCGAATCCGGTTGAGCACCTGATTGCCGGTGAGGATGCGGTAGTACAGCCAGTCGCCAAACTTCTCCTGCAACCCGCCGAAATGGGTGACCGAATCGTAATCGTCGCCATGCACCACCAGCAGGCGGCGCCCGTCGGCGGTGACGTGGATGGTGCGCCGGCGCACCTGCATCGCCGGCAGCGCGAGACCGCAGAAGCGGCGCACCGGGCGATCGTGGTTGCCGGGGATGTAGATCAGCTCGGTACCCTTGCGGCGCAGCGCATGCAGCGCCTCGACCACGTGGTTGTGCGCCTGCCCCCAGCGCGCGCGGCGCTGCGCCAGCCACCACAGGTCGACGATGTCGCCGACCAGGTACAGCCGCGCGCAATCCAGCGTCGACAGGAACGCCGCCAGCTCCTCCGCATGGCAATGCTTGGAGCCGAGATGGACATCGGATACGAAGACCGCACGTCGGCGTTGTGCGGTCGCGGGGCTCATGCGTCGGCCCCGGCTTGCTTGAGATAGCGTTTTCGCTTGTTCGGGCGCAGCTTGTGCATGTCCACTTCGATCAGGCCATCGATCGAATCGCTGAAATCCGGATCGACGCCAAAGGCGAGGAAGCGCGCGCCACCCGGCTCGCACAGGTCGGTGTACTGCTTGTAGAGCATCGGCACCGACGCGCCCAGCGCGGACAGATTGCCCTTCAGCACACTGAACGCGGTATCGGCATCCATCTCGCCGAACGACGGCGGCGCGGCGAAGTACTGGAACGGCTTCAGCGAGGCCACGAGCGGTTCCTGGCAGCCGTAGTAGCGCTGGTAGTAGGCAACGAGCTGCTCGCGCGCCGGCAGCGGCAGCGCGGCGCTGATCGAAACCGGCCCGAACAGGTAACGCACGCCCGGATAGCGCATCAGATACGCGCCGAGGCCGTACCACAGGTAGTCCAGGCTGCGGCTGCCCCAGTATTCCGGGGTCACATAGCTGCGGCCGAGTTCCATGCCTTCGGCGATGTGCGGGATCAGATCGTCCGAGTAGCGGAACAGCGAGGCGGTGTAGAGGCCGGACAAGCCGCGATCGGCCAGCGCGCGCGAGCCGCGCATCACGCGGTAGCCGCCGGCAATACGTTCGGCGTCCGCGTCCCACAGCACGATCTGTTCGTAGTGAGGATCGTAGGCGTCGATGTCGCGGCTGCGGCCGGTGCCCTCGCCCACCTTGCGGAAGGTGAACTCGCGCGCGCGGCCGATCTCGCGCAGCAGCGGCGAATCGGTGCGCAGCCGCGCCAGACGGATCTGCTTGCCGTCCTGGGTTTCGCCGAGCAGCTCGGTAGCGGCGATTTCGGCGCGCAGCAGCTCGACCGGCTCCGGTGGCGCCAGCGGCTCCGGCCCCGGCGTCTGCGTCATGCCCTGCTTGCCGAGCGCGTACAGCGCCTTGCGTACGGTGCGCAGCGCCGTCACCGGATCGGCGTCGGGTTCGATCTTCAGCGGCTGGCCGATGCGCAGGCTCAGCGGGCGGTTGCGGCGTGCGTACATTTCGCGCGCCAGCAGCGCGGTGCCGGCCGGCTTGAACAGGGCCGAAGCGCCGTAGAACAACGCCGAATTGCGCGCCTTGATGCGCACCGGCAGCACTGGCGCACCGGTCTTGCGGGCGAAGCGCACGAAGCCGCGCTGCCAGCGACCGTCGCGCACGCCGCGCAATCCCAGGCGCGAGACTTCGCCGGCCGGGAACACGATCACGCACTGCTCCTGCCGCAACGCCTGCTCGACCGCGCGCAGGCTCTCCGCCCCGGCGCGGCCGTCGAGAATGCGCACCGGCAGCAGCAGCCCGGACAAGGGTTCCAGCATCATCAGCAGATCGTTGGCGATGATGCGCACGTCGCGGCGCACGGTGCCGACGTGCTGCAGCAGCGCCAGGGCATCGGTCGCGCCGGAAGGATGATTGGCGACGATCAGCAGCCTGCCGCGTTCGGGGATATGGCCTTCGCCCGAATCCACGGTGTAGCGCGCCTGCACGTGATCCAGCGCGGCGTCCACGAAGGCGAAGTCGCGCAGGTGGCCGCTCTCGGCCAGGAAGTGCTCGATCGTCTCGAACCGCGACCAGCGCCCGAGCGTGCGCAGCAGCGGACGCGTCAGCGCCGCACGGCGACCGCTGAACCATTGCGGAAAGCGTTGTTGCAGGCGTTCTTCGAGTGACAGCATGGCGGCGTGGGGACGGCCTGGCAGGGACGGGCTTGTTTTAGAGCGGGCCTGGTTGGCCGGCAGCCTGCGCCCGCCCTGCGACATCGATATTGCTGAATTGCTGCGGCAAGATTACAAAGCGGGCCGGTGCATTGCCAGTGTGAACGGCCACGCCGTCCGACACCTCCCGATCCGCGTCGGCGACCGGAAAACCCAGTCACAGCCCCGCACATCCGGCCCGTCAGGCGCCCCGACGACGCCTCTTCACTTTCCCGCTGCTTAATTCCCGGAAAACATCGTTTCCGTCATGATGCGCGCGTCATCCCGCCCGTGTATCATGCGCGGCCATCTTTTCATCCGAATACAAGGATATTAAGCCGATGTCCAGCTACCTCTTCACCTCCGAATCGGTTTCGGAAGGCCATCCGGACAAGGTCGCCGACCAGATTTCCGATGCGGTGCTCGATGCCATCCTGGCCCAGGACAAGCGCGCGCGCGTGGCCTGCGAGACGATGGTGAAGACGGGCGTGGCGATCGTCGCCGGCGAGATCACCACCTCGGCCTGGATCGACCTCGAAGCGCTGACCCGCAAGGTCATCCTCGACATCGGCTACGACAGCTCCGACGTCGGCTTCGACGGCGCCACCTGCGGCGTGCTCAACCTGATCGGCAAGCAGTCGCCCGACATCAACCAGGGCGTCGACCGCAAGAAGCCGGAAGAACAGGGCGCGGGCGACCAGGGCCTGATGTTCGGCTACGCCACCAACGAGACCGACAGCTACATGCCGGCGGCGATCCACCTCTCGCACCGCCTGGTCGAACAGCAGGCCAAGGTGCGCAAGGCGAAGAAGTCGCCGCTGCCGTGGCTGCGTCCCGACGCCAAGTCGCAGGTCACCCTGCGCTATGAAGACGGCAAGGCCTCGGCCATCGACGCCGTGGTGCTCTCCACCCAGCACGATCCGGACGTGAAGCAGAAGGATCTGATCGAAGCCGTGCGCGAGGAAATCCTCAAGCCCGTGCTGCCGGCCAAGTGGCTGCACAAGGGCACCAAGTTCCACATCAACCCGACCGGCAAGTTCGTCATCGGCGGCCCGGTGGGCGACTGCGGCCTGACCGGCCGCAAGATCATCGTCGACACCTACGGCGGCTGGGCCCGTCACGGTGGCGGCGCGTTCTCCGGCAAGGACCCGTCGAAGGTCGACCGTTCGGCCGCCTACGCTGCGCGCTATGTCGCCAAGAACGTGGTCGCGGCCGGCCTGGCCGACCGCTGTGAAGTGCAGGTCAGCTACGCCATCGGCGTGGCCGAGCCGACTTCGATCTCGGTGACCACCTTCGGCACCGGCAAGATCGGCGACGACAAGATCGAGAAGCTGATCCGCAAGCACTTCGACCTGCGTCCGTACGGCATCATCAAGATGCTCGACCTGATCCATCCGATGTATCAGGACACCGCCGCCTACGGTCACTTCGGCCGCAAGCCGAAGCAGATCACCTACACCGACTCGGCCGGCAAGAAGCACACCGCCACCGCGTTCTCGTGGGAGCAGACCGACAAAGCCGAGGAACTGCGCAAGGCCGCCGGCCTGAAGTAATCGGTGCGTCAGATCAACGTGATCGGATCATCATGATCCGCATGAAACGGGCCGCTTCGCGGCCCGTTTCGTTTTTCAGAACTGCGTGCTCATCGGCGCTGCGCCATTCACTCCGTGCCGATCTGCTTGTGCAGGATGCGGCGAATCTCCAGGATCGCCTGTGGCGTCTCCTGCACGCTGTGCCACGAGGTGATCACCAGTTCCGATTCGGCGTCTGCCAGGTGTGCGCTGCGATAAGGCACCAGGCCGTCATCGGAATCGACCAACGGCAGCTTGGGATCGCGCTGGGCGATGATCGAGTTGTAGCGCACGCGTGGCGAGATCGGCAGATCGGCGGCGGCGCGCACGAAGGGATCGGTGTCGCGCAGGTTGTCGATGCTGTTGGGGATCGTGCGCTTGTGCTTTCTCCCCTCTTCTTTCCCGTTGCCTCCGGCAAGATCGCTCAGCACGTCGGCGAAGCGGGTCAGCAGCGTGGCGGGCAATCGGATGAGCTTGCCCACGAAACGCCCCAGCCCGCCATCGGCCATTGATGTGCCGCGATGCGGCGCGGCGATGAAGACGGCGCGATCGACCTGCGGCAGCGGTTCGAACTTCAGCAACGGCTGCAACCGCCGGCGGATGCGCTCTCCACGGTCGCCGGACAGATCGCGGCCGGCCATCACGGCGCCCCACAGCTCGTCGCCCGAGGAAGACACCAGCAATCGCGCCAGCACGCCGCCCATGCTGTGCCCGATCAGCACCATGTGCTGCGAAGCCGGTGCCTGCCCAGCGGGATCGAAATGCTTGAGCGCCTGTTCGACCAGCCTGGCGATTTCCGCGCGGTTCCAGGCGATCGGCATGTTGGTCGGGTAGTAGACCTGCCAGATCTGGTAATGCCGGCGCAACTGCTCGTCGCCCATGATCTCGTTGGCGACGTTCACCCAGGCCTCGGGGCTGCTCGCCAGTCCGTGCAGCATCAGCACGATCCTGCGCTCCGGATCGTAGGGCTGCATCAGGTACAGATGCGGCCGCACGATGCCGCGCTCGCGGCCGAGCATCGAACGCAGCGACTGCTTGGCGAAACCCGAGCGCGCCAGCCACAACCCGTAGCCTGCGGTGAAGTTGGCCGCCAGCGGCAGCCGCTGTCCCTGTATCGTCACTTCCGCTTGCCGATACGGATCGTAAGGCGAGATCAGCACGCGCCGCGTCGCCAGCACTTCCGCCAGCGTCTGCCCGTCGAAGCGCAGCAGCAGCGTCACCGGCATGAACGGCATCTCGCTGAAGGCCGGCGCCTTGTCGTCGCGGCTTTCGCCGGCCAGCGGCGTGCCCGGAAGCGCCTCCGGATACGCGGCCGGATCGCCCACCGCCGCAGGCGACACTTCGGCCACCAGCTCAGCACCGAAGCCATCGCGGCGATACACGCTGCGCACGCCTTCGAAACGCAACGATGATGCCGGCGCGATCGCATCCGGATACGGAACACCACCCGGCATCCGCAGTTCGGTGGCCTCCGCGTTCACGCGCCAGCCGGCGACGTCCATCTCCGTGTCGCGGCGCACCCCGCCATTGCCGGCGATCTGCGCGCGCCAGCGCGCGAACAGGCTGCCCACCACCTGCTGCACCGCGTAGTTGTAGTAGTCGCGGACCTGGGTCTGGCGATCCTCGAACGCACGCGCCCCCGGCGCGCGAGGACTGAAGAACAGATAGGCGTAGGCATAGCGCGCGGCTTCGAGCCATGCGCCTACCGCGGCATCGCTCTGCGCACCCTCCCCTTTCGGCGTGAGGCGGATCGCGGCCTGCGTCCAGAGTTCGGCGGACGTGGACAGCTTGCGCTCCTCGTCCAGCCCTTCGCTCGTGGACAGCGTCCTGGCGCATGCCGGCACGTCCGCCGTGCAGGTCTTGGCTTCGATGCCCAGCACCTGCAGCGCTTCCAGGCTGGCGGCGCTCAGTTCGCCGCTGCTGAGGACGTCGCCCCGCTTGGCCGCGATGTAGTCCTCGGCGCCGAGCGACTTCACCTTCACCATCGCGCAGCCGCCGAGGGTCAGCGACAGGCATGCCATCGCCAGCAGCAAGGCGGACGAAATGCATCGGCGCGCGCTCCGATACGTCACGGCGAAGCATCCGACGGCAACTGGCCCGGAATGTTTGCTCGAATCGATTTCGGGGGAGAGTTCAAGAAACGGCGATGCAATCGGATCATGCCGGCATGATCCGACAAACCCGTCCCGTCACGCAAAGCGATCATCAAGGCCGCATGAACGCGGAACGGTTCCTCGCCGCCGCATCCCTGCGATCAGCGCACGACCGTCACCGGCACGTGCGAACGCGCCAGCACATCGGTGGACACCGAGCCGACCAGCCAGCGTGCCAGCGCGCCGCGTTCGCTGTGACCGATGACGATATGGTCGATGCCGTGCTGCTCGACCTCGCTCAGCAGCACATCGCCGGGACTGCCGTTGAGCACGGCTGTCTCGACGAGCGCGGCCGCGTCCGGAGACGAATCGACCAATTCCCGAAGCAGTTCCTCGGCATGTTCCGGACCGTTGTCGGCGACCAGCACCGCCATGCCCTCGATCCCGCTCACCGCCGGCTGCAGCACCATCAGCACGCGCACGCGTCCGCCGAACGCGCGTGCCAGATCGACCGCAAGCCGGAACGCCCGCTTGGCCGAGTCGGAACCGTCGTAACCCACAAGGATTCGTCTGGACATGGGAATGCGCCTCCACCGTGGTTCGGGCCGATGTTCGCGGGACCATCTTCTCCCCTTTCTCGTGATCAGCCAATTAACGCCCGGCGGACGATCACGCGGCCTTGATGCCCCGGCTTGATGCAACGCAACATCTAGGCAAGCCCCGCCGCACGTGGTATCAGTGGAACCGGGAATGGCCCCGCTGAACGCAAGGCCACTGCATGCGGACCGGTTACGACGAAATGCACGCTGCCGACGGCGACGTCCGTCCGCACTACCATGCCTTCGACGACTGGCTGCAACAGACGCCCGCTCCCGCGGTCGAACACAAACGGCGCGAAGCCGAAATTTCCTTCCACCGCGTCGGCATCACCTTCTCCGTCTACGGCGAGGAATCCGGCAACGAACGGCTGATCCCCTTCGACCTGGTGCCACGCATCGTGCCCGCCAGCGAGTGGAGGATGCTCGAAGCCGGCCTGCGCCAGCGCGTGCATGCGCTGAACCTGTTCCTCGGCGATGTCTACGGCGAACAGCGCATCCTGCGCGATGGCAAGGTGCCGCAATCGCTGGTGCTGGACAACGAAGCCTATCGCCACGAAATGCGCGGCCTGCAAGTGCCGGGCGGCGTCTATTCGCATATTTCCGGCATCGATCTGGTACGCGCGGGCGACGGCGAGTACTACGTGCTGGAGGACAACCTGCGAGTGCCTTCCGGCGTGTCCTACATGCTGGAAAACCGCCGCATGATGACGCGGCTGATTCCGGAACTGTTCGCGCGCCAGCAGATCGCGCCCGTCGAACGCTATCCGGACGCGTTGCAGGAAATCCTGCGCCAGGCCGCGCCGCCCGGCATCGACAATCCCACCGTGGCGATCCTCACGCCCGGCTCGGCCAACTCCGCCTATTTCGAACACGCCTTCCTGGCACAGCAGATGGGCGTGGAGCTGGTCGAGGGCGCCGATCTGTTCGTGCGCGACGACACCGTCTACATGCGCACCACGCGCGGCGCGCAGCGCGTGCACGTGATCTATCGGCGCATCAACGACGACTTCCTCGATCCGACCGTGTTCCGGCGCGAATCGCTGCTTGGCGTGCCCGGCCTGTTCAACGCCTATCGCGCCGGCCGCGTGACACTGGCGAACGCGCCCGGCACCGGCGTCGGCGACGACAAGTCGGTCTATCCCTACGTGCCGGAGATGATCCGCTTCTACCTCAGCGAAGAACCCATCCTGCACAACGTCCCGACCTATCAGCTACGCAATCCGGACGACCTGCGCTACACGCTCGAACATCTCGACGAACTGGTGGTGAAGGAAGTCCACGGCGCCGGCGGCTACGGCATGCTGGTTGGGCCGGCGGCGAGCAAGGCGGAGATCGAGGAATTCCGACGCCGCATCCTCGCCACGCCCGACAACTACATCGCGCAGCCGACGCTGTCGCTGTCGACCTGTCCCACCTTCGTCGAGAGCGGCCTTGCGCCGCGCCACATCGACCTGCGCCCGTACATCCTGAGCGGCCGCCGCATCCACGTGATGCCCGGCGGCCTCACACGCGTGGCGCTGCGCGAGGGTTCGCTGGTGGTGAACTCGTCGCAAGGCGGCGGCACCAAAGACACTTGGGTATTGGAGGGCTGATGCTCTGTCGGACCGCCAACGATCTGTACTGGGTCTCACGCCACATGGAACGCGCGGAGAACACCGCGCGCCTGATCGACGTGACCTTGCGCATCGCGATGCTCCCCGAGCGCCTGGACCGCGGCAAGGCCGAGGCCGCGCCATGGCGCCGCGCGCTCGACGCGCTCGGCATCGCCGACGACTTCGTGCAGCGCTACGGCATCATCGACGCCGACGGCGTGCTGCGCCACCTGCTGCTCTCGCCCGACAATTCCTCCTCGATCTACAGCTGCTTCCGCGACGCGCGCGAGAACGCGCGCGCGCAGCGCGTGGCCATCACCTCGGAGATGTACGAGGACCTCAACACCTCGTGGCTGGAGATGCGCAGCCTCAACGCGGCACGCATGCGGCGCGACGGCGTCAACAGCATCCTGGAATGGGTGAAGGGACGTTCGGCGGCGTTCCGCGGCGTCACCATCGGCACGCTCGGGCGCGGCGAGGGTTATCACTTCCTGCAGCTGGGCGCCTTCATCGAACGCGCCGACTGGGCGATCCGCCTGCTCGACATCACCGGCAGCGACAGCGACCTCCCCGAATCCGGCGAAGCGCGCGATGCCGTGCAGTACTTCCAGTGGAGTGCGCTGCTCCAATCGCTGTCGGCGTTCGAGACCTATCGCCGGATCTACCGCGAATCGGTCAGCCCGGCCGGCGTCACCGAACTGATGCTGCTGCGGGACGGCAACCCGCGTTCGCTGCAGACCTGCACCAACACGCTGCACGGCGTGTTGCGCACGCTGGCCGGCGGCGACGGCCTGGAAGTCGTGCGCCAGGCTGGCGCGCTGTCGGCGTTCACGCGCTACGCGCGCATCGACGAGATCATCGCCTCCGGCCTGGAAACCTGGCTGCAGGATGCGATGGCGCGGCTGACGCGGCTCGGCGATGAAATCCATCGGCACTTCATGCTGGCGGCGGAACAATCACTGCCGCAAGCCGTGCCGCAAGCACAATCGCACTCCCAGTCGCAATGACGGCCCTCACCGCAGCGCGCTTCCCGTACCGGCGCTGCGCGAGGCAAAATTACCGCGATTCCCCCATCGAGCCCTCGGCGCACCCATGACGTATTGCATCGGCCTCAACCTGGAGCAGGGCCTGATCCTCGCTTCCGATTCGCGCACCAACGCCGGCGTCGACGACGTTCGCCGCAACGGCAAGATGCGCGTCTACGTCAGCGAGGGCGAGCGCGTGATCGTGACCCTGTCCTCGGGCAACCTGTCGCTGACGCAGAACGCGGTGAACCTGCTCGAGCATCGCGCCAACCACGACCCGGAACGGCCGGGCATCGGCAACGCGCGCTCGATGTTCGAGGTGGCGCAGCACGTCGGCGATGCGCTGCGCGAAATCCGGGCACGCGATGCCGCCTACCTGCGCGACAGCGGCGTCGACCCGAGCGGTTCCTTCATCGTCGGCGGCCAGATCAAGGGCGAGGCGCCACGGCTGTTCCTGGTGTATTCCGAAGGCAACTTCATCGAAAGCTCGCCGGAAACGCCCTACTTCCAGACCGGCGAGAGCAAGTTCGGCAAGCCCATCCTCGACCGCGTCATCTCCCCGCGCACTTCGATGACCGAAGCCTGCAAGTGCGTGCTGGTGTCGTTCGATTCCACCATGCGCTCGAACCTGTCGGTCGGGCCGCCGCTCGACCTGCTCCTGTATCGCCGCGACAGCTTCAACGCGAACCTCAAGCAGCGGCTGGAAGAAGACGATCCCTACCTGCACACCGTTCGCACCGAGTGGAACGAGACGCTGCGTCGCGGCGTGCGCGATCTGCCGGGGCCGGCCTGGCTGACGGATCTCCCGGACTGACGCCGGCCTAGCCGATCAGCAGGCGGACCACGCGCACGCCGGCCGCGAGCGCGACGACGAACACCGCAGCCTCATACGCGCGCTGCCCGTAGGCGGTGCGCAAGGCCAGGATCATCTTCGCCACGACCAGCATCAGCGCCATCTGCCCGACGAACTGGACGCGGTCACCGGAGGCATACACCGTCGGCGCGAAACCGAGCATCGCCACGGCCGCCATGCCAAGCGTCAGCGCGACCAGGGAGAACATCGCGTCGCGGCCTGTCCGCCCCGCCGCGACGATGCAGGCGATCAAGGCGGCCGCCAGACAGAACAGGCTCCACGCCGACAGCGCATAGGCGCGGCTCGAACTCGCCTGCAGCGCCAGCGGCTCCGGCAGCACGTAGAACGCGGCCAGCGCATGCCCGAACGGCGGCAGCAGCCGCAGATGGCCCAGCAGCAGGAACGCGATCGCGATCGCCATGACCGCCTGCGCGATCCGGCCGATCGGCCGCTTCATCACCAGCGCCAGGGCAAGCAGGCAGGCCGCGACCATCAGCAGGTTGTGCGGATCGGTCAACCCGTCCATCACCAGGCCCAATCCCATGCTGATCTTGTCGGGAATACCGAGATCGCCGAAGTTGGGGAATCGCACCGACGTTTCCACACGATAGCGGGCCTCCGATCCCGGCGCCGCGAACACCAGCGCCGCGCTCGCGATCGTGACGATCACCTGCACGAAATCCCAAACACCCGCTTGCCGCAATGTTCCTTTGCGCAACAGCAACAACGCGCTGGCGAGCACCATCACCAGCGCCACCTGCTCGTTCTGCACGGACAGGATCGCGGCGATGGCGAATCCGATGCGCTCGATCGGCGCGTGCGGTTTCTGTTCGACCAGCCCGATCAGCGCATAGGCCGCCAGCGCCACCGTCCACAGATAGTTGACCGATCCGGTCACCCACCAAGCGGAATAGAGCAGCACTTCGTGCGACACCAGCATGAAGAGGCAGAACATCAGCGCGGTGGCGACCGACGAGGACATCTCCTCGCGCGCGGTGGCGAGGCGGCCGCCCGCGTAACACAGCAGCAGCAGGAAAGCCGCGTTGCACAGCTTCCACAGCCACAGGTGCCGTGTCAGATACACGAGCGCGGCCTCGACGAGGATCCTGCCGGACCAGTGCTCGTAGCGGAACGCCATGAAATCAAGGAGGCCCTGCTGATCGAGCACCCGGCCGAAGAAGCTGTCGTCGTTCACCCAGCGATTGCCGAACGCGACCACCTGCAAGGCCACGATCGCGGCGACGGTGAACAAGAAGAACAGGCGCCGGGATTTCCAGATCGGCATCATGGCGCGCCCCCGATCCGGCATTCGAGCGGAATGAGCGCTTTCACGCGCCCGTCGTCATAGGCCACGTGGAGTGTGCGTCCGCGCAGGGACTGATCCGCGGCCGCGAGATTGAGCGAAGCGGCGAACCCAGGCTGGACGTAATGGTCCGTTCCGCCCAAACGATGCGCGAGCATGTCTTCGATGTCCGAACGTGTCTGCAACACCGTGCGCAGCGCGCGTGCTTCCCCGCTTGCCGCATCGATGGCCACCACGCGCACGCTGCGCCGGCCCATGGCCGCGCCCTTGCGCGCGATCCAGCCACGCACCGCGATCTTGCGCGGCGTCACCCAGCACCCATCGATCGCATAGGCGACATCGGCCGGCGCGCCGATGGCATACCCGCTGACGTCCACCACCGGCGCCGCGTTGTCGCGCCGGAACAGGAACCAATGGAACAGCGTGGCGGCGAGCGCGGCCAGCACCAGGCCGAGCGCTGTCAGGCGGCCGATCGCGGCGATGCCGGATCGGGCAGATGAATGCGCCATAGGAAGCGCGCCCCCTGTAGAGGTATTCGACAAGCCGTGGTCTCCGACACGAACTGGAGCGCACGGTCCATCCACGGGCGCCGGCTGCCGGTCAGCAGCCGGCGCGGACAATAGCAGAGCGCCCTTGAAGGCGACTACTCCTCCGGATGACAGCCCGGCTCCGATGTTTCGTGTCCCGCGGTGACATCGCCAATCCCCTCCCGGACATGCCGATCACCGCCCTCCGACCCGCCCGGCCGACGGCGCCGAACCCGCCCCGGTTCATCCCTTCATCGCGAGAAAGCGATAGAATTCCCCCGCCTCGCCGAGGGGCGCTGCGACCGTACTCCCGCCCGTGCCCCGCACGGATGCCGGGGAGGCGGCCAGGCTCGGCGTCGCGTCACCGTAACGGCGCCCGTGACTGCGAGTCCCACGGACTCACGACAACGGAGCACCCCCCTCAATGAACGCCGTAGCCAAAACCTTCTCTGCCGAAGGCGATTACAAGGTCGCCGACATTTCCCTGGCCGACTGGGGCCGCAAGGAAATCGACATCGCCGAGCACGAGATGCCGGGCCTGATGTCGATCCGCCGCAAGCACGCCACCGCCAAGCCGCTCAAGGGCGTGCGCGTGACCGGCTCGCTGCACATGACCATCCAGACCGCCGTGCTGATCGAGACCCTGAAGGACATCGGCGCCGACGTGCGCTGGGCCTCGTGCAACATCTTCTCGACCCAGGACCAGGCCGCCGCCGCCATCGCCGCCACCGGCACGCCGGTGTTCGCATGGAAGGGCGAGACGCTCGAAGAATATTGGGACTGCACGCTCGCCGCGCTGACCTTCCCGGGCAACAAGGGCCCGCAGCTGGTCGTCGATGACGGCGGCGACGTCACCCTGCTGATCCACAAGGGTTACGAACTGGAGAACGGCTCGAAGTGGGTCGACGAACCGGCTTCCTCGCACGAGGAACAGGTCATCAAGAACCTGCTCAAGCGCGTCGCCAAGGAACGCCCCGGCTTCTGGACCGAAGTGGTCAAGGACTGGAAGGGCGTGTCCGAGGAAACCACCACCGGCGTGCATCGTCTCTACCAGATCGCCGAGGCCGGCAAGCTGCTGATCCCCGCGATCAACGTCAACGACTCGGTCACCAAGTCCAAGTTCGACAACCTCTACGGCTGCCGCGAATCGCTGGCCGATGGCCTCAAGCGCGCGATGGACGTGATGCTGGCCGGCAAGGTGGCCGTGGTCTGCGGTTACGGCGACGTCGGCAAGGGTTCGGCGCACTCGCTGCGTGCCTACGGCGCGCGCGTGATCGTCACCGAGATCGACCCGATCTGCGCGCTGCAGGCGGCGATGGAAGGTTTCGAGGTCAACACCATCGAGGACAGCCTGGGCAAGGCCGACATCTACGTCACCACCACCGGCAACAAGGACATCATCACGCTGGCGCACATGCAGCGGATGAAGGACCAGGCCATCGTCTGCAACATCGGCCACTTCGACAACGAGATCCAGGTCGATGCGCTGTACGCTTCCGGCGCCAAGCACACCAACATCAAGCCCCAGGTCGACAAGTACACCTTCGACAACGGCAACAGCATCTTCCTGCTCGCCGAAGGCCGCCTGGTGAACCTCGGCTGCGCCACCGGCCACCCGAGCTTCGTGATGTCGAACTCGTTCGCCAACCAGACGCTCGCGCAGATCGATCTGTGGCAGAACAAGGACGTCTACGAGAAGACGGTCTATCGCCTACCCAAGCAGCTGGACGAAGAAGTCGCGCGCCTGCACCTGGAAAAGATCGGCGTGAAGCTGACCAAGCTCACCAAGGAACAGGCCGATTACCTCGGCGTGCCGGTGGAAGGTCCGTACAAGCCGGATCACTACCGCTACTGATGTTTCTTCGCTCCTCCCCCCCGCTCGCAGGGGGAGGTCGGAAGGGGGTCGTGAGGCGCGAAGCGCCGAACTTTCACGCAAAAGCCGAAACCCCTCCCCAGCCCTCCCCTGCAGTCGCAGGGGAGGGAGTCCTTTCGGAAGGCCTGCATGCTCCCCATCTCGTTCGAGTTCTATCCGCCCAAGACTGACGAGCAGCGCGATCAGCTTGATCGCACCGCGAAGAAGTTGAAGACGCATGCGCCGGATTACGTCTCCTGCACGTTCGGCGCCGGCGGTTCCACGCTCGACTACACGCCCGAAACCGTCGAACGACTGCACCAGCATCACCGCCTCGACGCGGCACCGCACATCTCCTGCATCGGCGGCACACGTGCCGAGCTCGGCACCCTGCTCGCGCGCTACAAGGCGATGGGCTGCCGGCGCATCGTCGCGCTGCGCGGCGACCTGCCCTCGGGCATGGCGCGCACCGGCGATTTCCGCTACGCGACCGATCTGGTCGAATTCATCCGCCGCGAGCACGACGGCTTCTTCCACATCGAAGTGGGCTGCTATCCGGAAACGCATCCGCAGGCCGAGCATGCGCTGGCCGATCTGAAGCATTTCAAGGCCAAGGTCGACGCCGGCGCCGATGGCGCGATCACGCAGTACTTCTACAACGCCGATGCGTATTTCCGCTTCGTCGACGATGTGCGCAAGCTGGGCGTCACGATTCCGATCGTGCCGGGCATCATGCCGATCTCCAATTTCAGCCAGCTGCGCCGCTTCTCCGAAGCCTGCGGCGCCGAGATCCCGCGCTGGATCAGCAAGCGCATGCTCGCTTACGGGGACGACATCGATAGCATCCGCGAGTTCGCTGCCGATTTCGTCGCCGCGCTGTGCAGGCGCCTGATCGACGGCGGCGCGCCGGCGCTGCATTTCTACACGCTCAACCTGGCGAAACCGACGCAGTCGGTGCTGGCGCGGCTGTCATCGGCAGCGTAAGTCCGCTTATCTGCGCGATCGTAAAATCCGGGACGTCCATCGGTGTCCCGGGAAAGAGCCCCTTCAAATCAAGGGGCGCCGCCGCAGTGGCGGGGCTGTGGCAATGACACGCCCGGAACCCAAAGCCTGCGCCACAAACTTTGGATCTCGATCTGGCACACGGCAGATCGAGCAGCCCGCACTTCCAGGTGCGGGCGTCCGACGCTACGCTGCGCCGATGCCGCCGTTCCGCCTCGCCTGCATCCTGCTGCTGCCGCTGGCCTTCGTCTGCTGGCCGGGTCGCGCCGACGCGCAGATCAAACGCTGCACCGGCCCCGACGGCAAGTCGATCTTCACCGACCGCAACTGCAATGACGTCGGCGCCACCGACGCGCTGCCGCGCGCCACGACAGGATCACCCCAGGTCGGCGGCAAGCCCTATGCGCGCGGCTGCTCGCGCAGCGTGCGCGACCTGATCTACGAACTCACCGCCGCCATCGACAGCCACGACACCAACCGGCTGGCCGGGCTCTACAACTGGTCGGGCATGTCGAACAACGGCGGCTACGCGGTGCTCTCGCGCCTGGACGCCATCGCCAGCCGGCCCCTGGTCGACATCAGCCCGATCCTGCCCGCGCCGCAGGTCAGTGTCGACGCCGAGGGCAACATGACCGTCAGCGGCGATGTCGATCCCGCCAACTACCCGGAGGCGCAGATCCGACGCACCCCGGTCGCCCTGCGGGTCGACCAGACCTCGCCGGGAGGCGCCACCTCCCTGCGCACGGTGTTCGGTTTGCGCAAATACATGGGGTGCTGGTGGCTGACCCTGTAAACGGGTTGCCTTGAGGACGCGCATTGCTGCACCTGCAGCTTGCCTGTATGCGGAACGAGACGGCAGCGTCCGGAGCGTGACCTTAGTCACGCGAATTCTCCTCCACTCCGGAATCTCCTCATGCAACGATCCCTCCGAATCGCTGCCGGCTTGGCCGGTCTCGCCCTCGCCGGCTCCGCCGCTGCCGCCGGGAAACCGCTGTTCGTCGCCAGCCCCGCCGGCAAGGCGGCCGATGTCCGCAACGAGCGCGCCCTGGAAACCCTCTTCTCGCATCCCAGCACGCTCGACGTCCGGGTCACCTCCGTGGACGCCAGCGCCAGCGACGGCGACCAGATCGAGCTGGTGCTCGGCGGCCGCGTCCTGACCGCCGACCGCAGCCGCAGCGAGCGCACCGCGCGCGGCGACACCGTCTGGTACGGCCACGTCCGCGAGACCGCCACCAAGCGCGCACCGACTGTGCGCGAGACATCGGCCGATCCGCTCAACGACGTGGTGCTGGTGCGCCACGGCAACCAGATCACCGGCAATGCCCGCGTCGGCGGCAAGCTGTTCCGCATCCGGCCGCTGCCGGACGGCACCACCGCCGTCGTCGAGGTCGACGAATCGCGCATGCCGGCCGAACATCCGGATCAGGCCTATCGCGAGATCCTCGACGCCGCCAGGCCCACGGCCAACAAGAAGGGCGGCCTCGTCACCCCGACCGCGATCGATCCGGGCGCGACCGCCACGATCCGCGTGCTGGTCGTCGCCACGCAAGCGGCGGTCAACGCCTACGGCGGCGACATGCAGGCGCTGGCCGAACTCGCCGTGGCCGAATCCAACCAGGGCTACGCCAACTCGAACGTCGGCATCAACATGGTGCTGGCCGGCTATAGCACCGTGAGCTACAGCGAAGTGGGCATGAGCACCGACCTGTCGCGTTTCCGTGGCACCAGCGACGGCTACATGGACGGCATCCACACTACCCGCAACGACGTCGCCGCCGACGTCGCCGTGCTGATCGGCAACGACAGCTCGGCCTGCGGCCTGGCTTCGGGGATCGGCTCCACCGCGTCCACCGCCTTCGCGACCGCCTACTGGGACTGCGCCACCGGCTACTACAGCTTCGCCCACGAGATCGGCCATCTGCAGTCGGCTCGCCACGATCCGGCCACCGATTCCAGCACCTCGCCCTACAGCTACGGCCACGGCTACCGCCATCCGCAGAACCAGTGGCGCACGATCATGGCCTACAACTGCTCGTCGAACTGCCCGCGCCTGAACTACTGGTCGAACCCGGACAAGACCTACAACGGCGCGCCGATGGGCACCACCGACAAGAGCCACAACCAGCGCGTGCTGGTGAACACCAAGGCGACCATCGCCGGCTATCGCTGACACACACGCAACTCCGGCACCTCGACGCCGCGCGGGCTGACCCGCGCGGCGTTTTTGTTGCCCCGCGCCGCCGTTCGTCCCGGACACCCGAAGCGCGAGCGGCGAACAGCCCTTAAACTATGCACCCCTTCGCGAGAGCCGACGCCCATGCAATACCCCGAATGGATCTGGCACAACGGTGCGATCAAACACTGGGCGGAGGCGACGACGCACGTCATGTCGCACGTCGTGCATTACGGCTCCTCGGTGTTCGAAGGCATCCGCTGCTACGACACGCCGAACGGCCCGGTCATCTTCCGCCTCACCGACCACAACACGCGCCTGTTCGCCTCGGCCAAGATCTACGACATGGCGATGCCGTATTCGCTGGAGCAGCTCAACCAGGCCTGCCGTGAAGTGATCCAGGCCAACAACAACACGACCGACTACCTGCGTCCGGTCGCCTATCGCGGCCTCGGCGGGTTCGGCCTGTCGGCCGATACGCCCACCGACGTCGCCGTCGCCACCTGGAAGATGGGCCAGTACCTCGGCGCCGGCGTGCTCGCGCAGGGCATCGACGCCTGCGTCTCCAGCTGGCAGCGCTTCGCGCCGAACACGCTGCCGGCCGGCGCCAAGGCCGGCGGCAACTATCTCTCCGGACAACTAGTCGCGCGCGAGGCCCGCCGGCTCGGCTTTGGCGAAGGCATCGCGCTCGCCTCCACCGGCCTGCTCAGCGAAGGCGCGGGCGAGAACCTGTTCCTGGTCTTCGACGGCGCGCTGCACACCACGCCGGTCAGCGCCGCGCTACTCAACGGCATCACCCGCAACACCATCATCACGCTGGCGCGCGACGCCGGCATCGACGTGATCGAACGCGACCTGCCGCGCGAATACCTGTACCTGTGCGACGAACTTTTCATGTGCGGCACGGCGGCGGAGATCACGCCGATCCGCTCGGTCGACGGCCGTCAGGTCGGCGCGGGCAAGCCGGGGCCGGTGACGCAGAAGCTGCAGGAACTGTTCTTCGGCCTGTTCGACGGCAAGACGCCGGACAAGTACGGCTGGCTCGAAGCCGTGTAAAAAAACTCTCGTGTGACGGCGCCGCGCGAGCGGCTACGCGCTCGCGCCGTTGCCATTCCTTTCCGGCGTGAACGACAGCGTCGCCACCACGCCTTTTTCTTCTCCCGGCACCACGCGCACGCCCCAGCCGTACAGCGCGCACAAGCGACGCACGATCGACAGACCGATGCCGCCGCCCTGCGAATGCTCGGCGTGGGTGCCGCGATAACCGCGCTCGAACAGGCGCGCCGCATCCTCAGCGCTCAGGCCCGGGCCGGAATCGATCACCTCGACCGATTTCTCGCGCAGCCGCACGATCACCTCGCCCTGTGCCGTGTACTTCACCGCATTGCCGATCAGATTGCCGAGCGCGACGTTCACCGCCGCCTCCGGCGAGTCGACCACCAGTCCGCGCTGGCCTTCGATGCGCAGTTCCAACGGCTTGCCGCCAAGCTGGCTGCGATGCGTGTCGAGCAGTTGCTCGGCCACCTTGGCCACATCGGTGTTGCCATGGCCGCGCTCGTTGCGCGAGAGCAGCAGCAACGCGCTGATCAGGTCGGTGCATTGCTGCTCGGCGCGCTGGATGCGCTGCAACCGGGCGCGCGTCTTCTCGTCGAGATCTGGCTTGGACAGCAGCAGCTCCACCGCGCCCTTCACCACCGCCAGCGGCGTGCGCAGTTCATGGCTGACGTCGGCGTTGAACTCGCGATCGCGCTTGACCACCTCGGTCAGGCGCGTGGCGTAATCGTCCAACGCCGAGGCGAGCTGGCCGACCTCGTCGTCCGGGAAATGAGCGGCCAGATTCTGCGGCTCGGCGTTCTCGCCGGATGTCTGCAGGCGGCGCGCAAGCTCCGACACCGGCTTCATCACCCGCGACGCCGACCACCAGCCCACCACCAACGAAAGCAGGGTGAAGGTGATCACCGAACCATACAGGGCACGATTGAACTGCTCCTGGCCGCGGCTCGCCTGCGTCATGTCATACGCGAGGAAAAACCATTCCTTCTGCGTTTTCCGCACCGCCAGCTTGTACGAGAACGCGCGCCCCTGCTCGTCCTCACCGCTGAGGTTGTGGATGCCGTCGCCCAGTTCGTACCAGTCCGGCTGATCCGCGCGCAGCGCCTCGAAACGGTCTTGCTTCACCACGCGCGCCAGCATCTGCTGCACCGGCAGATCGGGGCTTTGGTTGGGATTGGTGTAGTAGCGCCGCGCGTACTCGTCGATGTTCTTGTTCATCACGTCTTCGACCAACGTGTTCTCGACACGATTGCGCGTCCAGTTCGTGGCGAAGGCGAACAGCGTCGTCAGCCCGAAGCCGAGCAGGACGAACGACAGGATGATGCGGCTTCTCAGCCGCCGGCGATAACGAGTTTTTCGTCGCCGGGTGCGACCGTCAGGCGTTCGCATCGGGCGCGGCGATGCGGTATCCGATGCCATGGCGGGTCTGGATCAGCGGGGTCTCGAAGGGCTTGTCGACCACGGCGCGCAGGCCGTGGATGTGCACGCGCAGCGAGTCGGAGTCGGGCAGTTCCTCGCCCCAGACGCGGGTTTCCAGTTCCTGCCGTGTGACCACGGCGGGCGAAGCTTCCATCAGCGCCTGCAGGATCTTCAGCGCGGTCGGATTGAGCTGCAGCAGCTTGCCCTCGCGGCGCACTTCCAGTGTGTCGAGGTTGTATTCGAGATCGCCTACTTCGAGCACGCGCGTCTGCACGCCGCGGCCGCGGCGCGCCAGCGCGTTGAGGCGCACTTCCACTTCCTGCAGCGCGAACGGCTTGATCAGGTAGTCGTCGGCGCCGGAGTCGAAGCCGGCCAGCTTGTTGTCGAGGCTGTCGCGCGCGGTGAGCATGAGCACCGGCGTCTGCTTGCGTGCCTCGTTGCGCAGCTTGCGGCAGACCTCGAGGCCGTCGATGCCGGGCAGGTTGAGGTCGAGCACCACCGCGTCGAAATCGTGGACGACGGCCAGATGCAGGCCCGTGACGCCGTCGGCGGCGAAGTCGACCGTATGGCCGCGGTCTTCAAGGTAGTCGCCGAGGTTGGCGGCGATGTCCTGGTTGTCTTCGATTACGAGGATGCGCATCAATCGGTTGTCCTTTGGGGTCAAGGTCAGACCCGTGTCACGGGCCGCGGTTCCCCTGCGTGAGCAATCTTGGATTCTGTCACACAGGACGGCGCCCTCGCTGAGCACGCCCGATTCCTGCTCGACCGGGATCTCGGTGCAGACAACAAAAGGCCCAAGCGAGGTCGTCGCCTGGGCCAAATAAAGGACTGCCCCGATTACCGTAATCCGCTGACTGACCTGAAGGAACGACCTGGAGAGAGCGGAGAAATTCCGGTCAAGTCACCTTACGGGCCGGGGGGTTAGATGGCTGTTAAACCGGCTTCCGATTTTCGGCTGCATCCCCCAACCGGGTTCAGAAAGTCATGAAAAACGGTGTAACTATTTGTTTTTAATGACTCAAAGGGCTCGGGAAGGTTCAGCCAGTCTTCCGCCGGCGCGTCTGCCGGGCCGGCTGCACCTGGGTGGCGATGTGGTCGATGATGTTGCCGGCGATGTCGACACCCGTGGCCTGCTCGATGCCTTCCAGCCCCGGCGAGGCGTTCACCTCCAGCACCAGCGGCCCGCGCTTGGAGTGGATCAGATCGACGCCCGCAATGCCCAGGCCCAGCACCTGCGCCGCCCGCACCGCCACCGCCTGCTGCGCCGCGGTCGCCAGGGCCGCCTTGCCGCTGCCGCCGCGATGCAGGTTGGAGCGGAAGTCGCCCGCCGGCGCCTGCCGGCGCATCGCCGCGACCACCCGGCCGCCGACCACGAAGCAGCGCAGGTCGGCCCCGCCCGCCTCCTCGATGAATTCCTGGACGAGGAAGTTGGCGTACAGGCCGCGCAGGGTCTCGATCACGCTGCGCGAGGCCGAGAGCTTCTCGGTCAGCATCACGCCCGACCCTTGGGAGCCTTCGTTGAGCTTGATCACATGCGGCGGCGCGCCAAGCATCGACAGCAGATCGGTGGTGTCGTCGGGGTTGTCGCCGAACACCGTCGCCGGCAGATCGATCCCCTCCGCCGCCAGCAGCTGGTGGCATTGCAGTTTGTCGCGCGCGCGCGCGATCGCCGTCGACGGATTGGGCGTGTAGGTGCCCATCAGTTCGAACTGGCGCAGCACCGCGCTGCCGTAACGCGTGACGGAGGCACCGATGCGCGGGATCACCGCGTTGTAGTCGGCAATCGGCTTGCCCTTGTAGTGCATGTCGAAGCCGCTGGCGGTGATGCGCATGTAGCAACGCAACGGATCGAGCACGCGCACGCTGTGGTGCCGCTCGCGCGCGGCCTCCACCAGGCGTCGGGTCGAATAGAGCAGGCTGTTGCGCGAAAGGATGGCGAGTTTCACGAGCGTCACGCAATGGACGAGTGGAGGGGCCGCGGCGGTTTGCCGTGGACGGAAGACTGTGCGGGGTCGACCATGAACGTACCCGCCATGGCGCTGCGCCCGAGCAGCATCGGGAACAGCATGCCGCCGCGATCGGTCAGATTGATTTCAATCTCGCGCTCGACGCCGGCCAGTTGCAACTGCGTGCGCAGGAAGGGACGGCGCGTGCGGTGTCCGCCGGAGTCGACCACGTCGCGCTCCTCGATGAGCGGCGCGATCGCCTCCACGACATGGGAGGGCCGCGTTTTCCACGGCGTGATCCTGAAACCCACCCACGGCGCCCCGCCTTCGGTGAAGCGCCACTGTGCATCCACATGCAGCGCCGAACTGCGTGCACCGGTATCCACCTTGGCGCGCAGACGCGTGATCCCGAGCGATGGCAGCACCACCCATTCCCGCCAGCCGAGCACGATCATCGCTGCTGTACCTTCGTTACTTTGCGGGGACGTCAGTGTGGGGAGAAGCGCCGAATAAATCCGTTATTCCGTCCCGGCCACGCGAACAACCATCGGGAAATCAAAAACCTAGCCAACGCGGGTCGCTCCGACGCTCCGATTGAAACATTCCAGATTAAAAACGGCGGCACGCCAGAGAGCGTGCCGCCGTCGGAATCCGGAACGGATGACAGGAGTCGAACCGTGCTCATAGCTTAGCCGGTGCCGCCGCGCACGTCATCAAGGATGCGCGGCGGCGACCGCCCGCTTTCGACATCGAAGCGATGAATCTCCGACTCCCACTTGCCACCGATGGAATTCGGGTGCCGCACGGTGAGCTCGGTGGCGCCGCGACCGGCACGGAATGCGACCGCGTTCAAGTCCTCACTCATGATTTCGACGGACACCATGCCGTTTTCTCGCGCACATGCCCCTTCGGACGATGGCGTGCGCACCGGCACGGTGGCTCACTGCGGGCACGCCGGGGCTGCTCCCCGGTTCAGGGAGTCACCACATGTCCATCGCATCTCGCGCGCTCCAACGGCCCGCGCGCCGCTTGGCCCGACTACTCCTGCTGTCCGCGCTGTCGTTGTCGTCGCTGTACGGCGCGGCAGCACTGGCCTCCACCGAAGTGACCGGTTTCGGCAGCAATCCCGGCAATCTGCGCATGTTCAAGTACGTGCCCGCCGGTCTGCCGGCCGATGCGCCATTGGTGGTCGCCATGCACGGCTGCGTGCAAAGCGCCTCCAGCTACGACGCCGAAACCGGCTGGGAAATGCTGGCCGAACGCTGGCGCTTCGCCGTGGTGCTGCCGCAACAACAGAGCGGCAACAACGTCCTCTCCTGCTTCAACTGGTTCGAACCCGGCGACACCACGCGCGGCCAGGGCGAGGCGCTGTCGATCAAGCAGATGATCGATCGCATGCATGCCGATCACGCCACCTCGACCGGTCGCGTCTACGTCACCGGCCTCTCCTCGGGCGGCGCGATGGCCGCCGTGATGCTGGCCACTTATCCGGACGTGTTTGCCGGCGGTGCCATCGTCGCCGGCCTGCCCTACCGCTGTGCGACCTCGTCCACGCAGGCATCCAGTTGTATGTCGCCGGGTGTCGACCAGACGCCGCAGCAATGGGGCGACAAAGTCCGCGCAGCCAGCACGCACGGCGGACCGTGGCCGATCGTTTCGATCTGGCAAGGCGATGCCGACACCACGGTCAAGCCAGTGAACGCAACCGAGCTGATGCAGCAATGGACCAACGTGCACGGCATCGACCAGACACCCGACGTCGAGGACAACGTCGCCGGCTATCCGCACAAGGTCTACCGCGATGCCGCCGGCCACGCACTCGTCGAGACCTACACCATTTCCGGCATAGGTCATGGCGTGCCGGTCGATCCCGGCAGCGGCGAAAGCCAGTGCGGCACCGCCGGCGCCTACGTGCTCGACGCGAACATCTGCTCGAGCTACTACATCGCCCGCTTCTGGGGCCTGGACGACCTCGACCCGAACCCACCTCAAGTCGCACTGACCGCACCGACCGATGGCGCCGCGGTCAGCGGCACGGTGACGCTCGCCGCCGATGCCAGCGACGACATCGGCGTGGAGCGCGTCGAATTCCTGCTCGACGGCGGCCTGCTCGGCAGCGACGCCAGCGCGCCCTACTCCCTGCAATGGAACAGCACGACCGCCAGTAACGGCGCACACCAGCTACAGGCGCGCGCGCACGATCTGGCCGGCAACAGCGCGTCCTCCGCCGCGATCACCGTGCAGGTCAGCGGTGGCGGCGATGTGCCGCTGGTCGTGGAATTCGACAACGAGGATGCCAACGATGGCTACGTCAAGGCCAATGCCGACGGCAGCGGCGCCGTGGTCGGCACGTATGAATCCAGTTTCGGCCTGGCCAGCGGTCGCGGCGCCGACGGCAAGCTCAACCGCAGCGTGCTGTCGTTCGACACCTCGTCGCTGCCCGACGGCGCCCAGATCGTCGCCGCGACCCTCAGCGTCGCCTACCGCAGCGCCAGCGGCGACCCCTGGAGCCAGCCGGCAGGCAATCGCCTGCTGATCGACGTGAGGCGCGGCTGCTTTGTCGGCTGCACGATCGAAGCCGGCGACTATGCCGCCGCGGCCGACGCCAACGCGGTCGCGGAACTGACGCGCTTCACCGGCGGCCGACAAAGTTCCAGCGTGTTCGATGCAACGGGATTGGGGGCCATCAACCGCACAGGACGCACCCAACTGCGACTGCGCTTCGAACAGGCGCAGACGAGCACGAACTACCTGTGGATCGATCGCGGCGCCAGCGCCAAGCTTCGGGTGGAATATCGGCCGTAAGACGTAAATGCACAGCGCGCGGCACGTCGATGGCGTCGCCGCGCGCGATCCGAGGAACGGATCGCGCCTCGCCAAGCTCATCACCACACAGGCGAGAGTGATCGGAAAAGTGGAGCGAGTGAATTGAACTCGCGCAGAGCATGCGCCAGCCCGCCTGGGAGAGGCGTCACCTGAAGGCGCAATGGCGCCGAGCTCTCTAAAACATCGTCTTTGTCTGCTTGCCAGCATTGGGCGAAGTGACGCATTGCGCACTTCAAAATGACGATTGGTGGACCCGCGTCACGATTTTGAGCGCGTCCATACGGTCAAACTGAGTCCATCGGGCCGACACATCGTCGCCACTTCGCCAAATTTCCCACTGTGATGCGCGCGTGGCCGCGAGGCCCGCGACAAGGAGGCTGGACATGCCCAAGGACTACGAGAACCCACTCAATCCCGATAACGAGCAGACACCGTGGGAAGCCGCGCGCAAACCCGGCAATGCCACCCAGTTTTACGACCAGGTCGGCAGCGGCACCAAGGCGCTGACCGCCGTGCCAATGGATCTTCTGCGCGTCAATGACGCGACCTTCTTCCGCTCAGACGACCGGGAGCCAAAGGATATCTTCCGCGACGGCTTCGCCCCGCGCGACGGCCAGGGCATCGTCTATCGCCTGATGAAGCAGGACATCCACCCGCGCACCGCGGTCTGCGTGACGGGTTCGCTGGAGGCCGCGTCGCTGTTCCCGATCAAGGTGGACCGCACGCGCGCGGATTTCGATCCGTCCCAGAAGGAGGCGCCGGAGAAAACTTACGTCTACGTCGTCGCGCCGAAAGTATTGTTCGACACCCACGACATTCAGGCGCGCTTCGCGGCGCGCGCAGTCCGCGACCAAGGCGCCGAGCAGCAGACCATGGCCACGGACAACCTGTTCGGCCTTGAACGCGCCGCACCGCGCATCGCGCCGGAGGATGTCATCGGCGCGTTCACCATCAAGCGCACGTGGGCGGGCCGGGACTATCTGGAGGGCGGCACCTATGAGGTGATTGGCTACCAGTCCAACTCACTTGCCCTCGCGCACGCCGACAAGGACGCGACCTTGCGTGCGCACTATACCCCCGGCACCATCGGCGATCTGGCGGTGAAGACGGACGTGCCGGAGACCACCGCCACGCTGGTGACGCATTACAAGGACAATGGCAACGTCGCCGCCCCGGCACCCGGTCCGGCGCTGGATTCCACGGTGTCCGATGCCTTGCGCGATTCGCAGACGGCCGCGCAGGAGTTGGTGCGCGCCACGCGCACCGAACAGGTCGAGGCCTGGAACACCTGGAAGCGCGGCGTCTCCAACCCCGAGCAGGGCATCACCGCGGACATGCCGGTGACGGTGCGCAAGATCGACGACCGCACCGCATTCCTTGCGGAGATCGAAAAGTTCGAGCTGCGCATGGGCAAGACCGACGAGCGCAACGCCATCGCGCGCAAGAAGCATTTCGACGAGGGCGACAACACGCCCGGCACCGAGCAGTACGTCGCCTACAAGAACAACGTGCCGGTCGGCTGGATGACGCTGGACACCAGCGCCGGCGCACGGATCGACAAGATCTGCACCGACGCCAAGCCCGCGCATGACGCGGGCGTGGGCACCAAGCTGTTGGTGGAGGCCGTCGGCGCGTCGCTGCGCCATGGCGGCAACGGCACTGTGTCCATGGCCGGCCCGGACACGCTGAAGTACGCCAGTACCGATGGCGGCCTGTATGCGCGCATGGGCTTCCACGACGCGGGCGGCCGCAGCGAACTGTTCCCGTCCAACCACGTCCGCCGCGATGCCGACGGCACGCCGACGCATCCGTACTGGGAGTCCACGCGGGTGCCGCTGGGCACCTTCAACAAGCGCGGTGATGAGCAGTTCGGCCAGCGCATGGCCTACGTGCAGGACGCCGATCACCGGCTCGAGCCGACGGCCGCGCCGCAGCTCACGGCGCCGGAGCGTCCGAAGCTGTTCAACGACGCGATGGCGGCGATCAACAGGCTCGGCCCGGTGAACGGCCTGCACAGCGACTACGACCGCGCATGCATGGCCGCGTCGCTGGCCGTCTCCGCGCGCGAAGGCGGGATGACGCAGATCGACACGGTGGTGCCCGGCACCAAGAACAACCTCATCGCCGTGCAGGGAGATCCCGCCTCCCCGGCGTGCCAACGCGCATCGGCCAATATCGCACTAGGCACAATGGCATCGCTGGACACCAATCTCGAGCGGCTGAACCACTCGTCCGCGCCGGTGGTGGCGACACCCGACCCGATCGCGCGCGAGGTGGTGGTGGCCCGGCATTGAGGTGCGTCGGGGATCTTGTTTCGTCACTGAAAACGCCTGCCAGATAGGGACTTGCAGGCATTGAGAGATGAAGCTGGAGCGGGTGATGGGAATCGAACCCACGCTAGCAGCTTGGGAAGCTGCAGTTCTACCATTGAACTACACCCGCGTCGGGGCAAGTCTATGCCCGCCGAACGCGTCGTGGCAATCGCGGGCCCGGTGACGGGCCCGAATCGCTTCGCCCGCCCCGGCGGGCCGTTGGATCAGAAACGCTTGCCGAGCGTGGCGAACAGACTGGCGTTGTGATCGCTGCCACGCTCCACGGTGGCGCTGCCGCCGAAGTTGGCATCCAGCCCGAAGAACGGAACGCGCGCGCCGACGGTGAGCGTGCCGTAGTCGCGATCGCTGCTCAGCCCCGGCACCGCGTAGTTCGGCGTGCCGGCCAGTGATTGCGAGCGCGCAAAAGCTTCTTCGTCCGGCTTCTCGAATTCGTGATCGTAGGTGAGCCTGGCATACGGCGTGAAGCCGGAGTCGGCGGTGTAGCTCGCCTGCCAGCCGGCACTGCCGATCAGCGAGTCGTAGCTCTGGCTGGGATAGGCCAGCGACGACGACAGTTCGGGCAAGCTCTCGCGGTAGCCGTCGACATCGATGCGCTGCGCGATCAGGCTGAGCACCGGCCCGTGCCGCACCGGGCCTTCGCTGCCAAGATTCCAGCCGGCGTTGACCGCCGCGGTGATGTTTTCGCCGTCGGGACGCCCGTGGTGATGGCGCATGGCCGGCCCGATCCAGACCTCGCGGTCGACGTCGTACTTGATCTGCGTGTAGCTCAGCTGACCGTTCACCCAAAGACCATTCTCGCCATACCAGCCGACGAATCCACCGAGCGTGGCGTCCTTCTGATCGAAGCTGCCGCGGCGCTCGCCGAAATCCACGTTGCCGCTGCCGAAGCCGGCGAACGCGCCGTACACCCAGCTGCCGCGCATCCAGTCCACACCGCCGCTCAAAGACGGAATCGTGCCGTCGTAGGCATCGCCGTGATTCACGCGCTGGGAATCGGCGCGCAGACTGGTCCACCAGCGCATGCCGTCGCCTTCCGGCCGTTCGGTGAGATGCGTCGCCACGATGTCGGCACGAGCACGGCCCGTGGCCGCCGCCGAGCGCGGCAGCACGGCGATCTGGCGCGGCGCTTCGAGCATGCTGATCGCGAGCTGGCTGAGCATCGCGTGCGCGCCGCCGGTGGGATGCACGCCGTCGGCGAACAGATAGGTGGTCTGCACGTCCGGTTCGACGAAGGAACCGGGATTGCAGAACTGCGAGGAATCGTTCGCCGGCGGCGGCTGCATGCCGCAGCCCGGCGTGGTGACGTTGCGAAGCCCGTACAAGCCCGGATTGGCGACCGCTTCCTGCAGGAAGTGGAAGGTGTCCACCGGAATCACGCGCAGCCCCTGGCTGGCAAGGCCGTCGAACAGCGACTTGTTGTAGAAGTCGGCGAGCGCCGTGCCCGCCGCCATCAGGGCCGGGCCGCCACTGCGCGCACGCGGCGTCAGGCCGATGTCGGGCAGGGTTGGCACCAGCACGTAACGCGCGCCGGCGGCCTGCAAGGTGCTGACGATGCCGATCTGCGCGGTGACGGCGCCATTGATGATTTGCAGTGCGTTGCCGGGATCCGCCTGCACGGCGAACAGATCATTCGCGCCGCCCCACACCGTGTACAGCGCCTTGGGATCGGCCCGACCACCGTGTGCGGCGAGATAGTTGTTCATCTGCGTGGTCAGCGACGGGATCGTGCCCAGCGGACTGCTGACATCCACGCCCACGCGCGCACCGCCGGCGGCATAGTTGTTGCCGTTCTGGCCGTTGCCGTTGGGCGTGGCGCTGCTGCCGTAGTACTGGGCCACCAGTTCCGACCACACCAGATTCGGATTGGTGGTGAAGCGTCCCAGCAACAGACCCGACGGGCCGAGCAACGGGCGGAAGTAGCCGGAATCGGAGAGGCTGTCGCCGAAGAAAACCGTCTGCGAATAGGGATGGTCCCCGGCGAAAGCGGGCGCCGCGACCAGGGCGAGTGCGGCGGCAAGCGCGCGACGGGCGGGACGAGACAACAACGACATGGACGGGATCTCCTTGAATCCGGACGACGCCTTCAATGACAGGCGTATGACAGTCCATTATCGTTTCATGCACCGCAACATGGATACACGCTGCGTTGCGGCATGGCCGACGCCCGCCGGGTGCGGACATCGCCGCGAGCGGCGACAATACGCGCATGAACATCCTGCTCAACGGCGACACCTTCGCCCTCTCCGACGACAGCCCCACCATCGCCGCGCTCCTGCAAACCCAGCATCTGGCCGAGCGCCGGGTCGCGGTTGAAGTGAACGGGGACATCGTGCCGCGCGGCCGGCATGGCGAGTACCAGCTCCAGCCGGGTGACCGGGTGGAAATCGTGCATGCGTTGGGAGGAGGCTAGCGCGCCCGGTTCTGGCGCGGCTTTAAAACTTGTCATTCCCGCGAGGGCGGGAACGACAAGCCCATGCAAACGCGCGACAGAAGATGCCGAACCCGTCCGGTCGCTCGTCTATTTCTTGAGATTGACGTAAACCGGATTCCCCAGCAGCCACAACTTGCCATCGCCGCCACGCACATTTACCCGCACCCAGTGCGGTTTGCCGTCGCTGCTCCATGAGAACTGGAATGCCTGATCGGCACGCGTGACCGCCGGCTCGGCGATCGGCGTCACCACCCGCCCATCCTGGACCACTTCCACGCGACCGCCCGCCACGTTGCATGCGCGGACCGTGAACTCGACCATCTCCCCGGCAGCGGCGGACAACCTGTCCCCCATCTGCGCCGTCGCATCGCCCTTGCGCGCACTGAACTCCAACCGGCGATCACGACTCCCCTGCACATCGACGAACACGTGCCCGGCGCGCAACCCGTCGAGCAGCGCCGGCATCGACAACGCCGGCGCCCGCACCACCGTCGTCGGAATTCCCACCGGACCCCCACCGATGCTTGGCTCCAGCTGACTCGCATTGTGATTGTCGCTGCCGCCGATCGCCGTCAGCCTGTGCCCCGCGCTCAGCAGCGCCTCCCAGAATGGAATCCCGGAGTACGGCGTATCGGCATCCATGCCGTTGACGACTTCCACCGCCTGCAGCAAATCCGGATCGGCCTGCGGCTGTGCGGTCCAGCCACAGCCCATGCAGATTTCCCCGGAAGGCCGCACCGGATGATTGATCGAGACGATGCCGTGCAGCGAAGCGGCATCACGCAGTAACGCGTTCCAGTCTCGGGACTGTCCATCGACACGGAAATCGAGCGGCGCCACCGTTCCGATCAGATTGGCGTGACCGCTGAAGGTGGTGACTTCCCGCCCAGGCACCAGCAGCAGGCGATCGAAATACGGCTGCAGTTCGCGGATCGCATTGGCCTGCGATGTCGTGTTGTGATCGGTGATCGCCACGAAATCGAGACCGCGCGCCACGGCGGCCTGCGCCGTCAGGAACAACGGACACGGCACCTTGGCGCCGGCCTGGCTCTTGCAACTGCCGTCGCTGTGCGCGTCGTGCATGTGCAGATCGCCGCGATACCAGCCGGCCTCGTTGCGCAGTGGCGGGTTGGCGATCTCCGGCTGCCAGTACGGCGTATTTTCGCGGCCAAACCAGATGCGTGCCGAATATTCCGAACGCGTTTCCTTGCGGATGTTCGGAATCCCGAGCAGCAGGGACCATTTGCCTGGACGGATCGGCCCCGGCAGATACGACGGCGTGGCATCCGTCGCCGCCACGGTGAAGACCGTCTTGTTGCCACCGCTCCAACCCCGAAAACCGTCCTGACCGCGGAAGCCATCCGGCCCGAGCAGGCCAAGGTCGATCGTGGTCTTCTCTTCCTTGCCGTCGTATTCGAATTGCACCGTGATGCGTGCGGTACCCGCCGGCACGTCGAACGGAACCGTGCGATAGCGCTGATGGTCCGCGCCGGTGATCTCGCCGCGCAGCACCAGGTCAGGGTTTGCATCGGCCGCCCTCGCCTTCCCCACACACGACAACGACGCCGCGACCAGCACGGCAATGGACAGGAAGATCCTGGCGACTGAATTCATGGTGCTCGCTCCGTTGAAAACGACCGGCAGGCGTCGCGCGATGGATTGCAGCGGACGAACCCCTGTCCGGGAAATACGACCCGATACCGGCCCCAGCGCGGGTCTGGTTGCGGGTAATCGGTGGAAACCGCCTGCGCACCGCTGGCGAAGGCCGCCTCACGCCGCCGCGTGTCGTTTCGGCGCGCCTCGGCGGTGTCCGCATCCGCGCGCGTGCGCACGATGAATCCATCGGCCACCGCACGGGCGATGCGCTCGCGCTGCGACAACGGATCGTTCAACGTCAGATAGGCGGCGGCTGGCGATGACTCGTCGGTGTTGACGAACATCGCCCTGCCCTCCAGGGAACGGCGGTCACCACGGTACAGCGCGACTTTCCGCGCGTCCTCATCCAGCGCAAAGAAGACCTTTCCGCGCGCCTGCGCCAGGGTCGGCCAGCGATTCGCCTGCACTGCCTCGCGCAGAGTCGGAAAGTCCCCCTGCACCTGATCGGGAACGATCAGCTCGCGCTTCGAAAAGATTCCCCGTATCTCGGCATCCAGCGCATCGAAGGCCTTCACATCGAACGGAAGCGGCTGCACAGCGCCTGCGCCAGCCTTGCCGTCCTTGGCATTGATCAGGATCAGGATCGGCACGTGCCGCGGATGCGCGCGCGACCAGTCGCGCACACTCCTCAGGCAGGCACGGAAGGTGACGCAGCTGCTGCGGAAATCGATGTCCGACAGATGCATCGTCTTGAAACCGGGGCGCCGCATCTGATCGAGCTGCGCGGTTGACCATGGTGGTTTCGGATAACCGTGCCGATGCGCACCCGGCGGATGCAGATAGCGACCGCCTTCCGGATCGGAGTACACATCGAGTTCAAAGCTGCGCAGGCCCGCATCGAGCTGCTCAGCCAACGGACGATGGCCGTAATCGATCGATTCGGCGCCGACGCGATCCACTTCGCGATGTGCCGCCATCTCGTCCGCCGGCAACGGCAGCTTGTAGCTGTTGTGCGTGCCGATCACCTGCACGTCGTTCATGCGCAAACGGTTGTCGAGCACCGACGCCGCGCACGGGCCGCTGCGCGGCGGGCGTGCCGCCTCCAGATCGCAGGCCATGGCCGCCCACGGGGTGATCGTGAGCAGCCATCCGGCGATGCGAACCAGGTTGTGCGTGTGCCGATGCACGCCCACGGTCAGAACTTGTACATCACCGCGAAACGATACGACCGTCCCAGCAGCGGCCGCGCCAGGAAGGTATTGGCGCCCGCATCGGCGCTCTGCAACTCGCCCGCGCGCGGATTGCCTTCGGTCAGGCCCAGCGAATTGTCGAGGTTGTCCGCGTAGAGGAACAACGACAGCTCCGGCGTCACCTGCCAGCGCGCGCTGGCGTTGATCACGTCGTAGGACGGCAATCGCACCGAGTTCGCCGTATCCACGAACCGCTCACCCTCGTATTCGTAGGCGACCTGCAGGCGCAGCCTGTCGTCAAACAGGTTCACGCCGGGCACCACTCGGAAGCTGTTCTTGGGCACGCGGATCAGCTGGTTGCCGACGTAGTCGCGCAGCACCAGGGCACCGCCGCCCACGCTTTCGTAATAACGCAGATTCCGGTACTGCGGGTCCTGCACGGTGGCGGTGAGCTGCATGTCGAACCACTGCACCGGATACCAGTTCGCTTCCAGCTCCAGGCCGAAGGTGCGAGTGCTGGCATAGCCCTGCTCCTGCACCAGCGTGTTGTTGAGATCGAACTTGGCGTTGCTGAAGCCGACGTTGTCGTACTTGGTGTAGAACGCGGTGGCGAACAGATCGAAGTACTGATTGCTGAACTTGTAACCCACCTCGCCAAGATCCATCGTCTGGATGATCGGCCGGGTGTTCGGATTGCTCTTGTCCCTGCTGATGCAGCCTTCCACGTCATTGGGATCGCAGCTCGAATAGCGCGTGATGTAGGTCGACAGGTTGGGCAGGCGGAACGCCGAGGTCCAGCGCGCGAACACGCCGGAGTTTTCATTGAACTGCCAGTTGGCGCCGATCGTCCATCCGAGCTTGTCGAAGCTCTCGTCGTAAGTGGCATAACGCCCGGAACCGGCCAGGATGTTCGACGTCGCGAAGGTGCCGAGGTCCACCGTCGGCTTGGCGCGCACTTCCGTCCAGCCCTCTGTGCTCACTTTCTCCCAGCGCACGCCGGCATCGACGCGCAGCTTGTCGTTGACCTGCCATTCGTCCGACACATAGAACGCGTGCGTGGTGGAACGGCCGCTGGCGTTTTCCCATTCGTAGCCGTAGCGATAGATGCCGTGATCGGTCGCGGTGCCGACCGGATTGCCGTTGGCATCCACGGCCACGAGGTCGAGCAGTCGTGCGTTGTCGCGCACGTCGGTCAGTACGTTGGAGGAATAGCGATCGAAATCCTCGTCGATACGCGCGTAGTAGTAGCCGAAGGTGACATCGTGGCTTTGCTCGCCGAAGTCGAAGCTGCGCATCAGGCGCGTATCGTTGATCAGTTCCTTCACCGGAATCGTCAGGCCACGCAGCCCGCCAACGGAGAGCAGGCCGTTGCCGTTCTGGTTGACGGGATCGAACACCTGCGTCGGATCATTGGCGTAACGCAGCTGCCATCCGGTGGCGCCGGGAAACCGGCTCAAGGCATTCGCCGGCAATTGCGCGAAGAACTTGGACTGGCTCCACAGCTGCAGCGGGAACATGCCGTTGCGCTGCGTCTCCGTATCGTTGTAGCGCAGCGCCTCGGCCAGTTTCCAGCCCGCGCCGAGTTCATAGTCGAGCTTGACAGTGAACTGATCGCGCTTCACTTCCGTGCCGCGGCTGTTGTCGAAGTCGTACCAGCTGCCATCGCCCTGCAGCATGCGGATGCGCTGCGTTTCCGGCCCGGCCATCGTGCCGTAGTTGCCGTCGAAACCGGGCACCGCGCGGATCTCGCCATCGGCGTACGTGCGCATCGGGATGCCGAGGAACAGCGCGACGTTGTCGTTCATGTGCTTGTAGTCGACGCTGAAACGACCACGCTCGAAATCACGGCTCAGGTTGATGCGGTACTGGCCGCCATGATTGGCCTGGAAGCCGGGATCGCGGATGCCGTCGTCGCTGCGAAAGAAGCCACCGACGCCGAGCTTCCAGCCGCTGTTGCCGAGCGGTGTGCCGAAGAAGGCGTCATAGCGCGCCAGGCCATAGTCGCCGACCGTCATCTTGAACGTGCCTTCGGCCTGGTCGCCGACCACGCGCGGCACGAAGTTGATCGCGCCGGCCGGCGCGTTGGAATAGAACACCGACGAAGGGCCACCGCGCACCACTTCGATGCGCTCGATGGTCTCGTCGAGGCGGAACGCCTGGTCGCCGTTGAGGAAGCCCAGTGCGGGATCGTGCTGCACCGGCACGCCATCCTCGAGGATGTTCACCGAGCCGTAACCGTCGACGGGAATGCCACGCGCGCGGATGTTGCCGCTGGCCTCGCCGCCGGAGGCTTCCACCCAGAAGCCGGGCACCGATTTCATGGCCTCGGTCACCGAGGTCGGCGCCTGCAGGCGCAGGCGATCTTCCTCGATGCGGGTGATCGAATAGCTGCTCTCGGCCTTGCTGCGTTCCCGGGTGCCGGAACGGCCGGTGACGACGATCTTGTCCAGATCCACCGCCCGGTCCTGCGACGCGGTGGGTGTGGCGGGTGTGGCATCTGCGGCCTGCTGGGCCTGGGCGAGGGGGCTGGCGGCGACCGTCAACGAAAGCGCGAGGCGAATCGCGCCGCGGAGAGTGCGGGGCTTGCGGGGCATGCGAAGGTCCAAGGAGATGAACGGGGGCTGTGCGAGGGGCACCGCCGCATCGTGATCGACAATGCTTAAACCTTCGTGACACGAGACGGTCACGCGCGCTCGACGTCGCGTACACACGCGGGGACCTTTGAAAAACCGTCTTCCTGGCTGTTTTCCTCAGCGTAACGACCGCAATGAATTCGCGCTTCGCGCCCTGTCCACTCGCTCACGCGATCGGCCAGGACGATCCGCCCTGTATCGCGGAACCCCCGAAACGGCGAGGTTTTCCGACCACAAGGCGGCGTCGATGCGACATAATTCAGGGATGAATCCCGCCTCCGTTCTGGACCCGCTCGTCATCGCGGGCAAGCCCTACACATCCCGCCTGCTGACCGGCACCGGCAAGTTCAAGGATCTCGAGGAAACCCGCGCGGCCACCGAGGCCGCCGGCGCCGAGATCGTCACGGTCGCCATCCGCCGCACGAACATCGGCCAGACGCCTGGCGAGCCGAACCTGCTCGACGCGCTGCCGCCCGATCGCTACACGATCCTGCCCAACACCGCCGGCTGCTACACCGCCGAGGACGCGGTGCGCACCTGCCGACTCGCGCGTGAGCTGCTCGACGGCCGCAACTTGGTGAAGCTGGAAGTACTCGGCGACCAGAAGACGCTGTTCCCGGACGTGGTGCAGACACTGAAGGCCGCCGAGCAACTCGTCGCCGACGGCTTCGACGTGATGGTCTACACCAGCGACGACCCGATCCTGGCCAGGCGCCTGGAGGACATCGGCTGCGTCGCGGTGATGCCGCTGGCCGCGCCGATCGGCTCCGGGCTTGGGATCCAGAACCGCTACAATCTGCTCGAAATCGTCGAGAACGCCAAGGTGCCGATCCTGGTCGATGCCGGCGTCGGCACCGCCTCGGATGCCGCGATCGCGATGGAACTCGGCTGCGACGGCGTGCTGATGAACACCGCGATCGCCGGCGCGCGCGACCCGATCCGCATGGCGCGCGCGATGAAGCTAGCGGTGCAGGCCGGACGCGACGCCTTCCTCGCCGGCCGCATCCCGCGCAAGCGCTTCGCCAGTGCTTCCTCGCCCGTGGACGGCCTGATCGACTGATGACCCCGGGCGCCGAAGACAACGGAACCGGCGACAGCGGAACCGATGACCGGCGGGCCTCCTCGCCTGCCTCGCCGCAGCGCCAGCCCTTCACGCGCCAGGAAGGTCATCGCGCCGTGCGCAGCTTCGTGCTGCGCCAGGGCCGCTTCACGCCGGCGCAGCAGCGCGCCTTCGATCAACTGTGGCCGCGCTTCGGGCTCGATTACCTGGGCGAGCCACGCGACTTCGACGCCACCTTCGGCCGCCATGCCAAGCGCGTGCTGGAAATCGGCTTCGGCAACGGCGAGGCCCTGCGTTATGCCGCATCGCGTGACCACGATCGCGATTACATCGGGATCGAGGTCCACGCGCCGGGCGTCGGCCGACTGCTCAATGCGCTCGCCGAGGACGGCAGCGATCACGTCCGCATCTATCACCACGACGCCGTCGAGGTGCTGACGCACGAGATCGCCGACGGCGGCCTCGACGAGATCCGCATCTACTTCCCCGATCCCTGGCACAAGAAGCGCCACAACAAGCGCCGCCTGGTGCAGCCGGAGTTCGCGCGATTGCTGGTCCGCAAGCTCACCGTCGATGGCCGCTTGCACCTGGCCACCGATTGGCAGGACTATGCGGAGCAGATGTGGGACGTGCTCGATGCCACCCAGGGGTTGCGCAATCGCGCCGGCGCGCGTGGTGCGGTGCCGCGTCCCGACTGGCGTCCGCAGACGCATTTCGAAACACGCGGCCAGCGCCTCGGTCATGGGGTGTGGGACCTGCTCTACGATCGCGCGGCCAGCGCGCAGCACGCTTGATCGGCTGACGACCGGGAAATGGACAGCACCCTCGCCCTGACCACCGACATGGAGATCGTGCTCGGTCTGGTCGGCCTGACGATGTTGCTGTTCCTGTTCGAACGCGTGCGCGCCGACCTCGTCGCGCTGGTGGTGCTGGTGCTGCTAGGCCTCACCGGACTGGTGGCACCCGAGGACCTGTTCAACGGTTTTTCGTCAAACGCGGTCATCAGCGTGATCGCGACCATGATCCTCGGCACCGGCCTCGACCGCACCGGCGCGCTCAACCGCCTCGCCGCCTGGCTGCTGCGGCGCGCGCGCGGCGTCGAGCAGCGGCTGTTGCTGCTCACCTCCTTCATCGCCGGCCTCAACTCCTCGATGATGCAGAACCCGTCGGTGATGGCGCTGTACCTGCCGGTGGCTTCTCGCATCTCCTCGCGCACCGGCGTGGCGTTGTCGCGGCTGCTGCTGCCGATCGCGGCCGCGATCGTGATGGGCGGTGCGCTCACCATGGTCGGCAACTCACCGCTCATCCTGCTCAACGATCTGCTCGTCGCCGCCAACGCCAACCTGCCTTCCGGCGTCGCCACGCTCGAACCGCTGCACATGTTCGCGCCGATGCCGATCGGCCTGGCCCTGCTGCTGGCCGGCCTGGCCTACTTCCACTTCTTCGGCGACAAGGAACTGCGCGGCGACATCGACAAGGGCGTGACACCCGCGCGCACGCAGAGCTACTTCTCGCAGGCCTACGGCATCGAAGGCGACGTGTTCGAACTGACCGTCGGTGCCGACAGCCCGCTGGTGGGCATGTCGCTCGGCGAAGCCGAAGCCCTGCACGGCGCACCGCTGCTGCTGGCGCTGAAGACCGGCAACGAATCACGCCTCGCACCGCCCGGCGATGCGCGCATCTGGGTCGGCAGCGTGCTCGGCGCGATGGGCCCGCGGCCGAAGGTGGCGGACTTCGCGCAGAACAACTTCCTGCGCCTGTCCGCGCGCCTGCGCGAGTTCGGCGATCTGTTCAATCCCAGTCGCGCCGGCATTTCCGAAGCCGTGGTGCCACCTACCTCGAGCTTCATCGGCAAGACGTCCGCACAACTGGAACTGCGCAAGAAGCACGGCATCAGCCTGCTCGCCATCAACCGCGACAAGGAAGTGCTGCGCGAGAACGTGCGCACTGTGCCGCTGCGCGCCGGCGACATGCTGGTGCTGCACAGCATCTGGCAGGACCTCGCGCAGACCGCGGCCAGCCGCGACTTCGTCACCGTCACCGACTATCCGAAGGGCGAGCAGCGCCCGCACAAGTTCAAGGTCGCGATGACGATCTTCGCGATCACCATGCTGATCGCGCTGTCATCTAGAATTCCGACCTCGATCGCGCTGATGGCGGGCGTGGCCGGCATGCTGATCACCGGCGTGCTGAAGATGGATGAGGCCTACGGCGCGATCAACTGGAAGACCGTGTTCCTGATGGCCTGCCTGATCCCGCTCGGCTGGGCGATGGATTCCAGCGGCGCGGCGGCCTGGATCGCCGGACACACCATCGAGCAACTGCCCTCGGGCGTGCCGGTCTGGCTGCTGGAGATCGCCGTCGCGCTGCTGACCACGGCGTTCTCGCTGGTGATCAGTCACGTCGGCGCGACCATCGTGATGGTGCCGCTGGCGATCAACCTGGCGTTGGCGGCCGGGGGAAATCCGACTGGGTTTGCCCTGATCGTCGCGTTGTCGGCATCCAACAATTTCATGACCGCGTCGAATCCGGTGATCTCGATGATCACGGGGCCGGCGGATTACACCGCGAAGGAGATGTGGCGGATTGGCGGGCCGTTGTCGCTGATCTATACGTTGATCGTGGTGTTGATGGTCAATCTGTTGTTCTGAATCTGTTCGCGCTGTTGTTCTGAATCTTTTTGCGGTCTTGATATGGACGGATGACGCCTCTTTATCCGTCGTCCCAGCGCAAGCTGGGATCCATTTTGCCG
>NZ_JBXAPK010000002.1:87709-260977 GCF_058803905.1 Luteimonas sp. GW821-FHT14E02 | reverse complement strand
GCCGTTGCTTCTGCCGTTGCTTCTGCCGTTGCTTCTGCCGTTGCTTCTGCCGTTGCTTCTGCCGTTGCTTCTGCCGTTGCTTCTGCCGTTTGCTCGTCATTCCGGCGGAAGCCGGAATCCAGCTTCTTGCTGGATCGTCGTCCCAGCGAAAGCTGGGATCCATTTGGCTTTTGCTGCTGCCGTTGCTTGTGAAGAGCAAAGGCGTTTCGTCCGCTACGCGGCCGAGTTCATTTCTTTTGATAAGCGTCAAAAGAAACGAACCAAAGAAAAACGCTTTTCTCGACACAGCAATCCCATGGCGGATTGAGCCCCAGGATTTTCCGACTCGCCATCCATGGCTCGGTCGGAAAACGGCGGGCTTCCTGCCCGCCGCCCTTCGGGTCTAGGCACATATCGGCTCGCAAGGTTTAGCAGCCAAGAGCAAAATCTTTGCTCGGCTTTGCCTCATCTTTCGCTTCTAAAGATGCTTGAACGCACTTAGCTCCCGGAGACCCGGAGGGCGGCGCACAGGGATGTGCGCCGTTTTTCGACCGAGCCATGGATGGCGAGTCGAAAAATCCCGATAGCAATGAAACCCTGGGGCTGCTTCGTCGGGGAAAGCGTTTTTCTTTGGTTCGTTTCTTTTGGCGCTTACCAAAAGAAATGAACTCGGCCGCGACAGCGGACGAAACGCTCTTGCTTACCCTTAAACAACCGAAGAACCACACCTACCCCAAAAACACCTGCCCATCACTAACCCGCACCGCCACCGCCCGCAGGCTTTCCCCCCGGCACGGCCCAGCCACGCACCCACCATTGACCAACTCGAAGCTGGCACCATGCGCAGCGCAAACCAACAACCCATCCTTCGATTTCAGAAACTGCCCCGGCGCCCAATCAAGCCGCCGCCCGGCATGCGGACAGACATTGAGCCAAGCGCGCACATGGTCGCCATCACGATAGAGGATCAGCGATTCAGCGTCGCCGTCGATCACCGCCTCGACCTCGGCGAAGCCGCCATCCGGCAGCTCCGGCAAGGCGATCAGCCGCCGCGAAGGCTCGGATGAGGGGGTTGCCGTTTCCATTAACGAACTTCTTACATCTTCGTTCATGCCGCGCCCGATACTTGTCGCTTGAAGTTCGAACCACATCATTGTGTCACGTCGATGTCCGCACATTCGTTCCAGACCATGTTCCGTAACGTGAAAACCCGCCTCACCCTTGGCCTTGCCGCCCTCTTCGCACCGCGCAAGCCGCGCCACACGCTGCTGCGCGTTGCATTCGGCCTGCTCGGCGTGGCCCTGCTGCTGGTGTTGCTGGTGATCGGCGTGTTCGTCGGCGCGGCCATGTTGATCGGCGGCCTACTGCTGCGCCTGCTCGGTCAGCGCGGCAAGCCAGTGGCGACGCGCAAGCGTGTGGTCGACGGCGAGTATCGCGTCGTCCCGAAGACCAATCAGCCGCTGCTGCGCTGAAATCGCGACATCTCTCCAGCCTCCGATCCAATGACTGACGTCATCCCCGCGCCCGTCCCGCCGCGCGTTCCGGTCCGTGGCGGTGCCACGTTTCCCGTGCGCCGCATTTATTGCGTCGGCCGTAATTTCGCCGATCACGCCAAGGAAATGGGCGCCGAGGCTCCGGCCGCGAAAAGCGAGCGCGGATCGCCGGTGTTCTTCGCGAAACCCGCCGATGCGCTCGCGCTGGATGGCACCGCCGCCTATCCGCCCGGCACGCAGAACCTGCACCACGAGATCGAACTGGTGGTGGCACTCGGCCACGATGCGCCCGCGGGCGTGCTCGCCATCGAGGATGCGCAGGCGCTCGTGTTCGGCTACGGCGTCGGCCTCGATCTGACGCGCCGCGACCTGCAAGCCACGGCGAAAGCGAAAGGTCTGCCTTGGGATACGGCCAAGGGCTTCGACCAATCCGCGCCGATGAGCGAGCTGGTGCCCGCCGCCCAGGTCGGCGATCTGGCATCACGCACGTTGTCGCTGCATGTCAACGGCACGCTGCGCCAGCAATCACAGCTCGACCAGATGATCTGGGACGCCCCGGACATCCTGCACGAACTGTCCAAGCTCTATGCCTTGCGTGCCGGCGACCTGATCTTCATGGGCACGCCTGCCGGCGTGGCGGCGCTGGAAGCCGGCGATGTCTGTGTCGGTGCTCTTGACGACCTCATCGAACTGGACTGTCGCATCCTGCCGCCTGCCGTGTAAGCAATCCCCTCGCTGTGTAAGCTATCGTCTCCACAGGCGATTGCGAGGGTGAAATCATGGGCATGATCAGCGAGTTTAAGGAATTCATCGCGCGCGGCAACGTCGTCGACCTGGCGGTCGGCGTGGTGATCGGTGCTGCCTTCGGCAAGATCGTGACCTCGATGGTCGACGGCGTGGTGATGCCGGTGATCGGCTATCTCAGCGGCGGCGTCAGCGTCACCGACTGGAAACAGGTGCTCAAACCCGCTCAACTCGATGCCGCCGGCAAGGAAATCGCGGCCGAGGTGGCGATCAAGTACGGCGCCTTCCTGCAGACCATCATCGATTTCGTCCTGATCGCCTTCGTGATCTTCCTCTTCCTCAAGGCCTACAACCGTCTGCGCAAGCCCGCCGAGGCAGCGCCCGCCGCGACGCCGGAAGACATCGTGCTGCTGCGCGAGATTCGCGATTCGCTGAAGAAGTAATTCCCGCCTGCGCTTTGCCGGGAGCCGAAGTCTCGGATCTCTTGCCTTGAAAGCGCGAATGACATCGCCAGGATTCTCGATGCAGATCCTGGCGGTGTCGACGCCCGGCACCTCCTCATCCCCAGCCTTAAAACCGGCGATAAGCAGCGACGAAAAACGCTCAACGCTGGCATGACTCACAACAAGTCGAAGCATCGCCGCCACTTGCTAAGCTCGTGGTCTGGCAGCTGTTCAAGAGCACTCTCTTCAAGCGCACGATGACTTCCCGACTTTTCGTTTACGGAACGCTCGCCCCAGGGCGACCCAACGAACACATCCTGGCGAACGTCCCGGGAAAATGGCAGCCGGCGACGGTGACCGGCACGCTGTTCCAGGAAGGCTGGGGCGCGGCGATCGGTTATCCCGGCATCGTCCTGGACGAGCACGGCGGCAAAGTCGAAGGATTTCTCTTCAGCTCGGACGCCCTGGCCGAACACTGGGCGCGCCTCGACGAGTTCGAGGGCGAAGGCTACGAACGCGTCATCGCCCTGGCGAAGCTGGACGACGGTTCGATCGTGGATGCCTATATCTACAGCCTCAACGAAAGCGCCATCCCGGCGAACGGCAGCTGATGCGCATCGGATGCGAAGCCGCTCCGCGGCCCGGTTCAATCCAGACGATAACCTGACGAGAGAAATGCTCAAGTCGCACATGACTTGCGACAGATAGCACCGGCGTCGCGGGTTGCTAAGCTCGCGGTTTCCCTTCGTCCAAGGACATCGCATGCGCGCATCGCTCCGTCTCGCGCCGACGGCAATGCTGTTCGCCGCTTCGCTTCTGTCGTTCACCGGTGCAGCGATGGCCGCGCCGCGCGAGACGCGCATTCCCGAGGCCGCCCTCAAAGGCGCGGCCGAGTTGCGCGAGCGCGCGCTCGCCAGCGACCTCGGTTTCCGCATCACCGAATCATTGACGACGGAAGTCGGCCCGCGCCTGGCCGGCAGCGAAGCGGATGCGCGCGCCGTGCAGTGGGCGGAAGCAAAATTCCGCGAGCTTGGATTCGACAAGGTATGGAAGGAACCAGTGACGTTTCCGAAATGGGAACGCCGTGGCGAACATGGCGAAATACTGGGTACAAACCGCCAGCCATTGGCACTGACCGCGCTCGGCGGCAGCCCCGGCGGCACGGCCGAAGGCGAGATCGTGCGTTTCGCCGATCTTGCAACACTAGAAGCAGCGCCCGCGGGTTCGCTCGCCGGCAAGATCGCCTTCGTCGATTTCCGCATGCCGCGCGCGAAGGACGGCGCTGGCTACGGTCCTGGTGGCGGCATCCGCAGCCGTGGTCCATCGGCGGCGATCCGCACCGGCGCGATCGGTTATCTGATGCGCTCGGCCGGCACCGATTCGCATCGCAATCCGCACACGGGCATCACCCGTTTCGATGACGGCCTGACACCTGTGCCGTCTGCGGCGCTGGCCGCGCCGGATGCCGACCAGCTCGCGCGACTTCTGGAGCGTGGTTCCGTTCGCGTGCGCTTCGCGTTGGATTGCGGATGGGATGGCCAGGCCACGTCCTACAACGTGATCGGCGAGATGCGTGGTGCCAGCAAGCCCGATGAAGTCGTGCTGATCGGCGGGCATCTGGATTCCTGGGATCTCGGCACCGGCGCGATCGACGACGGTGCCGGCGTCGGACTGACGATGGCGGCCGCCAAGCTGATCGGCGACAGCAAACAGCGGCCCGCGCGCACGATCCGCGTGGTCGCCTTCGCCAACGAGGAACAAGGGTTGTACGGCGGCAAGGCCTACGCGCAGGAACATGCCAGGAGCGTCAAGCAGCATCAGCTCGCCGCCGAAAGCGACTTCGGCGCGGGTCGCATCTACGCCTACTCGAGCTCCGCGCCCGCATATGCGCAGGCCGCGGACCAGCAGATCGCCGAAGCGCTGGCACCGCTCGGCATCGAACACACGCCCGGCAAGGGCGGCCCGGGACCGGACATCAGCCCGTTCGCGGCACAGGGCTTGGCCTGGGCACGCCTGGCGCAGGACGGCACCGACTACTTCGATTATCACCACACGCCGGACGACACGCTCGACAAGATCGATCCGAAGGCGCTTGCGCAGAACGTCGCCGCGTATGCCGTGTTCGCCTATCTCGCCGCTTCGGCGGATGGGGATTTCGGCAGCGAAGCGAAGAAAGTGACGCCACCGGAGGAATAAACACCTCCGACACTACTGCTCGTCATCCCGGCGAAAGCCGGGATCCAGCCTTGTGTTCGGCAAGTGCGAAGCTTCCAGAAAAACTGGATCCCGGCTTTCGCCGGGATGACTCACGTTGGGCTGCGAGCCTTAGCGAATGAGTGCCACCACGCGTACCGCGCCCGCCCCCTCCTGCTGCATCCAGCCAATCCAACCTGCATCCGTCGCGGTATCGCGGATCGCGATGCCCCGCGCGATGCCGTCGGCATCAATCAAGAGCAACCGTTGCGCGGAAGCGTCATCGACATTGAAGCGCACGCGGCGTCCGGGCGTGCCGAGGCGATTGCCCACGCCATCGACCTTCATCTCGCGCACGTTTTGCAACCGCAACGCATCCGCTGCGGGCGCACGGCCAAGCCACTGCGTTTCCGGCCATGCGAATACCGCCGTGCGCGCCGTCCTGATCGCCGGCAGGGCTTGCACCAGTTCGTCGGGCACGGTTTCGCCCGTCGCCAGTTCCGGTTCGAGCACGCCAACCGCCGCGGCCACCGCGGTCTGATCGGCGACGCGCCACATGCCCGCGCCGAGTTTCGCCATCCAGACCTCGCTCGGCAGCAGGACGATCGCGCATAGCGTCGCCAATACCACGGCTCTGCCGGGACGCATGTAGGCAACCGTGGCGATGCCCAGACCACTCCAGAACAGGCTCGACCACACCACATAGCGGGGTGCCAGCAACTGATCGGGATGATCGAGGAAATACTCCAGCCGCACCAATACGATCATCGCGCCGACAGCGACCGCGAACCAGGACAAGCCGACGCCGAACAATGCCGCCGGCAACGGCGCGAGGCGCGCGCGCAGCGTACTCAACGCCAGCCAGGCCAATCCGAACACGGCCAGCAGTACGTGCGGCCAGCGCGCGAGCATGACCGGACCGAACGATGTCTGATAATTCTGCGCGAAGGATTCGGCGAATTTGCGAACGGGTGCGACCGGCAGTTGCGTGGCCAACGCCGGATCGAGCACGGGCCACGCCACGTAGACGGCGGGACCCGCGAGCCAGCGCAGCAGTCGATCCGCTTGCGCTCCCGGCACGAGGCGCAACGCCGCCGCATCGTTTCCGCCGCTCAGATGCAGCAGCGCCAGCGTGACCAGCAACCCGCAAGCCAATGCGACATGCGTCCACACCAACGCGCGACGCAGTCCCGCCACGATGAAGAACGCCGCGAAGCAGGCGATTCCGCTGCCGAAGGAAAACGCCGCGATCAAACCGAAGAGCGATGCGACGATGGCATCCTTGATGCCAATCCCGGCGTCATCCTGTCGCGACAACAGGCCGAGACCGATCGCCAGGCACAAGGTCACCGCACACGCATGCACGCTCTCGTTTGCATGCCCGAGTGCGCGCACGTTGCCCAGCCAGAACAATCCGAGCACGGCGAACAGCATTGCTGCCGCTCTCTGCGCAGGAGTCGGCAGGGAACGCAGCGCGCGCCACGCAAGCACCACTGTCGCCAACGCGAACGCGATTCCGACGCAGACCTGTAACCACTGTCCGGCGTGGAAGAATTGCATTTCCGCCACGCGCACCGCATTCGGGATGATCTCGTGGTGGCCGTTGTCCGGCGCGAGAACATTGTTCGGAAAGGGTGTCGTCAGGAAATGTCCCAGGAAGCGCCAACCATCCGCATAAGGCACGCGCGGTGCGTACCACATGACGATGATGGCGACCACGGCATAGAGCGCCGCCAGCCCCCAGGCAAGCGGGATCGCGATGGGCGCACGCGTAGATGATGTCTGCGTTGGATCATTCATAAGGGCGAATTAGAGCATTTTTGCCGTCATTCCTGCCCCGCATGAATGACGAGCGATGTCTCACGCTCAATCCCAGAATGCCTAGGAATGGTTTCTCGCCCAAGCGAAAAGCAGCACCGCCGTCGCGGCGGCGACATTGAGACTCTCGACCGTTCCAGTCCCGGGAATCGACAGGCGCAGATCGCAAGCCTCCGCGAGCGCCGCATCCATGCCCTCGCCCTCCGCGCCGAGCACGTACACCAGCCGCTCCGGCAACGCGGCCGCGAACAGATCATCGCCACCGCGCACGACGGTCGCGGCCAGCGTGAACCCCGCGCCTCGCAGCTGTCCGATGGCGTTCACGGCATTGCCCAGGCGGACCAGCGGCACCGCCTCCGCGCCACCTTCGGCGACGCGTGCGGCGGCACCGGACAAGGCCAGCGTCGAATCCCTCGGCAGCAGCAATGCGCCGACACCGAAATGCGCCGCGGAACGCAGGATCGCGCCAAGGTTGTGCGGATTGCCGACACCATCCAGCCACAGCGCGCACTGCGGTCCCGCAGGCAGATCACGCAGCCACGAACCCAGCGCGCCCGGCTCCTCGCGCAGGACCTCGGCGACCACGCCTTCATGATGCGAACTGGCCGCCAGCTTGCGCAGGTCGTCCTCTTCCACCACGCGATAACCGACGCGACGCGCCACGCACCATTGCAGCAGCGGCTGCAACTGCGGGATGCGGGTTTCGAGCAGGTACAGCTTGCGAATCGCCTGCGGACGCCGCGCGAACACGGCCTGCACGGCATTGAGACCGTAAATGCGCAATTCGGCATCGCGCTGCCCGCGCAACGCCGCGGAGGCTGATGGGTCACGGCGCATCGGCAAGATCCTTCCGTGTTCTGGCGAACGTGCGCAGATCGTGCAGGCATCCGCGCTTGAGCACGGCGCAGCGCTGCGTGCCCTCCTCAGTGAAACCGTTCTTGAGCAGCACGCGCGCGGAGCCGATGTTGAAATCCAGCACCGTCGCCTGCAAGCGATACAACTGCAGTTCGTGCATCGCCCAGGGCGCGAACACGCCGACGATGCGCGTCATCAAGCCGCGCCCCCAAAGGCTGCGCCCCAGCCAGTAGCCGAATTCCGCGCCGATGCGGCGCTCGCCCTGCCCGGGACGCACACCGATGCCGCCGCTGGCCTCGCCGCCGATCTCGATCGCGAACACCGGCTGGCTCAGGTCGATCACCTGCCCCGCCAGGAACGCCTCACCGTCGGCCCGGGTGTACGGATGCGGAAATCGGTCGCTGACGCCGCGCGAGACCTGTTCGTCATCAGCATGCCGCAGCAGCGCGTCGAGATCGCCCGCCCGCCAGCGCCGCAGCACGATGCCATCGCCGACGTCGATCATCGGGCACCCCGCGCGACCGCCATCTTCCTGGGCGTGACCATGGCCAACGACATCTCCTCTTTCACTCAAGCTATCCTAGAAACCCCGACAGCGCGCCGGATGCGCAGAGTACCAAGCCGCCGCCGGGGCGTCCCGAAACCACGGCGTCACCGGCACGGCCGCAGGGCATGGAAGATGAATCCCCTGATAACGGATTTGTACACATCCCGCTTGCCGCGATCGTCTGACAGGGTTGTCATTTTCGTGTCAGCGTGACGACCGGCGGGCATTGCTAGTCTCGTTGCAGTGCGTCAACACGGCTTCGCCGTGAACCTTGGAGACCCGTTCGTTGGCTTCCTTCGACAATAGCCGCTGCAAGCTTCTTGCCGCGATCGTTCTGTGCCTCGGCATCGCCGGCTGCGGCACCTCGGACAAACAACCCAAGCGCGACAAGGTCGTGGAAGTCGGCTATGTCGTCGTCAAGCCGACTTCCGTCGCGTTGACCAACGAGTTCAACGGCCGGGCGGTGGCCTACGAGAGCTCGGAAGTGCGTCCGCAGGTCGGCGGCCTGATCCAGCGCCAGCTGTTCCAGGAAGGCAAGCTGGTGCGTGCCGGCGAGCCGCTGTATCAGATCGATCCCAGCCTGTATCAGGCGGCCGTCGATCAGGCGCAGGCCAATCTGAAAAGCGCGCGCGCCAACCTCAAGGCCGCCGATGCGCTGGCGCGCCGCAATCAATCCCTGGTCGGCGACCAACTGATCAGCCGCCAGGATTACGACAATGCGGTGGCCGCCGCGGATCAGGCGCGCGCTTCCGTGGCGCAGAACGAGGCGACCCTCGCCACCGCGCAGATCAACCGGCGTTTCACTACCGTGCCGGCACCGATCAGCGGACGCATCGGGCGCTCGCTGGTGACGGTCGGCGGGCTCGTGTCGCCGGATCAAGCCACCGCGCTCGCCACGATCCAGCGCCTGGATCCGATCTTCGTCGACGTGCAGCAATCGGCGCAGCAGTTGCTCGCCCTGCGCCAGCAGCTGTCCTCCGGCAGCGCGCAGCCCGCCGATGCGGACGCCAGCATCCTGCTGCCGAACGGGAGCGTCTATCCGCAGCCGGGAACGCTCCAGTTCTCGGAAGTGCTGGTCGATCAGTCCACCGGCACCGTCACCTTGCGCATCCGCGTCCCCAATCCCGACGGCGTGCTGCTGCCGGGCATGTTCGTGCGCGCGCGCTTCGCGCAGGCGACCCAGGTCTCGGCCTATCGGGTTCCGCAGGCGGCGCTCGTGCGCGGGCCGACCGGCAACGCCTTCGTGTGGATCGTCGGCGCCCAGGATCGCGCGGTGCAGCGTCCCGTCACCGCCGATCGCGCCGACGGCAGTGACTGGATCGTCACCGCCGGGTTGCAACCGGGCGATCGCGTGATCACCCAGGGCACCGCCTCACTGCGCCCGGACATGCCCGTGCGCCCCGTCACCGCATCGACGCCGCAGCGCCTCCTGCCGCCGACATCGACACCCGCGGCGGGGGGCTGAGGCGAAGCAATGATTTCCCGCATCTTCATCGAACGCCCCATCTTCGCCTGGGTGCTGGCGATCGTCGTCATGCTGGGCGGCGCCTTCGCCATCAAGTCGTTGCCGATCTCGCAATACCCGAACGTCGCGCCGCCCACCGTCACCATCCGCGCCAGCTATCCCGGCGCCTCGGCGGAGACGATCGAGAACAGCGTCACCCAGGTCATCGAGCAGTCGCTGACCGGTATCGACGGCATGCTCTACTTCAGCTCGACGTCTGCGTCGCGCGGCCAGGTCACCATCAGCGTCACCTTCGACACCAGCGTCAATCCCGACATCGCCCAGGTCCAGGTGCAGAACCAGGTGCAGCAGGCGATCCCGCGATTGCCGTCGCAGGTGCAGCAGCAAGGCATCGTGGTACGCAAGGCCAATCCCGATGATCTGCTGCTCATCGCTCTCTACGACGAGACCAACACGGTCACCAACCGCGACATCGCCGACTATCTCGTCTCCAATTTCCAGGACCCGATTTCCCGCGTCAGCGGCATCGGCGACGCCAACGTGTTCGGCAGCGCCTACGCGATGCGGATCTGGCTGGACCCGGCCAAGCTCGCATCCTTCCAGCTGATGCCGAGCGACGTCGTCACCGCGATCCGCAGCCAGAACGCGGAAGTGGCGGCGGGCCAGGTTGGCGATCAGCCGCAACCGGCGACGCAGATGCTCAACGCGCTGGTGTCGGCGCAGTCGCGTTTGCAGACACCGGCGCAGTTCCAGCAGATCGTGCTCAAGACGGAACCGAATGGCGCGACCGTTCGCATCCAGGACGTCGCGCGCGTCGAACTGGGCTCCGAAAACTACAACTCCAATGCGCTCCTCAACGGCCATCCCGCCGCTGGCATGTCTTTGCAACTGGCACCGGGTGCCGACGCGCTGGAATCCGCCGAGCTGGTGCGGGCGGCAGTCGAGCGTCTCGCGACCAACCTGCCCTACGGCTGGAAAGTCACCTACCTCAACGACGCGACCACCTTCATTGAGTTGTCGATCGAGGAAGTGACGAAAACGCTGCTGGAAGCGGTCATTCTGGTCGTGATCGTCATGTTCGTCTTCCTGCAGAGCTGGCGCGCCACGCTGGTGCCCGCGATTGCAGTACCCGTCGTGCTGCTGGGCACGTTCGGCATTCTTTATGTCGCCGGCTTCTCCATCAACACGATGACGTTGTTCGGGTTGGTGCTCGCGATCGGCCTGCTCGTCGACGATGCCATCGTCGTCGTCGAGAACGTCGAGCGCCTGATGCACGAAAATCCGGGCATGACGGCGCGCGAGGCGACCATCGAGTCGATGCGCGAGATCAACGTCGCATTGATCGCGATCGCGCTGGTATTGTCGGCGGTGTTCCTGCCCATGGCGCTGTTCGGCGGTTCCACCGGCGTGATCTATCGCCAGTTCTCGCTCACGATCGTGTCCTCGATGGTGCTGTCGGTGCTGGTCGCGCTGATCCTGAGCCCGGCGTTGACGGCGACGCTGCTGAAATCCAAGCATTCCGAATCCGGGCATGGCTGGATCGCGCGTCATTTTCCGCGCTTCGCAGCCGCACCCCGCAATGCCGGGCAATGGTTCAACCGCACCTTCGAGAGTGCGACCGACCGTTACCTGCGGGCGGTGCAGAGCATCCTCCGGCATAAACTGGTCTACCTGCTGATCTACGCCGGCATCGCGGTGCTGCTGGTGCTCCTGTTCCAGCGCCTGCCGACCGGCTTCCTGCCTTCCGAGGATCAGGGTCGGGTGAGCATCCAGTTCCGTCTTCCGGGTGGCGCGACACTGGGGCGCACGATGCAGGTGCGCGACCAGGTTGCCGACTATCTCAACGAGAACGAGAAGTCGCGCATCAACGCCGCATTCCTGGTCGCCGGCGGCGGCGGGCCGACCGCATCGCAAAATTCCGGGCAAGGCTTCGTCAGCTTCATCGACTGGTCGCAGCGCACGGCACCCGAGGACGGCATCGACGCCTTCATCGCGCGCGTTGGCAAGGCGTTCTCCGGCTTTCGCGATGCGGAAGTCTTCGTGCTGGCGCCACCACCGATTCGCGGTTTCGGCCAGACCGCGGGCTTCACCATGGAATTGCAGAACACCAGCGGCATGTCACGTGACGAATTCGCCGCCGCAGGCAATCGCCTGCTCGCCGCCGCACGCCAGGACCCGCTGCTGAGCTCGGTGCGACCGACGCTGTTGGCCGATATGCCGACGCTGAAGGTCACCAGCGATCCGCAGATGCTCTCCACGCTCGGCCTGACGCAGGACGACGTGAACTCGACGCTCTCCACCGCCTGGGGCGGCTCCTACGTCAACGACTTCATCGATCGCGGACGCGTGAAGCGGGTCTACGTGCAGGGCGACTCCCAGTTCCGCGCCAAGCCTGACGATATCTATCAATGGCACGTGCGCGGCGGGAACGGGCAGATGACGCCCTTCTCGGCTTTCGCCAATACAGCGTGGGCACAGTCGCCGACCGCGCTGCTGCGCTTCAACGGCATTTCCGCCGCCGAATTCCAGGGCGTTCCCGCGCCCGGCGTGAGCACCGGCACGGCGATGGCACGGATGGAGGAAATCGCGCGCGAGATCCCCGGCGTGAGCGTGGCCTGGTCGGGTCTGTCGTTCCAGGAGCGCCTGTCGTCCGGACAGGCGCCGCTGTTGTACGCACTCTCACTGCTGCTGGTCTTCCTCTGCCTCGCGGCCTTGTACGAGAGCTGGTCGATCCCGATCGCGGTGCTGCTCGTCGTGCCGCTCGGCCTGATCGGCGCCGTGCTGGCGGTGACGCTGCGCGGCCTGGAGAACGACGTCTATTTCCAGATCGGTCTCATCACCACGATGGGTCTGGCGGCCAAGAACGCGATCCTGATCGTGGAGTTCGCCGAGCAGGCGGAGCGTCGCGGCAAGGAAGTGGTGGAGGCCGCGCTCGAAGCCGCACGCCTGCGTCTGCGCCCCATCCTGATGACGAGCTTCGCTTTCATCTTCGGCTCGCTGCCGCTGGCGCTCTCGACGGGCGGCGGCGCGAACAGCCGCATCGCCATCGGCACGGCGGTGGTCGGCGGCACGCTGACGGCGACGATTCTCGCGATCTTCTACATTCCGCTCTTCTACATCCTGGTGCGAACGGCGGTGCTCCGGCTGTCCCGCATGCGGCGGCATGACGACATGGAAGAACAGGCGATCTGATCTGATCGCCTGACCTGATGATCTCCCTGCTCGTCATTCCCGCGAAGGCGGGAATGACGAAATCCGAAGGGCGCCTCCCCTTCAATGATCGGTTTTTGTTGTCAAACCGCCCGCAATGGCGACAGTCGATGAAACAGCAGACGGCTTGATCGTCGCATCGCGAACTGTCGTGCCTGAAGACGCCGGCAGCAACAGATCGACGACAATCTCGCCTTCCTGATAACGCGCCTCCACGGTGCCACCATGCATGACCACGACCGCCTTGGCGATCGCAAGACCGAGGCCATGACTGCCGCCATCGTGCCGGCGCGCCGAATCCAGCCGGAAAAACCGATCGAACCAACGATCGATCTGCGAAGCGATGGCGGCACTCGCCGGGTTCCGCACGCTGACGGTAGCCATCCCGCCATCCTGATGGATCAACACGCGAATCGGACCACCGCTGTCGCCGTGACGGATCGCGTTGTCGATGAGATTGGCGATCGCACGTCCCAGTAGCGAAGGCTCGACCGCCGCGACGGCGTCACCGTCGACTTCAAGAACCCGCCCGGTCTCATCAAGAATACTTTCGAACAGTTCAGCGGTGCGGCGTGCGATCTCGGCGATGGAGGTCACGACAAGGTTGTCTACCATCGCGCCCTGATCGGCCCGCGCCAGGAACAGCATGTCGTTGACGATCGATCGCATGCGCTCCAGTTCTTCGAGGTTGGAATGCAACACCTCCTGCAGCTCGTCACCCGGGCGTGGACGCGACAGGACGACCTGGGTCTGACCGATCATGTTCCCCAGCGGCGTGCGCAACTCGTGTGCCACATCGGCGTTGAACGAGGACAGGCGCGCGTTCGCCACATGCAGACGTTCGAGTGCGCCGTTGAAGGCGCGCGTCATCTCACGCAACTCCTCCGGCAGATCGTCGAGTGGCAGAAGCGCCTCGGGATCATTCGGATTCAGCCCAGCCGCATGATGAGAAAGCTTGTCGAGCGGACGCAGACCGCGCCGCGCGATGGCGCGGCTCAGAACGCCGACGATCACGACCGCCAGGAGCGAGATGCCACCGATTCCCAGACCCAGCATGAGGCTGGTCTGCTCGACCGATCGATGGTCCAGCGCCACCGTCAATCGCAACGCCGGCCGCTCTTCGCGCGCCGGCACGTCCGTTTGCACGGCATGGAACGTGCGATCGCCCAATTGCACATAGAACGAGCCGTCGGCGACACGGCGCACGCGCGCGTTTGCGGGGAACGGCGTGCCGAAGTCGAATCGCGGATCCCCGCTGTCGATGATATAGCGCAGGCTGTCGCCGCGCGGCGTGAAGGATTCCAGCCTCTCCTTCAGAAGCGCCCATTTGTGCGGCTGATGTGTGCGATCGACCATCGGCAGGATGATCTGCAATCGCGTGAAGAGTTCTTTCGTCTGCTGTCGATTGAGCTCGCTCTTCTGGAACGCGAAGATCGCCGTGCCGGTCGCGAGGAACATCAGCGCCGTGGCCAGCGTCTGCGCCCGCATGATCCTCACCACGAGCGATGGCAGTTTCATGTCGGCTGCCCATCCTGATCTTCGAGGACATACCCCATGCCGCGCAGGGTATGCAGGAGCCGCGACTGGCCGACCTGATCGAGCTTGGCGCGCAAGCGCTTGACGGTGACCTCCACGATATTCGTGTCCGTATCGAAATTGATCCCCCAGACCGATTCCATCAGGATGGTCTTGGAAACGATCTGGCCGCGTCGACGCGCGAGAACAGCCAGCACGCCATATTCCTTGGCCGTCAGGTTCAATGGCCGGCCGCCGCGCATGGCCCTGCGGCCGATCAAATCGACATGCAGATCCGCGATCGTAACGCCGACGGACTGCTCGGCATGATTGCGCCGCGTGACGTTGTGCAGGCGCGCCAGAAGCTCGAGGAACGAAAAGGGCTTGACCAGATAGTCGTCGGCACCGGCGCCGAGTCCTCGCAGGCGATCCTCGACGGCATCGCGCGCCGTGAGCATGATCACCGGCGTCGCGTGATTCCGCCTCAGCCGTTCGAGTACGACCACGCCATCCAGTCGCGGCAGCATGCCGTCGAGGATGATGGCTTCGTAGCCGCCCGTTTCGGCCAGATGCAGGCCGTCCTCGCCGTTGTGCGCGACCTCGACGCTATACCCCTGCTCCGACAGCCCCTTGCGCAGGTATTCGGCGGTCTTGTGCTCGTCTTCGATTACAAGGATGCGCATGTTCGGTTTTCCGCTGCCGGGCCAGGCTCGCGTGTTCGTCTCCGTCTATCCGTTTCTAGCATAGCGAACCCCTTGCCACGGGCCCTCGAGCCGGCGCACAGTCGCGTCATCGGCGCAGCCCAGGTATCGGGCCGTTTCAACAAACGCCTGGTTAACATCAAGCTGGGCATCCGCTCAAAAAATCCGTTCGATTCTAACGGCAGCCGGCAAGATGCATCCGTGCCTTAAGCCATCCCCCGAAACGCGCTAGTGTGGTCAACCCACAAGGCCCGCACGCGTTACGCGGGTTCCCCGACCCTCCTGCTCGGAGCACCGCGACCATGATCCACGACAGCATCCTCGACACCATCGGCGGCACGCCTGTCGTGCGCCTACACCGCATCGCGCCGGAGCACGTCACGCTGTACGTCAAGGTGGAAGCGTTCAACCCCGGCGGCTCGGTCAAGGACCGCCTGGCCATCGCCATCATCCTCGATGCGGAGGCCAAGGGCCTGCTCAAGCCCGGGGATACCATCGTCGAGGCCACGTCCGGCAACACGGGTGTCGCCCTGGCGATGGTGTGCGCCGCGCGCGGCTACAAATTCGTCGCGACGATGTCGGAAACCTTCTCCATCGAACGCCGCAAGCTGATGCGCGCCTACGGCGCCAAGGTGATCCTCACACCCGCCGCCGAACGCGGCAGCGGCATGGTGCGCAGGGCCGAGGAATTGGCGAAGAAGCACGGCTGGTTCCTGGCGCGGCAGTTCGAGAATCCGGCCAATCCGGCGTATCACCGTCAGACCACGGCAGCGGAGATCCTGCGCGACTTCGCCGGCCGCCGGCTCGATCATTTCGTCACCGGCTGGGGCACCGGCGGCACGCTCACCGGTGTCGGTCAGGTGTTGAAGGTCGCACGTCCGGAAGTGAAGGTGACCGCCTGCGAACCTGCCGGCGCTTCGCTGCTCACCGGCAAGGAATGGCAGCCGCACAAGATCCAGGGCTGGACACCGGATTTCGTGCCCGCCGTGCTCGATCGCGAAGTCGCGTCGCAAATCCTCCCGATCGACGACATCCTCGCACGCGACACTGCGCGCCGACTGGCCGCGGAGGAAGGTATCTTCGTCGGCATCTCCGCCGGTGCCACCGCCGCCGCCGCACTGGAAGTGGCGAAGTCGGCGAAGAAGGACGATGTGATCCTGGCGATGCTGCCGGATACCGGCGAGCGCTATCTATCGACGTTCCTGTTCGAAGGCGTCAACGAAGGCTCCGACGACGAGTGGCTGGCGTCACTGGGCTGAAGTCCGCAGCGATTCATCGCGATACGGCGACATCACTCGACAATGAAAACAGAAACGCCGGCACAAGGCCGGCGTTTCCATGAGTCGATCTCAAGACGCGCTTACGCGGCCTTGCCCCACTTGCCGAGCGCGGCCAAGCCGTTGTCCTTGGCGCGCGCGTACACGGTTTGCTGCGCCTTCGCCACGTTGCCCGTCAGGTCCTTCGACCACAGCTGCAACGCGGCCGACTGCATGGCGCGGCCATAGGAGAACGACAGCGGCCACGGGTTCGGGCCCAGGCGGTTCATGGCATCGAGATGCGCGGTGGCATCCTCGTCACTCTGGCCACCGGAGAGGAACACGATGCCCGGCAGGATCGCCGGCACGGTCGACTTCAGGCACATCAGCGTGGCTTCGGCCACTTCCTCGACGCTAGCCTTCTCGCCGCTCTCACTGCCCGGCAGCACCATCGATGCCTTCAGGATCGTGCCTTCCAGCGCGACGTTGTGCTGGTACAGCGCGTCGAACAGCGCGCGCAGCGTCACTTCGGTGACTTCGTAGCAGGTTTCGATGTCATGGGCGCCGTCCATCAGCACCTCTGGCTCCACCATCGGCACCAGACCCTGTTCCTGGCACAGCGCGGCGTAGCGCGCGAGCGCGTGCGCGTTGGCCTCGATGCAGGTGCCGGAGGGGATGTCCTCGCCGATGTTGATCACTGCGCGCCACTTGGCGAAGCGCGCACCGAGCTTGTAGTACTCCTCCAGGCGAGCACGCAGACCGTCGAGCCCTTCGGTCACCACCTCGCCCGGGAAACCGGCGAGCGCGAACGGCCCCTTGTCGACCTTGATGCCCGGAATGACGCCGTTCTCAGTCATCACCTTGGTGAACGGCACGCCGGCCTTGGTGGCCTGACGGATGGTTTCGTCATACAGGATCGCGCCGCTGATGTAGTCGCCGAGCTTGGGCGTGGTCAGCAGCAGTTCGCGATAGGCGCGGCGATTCTCTTCGGAATTCTCGATGCCGACGCCGTCGAAGCGCTTCTTGATGGTGTTGTTCGATTCGTCGATCGCGATGATGCCCTTGCCCGGCGCGACCATGGCCAGGGCGGTTTCGGCAAGCTGTTCGATGCTCATGTCTGGGATTCGATGGCGGCGGGAGGAACTGGAAATTATAGCCAGGGCGCGTTAAGCCGTCCGCACGGGCCGGTGAATGCAACCGTTTTCAGGTTTGCCGGCATGTTCAATCCGGGACTTGCCCCTCGTCCTCACTCTGCCCCTGCCCGCGCCGCAGCCCGGCATAGCGCAGTTTGTGCAAAAGCGCGGCGAGCCCGCGTCCGCCCAGGATCAGGATGGCGCCCACCACCAATTGCAGCACCACCCTGGCGACCGCAACCTTGAAATCCGGCGGCAGATCCATGCGCCCGTATTCCTGGCTGAACTGGTCGTACACGAACGCCTTTATGCCCAGGCTCCCGCCGTCGAGCAGGCCCACGAAGAAAAACCAGGCACCGATGCCAGCGAGAATCAAGCCGAACCAGGTCGAAGCATCAAGATCGCTTTCGAAAACCTGATCCTGGGGACGTGTCAGCGCCAGCCGCGCGAATTTATCCGCGAAGAGCCAAAGCAATGCCGCCAGCAGCAACCCGGCCACGAACGGAATGGTGAAGATCCAGGGATTCATGTCCTCGTGCATCGCGTCTTCCATGACGGCGATCAAGCCCGGCAACTGGAACACGATCTTGGCGAGTATCCAGAGCGCGAAAACACGAATGATGACGCACAGCAGCGAGAAAGCGTTGGTCCTGGTCATGACGACTCCCTGATGGATGCACGGCCGCCTTGCGGCTTCCGGCAGCAGGGTACACCAGGGTTACAGTTCGCCCAGTCCTTCCGCGCGGCCGTCTTCGCCGACCTGCAGCAGACGCAGCGTGTTGGTGGCGCCATGGGTTTCCATGTGCTCACCGCTGGTGAACACCACGCGCTCGCCGGACGAGAGCAAGCCGGCCTCGACCAGCAGGCGGACACTGCCTCGCGCCGCCTCGCGCGGCGTCTGCCCGCGGCTGTCGTAATCGAACGGAAAGACGTCGCGCATCAAACTCATGCGCCGCCGCGCACCGACGTGGCGCGAGAACGCGTAGATCGGCGCGCTAGAACGGAATCGCGACAGATACCGCACGGTGCCACCGGATTCGGTCATCGCCACGATCGCGCGCACGCCGATGTGCTCGGTGAGGAACATCGCCGCCATCGCGATCGCCTGGTCGGCACGCTCAAGGTCGCGCGGCGCCTTCTCGAAATCGGTATCGGATTCGAACTGTTTCTCGGCACCGGTGCAGATACGCACCAATGCCTCCACTGCACGCACTGGAAAATGGCCGGCGGCGGATTCCTGCGACAGCATTACCGCATCTGTGCCGTCGATGACGGCGTTGGCCACGTCCAGCACTTCCGCGCGCGTCGGGACCGGGCTGTCGACCATCGACTGCAGCATCTGCGTGGCGGTGATCACCACGCGATTACGCGCCAGCGATTCACGGATGATCTTCTTCTGCAGACCCGGCAACTCCGCGTCGCCGATCTCCACGCCAAGATCGCCGCGCGCCACCATCACCACGTCGCTGGCTTCAATGATTTCGGCCAGGTTCTCGATCGCCTCAGCGCGTTCGATCTTCGACACCAGGGCGGCATCGCTGCCATGTTCGCGGGCGATGCGACGCGCCTCGTTCATGTCTTCGGCATTGCGACAGAACGAAACGGCGATGAAATCGGCGTCCATTTCGGCGGCGATCGCGATCAGTTCGCGATCACGCTCGGTCAGCGCGCCGAGCGAAAGCCCGCCGCCCTGCTTGTTCAAGCCCTTGCGATCGGACAGCACGCTATCGTTGATCACCGTCGTGACGATGCGCTCGCCTTCGATGCGTTCCACCTTGAGCTGCACCACGCCATCATCGAGAAGCAAGGTATCGCCGGGCTGCACATCCTGCGGCAATCCGAGATAGCTCACGCCGACCTGATGCTCGTCGCCCGGCGGCGCGTCGGTGCTCGCCAGCAGATCGAAGCGCTCGCCCGCGCGCAGCGAGACACGCCCATTGGCGAAGCGCTCGACGCGAATCTTCGGCCCGGGCAGATCGGCGAGGACGCCCACCTCCACTCCCAGCCGTGCGGCCGCCTCGCGCACGCGCTGCGCGCGCGCCACCTGCGCCGATGGATCACCATGTGAGAAATTGAGACGAACCGCGTTCACGCCCGCGCGCAGGATGGCATCGAGGACGCCAGGAGCGTCGGTGGCGGGACCAAGCGTGGCGAGGATGCGGGTGCGGCGGCGGTGATCGGCCATTGTGATCGTGTTTCGGGATGAGATCTCTATCCTAGCCCAGCCACGCGGCGGGAGCATGCGTCAGCACTGCTCGACCCGCCTCTTGTGGAACGGATCACCTTTAGGGAAATGCACGCGCTGATCCTTCCCGCGGATCATTCCTCGGGGTCGGTCTCGATGTACGGCTTTCCGGCTTCATACAAAGCAAGGCGTTTCTTGGCGCGTTTCAGCGTTTCCATCCCCTCCTTTTTGACATCCGGGGATCCATCGATATAGCCCTGAAACTTGGCGACTGCCTCTTTCTGCATTTTCACCGCCGTCGTGTAGTCGCCGACCGCCGCATGGCACGCTGCGACAGTATCCAACTGGCCCGCGCTGATTTCATCGATATCGCCGATGCGCGCGCTCGCTTCCAGGCCACGCTGCGGTTGGCGGATTTCATCGACGGGCGCCGTGCAAAGCGCCCAGGCCAGATTGTTGGCCGCCATCGTATCCCCCGCCTCCATGCCCTGCCTCCAAACATCCACTCCCTGCTTGCGCGACTCGAGTGTCTTCTTTTGGTGGTACAGCCATGAGCCGTACTCCACAAAGGCAAGCGGTTCTTTGGCGGCGAGCGCTCGATCCATCCAGCGCTTTCCCTCCATCTCGTCGACCTTGCCGAATTCACCCTTCAGGTATCCCATGCCTAGCATGGCCTCGGATTCATGATCCTTCGCCTCCGCGCCCTTGCGTAGCCATGCCTCCGCTTGCGCCGGTGACTTTTCCATGCCGTCGCCTTCCAGCGCCATCATTGCCAGCGCGCGGCTTGCCGCGGCGACCCCTCCATTGGCAAGTTTTTGATACACCTCGACCCCCGTCGGGATCTTCTCCTTGCCGACATAGCCCGATGCCATGATGCCGGCCAACATCAGCAACGAGTCGATGTCTCCCGCCTTGGTCGGTGCCAACAGCCAATTCATGGCCTCATTCCATTTCTGACCGCTGGCCGCCTCACGTGCCATGAGACGGGCTGCATATGATTGACCATCATTCGCCGCCGCACGGAGCCAACGTCCGCCCGCCTCACGATCCTTGGCGATATCGCGCCCGAACCGGAGACTCCATCCATATTGTTCTTCGGCCCATGCGTTGCCTGCCTCGGCGGCGCGGCGCATCCACTCGATGGCTTCCTTGGCCTGACCGCGGTTGATGGCATCCCGCGCGAGCAACGCATACCCTGCCCCGCGCGGATTGATGTCAGCTGCGGACAGTCGTGCACGCTGCGCGTCGTCGATGGTCATCTTCTGACGAAGGCGCCAGTCCGTCATGAGCACGACAGCCTCGAGGTTCCCCGCCTTCACAGCCCGATCGGCGGAATTCCGGACAAACTCCGGCATCTCGCCCTCATTCGTGAGGATCCAGAGCGATGCGATTAATGCGCTCGCCGATGCCTTTGGCCAGAGCTCGTCGGCTGCGTCAAGAAGAGTCTGGGCAGTCTTCTCATCTTTGCTAACACCAATCCCGTAGGCGTGCGCATATGCGAACAATGCCATGGGGAATGCCTGCCGCTGCTCGGAACCGGACAACATGGCATCCACCAGCCCATCGCGGCAACTTTCCGCAGGATTCTTCTGGCAAAGCAGCAGCCAGGCTCCGAGTGACTGCAAGCCGTGATCCGCAGCGGCCGTCTTCAACTTCGCTATTTTCTCCGCGGGGTCTTCGACCAGCCATGCCGCGCGAAGTGCCTGCGCGTCGACGGCGCGCGTCAGACCATTCTCGGCCTCTCCCTCTATCAACTGCTCCGCGATACTCCACTTCTGGATCGGATAACCGGTATAGGTATCCTCACGAACAACGGCATTCATGGTATCGAGCGTATCAAAGACAAGGTGGCGCTCTTGCTGAGTGGCCGGGTCCGTCACCACTTTCACGTAAGGAAGGTAGCGCGCCGGCCACGCCGATATGTAGTACTCGTATTTCGTCTCCAGGCCGGCAATCGAGAGAAGCGTGCTCGCATCCTGCGCCCCCATGACCCGTATCGGCGGCGCGATCGTGGGACTGGACGATTTCGCCTGTGACAACGCCAACGACGACAGCGCATCCAGGGCCACGCCATGGCGCTCAACCCCGGCCTTGTCGCCATTGGCCTGCGCGCACAACACCGCGATATGGCGAAGCGCAATGCTCACCGGCGCCATCTGCACCGCACCCTCGATCTCCTGCCGATGCTTGGTACATGCTTCGGCATCCACGCCTTCCTCGTCGTAGGACACGGTCGACATCAAATCGTAGCCCGCATACGACTTCTCGATGTTGCCCGTGGCAAGGAACTTCTTCCATTCATCCACCGCATCAAATGCCGCAGCCTTGGGCTCCGCTGCGAACGCCGTCGCTACTGAAGACAGGGGCAGTATCGCCATCAACACATGCGAAAAACGGAATATGCTCACTGAGCCTTATCCTCGGAGGGCAACGACAGGTCACGCAGGAGATTTTGCAGACGTTTGGCACGCGCATCGGCGTCATCGGTCAAGGGCATGGCGAATCTCAGGCTCGCCGCCAGCGTGTCCCGGGCACGTCGCAATTGCTCCAGGTGATTGCCGACCTCAGAAGCAGCGATATCCCTTTCCTTGACGTCGATCCGATACGTGAGCACCGCTTCGGCGTCGTTGACTTTCACATCCCGGTCATACGAAAACGCCTTGGCCGCGACACTTTCCTTCTCGTCCTTGAATTTTGCCCGCCACTGCGCCGGAATCCGGACGTGTATCTCCTGGACATAACGGCCCGGCGAGGCGAAGAAAAGCGGGCCTTTTCGCGCGATCGTCGACGGCAATGCCGCGAGTTCGTCGAGGGAGTCGGCACGAAGATCCAACCGGCGGACAGCGCCGCTTTCGCTTTCGAATGGCGCCGTCAGCGTATAATCTTCGCTGATGCGCAGGACGTTTGCCGCGCGATCATCGGATGGCGACGGCTCCGACACCACTTGCACCTGACCGAACCGCTTCCGGTAATAGTCGGCATAACGGCGCGTGCGCTCTTCACTGCTCTCGCTCGCCAGCCTCCTGCGGTATGTGTCCGCGGCGGCTCCGCGATAAGTGGTGGTGACCTCGAAACGCGTTTCTCGGCCATCCGCAGACGGCGTGTATTTCTCGATGGTTTCAATGCCGAAATCATGCCGGTCCGGCGCAGAGATAGTCACGGGCGACTCGATGCCCGCCGCGATCGGCAGCGCCACTCCCATGGCACTGAGATCGATGTCGCGCGGAGAACCGCCTTGCTGCGTCGCGGTGGCGTCTACCCAGACGGGCTTGCCGCCGACGTGGGCACGAACGATGACATGATCGAAGGCATATGCCGAGGGCAGGCGATCCTGAACCGCCCGTCCGTAGCGGATCGACGCCAACGCAGGCTCAGCCTTGATCCCCAGCCTGTGCAGCAACGTGACCAGCAGATAAGCCTTGTCCTTGCAGTCACCGCGACGATGTTTCCAGGTATCCGCCGGTGATGCGGGACGATGTGTGTTTTCGCCCATCTCGACACCGAAATAACGCACCTCGTCCTGGACCGCGCGCAGCACCGCCTGCAAGCGCGCCATCTCGTCAGGGAGGCGGCGCCAGTCCTGCAATCTGGATTCGAGTTCATCCGGCAAGCCCCCCTCCACGGCCGGATAAAGCGGAACCGCCCACGACACGACATCGGCCCAGGTGCGGTCTGTACTGACTTGGGCGAGCGGAAACGGCTGATACCAAACCGGATAATTCTTCTCGTCCTCGACCGGGGCCACTGACCGGGCAGTCAACACGACCTCCGCGCCATCCTTGGTGTCTGCGTATTTTGGTTCCGGCGCGCCATGATCGCCTTTCACATTGAAGCGCTCGCCCGGATCGGCCAGGACGCGAAGGCGCGACTCCAGCATTGGATTGCGCCATGCGAAGTACACGCTTTCCGCCTCCTGGCCCGCCAGGATGGGATTGCTTCCCGTGATCGTATAAGTCACCCGAACCACGTCATTGACACGCACGTCGTCGAATACGAGCAAGGCCGTGACATTGCCGTTCGCCATGTCTTCTTCGAATTCGCTCTCGCGGCGCGCCAGCGAAATTCGCTCCGGATTCAAACGATCCTGCCAGACGCCATCGCGGCGCAACTCGACGCGATGAATGGCAAGGCGCTGGTATTCGGGATTGAACGTGATACTGAGTTTCCCGGCATCGCCCAGCAAGGCCGTCGAACGCGCCTCAAACGCATAGTCGACGAAATCGACATGCGCCTTCCTGCGCCAGTCGACCTGTTCGTCAAAGCGCCATGTCCGCCATTGCGCATCCTTGGCTCCGGGCGCATCCGCGGGCCACGCATCCGGAAGCGGGCGCACGTCAGCGAACTCCGGCGGCGGTGCCACCGAGAATTCGAAATCACCGCGCTTGTAGACCCCGTCCCCAGCTTGTGCCCAACTGCTAATCAACAGCAGGCAAATCCCAAAAATCTTTCCCATTTTCTACCCTTCGCCCCTTGGAATCAGGCTACTACAAACCGCCTGCCCCCGGTATAGCCAGGCTTATTTTCTCGCGCCCCAATCCCAAGTACTCGATTGCATTGAACGCAGCCTTGGCTTTTTCGTTCAGATTAGTTTGGTTTCATGGCTCGAAACCACTGGCGGCCCTGCCCGAAAGACCACACCCTCCGACGAAATAAATACGGAACACCATAAAAAACGACCCGGACATTGCCGGGCCGTTCTTGTGTCGGATTGACCGAACTTACGCGATGCAGCCGGGAACCCACTTGAAGTTGCTTGTCGCTTCTCCATAGAGGGCATCGTCACCGCAGCCGATCATCTGGTACCCCACCTGGGCACCCGTCTCGTCGTAGTAGATCTTCGACCCGGGGTAGCAGCAACTGGCGTTGGTGGCCGCTCCGGTACTGGCCGAGGCCACCAGCAAGACGCCGAACAGAGCCATTTTGATGCGATGCATTGAAGTTCCCTCCTTTTTTGCGGCGGAATGCCGCGTGTTGAAACGTATGACAGTCGATGTCGACGGCAGCTCCGCAATTCAATCGCAATAGCCGAAGACGCGCGTGTAGTAAGGCGTCGAGTCTCCCCAGGACTGGTAGAACCCGCCGCAATCGGCATGATTGCCCCCGACCGGTTCACCCGTCTTCGACGCATCGGCGTAGTAGGTGGTCGTATACCACTGGCCAGGCGGGCCGGCGACGACGATGCCGGAAACCGCGCTGACACCCAGCACAAGCGCGAGCAGCAAGGATTTTCTGTAACGCATGCGGATACCCTCTCGTTTGAGTGCGGTGCGCTGGACGCACCAGGCCTGTTGCATGACAACAACGACGCGGCGTGCTTACAGCAGACAGCCGTAATAAGCCTTGAAGCGACTCGTCTCCTGTCCCGTGAGCTCTTCCTTGTTGGGATCGCTCGGATCGCATCCCTTGGTCTTGTAGCCGACGATGTTCCCCGCCTCGTCGTAGTACTCCCAGGTCACCGGGAAAAACGCGCTCGCGGTGCCGATGCCGGCCACGGCCAGCAAGACGCAGAACAGCGCTGCTTTCGTTCGCTTCATGTAGCTCTCCCTCTTTGTGCGCGGCCGATCGCCGCAGGTCGTCGATATGGAACCGCTTTTCTAGCGACGCGCGCGGGTCGTCATGCCCCGCGCATCGCGGTACGGATCAAGGCTCACAAGGCAGGTATTCGATCGTGTAGTGCTCAGTGCGTTCTCCCCAGACGTAGTAGGAACCCGAGCACGTTCCCACCTGCATGCCCACCACTTCGCCCGCATCGTTGTAAAACGTCATCCGGTAGGGCGCCTTGCCCGCCGAAGCCATGCCCGCCGCTCCGGTGACCGCAAGCAAGGCGACCAGCAGCACGAGGGTCTTGATGCGACGCATGGTGATCCTCCCCTTCGAGGCGCGGCGAATCGCCGCCGCCGGACCGTAGCGTCGGAAGGTTTCGGGTGAGGTGAAGCTTGGGTTAAGCGTTCGCGGACGGCGGCAGCCGCCGCAGTCCGATCGCGAACACGATCACTCTGCGATCGCCATACGGGTGCGTCCGGTTGTCAACCGGCCTCTCGTCAACCAGGGTGGCGTCGACCCGCGTATTGCGCTTCGCGGCGCGACCGGAATCAGCGAGCGGCGAGCGCCGCCACCGCCGGCAACTCCTTGCCTTCCAGGAATTCCAGGAATGCGCCGCCACCGGTGGAGATGTAGCTCAGATCATCGGCGATGCCGTACTTGTCGACCGCCGCGAGCGTGTCGCCGCCGCCGGCGATCGAGAACGCCTTCGACGCCGCGATCGCGCGTGCAAGCACTTCGGTGCCCTTGCCGAAGGCATCGAACTCGAACACGCCCACCGGCCCGTTCCATACCACCGTGCCGGCCTTGCCGATGAGTTCGGCGTAGCGGCGCGCGGTGTCGGGGCCGATGTCCAGGATCATGTCCTCGGCCGTCACCGCATCGACGGCTTTCACCGTGGCGGGCGCATCGGCGCTGAACGCGGGCGCGACCACGACGTCGCTCGGAATCGGAATGTCGGCGCCGCGCGCCTTGGCGTCGGCCATGATCTTCTTGGCAGTGTCGATGAGATCGGTTTCGACCAGTGACTTGCCGACGCCATGTCCTTGCGCCGCGATGAAAGTGTTGGCGATGCCGCCGCCGACGATCAGCTGATCGACCTTGCCGACGAGCGAGGACAGCAGCTCCAGCTTGGTCGACACCTTGGAACCGGCGACGATCGCCAGCAGCGGACGCGCCGGATTGTCGAGCGCCTTCGCCAGCGCATCGAGCTCGGCCATCAGCAGCGGACCGCCGGCGGCCTGCTTGGCCTGCTTGATCACGCCGTGCGTGGACGCCTGCGCGCGATGCGCGGTGCCGAACGCATCCATGACGAACACGTCGCACAGCGCGGCATAGCGCTTGGACAGCGCCTCGTCGTCCTTGCCCTCGCCGACGTTCATGCGGCAGTTTTCCAGCAGCACGAGCTGCCCCGGCGCGACGTCGACGCCGTCGAGATAATCGCGGATCAGCGGCACTTCGCGGCCGAGCAGTTCGGACAGGCGCGCGGCCACCGGCGCCAGGGAATCCTCTTCGCTCCACACGCCTTCCTTCGGCCGTCCGAGATGCGACATCACCATGACCGCGGCGCCCTTCTCCAGCGCAAAGCGTAGCGTCGGCAGCGATGCGGTGATGCGCTGGTCTGAGGTGACTTTGCCCGGCTGTCCATCGGCATGTTCGACAGGAACGTTCAGATCCTGCCGGATCAGCACGCGCTTGCCTTGGATGTCGAGATCGGTCATGCGGAGGATGGGCATCGCGAGTCCTGGGGGCGGGAATGGAGGATGTCCATTGTCCGCAGCTCCCAGGCCCGAGGCAAACCCAGGCTTCGATCGCCGCGCGGCTGAATACCGAAGACGAAGCGCGATCCGCACCCTCTTCGGTAGATTTTCAGGGCTTCGGATTCCGCAGCAGGCTCAACGCGAAAGCGATCACCGTCGCCGCGGCGGCGATCAGGACACCCCAGAGCAGCCATGCCTTCCAGTCGCGCTTGGCGGGCGCCGGTTGCAGCGCCTGCGTGCCCGCGAGGGCGCGCGCGGGGCCAGGCGTCGCGGCCGCAGGCTCCCAATCCTTGCCGCGCTGCGAGCGCAGCGCATCCAACAACTGCGGCAGCGGCGCATCGTCACGCTGCGCGCGCGCACTGCCCGCGACGAGCGCGTATGGCGCCTCGCCGCGGGCGAGGAACACGAGACGTTCCGGCCGATACCCGAGCCTGAGCCGCGGCGAAGTTCCCGCGGGGAGCGGGTTGGCGCTGCGTAACCGCCAATACCTGTCGCGCGTGATGCCCTGCAACGGCTGCGGGAGTGAGCGCGAGGAAATACCACCGGCATCGACGCGATAACCGACCCAGGGCGCCGCGACGGGCAACCAGGCGGCTTCCGCGGTATCGCGGGATTCCAGCGTCCACTCGTTGCTGTCGTTTCCGGGCAGGATCACATCGGCGCGTTCGATCGGGAAACGGCCGCGAAGCTCGAATTCGAACACTTCCCTGCCATCGGCCATCTGCGCGCGCTGTCCGTCGAGTTCGCGCCATTGCCCTGCCTGCTCGACCATCGATGCGAGCCGCGCGCGCACCGAGACGAGTCGCGGCGCGGCCGTTTTCTGCAAGGGCACCAGCCGCAGGTAGCGAAACGCGCCGTTCACCTCGACGCTGTCCTGACGCAGGTGATGGCCGGCATTGTTCAGATCGATCAGCGGCACGCGATCGTCCAGCGTCTGCCATTCACGCAGATCGCCGCTGGCTTCCAGGCGATAGCTCAGGTTGACCGGCGTATCGGATCGTTCCCATTCCAGCTGCAAGCTCCGGATTGGTTCGCGCAAGCGGCTGGCATCGAGCAGCCAGACCGGATTGGATGTTCCAGCATCGCCGGCGGAGGTGCGTGCGCGGATGCTGCGAATGCTGCCGTCGGGGTTGCGTTCGGTGATGACGCTCAGATCATCCGACGTGGTGATCTCGGCAGCATCGGTCTGCAGCGGAAACCACGGCAGCTCGACTTCGTGTGACGCCGGCGCCACCGAAGGTTCCGCATCGAACACCGCCGCCGGCACTGTCACGCCTTCCGCGTTGACGACATCCAGGTCGCGCATCGACGGCAACTGCACGTTTTCGTAGATCTCGGGCGTGAGCGTGACGCGGTATGCGCCGGCATCGGCCTTCGTCAGCACCAGCGGCCACTGCCTCGCATAATCGTCGCGCGCGGCGGCGCCCGCCAGCGATGGAATCAACAGCAGCCAGAGCCAATATTTCATACAGCACGCTCCTGTTCCATCTGAGCTGCACGCGGCGGCGCCGGTGCGAAGAAGCCGACCACCGTGCACAACAAGCCGTATGCGATGAACGAACCGATGCCGAGTAAGTTACCCAGGTGCGTGCGGTCGACCAGGATCAGTTTGGCCAGGACCACCGCCATCAGCACCGCACCGGCCAGCCACAGGCTGCGTCGGCCATGACGCGATCCGAGAATCCAGCCCAGCACGCCCAGCACGCTCCAGGTCACGGTCAGACAGGTCTGCGCGAGGCTCGTCGAGAGCATGTCCGCATCCCAGTTGAGTCCCCCCCAATGGTGCGCGGCGCGCAGCACGACCGCCGTGATCCAGACGAAGCCGGCGCCGAACAGGAACTGCGTGCGCCATGGCGCCGCCTCTTCGCGCAACCAGTGCGCGGACAGCAACAGGATCGCTAGCTGCATCAGCTCGGACGGATTCAGCAGCGGCGCCCAAGGCAGCGGCGCGGCACCTGCGGGCTGGAACAGCATGAACAACCAGCCCAACGCCAGGATGATGAAGTAGACGTGCTGCAACGGTGTGCGCTGCGCCGCGAAATCATCCGCGAGCGGCCATGCCAGCCACGCCCAACGGAACACCGAGACGGCGGCGATCGCCAGCCACGGCAGCGCGATGAGCGCCAGTTGCCAGCCTTGGCTGAGATCGAGCCAGATGGCGAGCCACGAGCACAGCAGCGAGAACGCCAACGGCCACACCAGCCACCACAGGAACTGCGCCCACCCCGCGAACCCGTCCCGCGCTTCACGCAGGCACAACAGGCTGCGGATGCCGAACACCGCGAATGCCAGCCATGCCCAGATGCCATAGCCCTCGAACGGATGACCAAGCGCACCGGACATGTCGGCATGCGCCATCGACTGCATCACGGCCAATGGCAAGGCCGCGAGGAATCCCGCGAGTGTCGTCAGCAACAGCAACGGCGCCGGACGTCGGCGATGCACCTCGGCCGCGAGCCAGCCGGTCACGGCGGCGAGGACGAGGATGGCGTCGAACTGGTCCCGCGCATCGACGAAGCGAACGATTTCGACAAGCACGTCGCCGAGCCACCACAGCAACCCCCACAGGTAGTACACCGCCGCCATCGAAGCCTTGTCCTGCGACCGATCGGCATTCGACTGACGGTATGCCCAGGCGCTGGCGAAACCGGCCAGCGCGATCAGCAGCGCGCTCATGAAACCGGAATTGATGACGGCGCGTTCTGAAGGGTTGGCGAACTCCCACGCCTGATCCACCCCGATCACGAACGCCACCGCCGCCGCCAATTGCAGGCCCGCCCCCATCAATTGCGGCAAGAGGCGCTTCTGCTTCAGGCCCAGCCACAACACGCCCGCGCCTTCCAGCGCGAAGACGCTGGCGGTCACGCGCGCGGACAACGCCAGCGGCACCGCCAGTGTCGCGAACCCCGCCGCCAGCAATGCATACGACTGGCCCAGCAACGTGTAGCTTTCGCGCCGGATCAGCAGCCATGCCAGCGCCGCGTACAGCGCTGCCAGCCCGAGCGCGCAGAACGCCAGCGGCATGCGCGCGCCTTCAAGCAATCCGGCCTGCAGCAGGAAGGCGATCAAGGGCGTGCCGAACAGCAGGCAGCCGTCGATCAGATCGCGCTTGCCGGCCGGGCGGCGGCGCGCGTAGAGGATCGGGATCAGCAGGTAGAAGGCGAAGAACAGCAGCAGGAAGGGTTCGGTACTGGCGAACTTGCCCGGGTCGTACTGCAACACGCCCCAGACCGTGCCGATGCCCCAGGTGAACACGAAGCCGAGCAGATTCAGCACGCGCCACGGCCGCCACCAGGCGATCGCCAGGATCGCCGCGTTCAAGATCGCGTAGTAGGAAAACAGTGCGACGTGGTTGCCACTGCCGGTCGACAGCCAGATCGGCGCCAGGAAGCCGGACAGAATGCCGAACACGGCCAGCACGCGCGCGTTCTGCGCGACTGCGAGCACGCCCAGCCCGCCGACCAACAGCACGCTCAGTCCGAACGCGACACCCGCATCCATCAACGCGTACAGCTTGAAGGCCGCGAAGATCGTCAGCAGCAGGATGCCGATCGCGCCACCTTGCAAGGTCAGTGCGAACGCGCGCCGCCGTTGGCGCTGGCGCCAGCCGAAGACCAGTCCGGCGAGAGCGAAGACAGCGACGCCGGCCAGGCGCAGCTCGATCGGCATCTGCAGCCAGCCCTGATCGTTGGCGTATTTGAGCAGCGCCGCCACACCGGCCAGCAACACCAGCATGCCGATCTTGACCGGCACGTTGCCGGTCGTGAGCCACTGCTGCGCCGCGCGGATCGCCACCTCGACCACATTGGGCGGCACAGGCTCGCTTCGGGGAGCCGGCCTGGGCAGCGGCGGCGGCCCCGGAGGTTGGGGAGCCGCAGGTCTCGGAGCCGGCGTCGGCATGGCGGCTTGCGGCTCGGGGGCAGGTGGCGCCGGGGCTGTCGGCGGACTTTGCGGCGCGGCTGGCGCCGCTTCCCGAACCGCTGCGGGTTCCGGCTCCTTGCGCGCGGAAGCCGCCTCCGCGGCCACGGCCTGCGCCACGCGCAGCCGGCTCACGTCGTTCTCGAGGCGGGCGACCCGGTGCTTGAGTCCACTGATGGACACCAACGCAACGATCAACAATACCGGCACGGCCAGCGCCGCCAGCACCAACAACACGATCAGCGAGTCCATCGTTGCCTCTTCGCACCGTCCGGGTGCGTAGCGCACGTTAACCGGCTGCCGTGGCGGCGCCAAGCGCCACGGAGCAAGTAGCGGAAAAAGCTACCAGGGGGCTAGAGGCGTCTCAACGCTCCCCCGGAAACGACGAAGCCCCACGGCGTGGGGCTTCGATCGCGACTCCTGACAGGCCCGCCCTGGCAGGCCGCTGCTGGCAGCCGGCGCTTACTTCGCCGCCACCACCCGCACCATCTCCAGGCACTTGTTGGAATAGCCCCACTCGTTGTCGTACCAGCTGACCAGCTTGACGAAGGTGGGATCCAGCGCGATGCCGGCATCTGCGTCGAAGATCGACGTGCGCGCATCACCACGGAAATCGGTGGCGACGACCTTGTCCTCGGTGTAGCCGAGGATACCCTTCAGCGCGCCTTCGCTCTGTGCCTTCATCTCCGCGCAGATTTCGGCGTAGGTGGCCGGCTTTTCCAGTTCGGCGGTGAGATCGACCACCGACACGTCGGAGGTCGGCACGCGGAACGACATGCCGGTGAGCTTCTTGTTGAGCTCCGGAATCACCACGCCGACCGCCTTGGCGGCGCCGGTGCTGGAAGGAATGATGTTCTCGAGGATGCCGCGGCCGCCGCGCCAGTCCTTGTTGGACGGGCCGTCGACGGTCTTCTGCGTGGCGGTGGTGGCGTGCACCGTGGTCATCAGGCCGCGCTTGATGCCCCACTTGTCATTCAACACCTTGGCCAACGGCGCCAGGCAGTTGGTGGTGCACGAAGCATTGGAGACGATCGCTTCGCCCTTGTATTGCTTGTCGTTGACGCCGAAGACGAACATCGGCGTGTCGTCCTTCGACGGCGCGGAGAGGATCACCTTCCTGGCACCGGCATCCAGATGCTTCTGCGCGGTGTCCTTGCTCAGGAACAGGCCGGTGGACTCGATCACCACGTCGGCGCCGGCGGCATCCCACTTCAGATTGGCCGGATCGCGCTCCTGGGTGAGACGGATCTTCTTGCCGTTGACGATCAGGTCGTTGCCGGACACCGACACTTCGCCCTTGAAGCGGCCGTGCACGGAGTCGTACTGCAGCATGTAGGCGAGATAATCCGGCTCCAGCAGATCGTTGATCGCGACGATCTCGATGTCGGGGAAATTCTGCACCGCCGCGCGCAGCACGTTGCGGCCGATGCGGCCGAAGCCGTTGATGCCTACCTTGATCGTCATCTTGGAACGCTCCTGCAAAAACAGTGAGGGGTGAGGGGCCGCGCGCCAGCGGACGCCTTCAAGGCGTCCGCTGCGGCTCCGAACGCCCGGCCATGGATGGCCGGGCCGGGGCTTCCGAAGCCAGACCTGCAACGCCATGGAAGGCACTGCAATCCTGACAACATGAAAGGGTATTTTAGCGGCTTCTCCCCGCGAGCCCCAACCACCACGTCATGAAAACGTTCACACGCCTGCTCGTCGCAGCCTGCCTGCTCCTGATCACCCCGCTCGCATCGGCCTGGAGCAACCTCGGCCACCGCATGGTCGGCGACATCGCCGAACGCCACCTCACCCCGGCCGCACGCGCCCAGGTGGCGGAACTGCTGGCCGGCGAACCCGAGCCAACCCTGGCGGGCGTCGCTTCCTGGGCCGATGAGCTGCGCAACGACGATCCCGACTACTTCAAGCGTTCCTCACGCTGGCATTACATCAAGATGACGGACACGTGCGCCTATGAGCCGGAACGCAATTGCCCGAACGGCGAGTGCGTGGTGGCGCAGATCGAACGCCAGACCGCCCTGCTCAACGATCGCAGCCAGCCGCTGGCCGCGCGCCGCGACGCGTTGAAGTTCCTCGTGCATTTCGTCGGCGACGTGCACCAGCCGTTCCATTCCGGCTATCGCGACGACAAGGGCGCCAACGATTTCCAGATCAGCCTGACTACCGACATCGCGCCGGAAGCCTATGCGCGCAGCCGTTACGTCGATGGCGTCATGGGCACGAATCTGCATTCCATCTGGGACTACTACGTGCTCACATCGCGCAAGCTGGATGCCAAGACCTATGCCGATCTGCTCGACAGCAGCAGTTCCTGGCCGACGCCCGCAAAACCAATCCTGGCCACCGACGCACCCGCATGGGCCGGCGAATCCTGCCGCCTGATCGATGCGCGGCATCTGTACCCGGACGGGCACAAGATGGGAATCGGCTATCTCGACGCGCAGCGCCCGCTCGCCGAACAGCGCATCCGCCAGGCCGCATACCGGCTGGCCGCGCTTCTAAACGAAACATTGACGAATTGAACGAGGTGTCAAGCGCATGTCGAGCGGCTTGCGGTAATCACAAGCCGCTGCTGACGTTGTCATCGGCGCCGCGTTGTTGCAGGCTGGCCTGACCTTCTTCACCCGGAACAGGCCGTGATGCGACTCGTCCCGCCATTGCTGATTCTCGGATTGTCCGCCTGTGCCAGCACGGGGCAGACGCAGCGCGCGCCGGCGCCCGCACCATCCGCGCAGGAGACGATGGCGAACCAGACGGGCGAACACGATCCGCGTCTGCATGCGGCACCACCGCAATCCCCTCCGATCGCGTCTCCGGTGATCGTTCCGCTCGACGCAGCGACGCTCGCGCCGCTGCCGCGCGAATCCATCACCACCACCGCGCACGAGCGCACGCTGCATTGCGAAGGCATCCCACTGCTCGCGCTGTTGCGCGCAATCAGCGCCATGCCCGCCGAACCGCTGCGCGGCGCGCAACTCACGCGCTACGTGCAGGCGGATGCGCGCGATGGTTATCGCGCGATCTATTCGCTGGCGGAGCTCGATCCGACGCTGGGCAATCGCAAGGTCTTCCTCGTCGATCGCTGCGAAGGCAAACCACTTGGCGACGACGACGGCCCGTTGCGCCTGATCGCGCCGGAAGACACGCGGCCGGCGCGCTGGGTGCGGCAACTCAAGGCCATCACGGTCATCGTCGCCCCCTGATCGTTTCCGCCGGCCGCCCCCAATTCTGATCGGAGTCCCCATGTCCCTGCCGTTCCGTCGCTGGTCGCGCCGAGCCTTCCTCGCCATGGCGCTTTGCTTCACGGCTGCCGGATTCGCCGCGGAGCCTGCCCCGCCCCTCACCGTTTTCGCCGCCGCCAGCCTCAAGGAATCGATGGACCAAGCCGCAGCCACCTACGAGAAATCGAGCGGACAGGCCGTGCGCGTGTCCTACGGCGGCAGCTCGGCGCTGGCGCGGCAGATCGAACAGGGAGCGCCGGCCGACGTCTTCATCTCCGCCGACCTGGACTGGATGGATGCCTTGCAGAAGCAGGGTCTCATCGACGTCGCCACACGGCATGATCTGCTCGGCAACACACTGGTGTTGATCGCGCCGAGCACCAGCCAGGCGAAAGCACCCGTGCTGAAATCCGGCACCAACCTGCTACCCCTGCTCGGCGACGGCCGCATCTCCCTGGCGCTGACCGACAGCGTGCCGGCCGGCAAGTACGCCAAGGCCGCGTTCACTTCGCTCGGCATGTGGAAAGCGCTGCAACCGCGCGCCGCCGAAGCCGAGAACGTGCGCGCCGCCTTGCTGCTGGTGGCGCGTGGCGAGGCGCCGCTGGGCGTGGTCTACGGTAGCGACGCCAAGGCCGAGCCCCGCGTGCGCGTGCTGACGACCTTTCCCCCGGACTCCCATCCGGTCATCGTGTATCCGGTCGCGAAACTGAAAGCGAGCGCGCATCCGCAGGCGGCAGCATTCGTGCGCTGGCTGCAGACGCCCGACGCCACGGCGATCTTCCGCAAGCATGGATTCACGGTGCGCTGATCCCCACATGCTCAACTCCTGCCCTTAGGATCCTCGATGCCGTCCATGGCGCAACTATCTTCATCTTCGAAGGCTCGGCCCAGCCGTTCATGGGTTCGGCCCCGCAACCGATGCCACGCTGGCATCGGCTGAGCGCAGTCCCTCGACATGTTCGATTTCACACCGGCCGAGCTCACCGCCATCCAGCTGAGCCTGAAAGTGGCGGCGGTCGCCTCGCTGGCGAGCCTGCCCTTCGGCGTGGCGATGGGTTGGCTGCTGGCGCGCAAGCGCTTCATCGGCAAATCCTTCGTCGACGCGCTGGTGCATCTGCCGCTGGTGCTGCCGCCGGTCGTGGTCGGCTACGCGCTGCTGGTGGCGCTGGGCAACAACGGCGTGATCGGCAGCTTCCTCTCGCAACAATTGGGCATCAGCTTCGCGTTTCGCTGGACCGGCGCCGCGCTCGCCAGCGCGGTGATGGGTTTCCCGCTGATGGTGCGCACGATCCGCGTGTCGATGGAGGCGGCGGACCAACGCCTCGAACACGCCGCCGCCACTCTGGGCGCGAATCCGTGGCGCGTGTTCCGCAGCGTCACGCTTCCGCTGGCGTGGCCCGGCATCGTCGCCGGCGCGGTGCTCGCCTTCGCCAAGGCGCTGGGTGAGTTCGGTGCCACCATCACTTTCGTCTCCAGCATTCCCGGCGAGACGCAGACGATCTCCTCGACGATCTACGGCCTGATGCAGGTACCCGGCGGCGAATCCGGCATCTGGCGCCTCGCGCTCGTCGCGATCGCGATCTCGCTGCTGGCGCTGATGGTGTCGGAATGGCTGGTGCGGCGCGCGCACCACGCCCGGAGGCATTGAGGATGCTGGCGATCGACATCCTCATCGAATACGGTCGGACCGACGCGGAGACGTTCCGCCGCCGCGTCCATATCGAGGACACGGCGCGCGTCATCGCGCTGAGCGGGCATTCCGGCGCCGGCAAGACTTCGGTGCTGAACGCCATCGCCGGCCTGGTGACGCCCAGCAGCGGCCGTATCGAAATCGACGGCCGCTGCCTGTACGACAGCACGCAAGGCATCGACGTGCCACCGCACAAGCGCCATGTCGGCTATGTATTCCAGGATACGCGGCTGTTCCCGCATCTCGACGTGCGCCGCAATCTCCGCTACGGGCGCCGCAGGGATGGCGCGACCTCGTTCGCCTTCGACGACGTGGTGGCCCTGCTCGGCATCGGCGCCCTGTTGAAGCGGCGCGTCACCACTTTATCCGGCGGCGAAGCGCAGCGCGTCGCCATCGGCCGTGCGCTGCTTTCGCAGCCGCGCATCCTGCTGCTCGACGAACCACTGTCGAATCTGGATCAGGCGCGGCGCGAGGAATTGATTCCCTATCTGCAACGCGTCCGCGACGAAACCACGCTGCCGATCGTCTACGTCAGTCATTCGACCGATGAGATTCGCCGCCTGACCGCATCCGTGCACGAATTCGAGTAGGCCGCCCGAACTAGGGCACCGGCCCGAAGCTATGTCGCCTTGCGAATGCCGCAGTATCCGGTTTTCGCTTTCTCGTCGAAGCTGACGACATCACAGCTCATCTGCTTGATCTGCTGCATTTCCTTCTCGTCGAAACGAATCCATTCATAGCCCTTCATTCCGAACGCAATCGGCTCCGGCGGCGGCGGTGGCAAGGCGGCCGGATGAGCAGGAGACGTTGGTGGCACAGGAGGCGCCGGTGGCGCAGGCGGCGCGGGAATCTCGAAATCGATTGGCACTCGTACCCAGCCCTCCACCGCCTTCCCATTCCTCATGAGGGGATTGAACTTCCATTGGCTGGCTGCGGCAACACTCACTTGCTCGAAGACACCCCCCGGCTTCGCGCTCTCGACCCGTACATCCTTGGCACTGCCGTCGGCACCGACCAGGATGCGCAACAGCACCCGCCCACTTAGCTTCTTCTCGACCGCATCAGCTGGATATTTCGGTGGAGGCGTCCGCGCCGGCACCGACATGATGTTGACCAGTTCCGGCTCCTCGCGCGGTTGGGCTTTCTGTACCGATTGCACCGGCTTTTGTTTCTGAATGGGTTGTGCCGGCTGCGTGGCCCAGGCGGCATAGCCGCCAGTCAGACCGATGGCGCACACGAACGTCATCCCCGCGACTACGCGGCGAATGGAAGGTGCGGGGCGTTTGAGCATGGCAATTCTCTCCTTGAGCGGATGGGTGCCGAACCAGTGACAGGCAACCGGAACGGGTAATGTCGACATTTGCGTCTTCACCATCGCCTCGCCGTAACGGCGACGTGTATTCGGATGGCGGGAGACGACGGTTTCGTCGCAGGCGAGTTCCTGATCACGGCGGAAGCGCTCGGCCGCGATCCACAGCAGCGGGTTGAACCAGTACAGACAACGGAAAGCGACGACCAGGACGTTGCTGATCACATCGCGGCGCTCGACGTGGATGCGTTCATGAGCCAGGATCAGCTCGCGTTCGGTGGCGTCGTAACGCGTGTCGAAATCGACAGGCAGGATGATGAGCGCCTTCAAGCCGATCACCGCCGGCAAACCGGCGCTGCGCTCGGCCTGCAACAGGCCATCGTCGAGCACTCGCAATATGCCCAGATCGCGCAGGAACCGCCGTTGCAGGCGCAGGTTCCGCAAGGCCATGAAGCCGACACCCGCGATCCACAATGCCAGCAGCAGCGGTATCGGATCGAACGGCGCGGGCGCCGCGACATGCCCCACGATCGGGGCCGCCATCGGGATCGCGGTGAGCACCACTTCCACGCTGGGAGCCGGCAGCAACACCGCCAGCGTCATCAGCGGTACCAACAGCCATGACGCGTAGGCGGCATTGGCGCCGAAGGCTGCGCGCAGCGGCCGTCGCAGCAACAGCACCAGCAGCATCGCGATCCCGCTGGCGCAGGTGGTTTCGAGCAACAACCGGAAGCCGTCATGCAGGGTCATCGTCGATCTCCTCCAGCAACTTGCGCAGTTCGGCGATGTCCGCCTTGCTCAAAGCGCCCTGATGGCTGAAATGCGCCACCAGCGGCGCGACCCGCCCGCCGAACAGGCGTTGCACCAGGCCCTCGCTCTGCTGCGCGATCCAGGCCTCGCGCGCGAGCACCGGGGAATACAGATAACGGCGGCCATCCTTGGCCGCCTGAATCACGCCCTTGTTCAACAGCCGGTTGAGCAGGGTCTTGATGGTCGGCTCCGCCCAATCGTTGTGGGCGAGCGCGGCCACCACCTCATCGGCGCCCAGGGGATGGCGCTCCCAGAGCACTTCCATCACCACGGCCTCGGCATCACTGATCGACATTCGATTACATCCGTAATTTTTACTGATTACAGATGTAATTTTTCGTTCTGTCAAGCCCCCTGCAACCGCTCTTTCGCGACAGGCCTCACCCCCTGCACGTATCCTGCCGCGATGACCGAATTCATCGATTCGCTGGACCTCGCCGTCGACCGTCTTCTCGCCCGCCTGCCCGGCCCGCTCCATGTCGGCGCCCCGCTGGGCATCGGCAAGCCGCATCGGCTGCTGAACGCGCTGTACGGGCGCATCGAGCGCGACCCGTCGCGGGAACTGCATCTGTACACGGCCTTGTCGCTGGACCCGCCCGACGCCGGCAGCGATCTCGAAAAGCGTTTCCTCGCCCCGTTCGTCTCGCGGCATTTCGGCGACGACTTTCCGCGCCTGGCCTACGTGCAGGCGCAACGGCGCGACGCGCTGCCGGCGAACATCAGCGTGGAAGAGTTCTACATGCAATCCGGCGCCCTGCTGGGTTCCACACAGGCGCAGCAGCACTACGCCAGCCTCAACTACACGCACGTCGCGCGCGCCCTGGCCGATCGCGGTGTGAATTGCATCGTGCAGAAGGTGGCCGTAAATGAAGACGGTACGCGCCTGTCGTTGTCGTCGAATACTGACCTGACTTTCGATGCCGTCGACGCCATCGCCACGACCGGACTGCCACGCCCGTATTTGATCGCCGAGATCGATCCGCAACTGCCCTGGCTCGACGGGACGGCCGCCGTGCCCGTGGACTACTTCGATCTTGTGATCGCGCCACCCGGCCCCTACCCGAAGCTGTTCGGCCTGCCGCGACAGCCGGTGAGCGATGCGGACTACGCGATCGGCTTCTACGCCAGCGCACTGGTTCGCGACGGCGGCACCTTGCAGATCGGCATCGGCGCGCTCGCGGACGCGCTCTGCCATGCGCTGGTGTTGCGTCACACCGACAATGCCGCTTATCGGCGCGTGCTGCATGCACTTGATCCGGAGATCGAGCGACATCCCGCGGTCGTCGCCAGCGGCGGACTCGATCCGCTGCCGCAAGGCCTCTACGGCTGCAGTGAGATGATCAACGAAGGCTTCAAGAAACTCGTGGAAGCTGGCGTGCTCAAGCGCAAGGTCGTCGACAAGGAAACGCTGATGCGCCGTATCGTCGACGGCAGCGCCAGCGATCTTGATCATGAGCTGCTGGCGCGCGACGGCGAATTCCTGCACGGCGCGTTCTACCTCGGCTCGCCGGAGTTCTACGACTGGCTGCGCAATCTCGACGATGACGAACGGCGCGGCATCGGCATGCGTCGCGTGAGTGAGGTCAACGAACTCTACGGCGGCAACGAAACGTTGGAGCGCCTGCAACGGCGCGAGGCGCGCTTCTTCAACACCTGCATGATGGCGACCGCGTTGGGCGCCGCCGTGTCCGACGGACTCGAGGACGGACGCGTGGTGTCCGGCGTCGGTGGCCAATACAACTTCGTGGCGATGGCGCATGCCCTGCCCGATGCGCGCTCGGTGCTGATGTTGCGCGCGACCCGCGGCAGCGGGAAGCAGGTTGAGTCCAACATCCGCTGGAACTACGGACACACCACGATCCCGCGGCATCTGCGCGACATCTACGTCACCGAATACGGCATCGCCGATGTGCGCGGGAAGACCGACGAGGAGTGCGTCCGGGCCATGGCGGGCATCGCATCTTCCCGTCACGCTGGTGCGGGATTACTGCTCACCGCGATGCAGAACGGCAAATTGCCACGCTTCATCCCCCGAGTGTCGACCGACAATTCGCCCGAACAGCTGCAGCAGTCACTGGCGCCGTTCCGTGCCGATGGCAGCCTGCCCGACTACCCGCTCGGCAGTGATTTCACTGAAGTGGAGCAGCGCTTGGTGAGGGCGTTGTCGTGGCTCAAGACCAACACGGCCACGCGCGGCGCGAAGCTCCGGACCATCGCCGCATCGTTGTTCTCAGGCGGTGCAAGCGATCACGAGGCGTTGCAGCGGATGGCACTGGATGCGCCGAATGGGATCACGGAGCGGTTGTATGCAAGGCTGCTACGTCACGCGCTCGCCCATGCGTGAGGATTTTGCTTCGTCATTCCCGCGCAGGCGGGAATGACGAGCAGGCGCGGCTAATCTCTCGGCTTCTGCAGCGACAGCAACGCAAGCAAACCTGCCAACGCCACGTATGCGCCGGCGAACTGCCAGGCGATCGTCGCCGGCAGCCCCTGCAACGTCCACGGCAGGTAAATCCCACCACGCGGATCGACCGAATGGATCAAGCCGAACAGCGTCAGGCCCGCGGCGACCAATAGGCAAGCGGACGCACGTAACAGCTTGCCATCGATCATCGCCGCCAATGCCGAGATCCACAGCATCGAAGTGATGATGAAACCATTGCCGAGCACGATGATCACCGCCAGTTCCGGCAAACCGTGCCCATCGAGTGTGCTCGTCAGTTCGGCGAAGCGTTCCGGCGCGATCCACGTCGGATTGCCGACCTTGATACTCAACAAATAAGCCACCGACGGCAGGAACCCGAGCACCATCGCCGGCGAATGCTTCTGCGGCGTGGCCTGGAACGCCTGCACGGTGATGTCGATACCGACGTAGACGATGATCGGCGCCAGCACCGCCAGCGGCAGCCATTGCACCAGTCCCGAAATCACGCCGAACATGCCGCCGAGGCCGACGAACAGGCCGGTGAGCAGCGTGTAGCCGCTGCGCGCGCCCATGTGCTTGTACGCGGGCTGGCCGATGTAGGGCGTGGTCTGCGCGACGCCGCCGCAGATGCCAGCGACCAGCGTCGAGAACGCCTCCACCAGCAGGATGTCACGCGTCCGATAATCGTCGCCGGCGGCGCGCGCGCTTTCACTGACGTTGATGCCACCCACCACCATCAGCAGGCCGAACGGTAGCAGCAGCGGCAGATACGGAACGGTGGATGGCAGTCCGTCCACGAACGCCAGCGACGGCCATGGCAGCACGACATTCAGCGGCACGCTTTCCGGCAGTGCGAATCCTGGTGCGCCGAGTCCTGCCAGGCCGAGCCCGTAATAGAGCGCCGTGCCGAATACGAACGCCACCAGCACGCCGGGCAATTTGATCGGCAGCCGCCCCTTGGCGATCAGCACGTACAACAACAGCCCCAGCGTGACGAATCCGACCACAGGCGAGCGCATTGTCTCCACCAGCGGCAGGAATCCCATCAGCATCAGCGCGATGCCGGCGATCGAACCGAGCAGCGCCGCGCGCGGCGCGATCCGCGTCACCGCATCGCCGAAAAACGACAGCACGAACTTCAGCGCGCCCATCACCACCAGCGACGCGGCGCCGAGCTGCCATGTCGACATCGCCGCGGCATTCGCTTCCATGCCCTGCTGCTTGAACGCCACAAACGCCGGTCCCAGCACCAGCAACGCCATGCCGATGCTGGTCGGTGCGTCGAGGCCGAGCGGCATCGCGGTGACGTCGTCGCGGCCGCTGCGCGCGGCCAGTCGCCGCGCCATCCACGTATAGATCAGATTCCCGACCAGCACGCCGAAGGCGGTGCCGGGAAACATGCGCTGGAACACGATCTCCGCCGGCATGCCGAAAATGCCGATCAGCGCCGCGCTGATGAATCCCAGGATCGACAGGTTGTCGACGACCAGGCCGAAGAAACCGTTGAAGTCGCCGGGGACGAGCCAGCGCTGCTTACGAGAAAACGAAGTTGCGGACATAGCGGCTCTTGCGTGTGCGCGTTGGTTCTGCTTTCCCTTCCCCCTCCCGGGCAAGGTGCCCCGAAGGGGCGGATGAAGGCAAAAAATCACTGGCCGATAGACGTTCCCTGGCTAGTGATTCTCCCTCCCTCATCCGGCGCTGCGCGCCACCTTCTCCCGAGGGGAGAAGGAAAAGCACGATTCAAAACCGTGCCGTGAACTCCGCGCCGATCGTGCGCGGCTCGTTGATGAAGCCGGTGAGGTTGTTGAAGTCGATCGCACCGACCACGCGCGTGGTGTCGGTGATGTTGCGGCCGTACAGCGCCACTTCGTAATTGCCGTAGTTCCAGTTGTAGCCGACGCGCAGGCCACCCTCGACGATCGGCTTGCTGCGGAATTCCTTGGCCTCGTACAGGAAGAAGTTCACCGCGCTGCGATACGACCAGTCGGTGTAGACGAAGAACTCGCCGCCGTCGCCGACCGGCAGGCCCCAGCGCGCGGTGAGGTTGTGCACCCACTTCGGCGCCTGCGGCAGCGGATTGCCGTTGATCAGCACGGTGCCGGGACGAGTCGGATCGGCCGGATCGGTGACCGTGCAACCACCGCCGCACGGCGCCACCGCCAGATCGCGATCCTTGATCTCGGTGTCGTTGTAGCTGCTGCCCAGCGTGACCAGCAGGTTGTCGGTCAAATAAGCCTCCAGATCCAGCTCGAAGCCCTGACCGATCGTCTTGTCGGCATTGAGCAGCACGGCGGTGTTAGAAGCACCGCCTACCGCGATCAGCTGCTGACCGTCGACGTCGTAGCGGAACACCGTGAATCCGAGGCGTGCGCGCTTGTCCCACAGGTCGGCCTTGATGCCGGCCTCGTAGGAGATCACCTTCTCCGAATCGGCCTGTGACACGCCGCCGTTCGGCGCCAACAGGCTGGCGAACAGCAGCCGCCCCTGCACGGACGGCGCGCGGAAGCCAGTGGCCACGCGCGCGAACACGTTGACGTTGTCGTTGATCGCGTAGACACCGCTAGCATCCCAACTGACGTTGTCCACGTCGGTATGCACGGCATAGGGACCGCCCGCCGGTGCGCCGAACGGCGCCGGCTGCAGCACGCTGGCGCTGAAATCCTTCTTGTCCTGCGTGTAGCGCACGCCGCCGCGCAGCTTCAGCTTGTCGGTGGCCTGGTATTCACCGGATACGAACACCGCCCAGGCCTCGTTCTTCTGCTTCTGCACGGCATGGCCGGCCTGCGTGCTGAAGGCCAGCGTGTCGTAGTTGAAGTTGTTGATGGTGACGTCTTCCTTGAAGTAGAACAGGCCGCCCTGCCAGTTGAAGGCGCCGCCGTAGTTCGACTCCACGCGGAATTCCTGCGTGATCTGCTTGTGATCGGGCAGACCATCCGCTGTTTCGGACGCGAACGGGATCACGCCGGGGCCGTAATTTCCCGGGCCGAGAAACACGGCGCCGTAACCACCGTCGATATCACCGCGATTGAGCGATTCCGCGCTCTCGTAACCGGTGATCGAATACAGGTTGTAGTCATCCAGTTCCCAACGCAGGCGCGCGCTGCCGCCCCAGGTTTCCAGATCGGAGAAGTTGACGCCGTCGGTCGACACCTTGTCCTTGTCGAAACCGGGCACGAGATCATTGGTGCCCTTCTCGATGATGTTGGCGCGGAACAGACGCGCGGTACCGTTCATGTTGCGCTTGTGCAGATTGAACAGCCCCTCGAAACCGTCACCTTCGTAGAGGAATTGCACGCGCGCCGCGGCCTCGTCGAAACCCTCGAAGCCGTCATTGGGCGCGCCGGGCAACGTGTTGTCGACCCAATCCTCGCGACGCTGGTACAGCGCCGACACGCGCGCCGACCAGCGATCGGTCAACGCGCCGCCAACCGCGCCCTCGAAGGTGAACAGACCATCCGAGCCGGCACCGACTTTCGTGTAGCCGTTGAATTCCTGCGACGGCTTGGCCGATTCGAACTTGACCACACCGGCCGGCGTATTGCGTCCGAACAGCGTGCCCTGCGGACCGCGCAGCACTTCCACGCGCTCCAGGTCGAACACCGGGAAACCTTTCAGCAGCGGGCTTTCCTGCACTACCTCGTCATAGATCAGCGACACTGGCTGCGAGGCGTTGAGATCGAAGTCGGTGTTGCCCAGGCCGCGGATGTAGAAGCGCGGGAAAGCGCGACCATAGGAGGATTCGATATTCAGGCTTGGCGCGCGAGCGGCCAGGGCGCGCACGTCGGCGGCGCCGGAGAACGCCACGTCGAGCTTCTCGCTGCTCACGGTGCTGATCGAAATCGGGACGTCCTGCACGTTTTCGACCTTGCGCTGCGCGGTGACCTCCACCGTGTCGAGCGTGGCGGCCTTGTGCTCGGTGGTGTCCTGCGCGGGCGCGGCCGGCGGCGTCTGCGCCGGGGCGGCGTCTTCCTGCGCCAGGGCGTTCATCGTCGGCAACAAGGCGGCGATGGCCAGCGCCAGCGGCTGCCAGGTGTAGCGACGGGCGCGGAAAGGACGGACGCAGGAATGCGTGGCGTGCGGTTGCGACATTGCGGTGAATCCCCGTGGACGAAGGTAATGGGTGGCACAGTCCCCTGCCAGCCGCATGGTGCAACACAACATGGGCCGCGGCAACGATTTGTGCTTAGAGCGTGTCATGGCCTTTGGGGTGCGTGCACGGGCCTATGGGGCTGCGCGAGGTAAGGCGCACGCCGCCGTCCAAGGCTGGCGGCCTTGGCAAGGCGGGCAACGCGGCATCGTGCGGCCCCATAGGCCCGTGCACGCACCCCAAAGGCCATGACACGCTCTACGTTCTCAAAACGAGACTTGTACCGGCTGCTGCGACCAGAGCACCGATTGGTGGTGCGTGGCCTGTTTCCAGGCCAGCCGGATCGCCTCGATGTCGGCGCGGCGCTGCGGCGTGTCCTCGTGCAGGATCACCAGCACCTTCGATTTCAGCCGTTCCGGCTCGGCCTTGCCCTGGCCGCGAAACAGCCATTGCCCGTAGGCATCGAAGACCGTGAGGCCATCGGGAAAACGCGGCGTCACCTCCTTGTCGAGGAAGGCACGCCAGCGCGTTTCGTTGATCTCCGTTGCGGTATCGCCTTCGGTGCCGACACCGAAATACAGCTCGCTGCGGATCCAGCCCGCCGTCGCATGCCCGGGACGCGCGGTATCTCCCTGCATTTCCGAGGTGACGCCATCGGAACGGCGGGCGTCCTGCTGGGTGGCGCAGCCGGCCGTGACCAGCAGCACGGAAAGCACGAGGGTTCGCCAGATCATGGGGATTCCGCTTCGGAACAGAACTCGAGGTATGCGAGTTTGCCAGCGATTGCCGCACGCGTGACAGGATTCCGTGCGATATGTGCAGATAACCATCGATCGGTTGACGCGGCCGTACCGGAAAGCGAAGGTTGGCGGGGGATGCCTGGCGTCAGGGCGCTGCTTCGCTTCCGCGCGGCGGACGAGACCCGGTGATTCAGCTTCGCGACGCCCCATCCCGCCCCCACGCCCCACCTCAGGAACAATCTGCATGCCTCACCCCGCCGTGACGCCGCTGTGCGCCGCCATCGCCCTCGCGTCCGCCGGCGCCGCGTTCGCGCAATCCACCACGCAGCCCGCGCCCGACGACTCCGCCACCACGCTCGACGCCGTCATCGTCACCGGCACGCGCGCGCACGACCGCACCGTGCTGGAATCCACCGCGCCGATCGACGTGCTCAGCGCCGAGGACATCCGCAAGGCCGCCGCGCTGAACGGTGAACTCGGCAGCGCCTTGCAGGCCCTGCTGCCGTCGTTCAATTTCCCGCGCCAATCCAATTCCGGCGGCGCCGACCACGTGCGTGCCGCGCAGCTGCGCGGCCTGAGCCCCGATCAGGTGCTGGTGCTGGTCAACGGCAAGCGCCGCCACGTCAGTGCGCTGGTCAACACCGACAGCAAGATCGGCAAGGGCACCACACCGGTCGACTTCAACGCGATCCCGGTCAGCGCCGTCAAACGCATCGAGGTGCTGCGCGATGGCGCCGGCGCGCAATACGGTTCCGACGCCGTCGCCGGCGTGATCAACATCATCCTCGACGACGCGCCCGAGGGCGGCGCCCTGGAAGCCAGCTTCGGCGCGCATCACACCGACGTGAAACCGATCGACCGCACGCTCACCGATGGCCAGACGACCTTCCTCAGCGGCAAGGTCGGTACACGGCTGGGCGATGATGGCGGCTTCCTTCGCGTCGGCATCGAGTTCAAGAATCGCGAGGCGACCAATCGCGCCGGCTTCGACCAGATTCCGTTCTTCGAGGAACAGACGCCGGACAATCTCGCCCTCGCCGGCCGACGCAACTACGTGCTCGGCGACGGCGCGTCGAAGGACATCAACGCCTGGTTCAACAGCGAACTGCCACTGGGCGCAACCAGCGAGTTGTATCTCTTCGGCACCTGGCACCAAAGCGACACCGAGGGTGCCAACTATTTCCGCTATCCCGACGGCGTCGCCAACTTCAAGTCCGTGTATCCCAACGGCTATCGCCCGATATCGCTGGGCGAGAACCGCGATGCCGCGCTGGTGGGCGGCGTGCGCGGGCAATGGGGGGCGTGGGATTACGACGCCAGCCTCAATTATGGATTCAACGATTTCACCTATCGCCTGCGCAATTCGCTCAACGCCTCGCTCGGGCCGGGCAGCCCGACGCGCTTCCGCACTGGCGACTACGCCTTCCAGCAGACGGTGGCGAATCTCGATCTCAGCCGCGGCTTTGGTGGCGGCAACAGCACGCACACCTTCGCCGCCGGCGTGGAATTCCGCCGCGAGGACTACCGCACCCACGCCGGCGATCCGGCGTCGTATGCCGCCGGGCCGCTCACCGACCGTCCGACCGGCTCGCAGGCCGGTGGCGGCCTCACGCCGCAGGACGAGGCCGATCTCGCCCGCGATGTCGCCAGCGCCTACGCCAGCCTGTCGAGTCAGTTCGGCGAGAAATTCTCCACCGACATCGCCGCGCGCTACGAGCACTATGAAGACTTCGGCGGCCAGTTCACTGGCAAACTGGCCGCGCGCTACGAGTTCACGCCCGCCTTCGCCTTGCGCGGCGCGGTGTCGAACAACTTCCGCGCACCGTCGCTCAGCCAGATCGGCTTTGAGTCCACCTCCACCGGTTACGACGCCTCGGGCCGACTGACCACGGGCCGGCTGCTGTCGGTCAACAATCCGATCGCGCAGGCGCTTGGTGCGCGCTCGCTCGATCCGGAAACCTCGCGCAATTTCAGCCTCGGCTTCACCAGCCGCATCGGCGAGCACTTCGACCTGTCGCTGGACCTGTTCCGCATCGACATCGACGACCGCGTCGCGCTGTCGGAAAGCATCACCGGCGATGCGCTGGAACAGTTCGTGCAGGACCGTTTCGGCGTGACCGGCGTGCAGAGCGCGAGCTTCTTCGTCAACGCCGCCGACACCCGCACCGAAGGCGCGGAACTGGTCACCAACTGGCGCCACGCGCTGGCCGGCGGCGAACTGCGGCTCACCGGCACTTATAGCTATGCCAAGACCGAACTGAAGCGCATCGTCGCCACGCCGTCGCAGCTGAGCGCGATCGATCCCGCCTACATCCTGTTCGGCATCGAGGAAAGCAACACGCTCACCGACGCCACGCCGCGCACGCGCGCACAGTTCAGCGCCAACTGGAACGACGAGCGCTGGTCGCTGCTCGCGCGCGTGAGCCGTCATGGCAGCGCCACGCGCATCTTCGATTTCGGCGGCGGTTTCACGCCAAAACAGACCTACGGCGCGGAATGGCAGCTCGATGCCGAGGCCGAATTCCGCATCACGCCGCAATGGCAGGTCGCGATCGGCGGACAGAACCTCACCGACAACTATCCCGACCGCTCGATTGACGACATCGCCTACTTCGGCAACCTGCCCTACGACGTGCTCTCGCCGATCGGCAGCAACGGCGCGTATTACTACGCTCGCGTGCGCTACGCCTTCTGACTGATCCCCATCCTCTTTGCTCGTCATCCCGGCGCAAGCCGGGTCCCAGCTCTTGAATGTCTGGCTGAAATGCCGGACTCCGGCTTCCGCCGGAATGACGGGCCTATAACGGCGTTGGCTGGATCAGTTCGATCCAGTAGCCATCGGGATCCTTGATGAAGGCGATATCCCGCATCTGCCCATCGCTGAGGCGTTTCTGGAACGTCACGCCCAGCGATTCCAGCCGCTCGCACGCGCTACGCAGATCGGGAACGCTCACGCAGATGTGCCCGAACCCGCGCGGCTCGCTGTTGCCGTCGTGATAGACGCGGCCTTCCTCGCGCTCGGTGCCGTGATTGTGGGTGAGTTCGAGCACGCCGCGCTGCCGCGCGAGCCATTGCCTGCGGTCGGCGTCGCTGTCTGGGATCTCGTTGCCGTCGTCCGCCAGGACGAGGAAATAGAGCGAGAACTTTGCCTGCTCGAAATCGATCTTGCGCACCAGCGTGAAGCCGAGCACACGGGTATAGAAATCGAGCGAGGCTTGCGCGTCCTTGACGCGCAGCATGGTGTGGTTGAAGACGAACTCGCGGGTCGCGGCATCGCGTTCACGGGCGACGCCCGGCACTTCCGCCAGTTCGGCGCGGCTGTGTGCGGTCATGATCGGAATCTCCAAACGGGCATGACAGTATCGCCGATGTGCCGTTGCCGATCCGTCATCCCGCGCGCAACGCCCCGTTCCGGGCATCGCGCGAACGAGATGGCCTGTTTAGAGGAAGCGATGGCGCGTCTCCGCATCCGGCAGGTAGCACGCCTCTTTCTTGCCGAACCAGCGATAGCGATTGCGCGCCAGCCAGCGATAACCGCGATCGCGCAACGCGCGCGGCAGCAGGCGAAACACGCCCGCCACGCGCCAGGGCCAGCCCACGCGCGCCAGGATCGTGAGCACGGCATCGCTATCGGTATGCGCGCCTTTCGAATCGATGAACAGGAATGACAGCGGATCGTCAGGATCGAGACCACTGCCCGCCAGCAACGCACGCCCCGCCTCGGTCTGCATCGCGGCGAAACGGAATTGCCCACGACGATCGTGGCGCAGCAGGAAATCCACCCAACCGCTGCATAGAACGCAGACGCCGTCAAAGACCACGACCGCTTCGCCGTCCGCAACGGGAAGTCGCTCCATCGCTGCCTAGACTTGCCCGGAAAGCGTGGCTTCGGTTCGAACCACGACACCGGCGGAAGCGGGATTGGACAGGATCGCGGCGGTATCCGTTTCGCGCTCGAGCCAGCCCTCATAGCGCACCAGCGATCCGATCAACGGCATCGCGGCATCCACGAAGAACGTATAGCGCCCGGCTTCCTCACCCTCGCGACACGTCACCCGGGAGAACCACGACGCCGGCAGCGGCAGCAGACCGAACAGGCGCGCCCCTTCCACATGCCAGTGGATCGCCGCTTCGTGGACGCATATCGAGAACCGGAACTGCATCGGTCCGAGCCGTTCGACCAACAGGCGATTGCGCAGGCGCAGGCGCGAGCGCATGCGATGCACGCGGCCCGTGGGACCGCCGAAATGGCGCGTCCAGGTCTCGCTCGCGGCTTTCGTATCGAAGTCGACCGTCGCCGGTACGTCCTGCATGGCGGGCGGCAGCCTCGTGAGCGCCGCGCATAGCCGCGCCAGCGGATTGCGGCCGCGCGTAATGCTCGCGCGTCCGACATAACGGCCTTTTCCGCGAATCTCGTGCAGCGCGCGAACGGAAGGCGGCAGCGCGTAGAACGAAACGCCGAGCAAGCTCTGGAACAACGTGGGCGTCATGTGACGGACTTCAAAGAGTGACTGCGAGAACGCGTGGTTTACGGTCGTTTACGTAAGTTTACGGGTGAACAGGCCAACATGTGGAATCAATGTCACGCACCGATCACGAGACTGCCGCCCCCCGCACGGCGTCCTCGGCCTCGCATGCACGGCCGGCGCCGCCGGCACCCGCCGACGACTGGGCCCTGTTCCTGGACGTCGACGGATGCCTGCTCGAGCTGGCCGAAACGCCTGATGCGGTCGTCGTTCCGGCGGGATTGCGCGAACGGCTGGAAACCTTGCGCGTGCGCCTCGGCGGCGCGCTCGCGCTGGTCAGCGGTCGCACCATCGCCACTCTCGACGATCTGTTCGCGCCGTCGCGATTCGATGCCGCCGGCCTGCATGGTATCGAACGCCGGCAGCACGGCCGCGACGACGTCGCCGCCATCGCACCTCCCGAACTCGACACGTTGCTTGAGGAAGCCCGCCGCCTGGCGCGCGATCACGATGGCGTCGTCGTCGAAGACAAGATCGCATCGCTCGCGCTGCATTGGCGGCAGGCACCGGCAGCGGAACATCTGCTGCAAGCATTCGCGTTGCACGCGCTGTCCCACCTGCCGGGATACCGGCTACAGCATGGCAAGCAGGTCGTGGAACTGCGACCAGGGCATGCCGACAAGGGCGACGCGATCGTCGCCTTCCTCGAAGCGCCGCCGTTCGCGGGCCGGGTCCCGGTGTTCGCTGGCGACGATCTCACCGACGAAAGCGGTTTCGTCCAGGTCAACGCACGCGGCGGCACCAGCATTCTGATCGGCGATCCGGCGCGCGAACGCGACAGCGCGGCACGCTGCGGATTGCGCGATCCGGCGGCGGTGCGCGCCTGGCTGGGAGTCATCTCATGAACACATCGGCATCGCCGCAGGACCTCGATCTCGGCGTGATCGGTAACGGCAGTTTCGGCGCCCTGCTCGACAAGCGCGGACGCGTGGTCTGGAGTTGCCTGCCGGCGTTCGACGGCGATCCCGCATTCTGTGCCCTGCTGTCGCCACGCGATCACGAAGGCGGCGATTTCAGCATCGAACTGGAGGATTTCGCCAGCAGCGACCAGTATTACCTCTCCAACACCGCGATCCTGCGCACCGTGCTGCGCGACGTGCATGGCGGTTCCGTGGAAATTATCGATTTCGCACCGCGCTGGCGCGAAAACGATCGCTTCTATCGCCCCGTGAGCATCATCCGCCAGGTGCGGCCGCTCTCCGGCCGTCCGCGCATCCGTGTGCGCGTGCGCCCGCTGGCCGACTGGGGCGCGAACGTGCCCGAGCAGACCTGGGGCAGCAATCACGTGCGCTGGCGCCTGCCCGACTTCACCCTGCGCCTGACCACGGACGTGCCGGTGCGCTATGTGCGCGACGCGACGACCTTCGTGCTGACGCATCCGGTGCATCTCGTGCTGGGCGTCGACGAGCCTCTCATCCGCTCCATCGCCGGCTACGTGCACGAAGCGCACGAACGCACCCGCAACTACTGGCGCGAATGGGTGCGTTACCTGTCGGTGCCGCTCGACTGGCAGGAGGCGGTGATCCGCAGCGCGATCACACTGAAGCTGTGCCAGTACGAGGACAGCGGCGCGATCATCGCGGCGATGACCACCTCGATCCCGGAAGCGCCGGATACGCCGCGCAATTGGGATTATCGCTACTGCTGGCTGCGCGACGCCGCTTTTGTGGTGCGCGCCCTCAACCGGCTGGGCGCGACGCGCACGATGGAACAGTTCCTCGGTTACATCTTCAACATCGCCACCCACGACGGCTCGCTGCAACCGCTGTACGGCATCGATTTCTCGTCGGAACTCGACGAATACGAAGTCGAATCCCTGCTCGGCTACCGCGGCATGGGGCCGGTGCGGCGCGGCAATCTGGCCTGGACGCAGAACCAGCACGACATCTACGGCAGCGTGGTGCTGGCTTCCACGCAGCTGTTCTTCGATCTGCGCCTAGCCGATCCCGGCGATCGTTCCGCCTTCGAGCGATTGGAACCGCTGGGCGAGCGTGCGGCCGTCCTGTTCGATGTGCCGGATTCCGGCCTGTGGGAATTCCGCGGCCGCGCCGAGGTACACACCTACACCGCGGCGATGTGCTGGGCCGCCTGCGATCGGCTGGCGAAGATCGCCGGCGTGCTCGGCCTGGACGATCGCGCCACCTACTGGCGTTCGCGCGCCGACACCATCCACGCGCGCATCCTGGAGGAAGCCTGGAACGAAAGGCTTGGCCACATCACCGACACCTTCGGCGGCCATCGCCTCGACGCCTCGCTGCTGCTGCTTGCCGACATCGGATTCGTCGCCGCCGACGACCCGCGTTTCATCGCCACCGTCGACGCCATCGGCCGCGACCTGCGACGCGGCGACGCGCTGTTCCGCTACATCGCCGCGGATGATTTCGGCGAACCGCAGACCAGCTTCACCATCTGCACGTTCTGGTACATCGATGCGCTTGCCGCGATCGGCCGCAAGGACGAGGCGCGGGCGATGTTCGAGCGCATCCTCGCGCGCCGCAACCATCTCGGGCTGATGTCCGAAGACCTCGCCTTCGACGATGGCGAGGCCTGGGGCAATTTCCCGCAAACCTATTCGCATGTCGGCTTGATCATCGCCGCGATGCGGTTGTCGCGCTCCTGGCAGGAAGCTTCGTGAGCATGCCGTTATGAGCGCACAGTCATGAGCCGCCTGGTCGTCGTCTCCAATCGCGTCGCCATTCCCGGTGAAAGCCGGGCGGGCGGTCTCGCCGTCGGTTTGCAGGCGGCGCTGCGGGAGCGCGGTGGACTGTGGTTCGGCTGGAGCGGAAAGACCGTGCGCGAGGCCAGCGGCGCGCTGCATGAGCTCCGTGACGGCGACATCCGCTACGTCACCATCGATCTCAACAAGCCCGACCTCGACGCCTATTACAACGGCTTCGCCAACCGCACGCTCTGGCCACTGCTGCACTTCCGCCTCGATCTTGTCGACTACACCCGCGAGACGCGTGAAGGCTATCGCCGCGTCAACGCGCTGTTCGCCGAGAAGCTGGCACCGCTACTGCGTGACGATGACACAGTCTGGATCCACGACTATCACCTGATCCCGCTCGCATCGCTGCTGCGCGAACGCGGGATCGGCGCACGGATCGGCTTCTTCCTGCATGTACCGATGCCCTCCGCCGACCTGGTCGCGGCGATGCCGGAACATGCGCGGCTGTTCTCCGCGCTGTACGCCTACGATCTGGTCGGCTTCCAGACGTTCCGCGATGTGGAGCGCTTCCAGGATTACGTGCGCTTGTTCGGCGGCGGCCGCGTGCTTACCGGAGGCGTGCTGGAGGCACCCGGCGGGCGCCGCTTCCGCGCGGCGGCGTTTCCGATCGGCATCGATACCGAGCTCATTGCCCAGCAGGCGCGCGCGGCCATGAGCAAGAACGCGGTGCGCGACTTGCGCCGCAGCCTGCACGAGCGTCAGCTCGCCATCGGTGTCGATCGCCTCGATTATTCGAAGGGACTGCCGGAACGCTTTCGCGGCTTCGAGCGATACCTGGAACGCCATCCCGATCAGCGCGGCAGCCTGACCTATCTGCAGATCGCGCCGGTCTCGCGCGGCGAGGTCTCCGAATACCGCCTGCTGCGCAATGAGCTGGAACAGATCGCCGGCCACATCAACGGCACACATGCCGCACCGGAATGGACGCCGCTGCGCTACGTCAACCGCAACTTCGCCCATGCCACGCTGACGGGCTTCTATCGAATGGCACGCGTGGGATTGGTGACGCCGCTGCGCGACGGCATGAATCTGGTGGCCAAGGAATACGTGGCGGCGCAGAACCCGGAGGACCCCGGCGTGCTGGTGCTCTCGCTGCTGGCTGGCGCCGCATACGAACTGAAGGAAGCGCTGCTGGTGAATCCGCACGATCTCGACGGCGTCGCCGATGCCATCGCGACCGCCGCCAACATGGCCAAGGACAAGCGCATCGAGCGTTGGCAGGCGATGATGGCGCATCTGCGCGAGCACGATATCGGCGCCTGGTTACGCGATTATTTGAAAGCGCTGGGCGAGGAGCAGTAACGAAATGCTCTCTCTGTCATTCCCGCGAAGGCGGGAATCCAGAGTCTTTCCTGCCGCCATTGAAGAATTGAAGCCGCTGGATGACCAGCCATTCGACTGTTGAAAGCCCCCGCTTTCGCGGGAACGACGAGCAAAAGCAACGACAGATACTTCCCCAGCTCACGAGTCGCTGTTGAACCAGGCGATCGTCGCCATCCGCCCGGTGCGCTGATCTCGACGATGCGAATAGAAGCGCTGCGAATCCGAGATCGTGCATAACCCGCCACCCTGCACGCGCGTCACGCCGGCATCTTCCAGGCGCTGCCGGGCCAAGGCATACAGATCGACGCGCCAATGCCCCGGACGCGTCGCGGCGAAAGCGGCTTGCGCGCGCGCGTCGCGCGAGACGAACGCATCGAAGACTTCCTCGCCGATCTCGTAGGCCTGCGGTCCCGCCGCTGGACCGAGCCACGCCACCAGGCGTTCTGGCGCACAACGCATTGCAGCAACAGTGGCTTCCAGCACACCCGCCGCCAATCCGCGCCAGCCCGCGTGCGCGGCGCCGACGCCCGTCGCCTCGCCATCGTCCACGGCGGCGAACACCACCGGCAGACAATCCGCGGTGAGAATCGCGAGCACCGTGCCCGGCGTTGACGTCACCGCCGCATCCGCCTCGGGCTCGTCGGCACCGGGTTTGACGGCAACGGGCTCCACGGCGACATGCGTGCCGTGCACTTGCCGCAGCCAGCGCGGCTGCGACGGCAGGCCATAGGCTTCGACCAGCGCCTGGCGATTGCGCTCGACCGTCGCCGGATCGTCGCCGTCCGCCGCCGTGCGATTGCCAAGATTGAAACTATCGAACGGCGCCTGCGAAAACCCGGGGCCATCGCGCAACGTGGTGAACGCATGCGCGTTCGCCGGAACATTCCAGTCCGCGGGCTGTACACCTTTCCGCTTCATCGCCGCGTCACTTGGGCGTGTTCGGCCGCATCCTCACGCAACAGCCGCATCAACGTCCGCATGTCCTCCGGCACCGGTGCGCTGCAGCGTACCGGCTCGCCGCTCAGCGGATGCTTGAATTCCAGTGTCTGCGCATGCAGGGCCTGGCGCTTGAATTCACGCAACGCCGTCGTCAACGCCTCCGATGCGCCCTTGGGCAGGCGCAACGGTCCGCCGTAGAGCGGATCGCCGACGATCGGATGCTTCAGATGCGCCATGTGCACGCGAATCTGATGCGTGCGGCCAGTTTCCAGCCGGCATTCGAGCGCGGTGTGGGCGCGATAGCGTTCGTGCAGGCGGTAATGGGTGATCGCTTCGCGGCCGTCGTCGCGCACGGCCATGCGCAGGCGATCGCGTGGATGACGATCGATCGGCGCATTCGCGGTGCCGCCGCTGACCAGGGCGCCGACCACGATGGCGAGGTACTGGCGATGCACTTCCCGCGCCGACAGTTGCGCGACCAGCGCGGTGTGCGCGGGCAGCGTGCGCGCGACCACCATCACGCCAGAGGTGTCCTTGTCGAGCCGGTGCACGATGCCGGCGCGCGGCAACGCGGCCAGAGCCGGATCGCGATGCAGCAGGGCGTTGACCAGGGTGCCGGCGCGATTGCCTGCGCCAGGGTGCACCACCAGGCCCGCCGGCTTGTTCAGGACGAATACGTCGGGATCCTCGTGCAGCAGATCGAGCGCGATGTCCTCGGGCGCGTCGTCGGTGCGGGTGTCGAGGATCGCCGTCAGCGTGACCGTCTCGCCGCCGCGCACCGGATCACGGGGACGCGCGACATCGCCGTCCAGGCGGGCATCGCCGGATTTGATCCAGGCCGCCAGCCGCGAACGCGAGAATTCAGGGAACAGCTCCGCCAGCACCGCGTCGAAGCGGCGGCCGGCCGCGCTGTCGGGCACCTGCGCGGTACGAGGATCGATGGAATCGGGGGACTGGGGCATGGACGGGTTCGGTTCAGGCGCCGGCCGCGGGCGGCGGGCGTGGGCTGCTATTATCCGGCCTTCGTGCCGCCCCTGCCCAATCCTGCTCCCATATGACCCCACGACTGCCTGCCCCGCGCCACATTCTGGTCCTGCTGATGCTGGCCGTTTTCGCCGTCTCCGGCTGCTCGCGGGTCAAGGGCATGTTCAAGAAGGACAAGGACGAGCTGGAAGGCCAGCCGGTCGAGCAGATCTTCGAGAAGGGCCACTCCTCGATGGAACGCGGCAACTGGGACGGCGCGGTGAACACCTATCGCCGCCTGATCGCGCAGTATCCATACGGCCCGTACACCGAACAGGCGCTGGTGGAAACCGCCTACGCACAGTTCAAGCAGGGCAACAACGAAGAAGCGATCTCCTCCATCGACCGCTTCCTGCGCACCTACCCCACGCACCGCAACGCGGCCTACATGTACTACCTGCGCGGCCTGGTGAACTCCAACCGCGACACCGTGTTCCTGCAGAAGGTCTGGCAGCTGGACGCCAGCCGCCGCGACCTGGCCACGCCGTTCCAGGCCTACAACGACTTCACCATCGTTACCGACCGCTATCCGAACAGCCGCTACGCCGCCGACGCGCGCCAGCGCATGGTGGCGTTGCGCAACCTGTTCGCGCGTCATGACATGGACGTGGCGCTGTACTACCTGCGACGCGGTGCCTACGTCGGCGCGGCCGACCGTGCCAAGTTCCTGCTGGAAACCTACCCGCAGAGCGAATACCAGAACGACGCCGTGGCCGTGCTGGCCGCGTCTTACGACAAGCTCGGCAACAAGACGCTCGCCGACGATGCCAAGCGCGTGCTGGAAATGAACGATCCGCAGCACCCGTACTTGAAAGGCGACTGGCCCGACTATCCATGGACCATCCGCAAGCTCAATCCTTTCGCCAGCGAGAAGTCGGCGCTGGACAACGAAAAGAAAAAGAAAGAGAGCAACTGACACCCAGCATCACGAGAACGCCGCCGAAAGGCGGCGTTCTCGTTTTCACACTCTTGATTCAATCCCGATCCGCGTCGCGCCCGATCTGCGGTCGCGTGGTTCAGGCGGGATACTTGTTGGTGATCGGATAGCGCCGTTCGCGCCCGAACGCGCGGCGCGAGACCTTCGGTCCCGGCGCGGCCTGGTGCCGCTTCCACTCGCTCGTCCGCACCAGGCGCAGCACGCGATCGACGGTGGCGGCATCGAAGCCGGCCGTGACGATCTCGTCGCGCGACTGCTCCTGGTCGACAAAGCGCAGCAGGATCGCGTCGAGCACGTCGTAGGGCGGCAGCGAATCCTGATCTTTCTGGTTCTCGCGCAGTTCCGCCGAGGGCGGCCGGCTGATGACCTCCCACGGGATCACCGGCGCGCCGGCCACGGCGTTGCGCCATTTCGCCAGCGCGAACACCTCGGTCTTGTACAGGTCCTTGATCGGCGCGTAGCCGCCGCACATGTCACCGTAGATCGTGGCGTAGCCGACCGCGTATTCGCTCTTGTTGCCGGTGGTGAGCAGCAGGCCGCCGAACTTGTTCGACAACGCCATCATCAGCACGCCGCGGGCGCGCGACTGCAGGTTCTCCTCCGTGGTGTCGACCGCGCGCCCCTCGAAGGTGTCCGACAACGTATCGAGGAAGCCCTGGAACGGTTTCTCGATCGGCAACGCCAGCAGGCGCACGCCCAGCGTTTTGCACTGCTCGACGGCGAGATCGTTGGACAGATCGGCCGTGTAGCGCGAGGGCATGCGCACGGCGGTCACGTTCTCCGCGCCCAGCGCGTCGACGGCGATCGCCAGCACGAGCGACGAGTCGATGCCGCCGGACAGCCCCAGCCAGACCTTGTCGAAGCCATTCTTGCGGCAGTAGTCGCGGGTGCCACGCACGACCGCGCGCCAGGCCAGCGAGTCGCGGCTCTCCTCGCTCTCGGCCGGCCACGACACGAGCGTGAACTTGCGCGTCGATGGCGCGTAATCGGCCACCAGCCAATGTTCCTCGAACGCGCGCGCCGCCGGATGGATGAAGCCGTCGCCGTCAGCCAGTACGGAAGCACCATCGAACACCAGCGCGTCCTGGCCGCCGACCACGTTGAGATAGGCGACCGCCGTGCCGAGTCCGTCCGTCCGTGTTTCGGCAACACGCGTCTCAAGCAGCGCATCGCGCTGCGCATGCTTGTCGCGCTCGAACGGCGATGCGTTGGGCACCAGGACCAGCTGCGCGCCGGCGCGCACGGTGTCGGCCAGAGGTTCGGCGAACCACATGTCCTCGCAGATCACCAAACCGACCGGCACGCCCTTCACCTCGAACACGCATGGCCCACCGTCGGGATCGACGTTGAAGTAGCGGCGCTCGTCGAAGACGTTGTAGTTCGGCAGTTCGCGCTTGCGGTAGGTTGCTTCCACGCGACCGTCGCGCAGCACGCTGGCGGCGTTGTAGACCACGCTACCGGCTGATTCCGGCCAGCCGACGACCGCGACGATGCCCCGCACGCCGGCCGCCACGCGTCGCAGCGCCGCCTCGCAGTCGGCGAGGAACGACGGCCGCATCAGCAGGTCTTCCGGCGGATAGCCGCTGATCGCGATTTCCGGAAACAGCACCACATCGGCGCGATGCACGTCGCGTGCCTCGGCGATCATGCCCGCGATGCGCTCGGCATTGCCGGCGACGTCGCCGACTGGAAAGTCAAACTGTGCGAGTGCGACGCGGAGCGATTGGCTCATGGTGATTGAACACTTATTGTTCGGTCGGCTGCGGCTGCATCGAGGGCAATCCCGCGAGGATCGGCGTCACCCATTCGTCCACAGCGCCGCTGCTCCATGGACTGTCCGGACGAGTCCGGAACAAATTATGCGTGCCGGTCACCGTCCGCCACTTCTTCGGCGTCATGACCGCGGCCTTAAAGGTTTCGGTGCCTTTCACCAGCCTGGCCGAATCCTGCGCCGCAACAGCCGAGACGATGTCCTGTTCGATGCCCGCATCCAATTCCGGAATTTCGCAACTGAAACTGACTTCGGCGATCTCCGCGTCCTTGAACGCTTCACCGCCCATCGAGCGCTGCACATCATTCGGTCCGAGCTTGCTGGTCGTCGCCTTGCACTTCGCATTGGCGACGACGTGGTCGGTTCCCTGGAAATAATTCAGGAATGCCGAAGCAAGCACCGGGCGCTCGGCTTCGGGAGCCTCCGCGGCAATGTCCCTGGCTCGCGCCTCGTCCTGTTGGGGCTTCTCTTCGGCGAATTTGCGCAACTCGCCCAGGTCGTAGGCATCACCGCCGGAAAACTCCGGCTTGAGGTACTCGTTCAGGCGGCGCGCACTGTCGAGATCGCGGTTCACGAAGACCTGGATGTACAGGTCGGCGACTTGCTCCGGCGTCAGCGTCGAGGCCGCGGACGCTGCGCCGGAAGACAAGGCGGAAATACCAAGCACGCACGTCAGCAACGACGCTCTTGGGACGAGAAATCGGTTCGGCTGTCCTTTCATGAATCATTCCTTGTGGCGATGACTGTCCAGTGCATCCGCATGCCGGGTATGGCCAGATCAGTGGCCGAGTCGCTTCGCGATCGCGGCCCCCAGATCGCCCGGCGACTTCACCGTGGTCACGCCGGCCTTCTCCAGCGCGGCGAACTTGCCTTCGGCCGTGCCCGCGCCGCCGGAGGCGATCGCACCGGCATGGCCCATGCGCTTGCCCTTCGGCGCCGAGGCGCCGGCGATGAAGCCGACCACCGGCTTGGTGACGTACTGGCTGATGAACTCGGCCGCTTCCTCTTCGGCGGAACCGCCGATCTCGCCGACCATGATGATGCCCTCGGTCTGCGGATCATCCTGAAAAAGCTTGAGCGCCTGGATGAAGTTGGTGCCGTTGATCGGGTCGCCGCCGATGCCGATGCAGGTGCTCTGGCCGAGACCGGCGTCGGTGGTCTGCTTGACCGCTTCATACGTCAGCGTGCCAGAGCGCGAGACGATGCCCACCTTGCCCGGCTTGTGGATGTGGCCCGGCATGATGCCGATCTTGCATTCGCCCGGCGTGATCACGCCCGGGCAGTTGGGGCCGATCAGCACGGCGTCGTCGTAGCCCTTCAGGGTGTTCTTCACGCGCAGCATGTCGAGCACCGGAATGCCCTCGGTGATGCAGACGATGACCTTGATGCCGGCATCGGCCGCTTCGAGGATCGCGTCGGCCGCGAACGGCGGCGGCACGTAGATGACCGAGGCGTCGGCGCCGGTTTCGGAGACGGCTTCGGCCACGGTGTTGAACACGGGCAGGCCGAGGTGTTCGGTGCCGCCCTTGCCGGGGGTCACGCCGCCGACGACCTTGGTGCCGTACTCGAGCATCTGTTCGGCGTGGAAGGTGCCCTGCTGGCCGGTGAAGCCCTGCACGATGACTTTGGTGTTTTTGTTGATCAAAACGGACATTGCGATTATTCCTGTAGGGCGGGCCTTGGCCCGCCATCGGATCGGTGCGGCGGGCCAAGGCCCGCCCTACGGTTTACGGTTCGGTGCGGCGGGCCTGGGCCCGCCCTACGGTGACGTCACGCGGCCTTCTTCACGGCCTCGACCGCTTTCTTGGCGCCGTCGTTGATGTCGTCGGCGGGCGTGATCGCCAGGCCGCTGCCGGCCAGGAGCGCCTTGCCTTCCTCGACATTGGTGCCTTCCAGACGCACCACCACCGGCACCTTGACGTCCACTTCCTTCACCGCGGCGATGATGCCTTCGGCGATCATGTCGCAGCGGACGATGCCGCCGAAGATGTTGACGAAGATCGCCTTCACGCTGTCGGAGGAGAGGATCAGCTTGAACGCCTCGGTGACGCGCTCCTTGGTGGCGCCGCCGCCGACGTCGAGGAAGTTGGCCGGCTCGCCGCCGCTCAGCTTGATCACGTCCATCGTCGCCATCGCCAAGCCCGCGCCGTTGACCATGCAGCCGATGTTGCCGTCCATGGTCACGTAGTTGAGGTCGTACTGGCTGGCGCGCACCTCGGTCTCGTCTTCCTGGCGGATATCGCGCATCGCGACGAGTTCGGGATGGCGGAACGAAGCGTTGTCGTCGGAGTTGATCTTGCCGTCGAGCACGGCGAGGTCACCACTGGTGAGGATCGCCAGCGGGTTGAGTTCGACCAGCGCCAGGTCCTTCTCGTTGAACAGCTTGTACAGGCCCAGCATGATCTTGGTCAGCTGGTTGACCTGCTTGGCGGTCAGGCCGAGCGCGAAGCCGAGGTCGCGGCACTGGTAGGGCTGCAGGCCCTGGACGAAGTTGACGTGCAGGGTCTGGATCGCGTCGGGGTTCTCCACCGCGGTCTTCTCGATCTCGACGCCGCCGTCGGCGGAGGCAATGAAGGTGACCGACTGCGTGCCGCGGTCGACCAGCACGGAGAGGTAGAGCTCCTGGGCGATGTCGGTGGCCTGGGTGACGAGCACCGTGTCCACCGGCAATGCGACACCGGCCGACTGGTAGGTGGCCATCTTGGTGCCGAGCATGCCCTTGGCGTATTCGCGCACTTCATCCAGGGTCTTGGCGAGCTTGACGCCGCCGGCCTTGCCGCGGCCGCCTGCGTGGATCTGCGCTTTCACTACCCAGAAGTCGCCGCCGATGGCCTTCGCGGCGTCCACCGCTTCTTCCGGCGTGCGCGCGACGCGCCCGGCCGGGACTGCAATGCCGTAGTCGGCAAACAACTGCTTCGCCTGGTATTCGTGGAAATTCATGTGGGGTCCGGTCGTGGGGAACGAATCGCCCGCAGCGCGATGCTGCCTGGGCAGCCAGGGGGTGCGGACGGGGCATGTATTCTCGCCGATGGGGGGGCTGTCGGCAAAATTGCATGCTCCCGCAAAAAGGCGTACCGCTCCTGCCCGCATCGATGGCCGGCGGAGCCTGCCCGGATTAGGATGCCATCCATGGCGCAACTCCCCCGACTTCGGAAACCCCGACCCGGCCATCCATGGCCGGACGTCCGGAACGGCAGGCGACGCCAATATGGCATCGTCTAAGCGCCGCCCCGAACCCAGTGCGCTCGGCCGCGAACTGTATCTGTTCGCGCTGTACCGCCTGCTCGAAGCCTCGCTGCTGGCGCTGATGGTGTTCAGCCCGGCTGGCGCCTTCATCGGCGAGCCGCGCGACGCCCTGCTCGCGGAATCCGTGGCCTTCGCCTACGCGCCGATGGCCCTGGTGCTGGTGCTGTATGCGCGCCATTCGGCGGCGTCGCCCCGGTCGCAGGCCCTGATCGGCGCCGTGCTCGACATCACCGTCGCCGCCCTGATCACCCACGCCCTGCCCGGCGCCGGTCCGGGCGTGGCGATGATGCTGATGTTCAACGTCGGCGCCGCGGCGCTGCTGGTGCGGATCGAACTCGGCCTGGCCGTCGCCACCGCCGCCGTGCTGGCGCTGATCGGCGAATACCTCTGGAACAGCCTGAGCGCCGACGCCTACGACCGCCCGCTGGCGGAAGTGCTGATGTTCTCGGTGAGCTTCTTCGCCATCGCCACCTTCAGCAACCTGCTCGGCCGGCAGATCCGCGAAAGCCAGGAGCTAGCCGAACAGCGCAGCGCCGAGGCGGCCAATCTCACCGAGGTCAACGGCCTGATCATCCGCCGCATGCGCACCGGCGTGCTGGTGGTGGATGGCGGCGGTTTCGTGCGGCTCGCCAATGAGGCCGCGCTGCTGCTGCTCGGCGAATCGCGCGAGGAGCAGGCGGCGCAGAAGCCGCGCAACCTGCGCATCATGGCGCCGGAGCTGGCCGATCGCCTGCAGGCCTGGCAGGCCGGCGGCGAAATCGACGACACGCCGCTGCAGATCGGCGACGAGCGCATCGAAGTGCTGCCGCGGTTCGCGCGGCTGCTGGCCAAGGGCGAGACCACGCTGGTGTTCCTCGACGATGCCTCGATGGTCTCGCGCCGTGCCGAGTCGCTGACGCTGGCGGCGATGGGCCGCTTCTCCGCCAGCCTCGCCCACGAAATCCGCAATCCGCTCGCGGCCATCAGCTACGCCACGCAATTGCTGCAGGAGTCGAACGAGATCTCCACGCCCGACCGGCGCCTGCTCGACATCGTGCATCAGCAATGCATGCGCACCAACGCCATCGTCGAGAGCGTGCTCGGACTGGCGCGGCGCGAGCGCGCGCATGCCGAGCATCTGGATCTGGTCGACTTCGTGCGCCGCTTCCTCGAGGAATTCCGCCAGAGCATGCCGCCGGACGTCGACAGCCTGTCGATGAGCAGCGCCGCCGGCTCGCAGCCGGCCCTGGTCGATCCGCGCCACCTGCAGCAAATCCTCACCGTGCTGGTGCAGAACGCGCTGCGCTACGGCCGCATGCCCGGCGCGCCCGCGCGCGTGATCCTGCGCGTGGAGGCGCGCGGCAACATGCCGGTGCTGGAAGTGCTCGACCGTGGCCCCGGCATTCCCGACGCCGTCGTGGCGCAGCTGTTCCGACCGTTCTTCACCACCTCCGAGCACGGCACCGGCCTCGGCCTGTACATCGCCCGCGAGCTCTGCCACGCCAACGGCGCCAGTCTCGACTACGTAGCGGTCCCCGCTGGCGGCGCCTGCTTCCGCATCACTCTGCCCGGCCCGGACTCGGTGTTACCGTTGTAGCGCCGGTCACAAAAACGCGTCCAAATCGTGCGCCATGCACTGATCGGCTTGCAAAAGCATAAAATCGACGTAACTGGTCACCCGGCCTTGCATATATAAGGTGTGCGAATGAGTGAGACCCGCAGCGTCCTGATCGTCGACGACGAGCACGATATCCGCGAGCTGCTGGTCCTGACCCTCGGCCGCATGGGGCTGCGCACCGATACCGCGCCCACGCTCGGCGTCGCGCGCGAGATGCTGTCGACCGTCAGCTACGACCTGTGCCTCACCGACATGCGCCTGCCCGACGGTTCGGGCCTGGAACTGGTCAGCGAGATCAGCACCCGATTCCCCAACACGCCGGTGGCAATGATCACCGCCTACGGCAACGTCGAAGCCGCGGTGGAAGCGCTCAAGGCCGGCGCCTTCGATTTCGTCAGCAAGCCGGTCGACATCAACGTGCTGCGCGGCCTGGTGCGGCAGGCGCTCGATCTCAACCAGCGCCGCCGCGCGCAGCCGGAGGAAAGCAGCCGGCTGCTTGGTAATTCCGAAGCCATGGTCGGCCTGCGCGAAACCATCGCCAAGGTGGCGCGCAGCCAGGCGCCGGTGCACATCACCGGCGAGTCGGGCACTGGCAAGGAACTGGTCGCCCGCACCATCCACGCCCAGGGAGCGCGCGCCGGCGGGCCGTTCGTACCGGTCAACTGTGGCGCGATCCCGGCCGAGCTGATGGAAAGCGAATTCTTCGGCCACAAGAAAGGCAGCTTCACCGGTGCCCATGCCGACAAGCCCGGCCTGTTCCAGGCCGCCGACGGCGGCACGCTGTTCCTGGACGAAGTGGCCGAGCTGCCGCTGCCGATGCAGGTCAAGCTGCTGCGCGCGATCCAGGAGAAGACGGTGCGGCCGGTCGGCTCCTCCAGCGAAGTGCCGGTGGACGTGCGCCTGCTCTCGGCCACCCACAAGGATCTCGCCGCCCTGGTCGCCGACGGCCGCTTCCGCCACGACCTCTACTACCGCATCAACGTCATCGAACTGCACGTGCCGCCGCTGCGCGATCGCGGCGGCGATCTTTCACTGCTGTCGCAGGCCATCCTGCAACGCCTCGCTCAAGCGATGCAGCGGTCGGCGCCGAAGCTGTCCGACAGCGCGCTGTCGGCGCTGGAAACCTATGGCTTCCCCGGCAACGTGCGCGAACTGGAAAACATCCTCGAACGCGCCCTGGCCCTGGCCGACAACGACGCCATCAATGCAACCGATCTGCGCCTGCCGACCGTGGCCGTCGTGTCTCCAAGAAGTCCCGCGGCTGCAACATCGCCGGCCGTCGCCGCTCCGGATCCTCGCACCCTGAGCCCGCGCGACACCGCCAGCAGCGCCCTGCCCTCCTACATCGAAGAAATCGAGCGCGCGGCCATCCAGCAGGCCCTGCAGGAAAACCGCTACAACAAGACCAAGGCCGCCGCCGCGCTCGGCATCAGCTTCCGCGCATTGCGCTACAAGCTGAAAAAACTCGGCATCGACTGACGCGACCCGTCGCGGATCAGTTGGCGGGAACGAAGAACGGCTCGATCGCGCGCCACCAAATTGTCGATGCCAATCACGCTTCGTGATTTTTTCCACGATCCAAGCTGGCAAAACGCGTCACTTCAGGCTCTGAAAACTGACGCAACGCGTCATTAGTGACAAAGCCTGTCGGGGTTCTTTCCGTGACTGCCCCAACAGATCGGAACCAAGATGCAAGACGTTGCCGAGTTGGCACGGCTCATGCTTACTCCCCAGCGCACGTGCTATGCGCCCGGCTGACTCAACGGACGGGAATGCTGCGCATGCGGCATGTGAAGCATCCAACCACCACCTTCTGAGGGGAATACACGCATGAAGAAGCAGCAGGGCTTTACCCTGATCGAACTGATGATCGTCGTTGCGATCATCGCCATCCTGGCCGCGATTGCGATTCCGCAGTACCAGAACTATGTCGCTCGTTCGCAGGTCACCCGCGCCATGGGTGAGGCAGGGCAATTGAAAACAGTCGTAGAAGATTGTTTCAACAATGGCAAGGTCAACATCACCGCTGCAGCTGGCCCGACCAATTGCAATCCTGGCGCCACCGCTTCTAGCATTTTGACCGGCGCATCCCAAGGGGATCCGCTCCCGGATGCAGCGCACACCGGCGTCCCTGTGATTGCCCCAAATCCGATGACGGCCGATGCAAATGTCACCATTACTGCCACGCTTGGCAACTCTGCTTCCACTAAAGTGGCAGGCGACACTGTTGTCTGGACTCGCGATTCCGCGACAGGCTCTTGGGCTTGCTCTAGTACCACTGAAGACCGTTTCGCTGCGACTGGTTGCCCAGTTGCTGCTGCTCCTTAAGATTCTCAGGCTAGGCACGATCACAAACCCCGCCTTTCTGGCGGGGTTTTTCTTTTCCGGGCTTCATTGCGCTCGCAATGTTAGATCCAGCTCGAAATCACACCGTCATCGCCGGATTGCGGTAAAGTCTCAACATAGGGGAACGGGTCGAAGGGTATGAACGCAGTCCCGACAGCCAATCTCGTCGGCATCACCGGCATCGCTCGGCGGCTGGTGCTGGACGGCGTCCTGGACGAAGCTACGGCGCGCAACGCGCTTGATACAGCGACGCGCGAACGCAAGCAGATCGCGGCTTATCTGCGGGAACACAAACTCGTCACGGCGGCGCAGATGGCGGCAGCCAACTCCATCGAGTTCGGCATGCCCATCTTCGACCCCGCGGCGATGGACGAGAGCCAACACGCGCTCAAGCTGGTCCGGGAAGACCTCCTGCAAAAGCATGGCGTGCTGCCGCTGTTCAAACGCGGCAACAAGCTCTTCGTCGGCACATCCGATCCCAGCGATCACCACGCACTGGACGAGATCAGGTTCCATACCAATCTCACAGTGGAACCAATCCTTGTCGACGAGGAAATCCTCCGCCGCACCACCGAGCGCTGGATGGAAAGCGGCGACATGCTCGGGGATGCGCTCAACGACAACAGCGGATTCGATCCCCTCGACGTCGGCACCGGCGATGATCTCGACGCCGACGCTATCGTCGACTCCAAGGGCGATGACGCACCCGTCGTGAAATTCGTCAACAAGGTGCTGGTGGATGCAATCCGCCGCGGCGCCTCCGACATCCACTTCGAACCTTACGAACACGATTATCGCGTCCGCCTTCGTATCGACGGCCTGCTCAAGCAGGTGGTGAAGATTCCAGTCAAGCTCAACCCACGCATCACCGCGCGCCTGAAGGTCATGGCGCAACTGGACATCGCCGAAAAGCGCGTTCCGCAGGATGGCCGCATCAAGCTGCGCATCAGCAAGACACGGCAGATCGACTTCCGTGTCAGCACCCTGCCTACTCTCTTCGGCGAAAAAGTGGTGCTGCGTATCCTCGATGGCGGTGCGGTCAAGCTTGGCATCGAGAAGCTCGGTTACGAGCCCGAGCAGAAGCAGCTGTTCGTCGATGCTGTGAGCAAGCCCTACGGCATGGTCCTGGTCACAGGCCCGACCGGTTCGGGCAAGACGGTATCGCTGTACACCGCGCTCAACCTGCTCAACGACGATCAGCGCAACATCTCCACAGTCGAGGATCCGGTCGAAATCCGCGTCCCCGGCATCAACCAGGTACAGATGAACGTCAAGCGCGGCATGACGTTCGCCGCCGCCCTGCGCAGCTTCCTGCGTCAGGACCCGGACGTGATCATGGTCGGCGAGATCCGCGATCTGGAAACCGCGGAGATCGCGGTCAAGGCCGCACAAACCGGTCACATGGTGCTGTCGACCCTGCACACCAACGATGCGCCGCAAACCATCGCACGTCTGATGAACATGGGTGTGGCCCCCTACAACATCACCAGCTCCGTCACGCTGGTGATTGCCCAGCGCCTGGCGCGGCGCCTGTGCAACAACTGCAAGCGCCCGATGGAATTGCCAGGTCATGCCCTGCTGGCCGAAGGCTTCACCGACGAAGAAATCCAGGAGGGCATCGAACTCTTCGAAGCCGTGGGCTGCAATGAATGCACCGAAGGCTACAAGGGACGCGTCGGCATCTACCAAGTGATGCCGATGAGCGAACAGATCCAGACGATCGTGCTGCAAGGGGGCAGCGCACTGCAGATCGCCGAGGCCGCGACCGCCGCGGGCGTGCGCGACCTGCGCCGATCCGCGCTGGACAAGATCAAGGCGGGCGTCACCAGCCTCGCTGAGATCAACCGCGTCACCAAGGACTGACCGAATGCGTCACATGGGGACGACGCTTCGTATCAATCCATGCCAGCCGTCACATTCGCATCCATCAATCGCAACCGTAACCCGCTACTATTGAGGAATATTGAAATCCAGCGCACGGACGCCGGACCAGGGGAATCCAAGCATGGCTGTAACTCGTAGCGTCGCCAAGACCGCCGCGCCCGCACGTCAGGGCGTCAACCTCAACACGTTCGTCTGGCAAGGCACCGACAAGCGCGGCGTCAAGATGAAGGGCGAACAGACGTCGAAGAGCGCCAACCTGCTGCGCGCCGAACTGCGTCGCCAGGGCATCACGCCGACAGTGGTCAAACCCAAGAGCAAGCCGCTCTTCGGCAGCGCCGGCAGCAAGATCAAGTCCAAGGACATCGCGATCTTCAGCCGCCAGATCGCCACGATGATGAAGTCGGGCGTGCCGATCGTGCAGGCCCTCGAAATCATCGGCAACGGCAACAAGAATCCGAAGATGCAGACGATGGTGAACAGTCTGCGCACGGACATCGAAAACGGATCCTCGATCCACGAAGCGATGGCCAAGCATCCGGTGCAGTTCGACGAGCTGTACCGCAACCTCGTGCGCGCAGGCGAATCCTCGGGTGTGCTGGAAACGGTGCTCGACACCATCGCCACCTACAAGGAAAACATCGAGACCCTGAAGGGCAAGATCAAGAAGGCCCTGTTCTATCCGGCGATGGTGATCGCGGTGGCGCTGATCGTGAGCGCGATCCTGCTGATCTACGTCGTGCCGACCTTCGAGGAAGTCTTCCAGAGCTTCGGAGCAGAATTGCCCGCCTTCACTCAGATGATCATCGCGGTCTCGCAGTTCATGGTGAGCTGGTGGTGGCTGCTGTTGATCCTCATCGCAGGCGGTATCGGCGTGAGCATCTACGCCTTCAAACGTTCGCCTGCGTTCCAGCATGCCGTCGATCGCGCGATCCTCAAGGTCCCCGTGATCGGCCAGATCATGCACAACAGCGCCATCGCCCGTTTCGCGCGTACCCTGGCAGTGACGTTCAAGGCCGGCGTGCCGCTGGTCGAGGCGCTGGAATCCGTCGCCGGCGCCACGGGCAACACCGTCTACGAAAAGGCGGTGCTGCGGATGCGCGATGACGTCGCGGTCGGCTATCAGGTCAACATGGCGATGAAGCAGACCAATCTCTTCCCGCACATGGTCACGCAGATGACCTCCATCGGCGAAGAAGCGGGTGCGCTCGACACCATGCTGTTCAAGGTAGCCGAGTTCTACGAGCAGGAAGTCAACAACGCGGTGGATGCGCTTGCCAGCCTGATCGAGCCGCTGATCATGGTCTTCATCGGCGTGGTCGTTGGCGGCTTGGTGATCGGCATGTACTTGCCTATCTTCAAGCTCGCGTCGGTCGTCGGATAAAGCGATCGCTCATCTTCTTGCCATCTGCAGCCACAAGCGCGCTGCTGCAGATGGCAACTGAACGCTTCTCTACGCCCGCCTCGCCACAAGCGAGCCCTCAACAGCCGAACGGCTGGCCATCCAGTGACTTTTCCCGGCCGGACACTTAAAGTCGCCGGATTCCCGCACTTGCGATCGCCGCCACGGAAGCACCCGAACTCCCAGAATGGCATTCCTCGACCAAAACCCCGCACTCGGCTATCCCGCCGCAGCCTGTCTGGGGCTGGCGCTGGGCAGCTTCCTCAACGTCGTGATCCTGCGCCTGCCCAAGCGGCTGGAATGGCAGTGGAAGAACGACAGCCGCGAAATCCTCGGCGAACCCGAGCTCTACGACCCGCCGCCCCCCGGCATCGTCGTGGAGCGCTCGCATTGCCCGCATTGCGGTCATCAGCTGTCGTGGTACGAGAACATCCCTGTCGTCAGCTATCTGGTGCTGCGCGGACGTTGCCGCAACTGCAAGACGCCCATCTCGCTGCAGTACCCGCTCGTGGAGTTGCTGACGATGCTGCTGGTGCTGGCCTGCGTCTGGCAATGGGGCTTCGGCTGGCAGGGCTTCGGCGCGATCGTGCTGACCTGCTTCCTGATCGCCCTGACCGGCATCGACCTGCGCACCCAGCTCCTGCCCGACCAGCTCACGCTGCCGCTGATGTGGCTCGGCCTGATCGGCAATATCGACAACCTCTACATGCCCGCGAAGCCGGCACTGGTCGGCGCGATCATCGGCTATCTCAGCCTGTGGACCGTCTGGTGGCTGTTCAAACAGATCACCGGCAAGGAAGGCATGGGCCACGGCGACTTCAAACTGCTGGCCGCCATCGGCGCCTGGGTTGGTCTGAAGGGCATCCTGCCGACCATCCTGATCTCCTCCCTGGTCGGCGCGATCATCGGATCGATCTGGCTGGCCGCCAAGGGCCGTGACCGCGCCACCCCGATCCCGTTCGGCCCCTACCTCGCCATCGCCTGCTGGATCGTCTTCATGTGGGGCGAACCGATCATCGCGGCGTACATGAGCTACGTGAAACCCTAGCCATACCCTTTACGGCGTTTCGGGCGAGAATGCGTCCATGGCCGATTTCGTGGTGGGACTGACCGGCGGCATCGCCTCCGGGAAAAGTGAAGTGTCGCGACGTTTCGAGGCGCTCGGTATCGTCGTAGTCGATGCCGATGTCGTCGCGCGAGAGGTAGTAGCGCCGGGCAGTGAGGGCTTGGCTGAAGTCGCAGCTGTTTTTGGCACGGAAGCGCTGGATTCCAACGGCACACTCAATCGCGCAGCGATGCGCCGTCGCGTCTTCGCCGATGAAGCAGCACGCCGCCGTTTAGAGGCCATTATTCACCCACGTGTCCGCGCTGCCTTACAAGTCGCTTGTGTTACCGCCACTAGTTCTTACGCGATCGCAGCCATCCCTCTGCTCGCTGAAAGTGGCGGATACGGCACTTATCCTTGGCTACAACGTGTCCTTGTTGTTGATGCCCCAACTGCTATGCAGAAAACACGCCTGTTACAGCGTGATGGCATCGATAGTGCTCTTGCCCTCCAGATGATCGCCGCACAGGCGACGCGCAAAGAGCGTCTGGCAATAGCCGATGACATAATCGTTAACAGTGGAAACATATTTACACTCGACATCTATACCAAGGCATTCGATATTAGTTACCGCCAACTCACTTTATCCATAAGCTGATCGCCCTCACTACTGCTACGCTTTTTTGCACGCACGCCAAAGTGGATATGCAGCCTATTCTATTTTCAAAACAAGCACCATCTTTGTCTTTCCAATTGTCGCCTGAGCATCACTCAGCGACTCGACCAAGCCATTAAAAATGTTTTGAATCATAAAGTAATCTTCCACTGAAGAATCTCGAAGAATCAACGATTCAGGCCATACGATCACTATGCCCTTTTCTTCGAGATGATCGAGCCCCCCCCATAAGGAATCTTCTAGAGCGTCCCAGCTGTAATTGCTGCACAATGGAGGATCTAATGGGATTACACTTCTAATGCCTTCAAAAAAACCATCTTTTGTTTTAATCCCACCAGGCAAACAAAACACTCTCCATCCGCTATTTATACCTTTCTTAAGAAGATCTTCTGCATCTTTCCTGTCGACGCTTACAACGCCTGTCATGTTCAACATAGTTTCTACCTAATTCGCACAAATGGTGGTATGCCTGCAGCCCCATAGTGCGTCCACGTATAGTACATTTCGCCTGTTTGACTATTCACCACAACTCTGTTGGTTCCAGCGCCTTTCTGGCCTATAGATGGGGCAACTCGATACTCAAGATATGGGGAAGAACCTCCACTAGGACCAGGCAAATCGCCCCCCCAATTTTTAAACTGGCTCCCCCACTTCTTTGCAAGATCTCCAATAGGTTTTGTCCCATTATCAATATGCTCCAATATCTCTATGAGATTTCTTTCATCTAAATGAGGGAGAGATCCTGGTGTAATCCACGGTATATCCTTTGCTTTACTATACCCTCCTCCAGGCATGACCATCCCGAACAAAAGTAGGCCGGCAGCCATTGACTTCTCAGCACCACTTGCACAAGGATCAAGCAGCGTTTTACCAGTTTCATATAAATCATAAATCGATAATCCGAGCTCTATCAAACCCCATGCCGCCAACAGAAACTGAACAACATGCCCGGATGGATCATTGTGATGGACTGGGTCCCCCAGTGCATATGCATAGAAATTCAAATCTCCTGCAGCGAGGCCATAGCTGTCTTCGCTAATGAAACGCCCCATTTCAGGGTGGTAATACCGAGCTCGGTAATAGTACAGCCCGGAACTATCCTGCTCTCTTCCTGTATAGCGATATGGGTTGCTGAAGTTATTTATACTTGCTTGTGTTAAACCATAAGCTGTGTAGTCGTAACGCTGCACCGCATTTCCGCTAGAATCTGTCAATGCTCGAATGTTCCCCAGCATATCCGTGAGGAAATACGTCCTTCCACCGATATCGTTTCTAGCATAGCGTTCATCAATGCCCAGCCCCGTCAGTATCGGATTGGTGACCCCAGCACTGGTTTCCTGCACGATGTCCGGCCCGTCATAAAGATACGACGTCTCCCGCCCGCCTTCGGACCTGCTAATCCTGCGACCAAGAGCGTCGTATTGATAAGCTGCAATAATACTGGTGCCCTGCTTGATCTGAGCCAGCTGGTTGCGCGCATTCCAGATATAGGTCCGAGCGCCGTCTCCCGTCAGATTGCCATTGGCATCGTGGCTCAAGCTTTGACCGTTGTATTGTGTCTGCCGATTGTTGTCATCGAAGCTGCCGCTACTCTCTGGCGGCAAGCTCTGGCTAACGAAGCTCCCGGTCTGAGCCGCTAACTTGCCCTGAGCATCGTAGCCATAACCAAGATCACCAATGTGGCTGTCGTTGGCCTTCAACCAGGCAATACCCGTTAGCTGATCCGCATCGTTGTAGGCGTAGCCTGACTTCACCCCGTTGGGCAATGTTGTTTTCGTCAGCCTGTCGACCTCATCATAGTCGAAGGTGACTACCTCGCTTCCTTGTAGTATCTGCCGGATCCGATCCGCGTCATCGTAACGATACTCAACCTTCGGTTGGCTACCCGCGATCATTTCCTTGCGTCGGCCGACATCGTCGTAGCCGTAGGTAATGATTCCCTGCGCTGAGGTCGTCTTAATCAGCTCGTCAAAATCGTTATAGTCCCAGCTCAGGGGGCCGGAGCCAGTGTCGACCAAGCTACGCAAGCGGTTTGCAGCATCATATGTTGCGGTTGCGGAGCTTCCATCACCAAAGATCGTAGTCTTCAACCGACCGACTGCGTCGTAGTCAAACGTGGTCTTCTGCAGCTTTCTGTCGGTATACGTTTCGACTTGGTCGCCAAAGTCGTAGGTCCATTGCTCCTTCTGCCCCAAAGCATCGGTCCGAGTCTTGAGGCGATCGCGCTCGTCATAGTCATACGTGACGCCCGCGCCGTTAGGCAGAAGCACGGCCTCCAGATTGCCGTTGCCGTCATAGTCGAACTCGGTCGCCTTGCCTCTCGCGTCATAAATCTTCTTGATGCGATCCATCGCATCGAATTCACGCCACACGACATTACCGCTGGGATCCTGTGCCGCCACCTGGCGTCCCAGCGCATCGTAGCGGTAGGAAATCTGGCGTCCCATAGGATCCGCGACCCGGACAAGATCCGCACCGTCATACGATAGAACGCTAGTGCGCTCCAGCGGATCCTTCACGCTGGTGAGTTGTCCCGCACTGTTGCAAGTAAAGCTATAGCGGTACTCAAGTGTGTTTTCGAAAGCGGACAAACAGCCACTCTCATACTCAAGGCGTATCTTCCTGGCCAAGGAATCAGTCATGCTTTCAAGATCGCCGGTCGCGTTGTACGCAAGAGTGATAGCGCGCTCCTGCGACGTCCCAGCGAGCGACGCTACTCGGCTGATCTGACCGTCGCTGTTGTAGCGATACTCCATTCGACGATTAAGAGGGTCGATTCTGGCCGTGATCCGACCATAACTGTCCCGCTCAAATTGATAGGCCTGCTCCTCTGGCGTTCCATAACCGACCACATCTACCTTCGGATACAGATGATTCTGATCAAAGGCGATCCGACGCTTGCTCCCATCTGCGTTCGTGACAAGTGTGCCGTAGCCTGGATACCTGTCGTCGATATGTTCGTAATCGATAGTGATCACGCCGTTGTCGGCCCGCGTCTGCTTGATCACCCGACCAACCCACTTCGGGAACAATGGGAGCGGCTCGAACTCGTTGAATAGAAGGCGGTGACCACGCTGATCAGTGATCGAGACAATGCCATGCTGATTGATCGGATTACCAACGGCCTTTTGTAGCTCGATGTAGCCGCACGTGTAGTGGGACACGCTCGGCGGGCACGCCGTATCAAGCAGCGTGGAGAATGTATACGCGTATTGCTTAAAGGTGTTGTCCGGGTAGGTCACCTTCGCCAGGAAACCGTTGGTGTCGTAGTCGTATTGCCACCGGCGACCCGTATGGTCCTTGGCCACCTTGATCCGGTTCTTCGTGTCGTGTTCCAGCGCGATGTAGCGCCCGTTGGGCGAGACAATGCGGGTCACGAGCCCGGCATCACGGATGAACTCGATCCGATTGCCGAACCGGTCCTCCATCCAATTCAGATAATTGGGCGAATGGTGATCGAAATACAGCCCCGATCCATCTTGGAACAGCAGCTGATACTTGCCCCCATCTAGAGTGATCACTGCACCGCTGTAGCCAGTCGAGGATCCCGTCTGCCGCCACATTCCGTTCATCCCTTGACCGGAGACGCGAGTGAACGGAATCGGCACGCCGTTCGGCAAGGTCAATTTAAGCGTGTTCGTGTCATCCCACGCAGGCACGGTCAGCTTGTAGTTGAACTGCGCCGCCGTCGCGATGCCGAAGTCGCGCTGCATCGTGTCATTGGCCCGATAGCTGCGTTCGAGTGTGATCGGCAGGAAATCGGTGATGGCGATATCGGTTTCGTGGTAGTCAAAATCACCTGTCCGAAGATCGATCGGATCGCCTGCGGTGGCGCCGCTGCCACTACCGACCGAGCCGCACGCCTCACTGCATGGGGGCTTGCCTTCTTCCGACGCCGGATCGTTAGTGTTGAGCGTCGGCCGATAGCTGCCGCCCATCGTTTGGTAGAGCGCCACGCCGACTTCCGGCGCAAATCGGCTGCCGTCCTTGTTGACTTCTCCCTTGCCGTAGACGTGCCATCCATCCTTCGGATCGTAGATCCAGAAATCGGCCAGCGTTCCCTTGGGGAGACCGTCGTAGTTGGGATAGCTGACGCGGACACCCTTGGCGCTTTCCGGCGTCAGGCCCTGGACCACGGCCCCGCCGGGTTCCAACGTGAAATAGAGCGGATAGTTTTCCGGCACCGGGAACGGCGCACGGTTGACCGGCGTCGGTACGATCGCCAGTTCGGTCACTAGCTTGCCTTTCCTATCGCGCAGCACGGTGCCGGCCGGAATCTCGATCGTCAGCCCCGGCATATCCGGATGGGTCAGGACCGTGTCCTTGGCCAGAGGGGAGGCAATCTTGATCTTGTCACGCGCGGCAATGCGCGGCAGGTACATCACGTAGGGCAGTTCGTTCAACTTGCCGCGTTCGACGTCGACGCCCACGACGAATTGACCGTACTCCTCTCCCTTGCGCCGGACGGCACTGCCGTCCACATATAGTTCCTGCCGCCCGTTCGGCACACCGAGCAGGGTGAACCAGCCTTGCGCATCGGTTTGGGTGATCTCCTTGCCGATACTGACTTCAACGCCCGCCACTGGTTTTTGATCCACACGCACCACGCGGCCGCGCAAGGTCGTGACGTGCAAGTTCTTCGCGAGCTGTGCAAGATCGACGTCGTGCTGAGGTTCCAGCGCCGGCCCATAGATGCGCCAGCGGTTTTCGGTATTGTCCCGCCCCGGCGTCCAGATGCCCTCCTGCATGCGGCTCTGGGGCCGGCAGGCGAGACTGTCGAAGCCCCCGGCACAACTCCGCTTTGCTCCTGCGGTCGTCCCTGCGCTGGCATCGGTGTTGGCGACGCCCAAGGCTTCGGTCTTGAAATCAAGCGCCACCAGCGGCATTGGCTTGCCCGTCGCCGTCCGCACACCGTCCACCAGCAAGGTGTACTTGGAGCCCGGGAACAAGGTCTGCTCCGGCTGTACGAACGCCAGCCGCCCCTCCTCGGCAGCGCGGACCTGCAACCGCGCGCTGCCACCCGGCCCGATCAGGGTGAAGTGGGTGGCGTTCAAATCTTCCAGGCGGACGTTTTGGGTGAAACGCAATGCCAGGCGCGCATTCACGCCAACCGCATCCGCACCCTGCGTGGGTAGCGAAGCCGCGACGCCGGGAGCCGATCGGGCGAGGGCCGACTTCCAATCACGGACCTTCGAGAAGCGACCGGATGTCACATCGAACATCATTGCGCGAGTGGCAGGATCCCCCACTCCGTCGACTCCGTTCGAGATCAAGACATTGCCGTCCGCCAGCAGCTTGGCCTGATGGCCCCAGCGCCCGATGCGCGAATCCTCGAACAGCGCAACCGCCCGGTTGTCGCGCTCATCCCAAAGTTCCGCGGGCAGGGATTCAGGTACACCACCGGCGAACAGCACCCGGCCATCGCTCAGCACAGTTGCCGTGTGTCCCGATCGCGGTGACAACGTCAGATCCGCCGCAGATGTGAGCGCCTTTTGGTCAGGCGCAAACCACAGACCACCTGGCTGCCCAACACCGCGCGCATCCTGCCCGCCCCAAATCAGCACCCGCCCACTCGAGAGCGGTGTCAGGCTCGCACCGGCGCGGCGCGGCGACACAGGGAGACTGTAAAGCTGTCGGTTACGCGCAAGATCCCACAGCGACAACTGATCGCCATTCCGGCTCAGGCGCAGTTCCCGCTGCGAAGCCAGGAGTAGATGGCGTTCCACGGCGACCACCGTGGGTGCCGCGGGTTTGTCGGCGACGACGAGCGGTGCGCTGACGTTGTCCACATGGCTGGACGCACTGCCTGCCGCCAGCAAACCGACCAGTATGCCGGCCAGTACGATCTTCCATCTGCGACGATTCATCTTCGCTGTTCCTTGTTCCTGTTCCAGCCAGTCACGATTCATGGGGTTTGCTCCGTGATCGTCACCGACGAAGTCGCAAGCGATCCAAGCTCGGGATCGACCAGCACGGCATAGGTGCCGTCGACCGGAAGCGACGGCACACTGATGGTCGTGGAGGACGTAGTCGCACCACTTGTCAAACTCGCACCATCAGGCTTGTACACCCGATACCACACGTACCCGCCCGCTGGTGTGGTCGATTGCGGGCCAGCCTGGAGTTTGAGCAACTCCCCTGTCGTGCCGGAGAATGTCAAGCGCTGATTCTGGCCGGGCCGTTGCAGGTTGACCCCGAAGGGGACCCCTCGCTGCAGGGTTCCGGGCACATCCGTGGAGAGCGTGACCTTGAAACTCAAGGTGCTGCTCGCACTGCCCGGCCGCATCTCGACGCTGTACATCCCCGCTGCCAGATTGCTGAGATCGGCTTCGCATCGGGTGGCGCACGAAGACTGACTTCCAGCTGCAGAGCTTCCATCCGGACGATAGACGTAGAGATTCGCCGCTGCGCCGGTACCTTCCGTCACGCCGAGTCCGAGATTCGTATCGTCTGCTGGCACTTTGAACGTGAAGTAGGCTCGCGCCCCCGCAGTGGTGCCTGTATAGACAGTGGCAGGCCCGTCAATGCTGAGATTGGTGTCGCCCGAGAGAAAAAATTGCGCGGTTGACGTGGCGCCTTTGGCCGGATCCACAACGATTGTATACGTCCCGCTCGCCGGCAGCGTAGGCAACGGCAACACGGAGTCCCCGTCATCGGCAGCACCACTTCTCAACAGCGTGCCATCTGGGTTGTAAACAGAGTAAGACACTTCCTGGGGATAATTGGTGTCAGAGGATTGGGGTGTGGTCGCTTGGCCGTCCACGTGGAGCGCAAGCATTTGCCCCTCAATGCCGGAGAAAGTGAGTTTCCCGTTCTGCCCTCTGCGCGCGATGCTCAGGCCAGATGCCGTGTCTTCCTGCACCTGCCTCACAACTGGCGTGGACAATGTCAACTTGAATCGCATCGTCCGGTCTCCGGCATTGGACGTCTCCACAACGATGCCATAGCGTCCGGCCGCCAGGTCATTCAGATTCAGATCGCACCCTTGGTTTTTCTCAAAGCAACTCGTGGATAGCAATGAGGTCCCATCTGGCTTATAGGCCCGCACAGAGACCGAACTGGTCGATCCTGGCGTGATGAGATCGCTGATCCCAAGCCCAAGATCCTGGCCCTCGGTCGCATCGAATGCGAAATATCCTCGCTGCTCGGGGCCAGCGGATTCGAAAGTTGCACTGGCACCGTCGATCACCAGGCCGCTGGCTGTCCCAGTCGATAGCAGAACCTGACCCGTCACGGTGCCGCCATACATCGGGTCGATGAGCACGGTATACGTCCCGCTTACCGGCAGCACCTTCATCTGCAATAGCAAACTGGAACCGATGCTGCCTGAGGTCAGCACCCCACCATCTGGCTTGTAGACGATGTAATTCAACTGATCGTTGGGTGCTTTGACCACGCTCCACAGCTGCAGCGCCAATGTTTCTCCTGCTGTCGCGTCAAACGTCAATTTCGCGTTCTGCCCGCGTCGCGGCAGATTCAGGCCATAAACCACATCCCGTTGCAGCACACTGGTGACATCCGTTGACAACGTGAGCGTGAAGTTCGCCGTCCCATTCACCGACGTGGGATCCACCTCAATGCTGTACATGCCTGCCGGCAAAGCGGGCACATTCCACTCGCACCGGTCTCCGCAGCCAGAACGGCCTCCCAACGAACTCCCGTCTGGGCGGAAGACACGCATCGTCATCGATCCGCCCGTTCCATTACTGAGTCCAAGCCCCAGACTCGGCGAGTCAGTCTCCAGCTTGAACGTGAAGTAGGCATTCTTATCGATCACCGTCGTGCTGTAGCTCACCGGGTCGCCGTCCAGCTGGATCGTGCCCTGCGTATCCAGCACCAATTGCGCAGTCATGGTGCTGCCGAACTTGGGGTCGACAAAGATCGTGTAGTTACCGCTTTCCGGTAACGTGGGAAGATTCAGCGCATACTCGCCATCGTTGACCTCAGCACTGCGAAACAGGGTGCCATCTGGCTTGTAAACGCTGTAGTACACATCTGCAGGATAATAGGGATTGTTAGTGACTCCCGGCACCGTCACTTGCCCCGCCACATTGACCGACAGCATCTGCCCTGCGGTTCCGGCAAAGCTCATTCGTCCGTTTTGCCCTCTGCGCGCAATATTCAGATCAAAAGGGATTCCCGGTTGTAATTCCGTGACCACTTCCGTGGACAGCCCGATCTTGAAATTCAATGTCCGCGGGCTCTGATCCCATGGCGGGATGATCTCGATGGTGTATCGCCCCGTCACCGAAGCGGTCAAATTAAGGTCGCAGCCACCGTTGCTCGCGTAACAGGTTTGCGATGCGTCCTGAAATCCAAATGGTCTGTTGACATTGACTTTTGTCGAACCTGTTGATTCGTGTGTCAGCAGATCACTGATCCCCAAACCGAGCTTTTGCCCAGCAACAGCATCAAAGACCAGCCGCTTCTCCTCGCCTTTCACAGCGGTAGTGATCTCCAGCGGCGTTGCATTGATCTGGATGACCTTCGAACGTTCGATCCGCATGTTCCACATCGCTGGAACTGCACTTGGCTTCATGAGCAGCAGGTACGTTCCCGTCACCGGCAACATCGGCAAATGTCCGGTCGGATAATCTGGCCTAAAGGTGTCCTCATTTGTCTGCAACTGCGTCGTGGGCTTTTGGACCCACGTGTTTGAGCTGTCATAGGCCCAATACGTGACACTGGAGACATTCAGGCCCGAAGATTGCAGGCTCAGGTAATCTCCCGCCTCGCCATCGAAAAGCACAGCGGCATACTGTCCAGCCGTCGTGACAGAGAACTCTTCCGCCGCACCATCCACCGCGAGGCGCTTGACCTGCGCGATATTCGCCACCGCAATGCCCGGCGGCGCGACCACGACTTCCTCCGCGCTGATCGCCGTGCCGTAGGGCGTCGTCACCGTCACGCGTCCGCTGCCCGCCCGCGCAGGCACAGGGAATACGATTTCCGAATCGGCGAGAACGGATGGCGCAGCGAAACGCTTGCCGAGGTAGACATCGGTCTGATTGGAAACGGGCGCCAGATGTTGGCCGCTGACGGTGACCGAGGTTCCGGCGGCGGCAATCAGAGGCGTGACCGATGTAATCGCGGGCGGCTTCGCGTTCGGATCGATGGTGAAGATGTCCTCGCTCGTCACCGTCTGGCTCCCGACCGTCACGCTGATCGGGCCGGTGGTCGCGCCGACCGGCACGGTGACCGTGAGATCCGAGGTTGTCGCCGTGGCAACTGAAGCCGGCACTCCATTGAACGACACCGCATTGGCGGTGGGATTCGGGCTGAAACCATGCCCCTTGATGTTGACCACCACGCCAGCGCCGCCACTGCGTGGCGCAAATGCGAAGATCGCCAAATCATCAACCGCTAGGCGCTCGGTCCTCACGAGGTTGCCGAGATCGTCATAGTGATAGCGGGCGGCTTGCCCTGCATCGTTGGCTTCGGCGATCAAACGACTATTGCCGTCGTATACCCGCGTCACCGCGAATGTCGCCCAGGTTGCAGTGAGCAGGCACGCGAGCAAGGCCCAGACAACCGTCTGCCTCCATCGCTGCCAACCGGTGCTGAGATGCTCCCCTGCAGCCGACACGCTGACGGCTACATGCCCGAACCGACGATTCGTCATGCCCAATCCCCATTAGGCCCCCTAACGAGGGGGCATCCGTGGCCCGGCTGCCACCTGGCAGACGTCCCCTTTGCCACATTGGCAAATTCCCCACGCCCAAATTACTGTAGCGAGATGGCGATCACAAGACCCTCGCAACAAATCATGGGACTGCGGAGTGGCTTCTTCACACACAGCTTCTTCCGCATGCTTGTCGTGCCAGGGCTAGTGTGGGCTCTTGCCAGTTGCAGTGCTCCCACACCGACGAATATGGCCGCAAAAGCTGAATTGGGTAAAAGACTGTTCTTTGATACCACTTTAAGCGCCGATGGGCAGGTAAGCTGCGCGACTTGTCATGACCCGAAGCGGCACTTTACGCAGGCCATACCCACATCCGTGGGCGCTTTGGGGCGCGTCGGCACCCGCAATGCGACCAGCCTGCTCAATGTGAATGGGAGTACAGCTTTCTTTTGGGATGGGCGGGAAACGGTTCTGCAGAAAGTCGTCCTTCAGCCTTTCACTAATTCCGTCGAAATGGGATTGCCCGGAACAGAATCGTTGATGCAGCGGATAAGCGAGGATGCCGAGTACGCCTCGACTTTTCAGAAAGCTTTCAATCACCCCCCCGATACGGACGGCATCGCGGAAGCGCTATCCGCCTACATCCGCTCCCTTCCGACCACGCGGAGCCGTTACCATCAATCACTAACTGGTAAAGCGACTTTGAATGGAGATGAACGAAACGGACTTGCTCTATTCCAAGGGAAGGCTGGTTGTGCAGAGTGCCATCGCTTAACGGACGCACCCGTCACGCTTACCGACCATGCATATCACCACACCGGAATCGGTTTCGATAAAGTGGCCGGCAACATCGCGCCGATGTTGGTCAGACTCCGAGCCTTGGAGAAACAAGGCAAGCCCCTTGGCGAGGCAATCCTGAGCGACGGCAAGCTAGCTGAACTTGGTCGTTTCGCCATCACACAAAAACCTAGTGATCTAGGCGCTTTCCGCACACCTTCGCTACGCAATGTAGCCGAGACCGCTCCCTATATGCACGATGGAAGCGCCCCAACACTGCCTGCCGCTGTCGAACAAGAAATCTACTACCGCAGCCTCGCACGAGGGCGCCAGATCAATCTGACTGTCGATGAGAAACGGCAACTCCTCGCGTTCCTAGAAACACTCACGGACGAATGAGCTTAGTTGTCTGTTGTTGCCGGATCGTTTTCCGTCTTGAAGACGTCCAGCTCCTGGTGTTTCAGCAGCTTGCCATCCAACGTCAATTCAATCAGATAGCGGCCCGGCTCCCATTCCCCAGGATTCTGGAACTCAAAATCGATCTTGTCAGGCGCGACTTTACCAATCTCTTTTGTAAATTCGCCAGCGACTTGCCCCCGCCGTAAATTGAAGAGCTTGGCTTTCAACTGTGATGTCTTGGCGCCGGTCCCTTTCACTGAGATCGAAACATGTATTGGCTTCGTCGTCGTCAATGGCTGCGCTTCGGCCAGATTTGTACCGACCTGAACATCCTGAACAGCGAGCGGTTGCGAAGCCTCTGGTGTCTTTCGCGGAGCCGCCTGCCCCTCAGAATCTCGCCGACATCCTCCCATGAAGACCAGCACAGCAAGCAACGCTCCCATACCAACTGATGAAGATTTCATGGTTATCGCTCACGCCCGATGCTGCACTGATGTCGTCGGCGGATCATAGTCAGGCATGCCGCTTCCTTCAAGCTTACCTATAACCATCGATTATTTCATGGAAATACCAAACCACGGATTGCGGCGATCCCTTGAGCTCCATGTCGGCGAGCGATGTCGAGATCGCCCACCTTGAGGCCACCGATTCCATACATAGGGAGTGAAACAATCTCTCGCAGATGCTCGAAATGTGCCCAGCCGATACCCTTTGCGTCAGGGTGGGTAAGCGTTGGCTTCAAGGGGCCTAGGACTACGAAATCACACCCCAACGCTTCAGCCATTCGAAGTTCGGTTTCGTCGTGACATGAGGCTGCAAATGGAATGTCGTCTGCAATGGGACGCTCCTTGCACTCCCGCAGCTGTGTTGCGCGAAGATGCAAGCCAGCCTCGAGCTTGGAAGCAAGTGCCACATCGCCATTAACCAGCACTTCCACATTAGCGGCACGGCAACGATCCACTGCATCGTGAATCAGCCGCTCGCGACGTAGTGCGGGAATATCGGGAAGACGCAACTGCACTCGACGAATGCCGGCCGCAAGCGAACGGTCGAGATTCTCAAGCCATTCGGCGTCGCTCTTGTCCGGCTGTGGTGTAACCAGATAACGATCCGGCTGCAACAATGCCGCGACGACCGGACGATCGGCGGGCGGCATGGAATAAGTGGGAAGCTTGGCCGGCGGCACCCAGGCCAGGGCCTGCCCTTCGTTGCCGCGCGGTTTGCCACGCCAGCGCTCGATACGGCGCACGTCCAGGCGCAGACGCTTGTGCGGATAGCGCTGCGGCACGGCGATGATGGGATCGCCGACTTCGACTTGAATACCGAGTTCTTCGTCGAGCTCGCGGATCAGCGCCTGCTCGGGCGTTTCGCCCGGCTCGCGCTTGCCGCCAGGGAATTCCCATAAACCAGCGAGGTCGCGGCCGTCGGTACGGCGCGCAAGCAGGATACGACCGGTAGCGTCGGTGATGACGCCGGCGACGACATCGATGCGCGGTTCGTCCTCGGTCCCCACTGCGGTCGCGACCTACCCGACCGCTATCGGAACGACGCGCGGCCGGGATTGCCGATATCGGTTTTCCGGCTCAGGCCAGCTGCCCATGGCAGTGCTTGAACTTCTTGCCGCTGCCGCAGGGACAGGGATCGTTGCGGCCGACTTTGGGCATCTCGGCAAGCTCCGCTTGTGCCTGGGCCTGCGCGGCTTCTTCATCGGCACCGTAACCACCCGCATCGGCGTGGCGGAACTGCATCTGCCGCGCCACCGCCTCGGCCTGCGCGCGCTCTTGCGCTTCGAGGGCGGCGACTTCCTCTTCGGTGCGGATGCGCACGCGCGCGAGCAGCGTGACCACTTCGCGCTTCACCTTCTCCAGCATCTGGCTGAAGAGTTCGAACGCTTCCTTCTTGTATTCCTGCTTCGGCTGTTTCTGCGCGTAGCCGCGCAGGTGGATGCCCTGACGCAGATAATCCATGCGCGCGAGGTGCTGTTTCCAGTTGTCGTCGAGGACGTTGAGCATGATGTGCTTCTCGAGCATGCGCATCGTCTCGGGTCCGACGGCGGCTTCCTTGTCGGCGAACAGGCGGTCGAGCGTGTCCTGCACGTAGCGCTGGATGCCTTCGGCGTCGAGCTCTTCCTTGTCCTTCACCAGCGAGGTCACCGGCACGACCTGGCCGAACTCGGCGTTGAGCGTGCTTTCCAGGCCCGACAGATCCCATTCCTCGTCCACCGAATCCGGCGGCACGTGACGCTCGACGAGTTCGGCGACCACGTCGCCGCGGATGCCGTCGATGTTGTCCTTGATGCTCTCGGCTTCCAGCAGTTCGTCGCGCTGCTTGTAGATCACCTTGCGCTGGTCGTTGTTGACGTCGTCGAAGTCGAGCAGGTTCTTGCGGATGTCGAAGTTGTGCGCTTCGACCTTGCGCTGGGCGTTGGCGATCTGCTTCGACACCAGCGGGCTCTCGATGATGTCGTCTTCCTTCAGGCCCATGCGCGCCATCACGCGCTGCACCCAGTCGGCGGCGAAGATGCGCATCAGGTTGTCTTCGAGCGACAGGTAGAAGCGCGAGGAACCCGGATCGCCCTGACGACCGGAGCGGCCGCGCAGCTGGTTGTCGATGCGGCGCGATTCGTGACGTTCGGTGCCGACGATGTGCAGGCCGCCAGCGGCTTTCACTTCGTCGTGGCGCTGCTGCCAGGCTTCCTTGAGCTTGGCCTTGGTGGCGTCGTCGAGCGGTGCGCCGGTTTCGGTTTCGAGCGCTGCGATCTCGGCTTCGAGCGCGCCGCCGAGCACGATGTCGGTACCGCGACCGGCCATGTTGGTGGCGATGGTGACGGCCTTCGGACGGCCCGCCTGCGCGACGATGTGCGCTTCGCGCTCGTGCTGCTTGGCGTTGAGCACTTCGTGCGGAATGCCGTCCTTGCGCAACTGCTCGGAAAGCATTTCCGAGACTTCGATCGAAGTGGTACCAACCAGCACCGGCTGACCGCGCTCGTAGCAATCCTTGATCTCGGCCGAGACGGCGCGGAACTTGCCGGCGCGGTTGAGGAACACGGCATCCGGATGATCCTTGCGGACCATCGGGCGATGGGTCGGGATCACGATCACTTCCAGGCCGTAGATGCTCTGGAATTCGTAGGCTTCGGTGTCCGCGGTGCCGGTCATGCCCGACAGCTTCTTGTACATGCGGAACAGGTTCTGGAAGGTGATCGAGGCCAGCGTCTGGTTCTCGCGCTGCACCGGCACGCCTTCCTTCGCTTCGACTGCTTGATGCAAGCCGTCGGACCAGCGACGGCCCGGCAGGGTGCGGCCGGTGAATTCGTCGACGATGATCACTTCGCCGTCGCGCACGATGTAGTCGACGTCACGCGAGTAGATCGCATGCGCGCGCATCGCCGCGTTGAGGTGATGCACGACGTGGATGTTGTGCGGCGCGTACAGGCCGTCGTCCTCGGACAGGATGCCGGCCTTGCGCAGCAATTGTTCGGCGTGTTCCTGCCCTTCCTCGGACAGGTGGACCTGCTTGCCCTTCTCGTCGACCCAGTAATCGCCCTCGCTGTCTTCCTTTTCCTGACGCGCCAGCGACGGCACGATGCGGTTGACCTTGATGTACAGCTCGGGCGATTCGTCGGCGGGACCGGAGATGATCAGCGGCGTGCGCGCTTCGTCGATCAGGATCGAGTCGACTTCGTCGACGATGGCGTAATGCAGACCGCGCTGGAAGCGGTCGTCCTTCGACAGCGCCATGTTGTCGCGCAGGTAGTCGAAGCCGAATTCGTTGTTGGTGCCGTAGGTGATGTCGGCGCCGTAGGCGGCGTGCTTGTCGCTGTGTGGCATGCCGGGATACACCACGCCAACGCTCAGCCCGAGCCAGTTGTACAGGCGGCCCATCCAGGCCGAGTCGCGGCGGGCGAGGTAGTCGTTGACGGTGACGACATGCACGCCCTTGCCTTCCAGGGCATTGAGATAGGTCGGCAGCGTGGCGACGAGCGTCTTGCCTTCACCGGTGCGCATCTCGGCGATCTTGCCCATGTGCAACACCATGCCGCCGATCAGCTGTACGTCATAGTGGCGCATGCCGAGCACGCGCTGGCTGGCTTCGCGGCAGACTGCGAAGGCTTCCGGCAGCAGCTTGTCGAGGGATTCGCCGTTGGTGACGCGTTCCTTGAACTCCGCCGTCTTGGCCTGCAGCTGCTCGTCGGAGAGCGCCTGCATCTGCGGTTCCAGCGCGTTGATTTTCTTGACGATGCCGCCGAGTTGCTTGATCAGGCGTTCGTTGCGGCTGCCGAAGATGCCGGTGAGCAGGCGATTGAGCATGTTGTTGATGGCCGAGGCGTGTGATTTAACAAATCGGGAATGGGACCCGGAAGTCGCCAAGCCTTGGCCCCCTTGCCCCACCCGGACCGCGCCGAGGGCGCGGGAAGGCGGGGAACCGCGGGAAACAGCTCCCGACTACCGAAAATAAAAAAGGGCGCCGGGCGCCCTTTTGGCAACGCGACATTGTACGTGGTGACGCCCGGATGGGGTATCAAGCCCATCTGCATCCCCTCCCCCGCGTCGCGGCGGGGGCGCGAACGGATTACATCCGCTTGACGCCCTGTTCGCCGAGGAACTTCTTCGGGTTCACGACGTGACCGTCCTCCCACACCTCGAAATGCACGTGGGCGCCGGTGGAGCGGCCGGTGGAGCCGGCCTTGGCGATCTGCTGGCCGCTGCGGACCAGATCGCCCACCTGCACCAGCAGGCGCGAGTTGTGGGCGTAGCGGGTGACGTAGCCATTGCCGTGGTCGACCTCGACCACCTTGCCGTAGCCCGAACGCACGTCGGCGTAGCTGACCACGCCGTCGGCCACGGCCAGCACCGGATCGCCGATGTTGGCGTGGAAGTCGATGCCCTTGTGGAAGGCGCCACCGCCGCCGAACGGATCGGCGCGGCCGCCGAAGGGCGAGGTGATGTAGCTGTTGGCGATCGGTTCGCGCGAGGGCGTGGCGCTCTTGTCGAGCTCGCGGTTGAACAGCAGCGATTCCAGCACCGACAGCTGGCGGCCGGAATCCTTCAGCTGCGCGCCAAGCGCGTTCATGCCCTGGCGCAGATCGCCCGCCGGCATGTCGCGCACCGGGCCTTCGCCACCAACGCCGACCGGCTTGTTGAAGTCGAATTCGCCATCGCCGAGCTGGCCGATGCGGGTCAGCCGTTCGCCGAGGGCGTTGAGACGGTTGGCCTCGGCCTGCAGCTCACCCAGGCGGGCGGCGAGCGCATTGACCTCGCGCTGCGCTGCGCGGCGAGTGGTCTCGATCTGGGCTTCCTGGCCGTCGGCGCGGGCCTGCAGGACCGAGACGCGCAGCACGTCGACCGTGGTGGTGGCGGCAACGCCGAAGGCGACGCCCACGCCGAGCAGCGCCACGAGGGCGGTGGCCGGGCGGGTGGCGGTGCGCGCATGCGCGCGCTGGGCGAGTTCATGGGTGCGACGCTGCGTCCAATGCCACAACCGGGCGGACTGATGACGCGCGTAATTGGAAATGCTGTGTAAAGTCATAGGTACCGATGTCTGATTCCCGATCCAAACCGCCCAGGCCGTCCAAGGCCTCCGACCGCTCCGCCACACCGCGCGCCGCGCTCGATGCGCTGCTCGCCGATGCCGCAGGCGATCCCTTGCGTCGAGCCTTATGGCTGGACGAGTTGGATCGTCGTTTGCGCCCCCAATTGGCGCCTTCGCTGGCCGCGCATGCGCGACTGGCGAATGTGGTTGGCGCCAAGCTCGTTTTCGTCACCGATTCGCCGGTCTGGCATGCGAAGCTCAGGCTCGCCGCCGACACGCTCCTCGATGCCGCCCGGTCCCTCGGACTGGATGTCAGCGAAGTGGCCGTCAAGACGGCCACCCGGTCGGAAGCTCCACTCGCGCAGAGATCACCGCCGGCTGCGAAACCCATGTCGGCCACCGCGCGTGAAGCCTTGCGCGATGCCTTGGCGTCGCTTCGTGAGTCCGGTGGGGGGCCGGCGAAGGACGAGTCCTGACAAAACTTCAGTTTCAAAAACGCGAGTCCTGCGCGTTTTTGACGTCGCGGGCAGTCCGGGAAACGGAATGAGGCGCTGCCGGGACCGCAAACGAACGGGGCATCCTACCGGCGCACGCGCGACTGAGCGTTAAACAAAAACTAAAATTTAAGTAACAAAAAGTTAAATTTTAGTTAAGTCATCACGCCACATTCACATCTGTGACGTGGATCGACTTGTGGTCATGTGTCAGGAAGCGACACCTGCCCGCCATCGGCGGGCTTGGACCGCCTGGTCTCAGGCCGGCAGTGGATCGGCGTATACGACGGGCGCGGTCTGCGCTTCCGGGAAGGTGACTTCTTCCCAGGCCGAACGCTCGGCGAGCAGTGCGCGCGCCAGCTTGTTGTTCAGGGCATGGCCGGACTTGAAGCCTTCGTAGGCGCCCAGGATCGGATGGCCGATCAGGTACAGATCGCCGATCGCATCGAGGATCTTGTGGCGCACGAACTCGTCGGCGTAGCGCAGGCCGTCGTCGTTGAGGATGCGGAACTCGTCCAGCACGATGGCGTTGTCCATCGAACCGCCGAGACCGAGGTTGCGCTCGCGCATGTATTCCAGATCGCGCATGAAGCCGAAGGTACGTGCGCGGCTGACTTCGCGGATGTAGGCCTCGGTGGAGAAATCGACTTCGGCGCGCGACTGCGCGGCCGGGATCATCGGATGGTCGAATTCGATGGTGAAGCCGAGGCGGAGGCCGTCATGGGGCTCGAAACGGGCGACCTTGTCGCCCTCGCGCACTTCCACGGGGCGCTTGATGCGGATGAAGCGCTTGGGCGCGGCCTGCTCGACGATGCCCGCCGATTGCAGCAGGAACACGAACGGGCCTGCGGAGCCGTCCATGATCGGCACTTCGGCCGCGGACAGATCCACGAAAATATTGTCGATGCCGAGGCCGGCCAATGCCGACATCAGGTGCTCGACGGTCTGCACCTTGGCGCCGCTCTGGGCGAGGCCGGTGCACAGCGTGGTTTCAGCGACGAGTTCGGCAGTGGCCGGAATCTCGACGATGGGGTTCAGATCGACGCGGCGGAACAGGATGCCGTTGTCGGCAGGCGCAGGCCGCAGCGTGAGGTAAACCTTCTCGCCACTATGCAGCCCGACGCCGGTGGCGCGGATCACATTCTTGATAGTGCGCTGCTGCATGCGGGAATAGATGTCTAGGGTCGTCAGACGACGGTCATGGAACCGTGTTATGGGGAATGGGGCATCAGACCGCCGAGCAGATTAGCACGCGGAATGCTGAACCTGAACGGAAGAAATGCCGCGTACTGCGGCGTGCATCGCAGTTTCTGGCCCGGCTTTCACTGGAACGAATCGATGGGGTCGAACCCACCCACCGCGCCGGAACCCCGGCGGGGGTCGAAAAACCCCGCCCGGACACTGGCGTCCGGGCGGAAATCAACGGGACATGGCTTACTGCTATCGAGCTACTTAGTCAGCCTGACGACGCAGAAACGCCGGGATGTCCAGGTAGCTGCTGTCGGTGCCGAAATCGGCCACCGGCGGTGTCGACGGCGCTTCGGCCGGGCTGCTGCCGCGACCGCGCAGGCTCGAAGCCAGGCTCTGTCCCGGGTTGTAGGCCATGCCGCCGTCGTCCACCAGCAAGCCGGTGGTGCCGTCGCGCTTGGCCGGGGTGCGGACCAGTTCGACCTGCGGACGATTGGTGCGCAGGATGTCGTGGCCGAAATTGCCGGCTCCGGAAGCGTAGGCACGATCGTCGTGACGCACGTTCTGGCGACCGGCGCTGCGGTTGAGGCCGGTGGCGACCACGGTGACGCGCACGTCGTCCTGCATGTCCTGATCGAGCACGGTGCCGATGACAATGGTGGCGTCCTCGCTGGCGAAGTTCTCCACCGTGCGGCCGACTTCGTCGAACTCGGCCATGGTGAAGTCCGGACCCGCGGTGATGTTGACCAGGATGCCGTTGGCGCCGGCCAGGTTGACGTCGTCGAGCAGCGGATTCTGGATCGCGCTTTCGGCGGCGGCCTGGGCGCGATCGTCGCCGCGCGCGTGGCCGGTGCCCATCATCGCCAGACCCATTTCAGCCATGACGGTACGGACGTCGGCGAAGTCGACGTTGATCAAGCCCGGACGGACGATCAGATCGGCGATGCCCTGCACCGCGCCGAGCAGCACGTCGTTCGCCGCGCGGAAGGCCTGGATCATCGTGGCGTTGCGACCGAGCACGGTGATCAGCTTCTCGTTCGGGATGGTGATCAGCGAGTCGCAGTGCTGCGACAGTTCGTCGATGCCCTTCAGCGCCACCTGCATGCGGCGGCGTCCCTCGAACGGGAAAGGTTTTGTCACCACGGCGACGGTGAGAATGCCCATCTCCTTGGCCAGCTGCGCGACGACCGGTGCCGCACCGGTGCCGGTGCCGCCGCCCATGCCGGCGGTGATGAACACCATGTCGGCGCCCTGCAGCGCATCCATGATGATTTCGCGGTCTTCCAGCGCGGCCTGACGGCCGACTTCCGGATTCGCACCGGCGCCGAGACCCTTGGTGACGTTGCCGCCGAGCTGCAGCTGCAGCTTGGAGCCGTTGTTCTTGATCGCCTGCGCGTCGGTGTTGGCGGTGATGAACTCAACGCCGTCAACGCTGCTGTTGACCATGTGCGCCACGGCGTTGCCACCGCCGCCGCCGACGCCGATGACCTTGATCACCGCGTTGGGAGCCATTTTTTCAACCAGTTCGAAATGTGCCATGTCCGTGTCCTCGCTTTGGTTTAGTTATGTGTTGCTAGTGATGGTTCGTGTTGCCAAGTACCACGTCGTCGTCGCCTCGCCTGCCGCGTTTGCTCTTGCCCGTCATTGCCGCGCAAGCGGGAACCCAGCGTCTTTCGTGCCGTAGCAGCAAAAGCAAAGCCACTGGATTCCCGCTTGCGCGGCAATGACGGGCAAGAGAACTTCATCTGCCTCATCAGAATTCCCCCCGATACCAGTTCTTCAACTTGTTGAAGAACGTGCCGGCGCGTCCGGTCGGAATCACCGGACGGCGCGGATGCTCGATCTGGCTGCCCATCAGCAGCAGGCCGACGCCGGTGGCATGCACCGGATTGCCCACCACTTCGCCCAGACCCGTGACGTGCTGCGGAATGCCCACGCGCACCGGCATCTGCAGCATCTCCTCGGCCAGTTCCACGACGCCTTCCATCTTCGAAGCGCCGCCGGTCAACACCATGCCGGCGCGCACGTGCTGCTCGAAGCCGGAACGGCGCAGTTCGGCCTGCACCATCTCGAAGATTTCCTCGTAGCGCGCCTGCACCGCCTGCGCCAGCGACTGCCGCGGCAGACGGCGCGGCGGACGATCGCCGACGCTCGGCACCTGGATCGATTCCTCGCTCGTGGCCAGCTGCGCCAGCGCGCAGGCGTAGCGCACCTTGATCTGCTCGGCCTCGGGCGTGGGCGTGCGCAGCATGTGCGCGATGTCCTCGGTGACCTTGTCGCCGGCGATCGGCAACGACGCGGTATGGCAGATCGCGCCCTGCACGAACACGGCCAGATCCGTGGTGCCGGCGCCGAGGTCGACCAGCACCACGCCGAGTTCGCGTTCGTCGCCGGTGAGCACCGCAGTGCTGGAGGCCAGCGACGACAGGATCAGATCGTCGATCTGCAAGCCGCAGCGCTGCACGCACTTGCTGATGTTCGCGGCCGCCGACTGCGCGCACACCACCAGGTGCGCATGTACTTCCAGGCGCACGCCGGTCATGCCGACCGGATTGCGGATGCCTTCCTGCGAATCGTCGAGCACGTACTCGCGCGGGATCGCATGCAGGATCTTCTGATCGGCGGGAATCGCGACGGCCTTGGCCGCTTCGAGCACGCGATCCAGATCGGCGTAAGTCACCTCGCCGTCGCGGATCGGCACGATGCCGGGCGAATTGCGGCACTGCACGTGATTGCCGGAAATCGATGCATACACCGAACGGATTTCGCAGCCGGCCATCAGCTCGGCCTCTTCCACCGCGCGCTGGATCGACTGCACCGTGGATTCGATATCGACGACGACGCCGCGCTTGAGTCCGCGCGATTCGTGCGAGCCAATGCCGATCACCTCGATGGGATTGCCCGGCGAATACTCGCCCACCAGCGCCACCACCTTGGAGGTGCCGATGTCGAGTCCCACGATCAATGCCTTGTCGCCTTTACGGTTCATGTGCGTGCCTGCCTTTGCGGCGTGTTGCGCCCGCTTGCGGCAGCGGGTTGGGGGGATGCGGGTGCGGCTGGCGTGTCGGTGGCCCAGCTCAGCGCGAAACCATTCGTGTAGCGAAGATCGGCACGCTGCAACGGCAACGGTTTCGAGGCGAGCAACTGCGGCATCAGGCGCGCGAAGCGCGCCAGGCGCAGACGCGCTTCCTGGCTGCCGACGATCAGTTCGGTGCCGTTCGACAAGGTCAGCGACCAGCTGCCGCGGCGATCGAGCGACACACCACTCACCTTCCTGCCTTCGGCCGCGAACAGTTCACCGGCCTCGTTGTAGAGCGCGACCACGTCCTTGATTCGCGCGGCTGGCGCGTCGACATCGAAGCGCGGCAGCCCCGGCGGCACGGTCATGCTGCCGATCGGGAACACGTTGCCGCGCTCGGACAGCAATTCCTTGTCGCCCCAGCGCGCGAACGGCTTGTATTCGACGATGCGCACTTCGAGCACGTCCGGCCAGCGCTTGCGCACTTCGGCCTGCTCCACCCACGGCAGTTTTGCGACCGCGGCCTGCGCGTCCTGCAGCTTCACCGCGAAGAAACCACTGCGCGCATACGGCAGCACCGTGTTGCGTAGCTGTTGCGCGTCCACACGCTTGAGTTCGCCGCCCACGCGCAGCGTGCGCAGCGGCCAACGATCCGCGCCGATCCAGCCATTGAGCACGGCAACGACCGGCAGCACCACCAGCGCCAGCGCCAGGCTCCAGACGATCAGGCGCAGCAGCGCGCTCATGCACCCTTCTCCGGCGCCTTGACAGGCTCGAAGCCGTCGATGGCGATCTGCTGCGCGGCGTAGCCGATATCGCCCGCGCCCATCATCAGCAGCAGGTCGCCGTCACGCAGGATGTCGGGCAGCACCGAGCGCAGTTCCTGCGCGCCGCTGACCACGACCGGATCGATGCGCCCGCGCGCACGGATCGCACGCGCCAGCGACTTGGCATCGGCACCGGCGATCGGTGCCTCGCCAGCCGGATACACCTCGGTCAGCACCAGCGCATCGACATCGGACAGCACGCTGGCGAAGTCGTCGAACAGATCGCGCGTGCGCGTGTAGCGATGCGGCTGGAACGCGACCACGAGCCGATGCTGCGGCCAGCCGCCGCGCGCGGCCGCGAACACCGCCGCCAGTTCCTTGGGATGGTGGCCGTAATCGTCGACCAGCTGCACCGTCGCGCCCTGCGCGGTATGCAGTTCGGCCAGCAGGTTGAAACGGCGGCCGATGCCCTGGAACTTCTCCAGCGCACTGGCGATCGCCTCGGCGGAAACACCAAGCTGCCACGCCACCGCGGCGGCGGCGAGCGAGTTCAGCACGTTGTGCCGACCCGGCAGCGCCAGCGTGACCGGCGTGCGCGAGGCGTCGGGCAGGCACAGCACGTAACGCATGCGGCCGCCTTCTTGTTCGACATCCTCGGCGCGGACTTCCGCCTTTTCGTCGAAGCCATAAGTCATCACGTGACGCGGCATGTCGCCGGCCAGCTTGACCACTTCGGGATCGTCGATGCACAGCACCGCGATGCCGTAGAACGGCAGACGGTGCAGGAATTCCGAGAACGCGGCCTGCACGCGCGCGAAATCGCCGCCGTAATTCTCGAGATGATCGGCGTCGATGTTGGTGACCACCGCCACCAGCGGATTCAGGCGCAGGAAGCTGCCATCGCTCTCGTCGGCCTCGGCCACCAGCCAGTCGCCGCTGCCCAGGCGCGCGTTGGCGCCGGCCGCGAGCAGCTGTCCACCGATCACGAAGGTCGGATCGAGCCCGCCCTCCGCGAGCACGCTGGCGAGCAGCGAGGTAGTCGTGGTCTTGCCATGCGTGCCGGCCACGGCGATGCCGCGGCGGAAACGCATCAGCTCGGCCAGCATCTCGGCGCGCGGCACGATCGGGATGCGCTGCGCGCGCGCTTCCAGCAGTTCCGGGTTGTCCGGCTTGATCGCGCTCGACACCACGATGCAGTCGGTGCCCAGCACGTTGGCGGCGGCATGGCCGCGATGCACGTTGGCGCCAAGCTTGGTCAGGCGGCGCGTCACCGCGTTGTCGGCCATGTCGGAGCCGGAGACCTGATAGCCGAGCGTGCACAGCACCTCGGCGATGCCACTCATGCCAACGCCGCCGATGCCGACGAAATGCACGCGCGAGTAGCGGCGCGCGAAATCGCCGGGCGAAACGCCTCCCTGGCTGTCTTTGGCGTCGTACAAACGGCGGATCATGCGTGCTGTCCCATCGTGGGTTCCACACGACGACGAACGTCGCCGCTGCGCGCGGCCGCCGGCGTCGCCTTCACCTGCTTCGGCCGCACCGTGACGGTGTCTTTCTGCGGCTCGGCATCGGCTTGCACCGCATTGGCGGCCACCTGCGCGCCTTCCCCGCGCAGGCGCGCGACCTGGCGCTCGGCGCGATCGAGTTCGTAGGACACGCGCAGCAGCAGGCCGAGCGCGGCGCAAGTCATCAGCACGCTGGAGCCGCCGGAGGAGATCATCGGCAGCGTCAGCCCCTTGGTCGGCAGGATGCCGAGGTTCACACCAATCGAGACGAAGCTCTGCAAGCTGATCCACAGCGCCACGCCGAACGCGCAGTAGCCGGCGAAGTGGCGGCGCATGCCGACGCAGCGATAACCGATCCAGAACGCGCGCCCGACCAGCGCCACGTACAACCCGATCACCAGGCACACGCCGACGAAACCGAGTTCCTCGGCGATCACCGAGAAGATGAAGTCGGTATGCGCTTCCGGCAGATACGACAGCTTCTGCACCGAAGCACCGAGACCGACGCCGGTCCATTCGCCGCGACCGACCGCCATCAGCGCATTGCTGAGCTGGTAGCCGGAGCCAAGCTGATCGGCCCATGGATCGAGGAACGAGGTGAGACGGCGCACGCGATACGGTTCAAGGATCGCCACGAACGCGAACACCGGCAGGCCGATCACAATCGGCATCGACATGCGCGGCAGGTTGACGCCACCGAGCACCAGCATGCCGGCGGTGATCGCCAGGATCAGCGAGGAGGAACCGAAGTCCGGCTGGATCAGCAGCAGCGCGACCAGCGCCACCGCCACGCCCAGCGGCTTGAGCATCGCCGGCCAGGTGGCGTTGACCTCGTCGCGGAAGCGCACCAGATAGCTCGACAACCAGACGATGTAGAGCAGCTTCACCGCCTCCACCGCCTGGAATTTCGAGATGCCGAGATTGATCCAGCGCCGTGCGCCGTTGACGCTGCTGCCAATGCCGGGCACGAACACCACCAGCAACAGCACGAAACAGCCGAGCAGCAGCAACTGGTTGTAGTGCTCGATGGTCTTCAGCTCGGTGCGCATCGCCCAGATCGCCAGACCGACGCCGATGGCGAGGAAGATCAGATGACGGTTGAGGAAGTAGAACTGCCCCACGCCCAGCCCTTCGCCGATGGCGATCGAACTCGAGGCGACCATCACCACGCCAAGACTGGCAAGCGCGATGCAGACGCCAAGCAGCCAGCCGTCGTAACGGCCGGTGATGGCATCGAGCCGGGTCGCCTGTTTCGCGCCGCCGAGGTAGGAAGATCCGATATAAGAGGATGTGCCCATCAGCGCACCTTCAATGTGGCGAGGCCGACCAACACGAGAATCACGGAGATGATCCAGAAGCGCACGATCACGCGCGGCTCCGGCCAACCCTTCAGTTCGAAGTGGTGGTGGATCGGCGCCATGCGGAACACGCGCTTGCCGGTCAGCTTGAACGAGGCGACCTGGATCATCACCGACAGCGTTTCGATCACGAACACGCCACCCATGATCACCAGCACCAGCTCCTGGCGAACGATGATCGCCATCGTGCCGAGCACCGCGCCGAGCGCGAGCGCACCGATGTCGCCCATGAACACCATCGCCGGATAGGTGTTGAACCACAGGAAGCCGAGACCTGCGCCGGCGATCGCCGCGCAGATGATCACCAGCTCGCCGGCGCCCGGAATCTGCGGAATCTGCAGATAGGACGAGAACACCGCATTGCCCGAGGCATAGGCGAACACGCCCAGCGCGCAGGCCACCAGCACCGTCGGCATGATCGCCAGGCCGTCGAGGCCGTCGGTGAGATTGACCGCGTTGGAGAAGCCGACGATCCAGAAGTACGCGACGACGATGAAGAACGCGCCGAGCGGAATCGCCACCATCTTCAGCAGCGGCACGAAGAACGTGGTCGCCGCTGGCACCGTCGGATCGGCGGTCATGTACAGGAACACGCCCGCCGCCAGGCCGAATATCGACTGCAGCAGATATTTCCAGCGCGACTTCAGGCCATTGGGGTCGCGCTTGACGATCTTGATCCAGTCGTCGAGCCAGCCGATCGCGCCGAAGGCGAGCATCACCGCCAGCACCAGCCACACGTAGCGGTTGCGCAGATCGCCCCACAGCAGCACCGACAGCAGCACGGTGATCAGGATCAGCGCGCCGCCCATGGTCGGCGTGCCGGCCTTGGAGAAGTGCGTCTGCGGGCCATCCGTGCGGATCGGCTGGCCGCCCTTGTACTGCGCCAGCTTGCGGATCACCGCGGGGCCCATCCACAGCGACAGGAACAACGACGACAGCGCGGCGAGGATGCCACGGAAGGTCAGATAGCCGAACAGGCCGAAGAGGCCTTCCAGCTGCTGCAGCCAGCGGGTCAGTTCAAGCAGCATGTGTGGCGCTCCCCTTTTTGTTCGGCCCGTTCTTGTTGGGCCCGCCCCTGTTCGGCTCGCCACCGTCGGCGGCCAGCAGCGCCTTGACGATGCGATCCATCGCGCTGCCGCGCGAACCCTTCACCAGCACGCGCACGGTGGCGTGCAGTTCCGAGCGCAATGCGTCGATCAGCTCTTCGTGCGTTGAGAATGTGCGCGCGCCCTCACCGAAGGCCTTGGCCGCCATCGCGCTCAGGCCGCCGAGCGCGTACAGCCGCGCGATGCCGGCTTCCTTCGCGCGCTTGCCGGCCGCTTCATGCAGCTGTTGGCCGTCCACACCGAGTTCGCGCATGTCGCCCAGCACCAGCCAGGTTTCACCGCTCGCGCTGGCGAGCGTGTCGATCGCGGCGTTGAGCGAGCCCGGATTGGCGTTGTAACTGTCGTCGATCAGCACCGCGCCGTTGCCGAGGCGATAACGCATCAGGCGGCCCGCCACCGGCTGCACGTCGCGCAATCCGATGACGATGTCCTCCAGCGACGTCTCGCACGCAAAAGCGAGCGCTGCGGCGGCAAGCGCGTTGGCGACGTTGTGCCGGCCGGCCATCGGCACCACCGCATCGGCCTCGCCCTGCGGCGTGATCAGGCGGAACTGCGTGCGATCGTCGGCGACGCGCAGATCACGCGCCGTGATCTCGGCCTCGGCATCGAGCGCGAAGCGGATCTGACGGCGGCCATGCGCACGGGTGGCGAAATACGAGGCGAACGCGTCGTCGGCGTTGATCACCGCGATGCCGTCGGACGGCAGCGCGTCGTAGATCGCCGCCTTGGTGTCGGCGACGCCTTCCACGCTGCCCAGGCGCTCCAGGTGCGCCGGCGCGATGTTGTTCACCAGCGACACGCGCGGACGCACGATCGCCGTCAGATAGGCGATGTCGCCCGGCTGGCCGGCGCCCATCTCGTAGATGGAGAAATCGGAGTTTTCCGGCGCATCGATCACCGACAGCGGCAGGCCGATCTCGTTGTTGCGGTTGCCGGGATTGGCGTAGGTCTTGCCGACGCGCTGCAGGATCGACAGCAGCAGCGTCTTCACAGTCGTCTTGCCGTTGCTGCCGGTGATCGCCACCACCAATTCGTCGCGTGTGTGCTGCAACGCGGCCGCCAGCGAGGCCAGCGCGCGCTCGGTGTCGGCCACCACGATCTGCGGCAGCGCCACCTCCTGCGCTTCGGACACCAGCGCCGCACGCACGCCGAGTTCGGCCGCTTCGGCGACATGACGATGGCCATCGAAGCGCTCGCCCTTGAGCGCCACGAACAAGGCGGCGGACTCGGTATCACCAGCGGCATTGCCGAACGTGCGCGTATCGGTGATCACCGTATCGATGAGCAGATCCTGCGACGACGAATCCTGCGCGCGCCCGCGGACATGCAGCTGGCCGCCGGTCCATTGCGCGATGCGGGACAACGGAACCGGGATCATGCCGCTCCTCCCGCCGCCGCGCCTTTCGTCAGTCTCTTCTCCAGCACTGCGCGCGCCACCAGCGTGTCGTCGAACGCGTGCTTGACGCCTGCGACTTCCTGATACGGCTCGTGGCCCTTGCCGGCGATCAGCACGATGTCGTCGGGACCGGCTTCGCCGATCGCGTGCGCGATCGCGGCCGCGCGGTCGCGCTGCACCAGCACGGCGGAACGATCGCGAAACCCTTCGAGGATGTCGGCGATGATCGTGTCGCCATCCTCGAAACGCGGATTGTCGTCGGTGACGATGACGCGATCGGCGGTTGCTTCTGCGATCGCCGCCATCTGCGGACGCTTGCCGCGATCACGCTCGCCGCCGCAGCCGAACACGCAGATCAACCGGCCGCGCAGATGGCCGCGCAGCGATTCCAGCGCCTGCTGCAGCGGATCGGGCTTGTGCGAGTAGTCGATCACCACCAGCGGCAGCACGCCGTCACCACCGAGGCGATTCATGCGGCCGGGAATGGGCTGCAATTGCGGCAGCGTGGCGGCGATGTCGTCGTCGGCCTCGCCCAGCACATGCAGCACGCCGGCCACGGCCAGCAGATTGTCGATGTTGAAACGGCCGAGCAGAGGCGAATGTACCGGGTAGCGCGCATCGCCCAGCACGAGATCGAACACGATGCCGGATGCGTCGAGCGCGACGTTCTCGGCGCGTACCTGTGCCTGCGCCTGCCCACGCGCGCTCAGGCCCACGCCGCGCACCGTCTGCGGCAACTGCGCCAGCAGCAAGGCGCCGAAGGCATCATCGAGATTGATCGCGGCCGCGCGCAGTCCGTCGCGCGAAAATAGTTTGGCCTTGGCGGCACCGTAACTTTCCATGTCACCGTGGTAATCGAGATGGTCGCGGGTGAGATTGGTGAACACCGCCACGTCGTAGTGCACGGCGTCCACGCGGCCCTGGTCGAGCGCGTGCGAACTGACTTCCATCGCCACCGCCGCCGCGCCCGCATCACGCAGCTCGGCCAGCAGCGCATGCATCTGCAGCACCAGCGGCGTGGTGAAGCCGGTCGGCACGACCGCGCCGTACAAACCCGCGCCCAGCGTACCGATGGTGCCGGTGCGGCGGCCGCGCGATTCCAGCGCTTGCGCGATCAGCTGCACGGTCGAGGTTTTGCCGCTGGTGCCGGTGACGCCCACCATGGTCATGGCGCGCGACGGCTCGCCGTGGAACTGGTTCGCCATCGCGCCCATGCGCGCGCGCAATCCCGACACGGCGATGGCATCGGCAGGCGCCGGCAGGTCGGTGGGCGCGGGAGGCTCGAACAGAATCGCCCCCGCACCCGCCGCCTTCGCCTGTTCGACGAAATGCAGACCGTGCGTGCCGAAACCGCCGATGGCGACGAAGGCATTGCCTGGTTCGATGGCACGGCTGTCCTGCACCAGTCCGGTGATCGACAGCGACGGCGGCACCGCGGCGACGTCGGGCAGCAGTTCGGCGAGCGGCATGCTGCGCGTCATTGATGCGCTCCCGCCGCCGGCGTGGCCGCGGCCACGGGCGGACGCGCCGTGGTCTTGCCGGCGTTCTTCTTGGCTTCCGCCTTCGCCTGCTCGGCCAGCCAGGTCTCGATGTCGTCCGGCGGCACGTCCATCAGGCGCAGCGCGCCTTCCATGACGTTGCGGAACACCGGCGCCGCGGTGAGACCGCCGAAGTGCGAGCCCTTGGTCGGATCGTCGATCACCACCGCCATCGCGAAGCGCGGATTGTCGACCGGCACGATGCCGGCGAAAAAACCGACATAACGGCGCGAATAGCCGCCATTGCTGGCCTTGTGCGCGGTGCCGGTCTTGCCGGCGACGTGATAGCCGAGGATCGTGCCCCAGGGATAGGCGGTGCCGCCGGGTTCGGTCACCGTCTGCATCATCTTCACGACTTCGTGCGCGATCTGCGGATCGAGCACCTGCTTGGATTCCGACTCCTGGCGTTCCTTGCCCTTGATGAAGGTCGGCGTGTACATGCGGCCGCCATTGGCGAGCGCGGCGTAGGCGTGCGCGATCTGCAGCGGCGTCACCGAGATGCCGTAGCCATAGGACATCGTCTGCTTGGTCGTGCCGCTCCAGCGCGAGGGCGGCGGGAACAGGCCCGCAGCTTCGCCGGGGAAGCCGCTCTGGGTGCTCTGGCCGTAACCGAAGCGACGCAGGAAGTCGTAGAACCGCTGGTTCGGCAGCAGCGCCACGATCTTGGATACGCCGACGTTGGAACTCTTGCGGATCACACCCGTGGTATCGAGCACACCATAGTTGTGCGTGTCGGTGGTGCGGTACTTGCCGTTGGGCATCCAGCCCGGGCTGGTGTTGAACGTGGTGCGCGGCGTGATCACGCCCGCTTCCAGCGCCGCGGCGACGGTCAGCGGCTTCATCGTCGAACCCGGTTCGATCAGGTCGGTGACGGCGCGGTTGCGATGCGCATCGCGGTTGCCGGTTTCCACCGCGTTCGGATTGAACGACGGCAGGTTCGCCATCGCCAGGATCTCGCCGGTGGCAATGTCGACGATCACCGCCGAGCCGCTGGCGGCACCGGATTCGTCCAACTGGCGGCGCAGCTCGCGATAGGTCAGGAACTGGATGCGGCGATCGATGCTGAGGGTGAGGTCCTTGCCCGGCTCGGCGGCACGCACCAGATCGACGTTCTCGACGATGCGGCCGCGGCGGTCGCGGATTACCTTCTCCACGCCGGGCTTGCCGCGCAGCCAGTCGTCGAACGCCAGTTCGATGCCCTCCTGGCCCTCGTCGTCGACGTTGGTGAAGCCGAGGATGTGCGCCATCGCCTCACCCTGCGGGTAGAAGCGGCGGTATTCGCGCTGCGAGAACACGCCCGGAATCTTCAGCGCGAGGATCTTCTGCGCCTCCACCGGATTGATGCGGCGCTTGAGGTACAGGAATTCCTTGTCGGCCTTCTGCGTGAGCTTGCGCGTGAGCACGTCCTGCGACACGCCCAGCACGCGCGCCAGCTCGGGGATGCGGTCCGGCGCCTTGAGCAACTCGTGCGGATTGCCCCACACGCTTTCCACCGGCGTCGAGACGGCGAGCGGTTCGCCGTTGCGGTCGGTGATCATGCCGCGCGAGGTCGGGATGGGGATTTCGCGCAGGATGCGTGCGTCCGCCTTCTGCTGATAGAAGGCGTTGTCGACCAGCTGCAGATCGACCGCGCGCCCGACCAGCGCCACCGCGCACAGGCCGAGCGTGCCGATTACCAGCCGCAGGCGACCGCGCAGGTTGAACTGCGCGCGATTACGCGACTTGCGCGGCGCCGGCGCGCGATCGTTGGACTTGCGCGAGAAAGGCAGCTTGATCATGTCCCGGATGCCTTTCATGGCCGGATCACCACGATGTCGGCGCTTTCCGGGAATTTCATGCCGAGCTTGGTCCGCGCGATCTGGTCGATGCGGTTGGCTTCGGCCCAGGTCGCCTGCTCCAGCTGCAGACGGCCGAAATCGACGTTGAGTTCGTCGCGCGCGTGCTCGAGCCTGGCCAGCTGCACGAACAGCTGGCGATGCTGGTGGCGCGCATTGACCACGCCCACCGCGCTGACGATGTTGGCGATCACGAGGATGGCGAGGAGGACGCGCAGGATCATGCGGCCGTCTCCAGTTTTTCAGCCACGCGCAGCACGGCGCTGCGGGCACGCGGATTGGCCGCGACCTCGGCCGCGTCGGCCTTCTGCGCGTCACCGATCGCGCGCAGCGTCGGCACGAAAGATTCCGCCGCCGGCAAACGTCGATTGGCCGGCGGCGCTTTCGCATGCCGCGCGATGAAACGCTTGACGATGCGGTCTTCCAGCGAATGGAAACTGATCACGGCCAGCCGTCCGCCCGTCTTGAGGCCGGCATAGGCAGCGTCGAGGCCGCGCTCGAGATCGTCGAGTTCGCGGTTGATGTGGATACGGATGGCCTGGAAGGAACGTGTGGCCGGATGGATTTCCTTTTGTCCGCGCGCTGGTTTGCCGCGCGGCACGCTCGATGCGATCAGCTGCGCCAGATCGGCGGTGCGTGTGATCGGCTGCTGCGCGCGCCGCGTCACGATCGCGCGGGCGATGCGGCGGCTCATGCGCTCCTCGCCGTAGGTCCACAGCACGTCGGCGATCTCCTGCTCGGAGGCACGCGCCAGCCACTGCGCCGCGCTTTCGCCGCTGTCGGGATCCATGCGCATGTCGAGCGGCCCGTCCTTGCCGAAGCTGAAACCACGCTCGCCGACATCCAGTTGCGGCGAGGACACACCCAGATCGAAGAGAACGCCGTCGAGACCGTCCTGCGCGGCGTCCCAGTTTGCGAGGTCGGCGAAGCTGCCGCGGCGGATCGTCACGCGCGGATCGGTGCCGAATTCACGTTCGGCGACGGCGATCGCTTCGGGATCCTTGTCCATCAACAGCAGTCGACCTCCTCCCCCCAAGCGTTGCAGCACGCCGCGCGCGTGACCGCCGCGACCGAACGTGCCATCCAAATACGTTCCGTTCTCCACCACCCGCAGCCCTTCCATGACCTGCTGCCACATGACGGGGAGGTGGGCGGACCCGGCGTCCGCGCCACCGCCCGTCACAACTGCAAACCGAGCATGTCCTCGCCCAGATCGGCATCGCCCAGCGTCTGCCTGATCTGCGCGAGATGCGCCTGCTCGCTCCACAACTCGAATTTGTCGCCCATGCCCACCAGCACGGCCTTCTTTTCCACGCCGATCGCGTTGCGATGGCTGGCCGGCAGGCCGATGCGGCCGTTGCCGTCCGGCTCCACGAAGGTCGCCGCGCCCACCAGCTTCAGCTGCAAGTTGCGGCTCACCGACTTGGTGCGCGGCAGCGCGTTCACCTGATCGCGCACGCGCTCCCACACCGGCTGCGGGTAGAGGTAAAGACAACCCGACTCGAAGGGGTTGTAGGTGATCACCAGGCGGTTGCCGCACTCACGCGCGACAAGGTCCCGGTAACTGGTCGGGATCGCCAGCCGGCCCTTATCGTCAATTGTGATGGCGGTCTCGCCTTGGAACACGACAACCTTCTGGTTTTGCCCGTCTTCGGCGGGCTTCAACGCAAGAAAACCACAGAACTCCCGGTTTTCCCACGAAGCGCCACCTTAGGAGTGCCGCACAGGGTTGTCAACAACTTTCAGAAGGAAATTTACTTAGGCGTGTCAAGGACTTGCAGAGAACTTCAGAGACTTGTTCAAGCTTTATCCACAAGCTGCTGTTTCATCTCAAATTTTGAGATTCGACCAGTCTCACGATTGACGAGACGCACAGAATGAGCACAGCGCCACAGACCTGCTGCGACGCAACAACGGTTGAAGATTCCGCCACTGTCCTGAAATCGGAACAAACAGCAAAAAGTAAGAATTAACTCATCTAAATCAGAACAATAGAACCACCCGCAGACCGCCGCCCTACCCGACGAAGAGCCCCCTTGAGTCAAGGGGGCGCCGCGAAGCGGCGGGGTTCTGGTAGCAGATGCCCGGGGCCCAAAGTTTGCCGCGCAAACTTTGGGGCTTCATTTGGCGCTGCGCGCCAAATGAAGCGGCGGAGCCGGCCTGTAAGCCGGGTTCTGTCGTGAGCAGTCATTCCTCTAGGCGCAGCGTCACCGCTACGCTCAAGCAGCCTACCCGGAGGCACCGCGGGCCGCGGCATTGCCTCCCTATTTGGCCTTGCTCCCGGTGGGGTTTGCCGTGCCGGTCCGTTGCCGGACTCGCGGTGCGCTCTTACCGCACCATTTCACCCTTGCCGTCCTGCTTGCGCAGTCTTAGGCGGTATCTTTCTGTTGCACTTTCCGTCGGCTCGCGCCGCCCAGGCGTTACCTGGCACCGTGCCCTGTGGAGCCCGGACTTTCCTCGGCACCCTTGCGGATGACGCGACTGCCTGGCCGACTCCGCCGCGTCGATTATCGCACGCCCCCTTCCCGCCGGGCTAAAGGACGTCCGTCCGCCCGCGAACTTCAGAAGACGTAGCCCAACGACGCCGACAGCAGATCGATGTTGGCGCTGTAGCTGCCGTTGATGCGGCCGAAGTTCGAGGTGGTGGTGATTTCCGGCTCCCCGTTGAACAGGTGCAGATAGCCGACATCGACCACCATGCGATCCGACGGCTTCCACTCGAAGCCTAGGCCGAGCAGGCGGCGATCCGCGTCCGGCAGGCGCGCGTTGCGATGCTCCAGGCTCGTGGGCGTCTGGTCGTAGCCGATGCCGCCGCGCAGCAGCCAGCGCTCGTTGAGCTGGTATTCCACGCCGATCGACACCGCGGTGGTGTCACGGAAACCGTAGGTCTCCACCACGTTGCGTTCGCCCGGCGTGGTGTCGAAGTCGAGCACCAGTTCCTGGAAGCTCGTCCATGCGGTGCGCGAGATGTCGCCGGTCACCGCCCAGCGATCGTTGAACTTGTGAAACACGCTCAGGATCGCGACCGCCGGCGTATCGAGCCGGGTGCTGCCCTTGCTGGATTTCAGCAACGGCGGCAGATTGTCGAGGATCGCCTGTTCGGTGGCGTTGCGCGCCTGCGGCGGCCGGAACGTGCCCTTGCCGTCGATGTCCTGCTTCACCTTCGACTGATAGCTCAGCCCGATGTGCGTGTTCTCGGTGACGCTGAGCAGCACGCCCAGCTTGAAGCCCCAGTCGGTGGCATCGCCTTCGATGGTCGCCTTGCCGTCGCGCTGCTGCGACTGCCCCAGGAACAGGCCGTAATCCACAGCCTGGCTCAGTTCCGCATCCAGCCGCTGGCCGTACACGCTGACGCCGAAGCTGACGTAAGGATTCACGTCGTAGGAGAAGCTGGCGCCAAGATCGATCACGCGCAGATCCGACTTCAGCGCGCTGTAGCGTCCGACCCAGCCGTTGTCGTATTCGGTCTTCAATCCGAACGGCGCATCGATGAAGAAGCCCAGATGCGCCTTCTCGCCGATCGGCGTGGCAAAGAACGCGGACGCCACCGGCAGCAGATCGCCGGCATCGCCGCCATCACCGCCGGTGAGCGGCTGACGCGTGAAGTTATGCGTGCCGTTGTTGGAATCGTATTCGGCGCTGAGATTGATCAGCGTGGCGTCGGCCTGGAAGATCGGCCGCTCACCCAGCAGGCGCATGCCGGCGGGATTGTTGGAAACGATCGCGGCATCGCCCGGCGCGGAGGCACGTCCGGCGAAAGCGCGGCCGAGCGCGGCGGCGCTGTTTTCCCGGATCTGGAAACCGCCGGCAATGGCATCTGGCGCGATGGCGAAGGAAGCAACAACGGCGACGGTCAATACGCTCGGAACGAATAGCTTGCGGTTCATGCCTACCCTCTTGTCAGTGAAATTGCGGAATCCCCGATAAGATTTTTTGTCAGCCCCTGACGAATTCGCGTGAATCACGCACGTTGAAGCGCGCATGCATCGTTCCGGACCGTTCATACGCAATGTCCAATTCGAACGGGCCATGCGGGATAGCGGATCGGGCCAGATACCCGGCCTCTTGAGGCCATCCCTTTCGCGCGCTGATCGTTCACACGGTTCGACGCATCGCGGACCGTGTGAACTATTCGATCTTTGGATTCTCGCGAAGCAGAAATGCTTCGAGCGGATCAATCGCTGCCGTACAGCGCCTTGCGCGGCGCGCCGCTCAATTCCGCGGCCAGTTTCGCCGCCGTCGATGGCGGCAGGTGCGCGCTGAGTTTCGTGTAGATGCGCCGGCCCTCGGCGACTTTCGCATCCGCGTCATCGCCCGCGCCTTCGATCAGCAGCACGAACTCGCCCTTGCGTTGATTGGGATCGGCGTCGATGCGCGCCTGCAGTTCCGCCAGCGTGCCGTCGAGCACGCTCTCGAACAGCTTGGTCAACTCGCGCGCGACCACGGCGCGCCGCCCGGCGCCGAACACCGTCACGCAATCGGCCAGCGTCTCGGCGATGCGATGCGAGGATTCATAGAACAGCAGCGTGCGCGTTTCACTGACGAGCGCGGTCAACCGCTCGCGTCGCGCGTTTGCTTTCGCCGGCAGGAAGCCCTCGAACACGAAGCGGTCGCTGGGCAGGCCGGCGACGCTGAGCGCCGTGATCAAGGCGCTGGCGCCGGGCACGGGCGAGACGCGCACGCCCGCCGCGCGCGCGGCGCGCACGAGACGGAAGCCGGGATCGCTGACCAGCGGCGTGCCAGCATCCGACACCAGCGCCAGCGATTCGCCGGCCTGCAATCGCGCCACGAGCCGGCCGGCGAGTTCGTCCTCGTTGTGCTCGTGCAGGGCGATCAGGCTCTGCTCGATGCCGAAATGCGCCAGCAGCTGGCGGGTATGGCGGGTGTCCTCGGCGCAGATCGCGGCGACCGAGCGCAGGGTCTCCAGGGCGCGGGGCGAGAGATCGCCGAGATTGCCGATCGGCGTGGCGACTACGTGCAGCGTGCCGGCTGCGAAGGGTGTGGCGGCGGACATCGGAATTCCCAGCGTGAACGCTTCCCGGCCGCTTCGCGGAGCCGGGAAAGGCGAAAGGGTAGAATCCTAGCCGTTTCCGTCCCCGGGCCGGTCCTGATGCGCCATCCGTTGCAATCGATGAAAGGAATCCTCGCCGTTTCGCTGCTGGCCGCCCTGGCGGCGGGCTGCACCACGGTCAAAGTCAGCCAGGCCCCCGACAAGCCGAAGGAAGCGGCCGTCGAGGCGTCCCAGCGAGTCGCGCACTGGCAGTTCGACGCCGGCAGCCGTCCGCCGGCCGATCGCGACGGCTATCGCCCGCCACAGAAGTTGGCGGTGCTGCTGCCACTCTCGGGCAGCCTGGCCCCCGCCTCGGCGCCGGTACGCGACGGCCTGCTGGCCGGCTACTACGGCGAACAGCGCCGACGCCCCGAATTGAAATTCTACGACACCGCCGGCACGGCCGGCGGCGCGATCGCGGCCTACCAGAAGGCGGTCGCCGACGGCGCCGACCAGGTGCTGGGGCCGCTCGGCCGCGACGAGGTCGACGCGGTGTTCCGCGATGTGAAAACCGGCGTGCCGGTGCTGGCGCTCAACCGCGGCACGGTCGCCCCGCCCGCCAACAACGCGAGCTATTCGCTGGCGCCGGAAGACGACGGCAACAGCGCCGCCGACTACCTGACCACGCGCAAGGCATTGCGCGTGCTCGTGCTCAGCTCCGGCGACGACTACGCACGTCGCAGCGCGGCCAGCTTCGCGGCGCGGATGCAGGAAAACGGCGGCAGTGTCGTGCAGACATTGGCCGTGGTCGGCGACAAGCCGGCCGACATGACGCCGACGCTGCAGGCCGCCCTGCAAAAAGAAGGCGGCGTGGACGCGGTCTTCCTCGCCCTGCGCGGCCCGGCCGCGCGCGCGATGGCGCCGCAACTGTCGGCGGCCGGCTACACGGGCAAGCCACTAGTGGCGACCTCGCAACTGGTCTCCGGCACCGGCAAGGCCGAGCAGGACCGCGCCCTCGACGGCATCGCCTTCCCCACCGAGCGCTGGGGCGTGGCCTCGGTCTCCGGCCTGCCCGGCGCCGCCGACACCGCCGGCCGCATCTCCACGGCGCGCGGTCCGCAGGCCAAGCTGTTCGCCTTCGGTTTCGATGCCTGGCTGCTCACCGCCTATCTCGAACGCCTCGCCACCAGCGCGGACGCCGACGTGGAAGGCGCGACCGGCCTCCTGCGCGTCGGCGCGACCGGCAACGTGCTGCGCACGCCGGCGTGGTCGACCTTCAGCAGCGGCTACGTCGTGCCGCTGAACAACGGCCGGGGCGGCTGATCGCACCGGAACATCGGGCGAAGCCTTGAGCAGCCCGCGGCAACGCGGCGCGACCGTCGAAGCGGCGGCGCGCGCCTATCTGCTGCGTGCGGGACTGCGCGAGGTGGCGGCGAACGCGAATTATCGTTTTGGCGAACTCGACCTGGTCATGCTGGAGCCGGCGAGTCCTCATCGGGCTGGCAGTGCTCGCCGGCCTGGCGATGCGACGCTGGTGTTCGTCGAGGTGCGCTATCGGCGCGATACGCGATTCGGTGGTGGTGGCGCGTCGGTGGATGCCGGCAAGCGGCGCAAGCTCGTGCTCGCCGCCGAACAGTTCCTGGCCGCGCATCGCGAATATGCCGATGCGGCGTGCCGGTTCGATGTGATCGATGCGAGCGGGGATCCCGAGTCGCCTGAAATCATCTGGCTGCGCGATGCTTTCCGCGCCGACGATCTTTGAAGTCGTTGTGTGACTCGTCATTCCCGCAAAGGTGGGAATCCATGGACTTTCTTTAAATGACTACGACCGGATCGAACGTCCTTGGATTCCCGCCTTTGCGGGAATGACCAGCAAAAGCCAGGGACCGCTCCCTTCAGAAATGAGCGTAGCCCGTCTTCTCGGGCATCCATGTGTTGCCCTGCGCATCGAACGCACTCACGCGCCGCGCTTCGACAATGCGGCCGATCCGCGTCGCGACAACATTCTCCCGGCGCATGACATCGTCGATCGCAGCGCGTGCCTCGATCGCCGCCGTGAAGCACAACTCGTAATCATCGCCACCGCTGGCCTGCAGCGCGCGCCGCGTCGCGACATCGAACGCGGAGAGCAGCGCGGGCGATGCCGGTAGCGCATCGACTTTGACATCGGCACCGACGCCACTCGCTTCACAAACGTGCCCGAGATCGGACAACAATCCGTCGGAAACATCGATGCAGGCATGCGCCAGGCCGGACAACGCCAGTCCGGCCGCCACGCGCGGCTCAGGCCGGTCGAGGCGCGTGCGCAATGCGGCGTCGATGGCCGCGCCTTCCCGCCACTGCGCCAACGCGGCGGCGGCATCGCCCAATGTCCCGGTGACCCACACGTCGTCGCCGACCCGCGCGCCGTCACGGCGCAGCGCCTTGCCGGGCTCGACGAATCCATGCGCCGTTACGCACACCGACAGCGGCCCGCGCGTGGTGTCGCCGCCGACCAAGGCCACGTCATGCTGCGCCGCGAGTGCGAGAAACCCGTCGAGAAACCCGTCGACCCAGGCCGCCTCGCCTTCCGGCAGCGACAACGACAAGGTGCACCACGCCGGCCGCGCGCCCATCGCGGCGAGATCGGAAAGATTCACCGCCAGCGATTTCCAGCCGATGTCGGCGGCTGCGGTTTCCGCGGGGAAATGCACGCCCGCGTTGAGCGTGTCCATCGCCACGACGAGCTGCATTCCGGCCGGCACCGCCAGCAGCGCGGCATCGTCGCCGATCCCCAGCGCCACGTCGCTTCTGACAGCGGCGCGTCCGCGGATGCTTGCGATGAGATCGAATTCCGCGCTCACGGGCCGGAACTCCCGCACGCGCTAGGAGCGCGGCGCTTTCGCCTCGACGGCACGCCATTCCGCCGCGGCGTGATCGAGCACGCCGTTGACGTAGGTGTGGCCGTGTTCGGAGCCGAAGCGCTTCACCGTCTTCACCGCCTCGTCGATGATCACGCGATACGGCACGTCGATGCGATGCTGCAGTTCGTAGGCGGCGATGCGCAGCATGGCGCGTTCGATCGGATCGACGTCCTCGATGCCGCGATCCAGGAACGGCGCCAGCGCCGCGTCCAGTTCGCGATAGTGCTTGTCGACGCCGTGCACCAGGTCCTCGAAATATTCGAGATCGGCGACTTCGTGCGCCTGCTCGTGCGCGAACTGCGCGATCACGTTCTTCACGTCGGCGCCGGAAAGCTGCATCGCGTAGACCGCCTGCAGCGCGCGGCTGCGCGAACGCGAGCGCGCGACGTGGTCGACGCCGTCACGGCTGCGATGTCCGCCACGGCCGCGGTTGCGCGATTCGTCCCGGCTCAACGCAGCTTCTCCGTCAGGCTGGCCATCTCGATGGCGACCAGGGCGCATTCCTCGCCCTTGTTGCCATGGCTGCCGCCGGCGCGGTTCTCGGCATCGACGAGATCGTCGACCGCGAGCACGCCGTTGGCCACGGGCACGCCGTAGTCGAGGCTGATGCGCATCAGTCCGTCGGCGCAGCGATCGGCGACGTGTTCGTAATGTCGGGTATCGCCGCGCACCACGCAGCCGAGCGCGACGATCGCGCGGTGCGCGCCGGCCGCGGCGAGGCGCGAGGCGGCCAGCGGGATTTCCCAAGCGCCGGGCACGCGAACCACGTCGATCGCCTCGTCGAGGACGCCGTGGTCGGCGAAGGTCTTGCGCGCGCCGGCCACCAGCGCATCGGTGATGCGCGGATTCCAGCGGCTGGCGATGATCGCGAAACGCGCGCCTTCGGGGGCGCGCAGGTCGCCTTCGTGGTGGGTCATGGGTGCTGCGGATTTGATGGGGTGTGCAGTTTAGCCTTTATATGCCGCCATCCCAGCTTGACCCGCCATTCGGCTGTTGAAAGCCGCTGGGCTGGACGACAACCGGGATTTCCCATCGACGTCATGGCTCGAGGTATTCCACGACCTCCAGCCCGAACCCGGCCAGGCCGACCTGCTTGCGCGGCGTGCCGAGCACGCGCAGCTTGCCCAGGCCCAGGTCCGCCAGGATCTGTCCGCCCGCGCCGTTGCGGCGCCATTCCGCCAGGGCGCCGGCGCGGCTTTTGCCGGCGGCGGCATGCGTGGATGCGTCGCGGATGCGCGCGAGCAAGGCGTCCGGAGACTGCGGCTCGTCGAGCAGCACCAGCGCGCCGCGGCCCTCGGCCACGATGGCCGCGAGCACGTCGCCCACCGCCGGGCCGAAATCGGCGCGACGCCAGCGCAAGGTGTCGGCCAGGGGGTTGTGCATGTGCACGCGCACCAGCGTCGGCGTCTCAGTGTCCACTTCGCCGCGCAGCAGCGCGAAATGCAGGGCGTGGCTGACCCGGTCGCGATAGGTCACCAGGTGGAACGGCCCGTGCTCGGTCTCGATCTCGCGCTCGTCGACGCGCTCGACGGTGTGCTCGGTTTCGAGCCGGTAGCGGATCAGGTCCTCGATCGAGCCCATCTTCAGCCCGTGCTCGCGCGCGAACGCCTCCAGTTCCGGGCGACGCGCCATGCTGCCATCGGCGTTGAGGATCTCCACCAGCACGCCGGCCGGTTCCAGACCCGCCAGCATGGCCAGATCGGTGGCGGCCTCGGTATGGCCGGCGCGCGTCAGCACGCCGCCGGGCTGCGAGGTCAGCGGGAAGATGTGGCCGGGCTGCGCCAGATCGCGCGGCTGCGCGTCCGGCCGCACCGCGGTGCGGATGGTGTGGGCGCGGTCGTAGGCGGAAATGCCGGTGGTGACGCCCTCGGCGGCCTCGATGCTGACGGTGAAATTGGTGTGGTGCGTGGAGGTATTGGCCTGCACCATCGGCGGCAGGCCGAGTTGCTGACAGCGCTCGCGCGTGAGCGACAGGCACACGAGTCCGCGCGCGTGCGTGACCATGAAGTTGATGTCGGAAGGCCGCACCAGCTCCGCGGCCATGATCAGATCGCCTTCGTTCTCGCGATCCTCGTCGTCGACGATGACGACCATGCGGCCGGCGCGCAGTTCCTCCAGCAATTCGGCGATGGGCGCGAAGCTCATGTGCCCTCCTTCGCCGATGTCGAGTTCGCCGACAGCAGACGCTCGACGTAGCGTGCCACCAGGTCGACTTCGAGATTCACCGCATCGCCCACCTGCGTTTGCGAGAACGCGGTGTGCGAGACGGTGTGCGGGATCAACGCCACGTCGAAGCCTTCATCGTCGACGCCGTTCACCGTCAAACTGACGCCGTCCACGCAGATCGATCCCTTCTGGGCGATGTATTTCAACAGCGGCTTCGGCGCAGCGAAGCGCCAGCGCTGCGCACGCGCGTCCTCGCGCACATCGAGCACGCGGCCGACGCCGTCGACATGGCCGCTGACGAGATGGCCGCCGAGGCGATCGGTCGGGCGCATCGCGCGCTCCAGATTCACCGCGCGCCCGACCGGCAGCTGCCCGAGCGTGGTCAGCGACAGCGTTTCGTTGGAGGCATCGGCTTCGAAGCCGGTTTCGTCATCTGTGCCATCGATTGCCGCGACCACGGTGAGGCAGACGCCGTTGACCGAGATGCTTTCGCCGAGCGCCACGCCTTCGAACGGCAGCGTGCCGGCGTGGATGCGCAGACGGGCATCGCCGCCGCGCGTGTCGCGTGCGGCCAGGGTGCCGACGCCTTCGATGAGACCTGTGAACATGGGTTACCTGCCGCGTTCCGCAATAAGTCAGCAAAAAACGACTTGGGACGCGAAGGCACACGCGCAGCCGCCGGCCGCGCGATGCCGTCTTCTTTCATCCGGACTCTGACCGTCGGCCCCGGCATTCGACCGGGTCTGCTGACCTTTCGCGGCGTTTGCGAGGAACTCGCGCCAACCACGGAAGCGCTCGCGGGCTCGTGACGCGACCTGGGAAACCCAGCGCCGCCGTCACCTACCGCCGGTGGGGAATTTCACCCCGCCCTGAAGACGTTTCAATGTTGTGTGTGAAGCCAGGCCGGCGAACCGGCCCGCGCATCCTATCACTCGACTGGTTTGCGGCGGGCGTGAACGAACAGAGGCCAGTGGAGACGCTGTGTTGCGGCAGCCTCGCCCCAGGCCGCCACGAACGCGTCGGCGCGGGCGGCGACGGGGTCGACGCCGTGGCGTTCGCGGTAGCGCTTGGTCGCCGAATAGCTGGAGAAATAGCTGAGCAGCCGCGCCAGCGGCCAGTCCGCCTCCAGCGCGAACACCGGTGCGTCGACCGGATCGAACGGCCAGCGGAACCCGGCGTAGGCCGCGTCGACCAGCGCTCGCTCTGGCGGCCAGTCCTCGCGGATCGCGTCCTGGAATGCCGCGTTCGCCGCCACCAGCGCCGGCGGCACGACGATGTCCTGGTAGCCCCAGGCCACCAGCACGCCGCCGGGGCGCAGCACGCGCCCGCATTCGGCGAAGAAGGTCTCGTGATCGAACCAGTGCAGCGCCTGCGCCACGCAGACGGCGTCGACGCTGGCATCCGGCAGGCCGCAACGCTCGCCGGGCTCGACGGCGAAGGTCACGTTCGATGGCCCCGACGCCTGCGCGATCTGCGCCGCGCTCGGATCGGTGGCGTACACCGCGTCGAAATGCGCCGCCAGATCGCGGCTGGCCTGTCCGCTGCCGCAACCGGCTTCCCACACCTGCCCGCGCGCGGGCGCGATGGCGGCGATCCAGCTGAACAGCGCCTGCGGATATTCCGGACGCGCCACCGCGTAATCGGCGGCGACGGTGGAGAAGTGATCCTTGAAGGTCATGAGAGGAGGATGTCGCAATGCCATCCCTGGCGCCACAGACTGGCTTACGGAACGTCCTGCCCGGCCATCCCTGGCCGGGCGTTCGCATCCGCAGCCGATGCCGATAGGGCATCGGCCGAGCGCGGCTGCTCACCCGGCTGCAAGAGCAGACGCATGTCATCGCCCAAACGACGCGTATCCACGGTGCGCAAGCGCAGGCGCTCCGCCATCGTCTCGATCGACAATCCATCGAACAACGGCCGCGCCTGCGCGCCGAGCAGCACTGGCGCCACATAGAGCAGCAGCTCGTCCACCAGCCCCGCCCGCAGGAATGCACCCGCCAGCGTGGCGCCGGCCTCCACCTGTACCTCGCCGATATCGCGCTCGGCCAGCAGCGCCAGCACGGCGGCCAGATCCAGCGATCCCGCCTGCTGCTTCACCGCGGCGTGCGACGCCGTGAAGCCACGCGGCAGCTTGGCATCTGGCGCGTGCAGGTAGAGCGTCGGTGCGTCACCCTCGCGCACGCGGCCGCGTGCGACGGTCGCGAGGCCCGGATCGAGCACGACGCGCATGGGCGCGACGAATTCGATCGCGTCGTCGAAGCGCACCGTCAGCTGCGGATCGTCCGCCAGCACGGTGCCGGAGCCGGTCAGGATCGCGCCGCTGCGCGCACGCCAGCGCATCACGTCCTGGCGCGAGCCCTCGCCGCTGATCCACTTCGACTCGCCGTTGGCCATCGCCGTGCGGCCATCCAAACTGGTCGCCAGTTTCACCCGCACCCAGGGCCGGCCGCGCTCGACGCGCGACAGGAAGGCGCGATTCAGGGCACGCGCCTGCGCTTCCATCAATCCGGATTCGACGGCGATGCCGGCGGCAAGCAGCTTGTCGAAGCCTTTGCCATCCACTTGCGGGAACGGATCGCGCATCGCCGCCACCACGCGCGCCACGCCCGCCGCGATCAGCGCATCGGCGCAAGGCCCGGTGCTGCCAGTGTGCGCGCAGGGTTCGAGCGTGACGTAGGCGGTGGCGCCGCGCGCCTGCTCACCCGCGGCCTGCAACGCGAATACTTCCGCGTGCGGCCCGCCCTTGCGCTGGTGCCAGCCCTCGCCGACCACGCGATCGCCCTGGGCGATCACGCAGCCGACCATCGGATTGGGCTTGGTGGTGTAGGCGCCACGCTCGGCCAGGCGCAGCGCGCGCGCCATCATCGCGTGGTCGGTTGCGGTGAATCCGGTCATCGTTTCGCCTTTTAAGTGTTGCTGTCCCCTTCTCCCCTCGAGAGAAGGTGCCCCGAAGGGCGGATGAGGGTGGGAGAACGACTCGCCAGGGAACGCTCCCGAGGGCCGGAATTCTCCCGCCCTCATCCGGCGCTTCGCGCCACCTTCTCCCGGCGGGAGAAGGAAAAAACCTAGCGTTTCTTGTTCTTGTCGACGTTCTTGTCGAACGGCACCACGTCCCCGCCGAGCAGCGGCAGCTGTCCCTCGCCGGGCAGATCGCGTTCGAGCCGGTCGAGTTCCTCGCGGAAATCAGCCACGTCCTCGAACGAACGATAGACGGAAGCGAAGCGCACGAACGCCACGTGGTCGAGCTTGCGCAGCTCCGCCATCACGAACTCGCCGACGCGGCGCGAGGGCAGCTCGCGTTCGGTGGTCATGCGCGACTGGTGCACCACCGCGCGCACCGCCGCCTCGATCTGCTCCTCCGATACCGGCCGCTTGTGCAGCGCGCGATCAAAGCCGCGGCGCAGCTTCTTGGCATCGAACGGTTCGCGCCGGCCATCACCCTTGATGATCACCGGCATCTTGATTTCCACCGTCTCCAGCGTGCTGAAGCGCTCGCCGCAGGCCTCGCACTCACGGCGGCGGCGGATCGTCGCGCCGTCGTCGCTGACGCGCGAGTCGATCACGCGGGTGTCCTGGTGCTGGCAGAAGGGGCAATGCATCGTCGGCTAATTACGCACCCTGACCCAAACCAGATGCAAGCAGGGCAACACCAACGCCGGCCCCGCAAACCATGCCCAGCGGGCAGATTTCACTTCATGCCAGCTCTTCGTCACCACACAGAGCACCACGAATGCCAGCGCCATGGCGATGCCGACAGCCAATGCCCCCCACCAGCCGGCGTTCACTTTTTTCAACGCAAGACGACCGCCGAACAAATAGTGACCGGACAAGACGAACCAAGCCGAAATTCCGAGCCCACCGACAACGACCACGAGAATTGCCAGGGCCAGTGTCGAAATCTCACGAAGGTCCACCTGCGTTTCGGCCGCCATCCCGACCACCATGAGCGTGCCGAAGAACAGCAATGGAATCGACACCGCCAAGGACGGCAATCCAAATAAAACCATCTCCATGCCGTAGAGCCAGCGACCGGCGATGTCAGATCGCGCACTAGCCATAGACAGGGAATTGTCGGCACTGCTTGGTCACGTTCTCGCGTACACCCGCGATCACGTTCTCGTCCTTCGGATTGTCCAGCACGTCGCAGATCCAGTTCGCCAGCGCCACGCAATCCGGCTCCTTGTAGCCGCGCGTGGTCACCGCCGGTGTGCCGATGCGCAGGCCCGAGGTGACGAAGGGCTTCTGCGGGTCGTTCGGCACGGCGTTCTTGTTGACGGTGATGTGCGCCTTGCCGAGCGCGGCCTCCGCATCCTTGCCGGTGATGCCCTTGCCGATCATGTCGACCAGCATCAGATGGTTCTGCGTGCCACCGGAGACGATCTTGTAGCCGCGCTTGATGATGGTCTCGGCCATCGCCTGCGCGTTCTTCACCACCTGCTGCTGGTAGGTCTTGAATTCGGGCTCCAGCGCTTCCTTGAAGGCGACCGCCTTGGCGGCGATCACGTGCATCAGCGGGCCGCCCTGGATGCCGGGGAAGACGATCGATTGCAATTTCTTCTCGATCTCCTCGGCCGCCTCGCCCATCGCGGCGCGGCTGGCGACGATGATGCCGCCGCGCGGGCCGCGCAAGGTCTTGTGCGTGGTCGAGGTGACCACGTGCGCGTGCGGCAGCGGGCTCGGGTACACGCCGGCGGCGATCAGGCCGGCGACGTGCGCCATGTCGACGAAGAGATAGGCGCCGATCTTGTCGGCGATGGCGCGGAAGCGCGCCCAGTCCACTACCTGCGAGTAGGCGCTGAACCCGGCCACCACCATCTTCGGCTTGTGTTCCAGGGCGAGGCGCTCGACCTCGTCGTAATCGATCAGGCCCTCGTCGTTCACGCCGTACTGCACGGCGTTGAGGATCTTGCCGGAGAGATTGACCTTGGCGCCGTGGGTGAGATGGCCGCCGTGCGCCAGCGACATGCCCAGGATGGTGTCGCCGGGATTGAGCAGCGCGAAATACACCGCCTGGTTGGCCTGCGATCCTGAATGCGGCTGCACATTCGCGTAGTCGGCGCCGAACAGCTGCTTGATGCGGTCGATGGCCAGCTGTTCGGCCACGTCGACGTATTCGCAGCCGCCGTAGTAGCGCTTGCCCGGATAGCCTTCGGCGTACTTGTTGGTCAGCACGCTGCCCTGCGCTTCCATCACCCGCGGGCTGGCGTAGTTTTCCGAGGCGATCAGCTCGACGTGATCCTCCTGGCGGCGCACCTCATTGGCGATGGCTTGGGCGAGTTCGTCGTCGAAACCGGCGATGCGGGCGCTGCTGGAGAACATTCGGGACCTCGGGCGGGGGTTTGGCGCCTGGAACACCGGCGCGGACGGGGTTTTCAAGTATCGCAGGGCGCGGGACGCCGTCATAGGGCCGCCGGTGGCTCTTCACGCCTCTCCGCCGCATCCAGACGGCGCCAACCGTGCCGTGCGGCACTGATTCATCCCCCTTGCAAAACAATATGATCCGCCCCAGAAACCGGGGCAGGCCTTTAAAATGCGGTCGGCAAGCTCTTCGCCAGCCAGACCCACCGGGCGACGCGCCCGCCCTCCTTCTCCCTCTGGTCCAGAGTTCACGCCGTGAAATGGGTTTTCGTCCTTTTGTTCGTCGCCAGCGCGATCTACGTGCATTTCCGCGGCAAGGTGCGCCATCGCGTGGGCCGGCAGCTGCTCGACCACTCCACGTTCATGGCGCCGATCAACGTGCTGATGTACGCGTTCTCGCGCGTGCCGACAACGGCCTTCATCGACCCCGGCAAGCATTTCCCCGAGCTTGAAACGCTGCGCGGCCACTGGCAGGTCATCCGCGAGGAGGCGCGGCACCTGCGCGAGATGCAGCACATCAAGGCGGCCGACGGCTACAACGATGTCGGTTTCAACTCCTTCTTCCGCCGCGGCTGGAAACGCTTCTACCTAAAGTGGTACGACGACGCCCACCCCTCCGCCGCCGAGCTGTGCCCGCGCACCACCGAGCTGCTGCGCGCCATCCCGAGCGTGAAGGCGGCGATGTTCACCGAACTGCCGCCGGGTTCCGAATTGCGCAAGCACCGCGACCCCTTCGCCGGCTCGCTGCGCCTGCACCTCGGCCTGGAAACGCCCAACGACGACGCCTGCTTCATCGACGTGGACGGCACCCGCTACAGCTGGCGCGACGGCGAGTGGACCATGTTCGACGAAACCTTCATCCACTGGGCGCAGAACGGCTCCGACCAGAACCGGACCATCCTGTTCTGCGACATCGAGCGGCCGATGAAATATCGCTGGGCGCAGTGGCTCAACCACTTCGTCGGCAAGAACTTCATCGCCGCCGGCGCCTCCCCGAACATGGAAGGCGACAAGACCGGCGTGATCAACAAGTTGTTCAAGTATTTCTACGCGGTGCGCCTGAAAACCAAGGAACTGCGCAAGCGCAGCAAGTTCACGTACTACGCACTGAAGTACCTCGGGATTGCGCTGGTGGTGGCGCTGATCATCTGGCTCTAGGGAAACTCCAAGATCGTCATTCCGGCGAAAGCCGGAATCCAGTTTTTCCGTCAAGAGTCGGATTCCGGCTTCCGCCGGAATGACGAGCAAAAAGAAAGCGCGCCCTGGGCGCGCTTTCTTCGTTCCGGATGCCGGCTCCGCCTTAGTTGTGCAGGATCAGGTCGGCGATGACGCCGGTGGCGATCGCCACCAGCAGGAAGTCGCCGGCATCGCTGCGGCGCCAGCGGTAGCCATACGGCGGGTGCCGCAGGCCGTAGCGCCCGTAGTCGTAGACCACGTAGGTCGGGCCGTAGCCGCGATCGTAGTAGCGGGTGCCACGCGCCCAGCGCGGCGGGCCGTAACCGTGGTAGCCGTAGGCGCGGCCATAGGGCGGGCCCGGACGGTAGTCGTGGTGGATCACGCGTACCGGCGGCGCGTAGTAGCGTCGACCGTAGTCGCGATCGCCGTAATAGCGTTCGTCACGGTAATACCGCCTGTCGTCGTGTCGACCGTAGTAGCGTCGATCGTCATCGCGATCACGCCCGTGACGTTCACGGCGCCAATCGCCGCGGTCATCGTTGCCGCGGTGGTCACGCCAACGCTCCTGGCGGCCGTCGTGACGCTCGTAGCGGCCATCGCCGTGCTCGCGCCAGCCATCACGCGCGAGGGCCGTCGGCGCGGTCGCCATCAGCGCAAGCAGCAACGGCGCCGTGAATCCGAGCAGTTTCCGCATCATGTCGTTCTCCCGGGTGGGATCTGGTTGGGGACACTATCGGAGAGGGCAACTGAATCGCCACTTTCCCGAACCGGGTTCGCCCGGCTCCCCAACAAACCGGTTCAGATGGCGTGCAGACGGACGGCCTGGCGAGGGCGCACCGGCTATAATCCTGACTTCCCAACCTTCCAGCTCGCCCGCCGGCCCCGCCGCGGGCGCGGGCCGCATCGGAATCCTGCATGCAATACATCTACACCATGAACGGCGTCAGCAAGACCGTGCCGCCGAAGCGTCAAATCATCAAGGACATCTCGCTGTCGTTCTTCCCCGGCGCCAAGATCGGCCTGCTGGGCCTGAACGGCGCCGGCAAGTCGACCGTGCTGAAGATCATGGCCGGCGTCGACCAGGATTTTGTCGGCGAAGCCCGCCCGCAACCCGGCATCAAGGTCGGCTATCTGCCGCAGGAACCGGAGCTGGACCCGGAGAAGACCGTGCGCCAGGCGGTCGAGGAAGGCGTCGGCGAAATCCTCAACGCCCAGGCCGAACTCGACAAGGTCTACGCCGCCTACGCCGAGGAAGGCGCCGACTTCGACAAGCTGGCCGCCGAACAGCAGCGCCTGGAATCCATCCTGGCCGCCGGCGACGCGCACACGCTTGAGAACCAGCTGGAAATCGCCGCCGACGCGCTGCGCCTGCCGCCGTGGGAGGCCAAGATCGGCAATCTCTCCGGCGGTGAGAAGCGCCGCGTCGCCCTGTGCCGCCTGCTGCTGCAGAAACCCGACATGCTGCTGCTCGACGAACCCACCAACCACCTCGACGCCGAGTCGGTGGAATGGCTGGAGCAGTTTCTGCAGCGCTACACCGGCACCGTGGTGGCCGTCACCCACGACCGCTACTTCCTCGACAACGCCGCCGAGTGGATTCTCGAACTCGACCGCGGCCGCGGCATTCCGTGGAAGGGCAACTACACCGAATGGCTCATCCAGAAGGAAGACCGCCTGAAGCAGGAAGAAGGCCAGGAAAAAGCCCGCCAGAAGGCGATCGCCAAGGAACTGGAATGGGCGCGGCAGAATGCCAAGGGTGGCCGCTCGAAAGGCAAGGCGCGCCTGGCCCGCATCGAGGAACTGCAGTCGGTCGATTACCAGAAGCGCAACGAGACCAACGAGATCTTCATCCCGCCGGGCGAGCGCCTGGGCAACAAGGTCATCGAGTTCAAGAACGTCAGCAAGAAGTTCGGCGACCGCCTGCTGATCGACGATCTCAGCTTCAGCGTGCCCCCGGGCGCGATCGTCGGCATCATCGGCCCGAACGGCGCCGGCAAGTCGACGCTGTTCAAGATGATCACGGGCAAGGAGAAGCCGGATTCGGGCACGATCGAGACCGGCCCGACCGTGAAGCTGGCCTACGTCGACCAGAGCCGCGAAGCGCTGGCCGGTAACCACAACGTGTTCCAGGAAGTCTCCGGCGGCCTGGACATCCTCAACATCAACGGCATCGAGATCCAGTCGCGCGCCTACATCGGCCGCTTCAACTTCAAGGGCCAGGATCAGCAGAAGCTCGTCGGCACGCTGTCGGGCGGCGAACGCGGCCGCCTGCACATGGCCAAGACCCTGCTGCAGGGCGGCAACGTGCTGCTGCTCGACGAGCCGTCGAACGACCTCGACATCGAAACCCTGCGCGCGCTGGAAGACGCCTTGCTGGAATTCCCCGGCAACACCTTCGTCATCTCGCACGACCGCTGGTTCCTGGACCGCATCGCCACGCACATCCTCGCCTTCGAGGGCGATTCGCACGTGGAATTCTTCCAGGGCAACTATCGCGAGTACGAGGAAGACAAGAAGCGCCGCTTCGGCGACGATGCCGGTCCGCACCGGCTGCGCTTCAAGGCGCTGAAGTGAGACAACAGCGAACGGGACCGGCGACGGTCCCGTTTTTATAGGTAACGGCTTCACAGGCAACAGCTTCGCAGGCAGCGGCACAAGCCATCGGCATCATCGCCTCGCATCGACATTGATATCGACTCCAGGAGTTGCTCCCATGAACTTCATGCACGCATTGCGCCAACGCTGGCAACAAGCCGGCACCCTGGTCTGCGTCGGCCTCGATCCCGAACCTGCGAAGTTCCCCGCGAAATTGTCCGGCGATGACGATGCGGTGTTTTCCTTCAACCGCGACATCATCGACGCCACGGCCGACTACGCCTGCGCGTTCAAACCGCAGATCGCGCATTTCGCCGCGCTTGGCGCCGAAGACGCGCTGTCACGACTGATCGCACACATCCATGCGCACCATCCCGGCATCCCGGTGATCCTGGATGCCAAGCGCGGCGACATCGGCAGCACCGCGCAGCAGTACGCGGCCGAGGCATTCGACCGCTACACCGCCGACGCGGTCACCGCCAATCCCTATCTTGGTCATGATTCGCTGCGGCCGTTCCTGGATCGCGCCGACAAGGGCGTGGTGATCCTGTGCCGCACCTCCAATCCCGGCGCCGGCGATTTGCAGGATCTGCCGGTCCGCGGCAACGATGGCAAAGAACGGCCGCTCTACCAGCACGTCGCCGCGAAAGTCGCCGGCGAGTGGAACGTCCATGGCAACTGCGCCCTGGTCGTGGGCGCGACCTGGCCGGCGCAGTTGAAGGAAGTGCGCGCGATCGTCGGCGACGTGCCGTTCCTGGTGCCCGGCATCGGCGCACAGGGTGGCGATGTCGAAGCGGTGGTGAAGAACGGCGCCACGTCCGATGGCACCGGCCTGATCATCAGCAGCTCGCGGGCGATCCTGTATGCGTCCGACGGCGACGATTACGCGCAAGCGGCGGCGCGCGCGGCGCGCGAGTTGCGCAACCAGATCAATCGATACCGCTGAATCTTCACGCGACTAGACTCCAGCCCATGCGGCCGCCAACGTGGATAGCGGCACCTCGATGCGCCGGTCCTGCTTGTCCTGCAGCCACCGCTCGATGTCGAACAGCCACCAGCGGGTGATCGTCACTTCGTAGAAGCGGCGATTTCCGGTTCCCACGAACTCTTCGATCGGAAGCATCCATTCCCGCCTGACCAGATCGTCAGGAAAGTTGTGCTCGTAATAGTGCCGATGGGCGGCATGCGCTTCCACGGAGTCGAGGACTCTGCACTCACTCACGAACTGGGCACCATCCAGCCCGATCGGCGAAGCCGCCCCCAGGTCATGGCGGAAGATGCTGCCGGACACAACGGCACCGCCTTCAAGATTGCGCGAATGCAAGGCATCTCGCATGGAGTACCAGATCAACTTCAGCGGCTCGGCCCGGCAAACATAATTGACCGTCGATGCCCACGGCTCGCCTCGCGCGGACACCGTGGCCAGGGTCATGAAACGTGCCGTGCGCAGTAGCAGCCGACTACGATCGAGCGGCGCGGAAAGTTCGGTCATGAACTTCCTCCAGCAATATTGGCGGGGAATATTGGCGAAACGGGCGACACAACCGGGACGACGCGTCCACGGACGCCGCCGTCAGGATTTGGGAGGAAGTGGCGCGTCGTTGAGCAGACGCGCTTCCAGGATCTCCCACCACAGATCCTGTTCCACGCGGCGTCGTTCCCATTCGGGATCCTGCGAGCGACGATGGACTTCCTTGCGATACGCGCCCCAGGCAGCCTCATCGGCGAAGGACACTGAGTGCTCCAGAGAATGCGCCTCGGTGCCGATCGTTCGAACCAGCCAGCGAGGATCGTGCGCCATCTCGAGGCCGGCGTAGAACCAGTCCTCGCGCTCCCGCACCCAACGCCAGAAGGCCCGCAAATCGCCGCGCGCCTTGATCGTGGGTCGCATGACATAGACCAGATGCAGCATCCGACGCTCCTTGTGCCTCAATGCGATAGCCGGCCCCACGCCGGCCCCAGGTGGTGTCCAAACATTTGTTCGTGTTGGGCGATGAAACGGTTGTTGTGCCGGTCGACCGCCTCCCTCGACACGGATGCGTCCACCAGCAATACGAGCGCCGCCAGCGGGTTGACCTCCGCACCGCGCAACGACTTGGCCTGCAGGGATGAAATGGAAAGTTCTATCCTGTCGATGCCGTGCGCCGCCGCGTAATCCAGCGGTGCGTAGTAGGACAATACGAAGTAACGGAAGTCGCCATCGTCGACGGCATAATCGGACCCGAAGTAGCGGGTGTGCAGCGTTCTCCCGAGACGGTAGAACACCGTCAACGCCACGATCCGCCGATCGCGGCGGGCAACCGCGACGATCGCGGATTCGTGCACGCCGGAGCGGCGCTGTCCGTCGAGCAAACGCCGCATCCAGGCTGCGCCTTGCATGCTGCCATGCCTGGCTCGGTTCTGCGCGATCAGATCGGCAGCCACCTGCTCGACCTCGCCGTCCAGCGCGCACCACTCCACCTGGTCACCATGCTCCGCGAACACCGCGAGCTCTTTGCGGATTCGCCAGCGGTTGTGTTTGCTTGCCGCCTGCATCGCATCCGTCAACCCATGCGGCGGCACCGTCAGCGAAGCCTCTGCCGAATGCAGGATCACCTGTGCATTCTCGCGCAGCGATGCCAGCTCCAGCGCCTTGTCCAGCGGCATGTAGGGAATCACCACGCCTGCGCGGCCGCGGTGCGCGGCCAGACTTGCGGCCGCGTCGAGCAATCCTCGCAAAGCCCGGCCTCGCCTGAGGCCGAGCGTGCACGGAATCTCGTTATGGGTCGATCGCCGCGCGCCTATCCAGAGGAACTCCCGCTCCCACGGACCAGGCACGTCGACGAAGTGTTCGGGAAGACAGAACAGACCCGGCGTGCGTTCGCCATCCCAGAGCGCACAGCCCCCAAGCAAACCGGCCGGGCCATGCAGCGTCAACAGCTCGGCCGGCCCGAGCGCATGCTCCAGCGCCGCCAGCCATCCGTGGCAGTTGTAGAAATCGTTGTCGGCAATCAGTGCGTCCCACGCATGACGATCGACGATCGAAACGGAGGGCACGACCACGGCACGCAGGCCATCACATATGTCCGGAGCATGTGTGACGATCATGGCGCATCAGCGTTGACAGTTCATGATCGCCGCATGCGGCTTCTGCCAGTAGGGCCGCATGAAGCTACCGGCTTCGCCATGCTCCTCGTCACTGAGCAGGCCGTGCGAAACCCACTGCACGGGACGGAAGCCGGCCGCATGCATCGCCGATTCGAGCGAGTTCCTGTTCCAGTAGTAGGCAGTGACCGTCGCATCGTATGGCGGTTTGCACAGATCGAGACGGACCTTGCCTCCATCGACATCGGGACCATCCGGCATCATGCGAAACCCATAGCGTTCGTAGTAGCCCGGCTCGCGCACATAGTCCGGGTGAATGGGCAAGGCGACCAGACGACCGCCCGGCCGCAACGGGCGCGCCATCGATGCGCACATCGCCTCCAACTCCTCGAGCGTGGTGGCATACGGCAACACGTACACGGCCAGGACCAGATCGAAGCGACCGTCGAGATCAGCGTGCAGATTCGAGGTGTGCTCGATCCCCAGCCGATCCTTCTCCTCTCTCCGGCGGGCGTACTGCAGCATGCCGTCGGATACGTCGTAACCGACTACTCGACGCGCGCCACGCGCTTTCATCCAGCGCGAATATATGCCATTTCCGCAGCCGAAATCCAGCACATCGCGTCCCGTCAGATCACCGAGCACGGCGAAGACGTTCGGGATTTCCATATGCTTGCGGAATGGCCATTGCGCCATGTCTTCGTAAAGGCTGGCGAGTTCGTCGAACTGACTATCCATGCGACCTCTCCCTGGACGTTGACGAGACTTCGATGTCATCACGACGGCAAGCCTTGAACGCTTCAGCGCGTTGTCCATGCATCACCGTGTGGCGCGCACGCTAACCAAATCAATGACGAAAAAAAGCGAATGAAATCACTGTTCCCCCACCGGAATTCGCGCGGCTTCGTGAAGAATTCTTCACATCCATCAGGAAACAGACGACGTCGTCGTTTCATCCGTGCTCGCAGTCGCACGGAAGCGATCGTTGTATTCGTCTGTCGGTGCCTGGTCTTTTCCAAGCTACGGATGATGGATGTTGAAGCAATGAACGACGAGCGTGAGCAGCGACTGCCAGCCCTCAAAGGAACATCAACGCAAATGCAATCGAGGCGTCACACGATGCGATCAACCGGCACCGGTAAGCAATGCTTTCCATCTCGACAATGGAAAGCGATTCAATCGTCGCTGTTGGGATCGAGCCCCGGGAACAGGATCTCGGTGAATCCGAACCGGGTGAAATCCTCGATCCGCGACGGGTACAGCCGGCCGATCAGATGATCGCATTCGTGCTGCACCACGCGCGCGTGGAAATCTTCGGCCTCGCGCTCGATCGGCGCACCCGACGGGTCGAACCCGCGATAGCGGATGCGGCGGAACCGCGGCACCACCCCGCGTAGCCCCGGAACAGACAGGCAGCCCTCCCATCCCTCTGCCTTTTCCTCCGACAGCGGCTCGATCGTCGGGTTGAGCAGGATCGTTCGCGGCACCGGCAGCGCGTCAGGATAACGGTCGCTGTGCTCGAACCCGAAGATCACCAGCTGCAGGTTCACGCCGATCTGCGGCGCGGCCAGCCCGACCCCGCCGGCGGCATGCATGGTGTCGAACATGTCGGCAATCAGGGCATCCAGTTCCGGGGTGCCGAACGCCGGAACCGGCTCAGCGATCCGGAGGAGACGGGGGTCACCCATTTTGAGGATGTCACGTATCACTGCCCGCTCCCGTCCGCCCGCGCGCCCGCCTCGAAACCCGTCAAAAGTCTGGTGAATGGGGAATCGTGCTGCTCTATACTTTCGGCGCCAATGGTTGGCGCCTCACCCGGACCCTTAAAGGAATTATCGTCATGAAAAGCATCTTTGTCACCGCTGCACTGGCTGCATCGTCGTTGTTCGCGTTTTCTGCGAACGCGCAGGCTGCTGACGCCCTGCTTTGCTACAGCTCTCTTTTCAGCCAGAGTTCCGGCGGCACCCCTTCCGGAACCGTGAATTATCCGCAGCTGACCAACGCGACGAAGTACACCTGCAATTCGACTGCCCAATACACGCTGTCCCAGCTCGCCCAGGGTGGCTGGATTGTCGTTGCCATCGACGAGACCTTGTACTCGACCACGTTCAACAGCAACGGCACGACCACCACCAATTCCCGCTACAGACTGATTATCCGCAGGTAATGCCGCAATGACGGATTGCCGTGGCCGGCTTGCAAACAGGGGGTCGGCTGCGGCAACACCTGGAACTTTCATCGCGTGCGTCGACGATAATCCGCGCACATGTTCACTTAAGAGCGCGCAAGGTCGCCGGTAGAAACCTGGCCCAGATCGCCGCCCAGATCGCCGTCCGGCTGACAAGATTGCGCCGGGGCGCTTCGAACTTCCGGAAATAGCGCCACAAGCCACGATGCTTGTGCCACTCCACGAACAGCGGCCGCGCGCGACTGGAAACACCACGCACATGCACGACACGCACGTCGTTCGCGACCGCCACCGACGCACCGGCCATCCGCACACGCCGGCATAGATCCAGATCCTCGGCATGCAGGCGATAGCCCTCGTCGAAGCCGCCAATACGATCGAACAGCGTGCGCGGAAGCAGCATCAAGGCGCCCGACACCGCATCGACATGCTGCAAGGCCTGGCCATCGTCGGGCGGCACATCGAGCGGACGTTTGCCACCTCCGCCGATCGCGGCTTTCAGCATCGCGCCGAAATCGGGATCGCGACGACGCGCGGCGCCATCGCGCACGCCCGCCTCGTCGACCAGATCGGCGCCAACTAGCCTCTCGGTCTCGCCGTTACGGGCATGCGCGAGCAGCCGCGCCAGCGTGTCCGCTTCCACCAGGCAATCGGGATTGACGAATGCCAGCCAGGGCGCGTCGCAATCTCGCGCGCCCTGATTACAGCCGACGGAAAACCCCGGGTTGTGCGGATTGCCGATGAAATGCACGCGCGCGTCCGTCGCCGCATGCCGCTGCACGATGGCGAGCGTGCCGTCGCGCGAATCGTTGTCGACGATGCGGATCTGGGAAATCCCTTCGCTGTGGCGCAGCCGGGTCAGGCAGTCGTCGATGGTGGTGGCGCTTTCGTGGGTGACGACGACGGCAGCGATACCTGGAGCCGTCATGACGCGTCCTCCTCGCCCGTTTCCTCCGTCGGAGGCAACGATAATGTCTCCGGCGCCCCCTTCGCAGCATCAGTGCTCACCGCAGGCGCCGTGTCGATTTCCGCGGGCGACCCGAACAGATCATGCTGCGCGGGAGACGAGGGAAGGCCGGCCTGCAAGCGGACAAGCGCATCGCGCGTCGCGCGCAGCGGATCATCCATCAGGAAGCCGGCCAACCGCGCATGCCATCCCGGCCAGCGCACGGCCAGGGCATCCAGATCGCCGTCGGCAGGCCCACCCTCGCCGCCACGCGCGACGAAAGCGGTTTCGCACAAGGCATTGCGCCAGCCGAGTCCCGACAGGCGCAGCGACAGATCGATCAGCGCGGCATACCACGAGGCATAGGTGGCCGCATCGAGCCCGCCCGCCTTGGCACGCGCACGGCCGCGCAGGAGGACGGCATGATCGACCGCCGCGGGCAGTTCCGGATGCCGCGGCGCCATCGCCGCCGCCGCGCGCGCGATTCGTTCCGGATCCTCGGGAATCGGCGCGATCTCGCCGCAGCGCGGCCATGCCGCGGTCTCGCCGGCATTGCACCAGGGCGTGGCGGTGGCGATCGAGGCATCGCGCGCGAAGCACGCTGTCAGCTGCATCGCCCATCCGGGCATCGGGATCGCATCCGGCGCGAGCACGATGACATCGGCATCGCCGCACGCCTTGAGCATTTCATCGAGGTGCGCGACCTGACCAATCGATCGCTGCCGGCGCGTGTAGTCGGCGGACAGTTTGGTCCGCGCGATCCAGCGCTCGATCACGGCATAGCCGCGCGGACCGCATTGCGCATCATCCGCCAGCCAGACCTGCGTGCCGGCCGGCGTGTTTGCCTCGAGCGCGCCGAGGCAGGCGTCGAGCGCGACGTCGTCGGCCCCGACCGGCAGCAGCACGACCGGGAGATCAGTCATGCGGCGCCCCGGTCTTCCGCATTACTTCTTCCGCTTGGGCTGGAGGGGTTCCATCGCGCGGAAGCGGCGGCTGTACTCGTCGGTGAGCGCGTTGGCCTCTTCCGGACTACGGACGATGGTGGGCGTGATGAGCACGATCGTCTCTGTGCGCTCGGTGGTCGAGCTTTGCCCACCAAACAGGGCGCCGATGATTGGAATACGGCTCAATCCCGGAATACCGTTGGAGCCACGACGAACATCGTCACCGATGAGGCCGGCGAGCAATACGGTATTGCCATCCTGCACTGCGGCCTCAGTCTTGAGCCTGCGTGTCGAGATTCGCACATTCGGGTTTTGCGCAGTCGGCTGACTGGACGGCTGACTGATCTCTTGAACGATATCAAGGAATACGATGCCATCCTTGGTGACACGCGGACGCACCTTGAGAATAGTACCTGTATCCAGATACTGCACCTGATTGTAGGACGTGCTGCCTCCGACGACCGGATTCACCGAAGTCGAAACAATCGGAATCTTTTCTCCGACATTGAAAGTCGCCTCGCTATTGTTCTTCACGAACACCGATGGTGTTTGCAGAATCTGCACATCAGTCACTTCATCCAGAGCCTTGATGACCGCAGCCGCATCATTCTTCACCAATTGCCACAACACTCCACCACCGGAGGTGCCTGCGCCTATAGCGGCGCCGAGCGTACTCCACTTGCTTGGCCCCGATATTCCAGCCTGATTGCCAGGCGCCGGGAACGGCCCGATGCCGTTATCGGTCATGCCTTTTTCGAGGTACCAGCTCACACCCCACGAGAGATCGCCCTTGAGCTGCACCTGCACCACTTGCGCTTCGATATGCACCTGCGAAGGCATGATATCGAGCCGCTCGATGACATCCTTGATCGAATTCCAGGCACTACCGGTGCAACGCACCAGCAAGGTATTGGTTTCGTCCACCGCCGAGACACCGACGCGCTCGCCTTCCACTTCCAGTGTGACGCGGCCATTGCCGCCCTGGCGCGGACTGAGCGATAGCGACCCGTTACCTAGACCGCCACCACCACTTCCGCCGAGAGAGTCGCTACCTGTCGAAGCCGAGCTCAGTCCCGAATCGTTATCCAGCCCGCCGTCCTTGATCTCCGTGGGATTAAGCCCCGGCATCAAGGACGCATTACCACTGCCTTCGTCGCCGCCGCGGCTTCCGCTGCCGCCGAAAACATCGGCCAACCGGTCAGCGAGATCCTTCGCCTTGACGTATTTCAATTCGTAGGAGAACAACTGCGAACCAGCGCCCGCGCCATCGATGCGCTCCAGCCACTGCTGGATCTGGTCGAGGTAATCCGGCTGCGGCGTGATCACCAGCACCGCGTTGGCGCCTTCCAGCGGCATGAAGCGGAACATGCCGGCGACCGGGGTCTTGCTCTGCTCGCCGAAGACTTTTTCCAGATCCTGCACCACCTTGCTGGCCTTGCTGGTCTGCAACGGGAACACGCCGACCGACATGCTCGACATCCAGTCGACGTCGAAGATCTGGATGGTGCGCAGGTAGTTCTCCAGTTCGGTACGGCTGCCGGCAACGGTGATGACATTGCGGCCGGAATCGACGTTGACGATCGTGCCCTGGCGCGCATATGGCTTGAGGATCTTCTCCATCTCCGTCGCGGAGATGTATTTCAGCGGCACCACGCGCGACTCGAAGCCGCGCGCGTTGGCGGCTGACCCCGTGCGCGGAGCGACAGCGCCCGTGGTGATGGCCTGATCGGCCGGAACGATGTTGTAGCGGCCATCGCTGTAGATCAGCCGCGCGTTGTTCCAGCCCAGCACCATTTCCAGCAACGACAAGGCTTCGGCCGGGCTGACCGGCTTGGGCGTGGCGAGCGTCACCGTGCCCTGCACGCCCGGCGCGATCACGTAGTTCTGGCCGAGCATGTCACCGAGGATGGCCTTGGCGACGGCCTGCAGCGATTCACCCTCGAAATTGAACGTGGCCGAGCCACTGGTCCCGCCGAGGTTTGGCGGTGTGGAGGCGGCGATGTCGCGATTGATGGTCTGGCCGCTGCCGCGGCGAATCTGCGGACGCGGGCCTCCGTTCTCGCTGTACTCCTTGCGGATGTCACGCGGAGTACTGTCTTTCTTGTCCTTGTCCTGCTCCGCCTCATCGGCGGCCGGCGACTGCAGCTTGGTGTTGTCACGACGCACGGTCGGCGTCGGTGCGGTCGCGCAGCCCGCGAGCACGGTGATGAGGAAGACGACACAGAAGGAACGAACATTCATTGCGTGCACTCTATGGGTTCTGGCCCGGCTGCGGCGGCCGTTGTTGCGCTTCCTGCCGCAGCTTGGCGCGGCGGGCTTCGATGCGCTTGCGGATGGCTTCGATCTGTTGCTGCGTGGCGGCGTCCTGCGCGGCGTCGGCCGGATTGGGATTCGGCGGCACGTCGGCGCTTTGCGGCGGTGGCGGACGGGGTGGCGGCACCTGGTTCACGGCGGGCGATGGCACGGGTTGTCCCGGAATCGGGGGCGGCGGAGGCGGTGCCGCGATCGCGGTCGGCGGTTCGCCGCCGGTGCCGTTGAAGATGCGCAATTCGAGCTTGCGTTCGCCTTCCGGCCCATTGAACACCGCGCTGCGCGCATCGACCGAGGTCAGATGCCAGTTCGGCGCGGCTTTCGGTGCGTCACCGACTTTCACGCGCATGGGTTCGCCGGTGCCGTCCGGCGTTTGCAGGATCGCCATCTGGAAATTCGGCGTGCGCAGGACGCTGGTGAGCACGTAATCGAAAGCGTTCGCCTTGCCCGCCTCCTCGCCTTCCGGATTGATGGTGAACGGCTGCGGGCGGCGATCGTCGGTGAACAGCGGACGCTCGCCGATGGCGGCGTACTGCGGCAAGGGACCGAGGCGTTCGGGCGACTTGGCGACCGGCTGCGGCAGGCGGCCGGCCAGCGTCGGATCGTCCTCCAGCGTTGCCACCTTGCCGCCGACGCCGATCAGCGCGAACACCCACACGCCGAGCGCCCACAGCGCCAGCCCGCCCAGCAGCCAGGTCTTGGCGCCTGCCGTCTCAACCCGGCGCATTGGCACCTCCCGCGGGTCCGGGTCCTGGGGGATTCGAGGTCGGAGCCGGCTGTGCCGGTGCCGATGTCGGCTGCAGATAGCCGTAGAGATCGAAACTGACGTCCAGCCCCGCCCCCTGTCGCGATTGCTGCTGAGCGACGAAGAAATTGGTGGAGAGGATGTTCAGATTGTCGACGAACAGACGCGGCGAACCGTTTTCCAGCGAATACAGCACAGTCGCCAGTTCGGGGTTGCCGCAGCGCAGGCGCACCTGCACCACCACGCGCGGGAAGCGCTGTGGCCGCGAATCAGTGGTCGGCGAGCGATTCTGAATCGCACAGCTCTTGTTGCCTGGGCTGGCTTCCGAAACCGCTGTTTCCAGACGCTGCACCAGGCTCGCCGTCGCCAGCTCCGGGCTGCGCTCGGTCATGAAGCCGGGAATGCGGCTGGATTGCTGCTGCAGCTCCTGCAGCCGCCGGCGCACCTGCGGCTCCTGTTTCAGTTCCATCCGTGCGCGCAGATCACGCTGCTGCAACGAGCCGATTTCTTCATTGATTTCGAGCATCGGCACCGTCCACCACGGATGGACGAGCACGAAATAGGCCAGCGCCAGCGCACCGACGAGAATGCCCAGGGCCAGCCAGCGGTCGCGATCAGGGCGTTCGGACATCGACGGCTCCCGGTTGCGATTTGGCGGCATCGGTGACTGCGAGTTCGGCGGTCAGGGTGAAGCGGTCGCGGTGCGTGCGCGGGTCGGGCTGCAAGGCGCCGGTCAGCGCCGGCTGGCGCCACAGTTTCGACCCTTCCAGCTTGACCACCAGTTGCGAGGCCTCGCTGCTCTGCCCGATCAGCGTCAGGCGGGTGTCCTCGATGGCGAGTTTTTCGATGTAGGTGGTGTCGGGCAGGCGGCGCGCGAGTTCGTCGATCACCTCGACCGTGGTCGGCCGGCCCACGCGTGCATCCTGCAGGAAACGCAGGCCTTCGACCCGATCGATCAGCTGACGCTTCGCGGCGGCGGCCTGGCGTGCCTGGCTGCCGTGCTGATCGGCTTCGCGCTTGAGCTCGGCGGCGACCTCCCGGCGGTTTTGGAGGATCTGCCACAGGCCCACGCCGAAGGCGAGCAGCGCGACGACGATGAAGACGAGATTCCAGACCTGCCACGGATCGCTGCGCCGGCGGCGCTGCCCGTCCGTCAGCAGATTGATGCCGAGCGCGCGGCCCTCGGCGTCGACGACATCGACGCCGGCGAGCGTGGCCCCGAGCGGGCCGAGCGCCGCGAGCGCCTTGTCGAACGTCGCGCGCGGGACGACGACGAGTTCGACGTCGAGCTGATCGCTGCGGCGCGCGACGATACGCGCGTCGTAATGCACATCGGCGGCGGCGAAAGGTGTCTGGCGATCGATTTCGAAGGCGACGACGTCGCGCAGGCGGTCCGCAGCCGCAGCCGGCAGGGTGAGCCGCCGCCTGAGGCCGGCGCTCGCGGGCAGCAGCAGCCAGCGCGGCAGATCGACGAGGCGCTGCGCGAGCAGTTCCGCCAGCGGATCATCGGAAGCGCTCTCCGCGGTGCCGCCAGCCTCGGGCGCCCAGGGGATCTGCCCAAGTGCCTCGTTGCCTTCCCCCCGCTGCAGCAGCAGATGCAGGTCGGCGCCGTCATGGCGAAACAGCAGGCGCTCGTGGGCGAGGCCGAACAGGGCGCGCAAGCGCGCCGGCAGCCAGCTCGCCAGCGCTTCGGTCCACCAGGTCCAGAACCCGTTGAACCCCGGACGCAGGCGCCCGCCGACCCGTCCGAACCTTTGTCGGAACGAACCTTGCGACGCGCTCGTATTGTCGACCGCGGACATCATCGCGGAATGGCTCCCTCTTCCCATCGCAGTGCCAGATAAGCGGATCCCGGCACGGTACCGATCCCCGCGCGCACGACGGCCTTCAGCACTGCCTGGCGGCCATCCCGGAGCCGCGCGCGGCTGACGATACTATACGTACCGGTGCCGCCACCCAACAGCGCGGAGTCGTCGAGGCCGCCAGGCTTGGGCTGGGTCTGTTTGCGGCGTGCCAGGATCGGCGCCGCGTCCACACCCAGTGCTTGCAGTACTTCGGCCGGCGCGTAGTTTGGATCAGGGCGCATCTGCCCGCTGTATACGGTGAGCAGCGGCGCTACCTTGGCGTAGAGCTGCGGCGTCATGCCCAGCACCTGTTCCACCTCGGCGATGGTGTCGAAAGGCGCGTCCTTGGCACCGTATGGCAGGCCCGCCGACGCGTAATCCGGATCCTCGGCGCCGCCCTGGGGCTGCGTGAGGTTGTCGATGTCGCGCCAGTCGGCGATCGCGGCGGCGAGCCGGTCGGCTTCCTGCTTGTCGGTGCCGAGCACCACGAACAGCTGGCTCAGGAACGGCACGTCGGCGGTGTTGAGGTCGACCTTGCCGGATTCGTCGACGATGCTGACTTCCACCTGCGCATCACCGAACGCCCAGGGATACGGCCGGCCGTCGGGCTTCCAGCGCAGGCGCGGATCGTTTTCGAACACCCGCGTCAGCGCGTACTCCAGGCCAGCGCGCGCGGCCTGTCCGACCACCACTTCCTGATCCAGCGATCGCGCCTGCAGACGCTCGATGCGCGCGGAGAACGCGAACGCGGCCACCAGCGTGGCCAGCAGCGCGATGATCCACATCACCAGCAGCAGGGCGACGCCGCGTGCGCGCGCGGCCGGAGCGCGCTTCATCTGAGCGCGCTTCATCCGAGCACGCTTCATCTGAGCACGTTTCACCGGAACACCCCCGGCGCCTGATTGCCCGCCTGCGGCAGCGACACCACCAGCCGCGGCCATTGGCCGGCGATCTTGCTTTGGATGTCGATCGACACCTGCACCGGCAACCGGTCCGGCGTCTCCCACTTGTCGACCCACTCGTCGAGCTTGTTTTCAGCGTTGAGCCCGCGATAGCGCATCTTCACGGACACCAGGTCCGGCACCATCGGTTCGGGCGGACGCGGCTGCCGTTCTTCCGCCACCGTGTTTCCCACTACCGGCGCGAAGGACACCACCAGCTTCGCTTGCCCGCCGTCCTCGATCACGCGGATGTCATGCAGATGCGGGCCGCCGCGGCCGAGATAGTCCGGCAGGTCGGCGACGAAACGCATATGGTCGGATTCGCCGATGAAGCGGGTCTGCTCGCCGGTGCTGGTATCGATGGCGAATCCGATCAGCAGCGCCGAGGTGATGCGGCGGCGCAGGAAGCCTTCGACGGCGCGCATGCGCTCGTTCTGTTCGGAAATCAGTTCGCCGCGCTGCTTGGTTGCGGTCGCCGCGCGCACCGTGGCGAAGGCCACGGCCAACCCCGCCGCCAGCAGCGTCGCCGCCAGCAGCACTTCGATCAGCGAGAAGCCGGAAATCTGGCGCCGGCGCGCATGCGCACGTGGCGAAGCCCGAACCGATGTTCTGCCCAATCGCGGATTCATGGCGTCACGCTCTGCATCATGTCCGGCGTGGCCAGGCGCAACGTTTCCAGCGACAGCCGCCGCCCCGGCCCGCCATCGCCCCACTGCACCGTCAAGGCCAGCCGCAGCAGATGCGGCGCGCCCGGATTGCGCAGCATGTCCTGCTGCGGGCGCAGCGGATCGGTGTAATCGCTGATCTGCATCGTCCAGCGATACTTGCCGTCGTCGAACTCGCCATCGCGTGCACCCGGTTGCAACGCCTCGCCGACGCCGGTCTGCGCGAGCAGCGATTGCGCATGCAGCGCCGCGCGCCCCGCATCGGCGGAATCCCGCACCTGCCGCGCCGAGCCGGACAAGGTGCCCAGCAAAAGCGTCAGCGCAAGCGCCAGTACCGCGAAGGCGATGATGATCTCGATCAGAGTGAAGCCGGTTTGCTTCCCCTTCGCCGAATGCCGCGTTCGCGCGGCAGCCCTCCCCATCCGGCGCTTCATGGCGGCACCGTTTCCGCGCGCCACGATTTGACCTCTCCGGTCAACCAAGCGACATCGACATTCCAGCCCGCGCGCTTGACGACCAGCTGCACGCGTCCGCCGGTGGAAGCGCCATCGGCAAAGAACACGATCGCGCCCTGTCCGCGGCTGGGCTGCACTTCGCGCGCGCCGAAGAAGCGGACCGAGATCTTGTCGGAGATGCGTCCCTGGCGTCCGGCAGCGCCCTCCCAGGTGTGCTCGCTCGGGCTGATGACGAAGCGCTGCGGCGTGCCGGTGGCGATCGCCTGCGCGCGCGCGAAGCGCAGATTGGCAGCCACGTCCTGCGTCGCCGAGCGCAACTGCATGCGCTCGAAACCGCCGGTCACCGCCATCACGCCGAGCAAGGCGGCGCCGGCGATGATGGCCATCACCACGATGATTTCGATCAGCGTGAAGCCGCGCTGATGTCCGTCAAAGGCATTGTGCGATCGCAGCACGGCGGCGGCGGGCAAGGGACGCTCCCCCGATGTCCGCACTGCGGCAACCGGTTCCCTACCCTGCCAATCCCGGCTGCCGAATTTCACGTTTACTCGTACTTGATGTCGCCCTTGACGCTGTCGCCACCGGCCTGCTTGTCGGCGCCGAGACTGACCAGATCGAAAGGCTTGTTGTCGCCGGGCACCTTGTATTCGATCGGCGTGCCCCAGGGATCCTTCAGATCCGCTTCCTTCGCATACGGACCGAGCCAGTTGTTGGCGCCGCCGGGCTGCGTGATGAGATCGTTGAGCGAAGCGGGCAGGTTGCCGGTGTCCATCTGGTAGGACTGGACTTTCTCGGCGAGGGTCTGCACCTGCGCCTGCGCCAGCTTGAATTTCGCCTTGTCGCCGCCGCCCAGGATTCTGCTCGCCGCGAACGCGACGATGCCGCCGATCAGCACGGTGACGATGATGATTTCGATCAGGCTGAAACCCGCCTGTGCCGAACGCGGGGAGCCGGGGAAGGAACGTGAACGCCTCATCGCTTGCATCCTAAAAAGTTGTCGGGTCAAAAACTGTCAACAAAACCTGTCAAATACGGCGCCTGGCCGCCAGGAACGCCGAAGTCTCGCATTTCCCGCCAGCCGGGAAATGACTGAACCTGAATTCCAGATGTTGGATCGACGACCGGGCAAATGGTTCATCGCCCGGACGGCCGTTCTGTCCCCTGAATACGGCACGGCGTCACTGGATTGTATCGGTGAGGCCGTAGATCGGGATCAAGACCGCCATGATCACCGCACCGACGATGCCGGCCAGGACCAGGGTGATCACCGGCACCAGGGCCGCCAGCATGCGATCCAGGGCCTGCCCGGTCTCTTGCTCGAAGGTGTCGGCGGTCTTCAGCAGCATGGTGTCGAGCGCGCCCGACTCCTCGCCCACCTGGATCATCTGCAGGGCCAGCCGCGGGAAGCGCTTGCCCTTGGCCAGAGCCGCGGACAGGCCGACACCGTTCTTCACCTCGTCCGCCGCGGCTTCCACGTCACTGGCCAGGGCACGGTTGCCGAGCACGTTGCGGCCGATGCCGAGCGCGGTCAGCAACGGCACGCCATTCTTCAGCAGCGTGCCGAGGGTGCGCGCCAGGCGCGCGGTTTCGAGCTTGGCCACCAGCGAGCCGGCCAGCTTGCGCTGCAAAATCCATTCGTCGAAGCGCGCGCGCACGGCCGGATCGCGGCGCTTGCGATCCAGCCACAGCAGCAGCAGCGCCGGCACCACGATCAGCACGATCCACCAATCGCGCACGAACAGGCCGAGGCCCAGCACGAGCTGGGTGAACCACGGCATCTCCGCATCCAGGCTCTCGTACATGCCGGCGAACTGCGGCACGACGTAGCCGAGCAGGAACATCAGCGCGCCGATGACCAGCGTCAGCAGGATCGCCGGATAGATCAGCGCATTGATCACGCGACCGCGCAGCGCGCCACTGCGTTCGAGATATTCGGCCAGGCGCTGTAGCGTCTCCTGCAAGCTGCCGCCAGCCTCACCGGCCCGCACCATGTTGATGTACAGGCGCGAGAAGGTACCGTGCTGGCGTTCCAGCGCCGTCGACAACGCACTGCCACCGCGCACACCGTCGCGGATGTCGGTGATGGTGCGGCGCGCGGCCTCGTCTTCCGGCAGTTCGAGCAGGATTGTCAACGCTCGATCCAGCGGCTGACCCGCGCCGAGCAGCGTCGAGAGCTGCATGGTGAACTGCACGAGCCGTTCGCCAGCGAACGTCTTGGGCTTGAACAGCGCACGCCAGGCGGATTCGCCCCCGCTGCCGCTGGCGAGTGTCGCCTCGACCGGCAAATGGCCCTGCTCCTGCAGGCGCAGCGCGACTTCGCTGTCGCTGGCGGCTTCCATTTGGCCGTCGAGCATTTCGCCACGGGTGTTGAGGGCTTTGTAGCGATAGAGAGGCATGGATCGTAGGCTTTGTTTTGCTCGTCATTCCCGCGAAGGCGGGAATCCAGTGACGTTGGCTTTTCTGAAAGCGGATGAAAACCAATCGAAAGCCGCTAAATCCCCGCCTTTGCGGGAATGACAGCCTCTTGGCGCCTCGACATTCAACCAACAATTTCGGACCACAAGTCATTCCAATAAGGGTTGTGCTCTTCAATCAACCTAATCTTCCAAACTCTGTTCCACTTCTTGATCTGCTTCTCACGCGCGATGGCTGTCTCCATGACGCCGTGCAGCTCGTACCAGACTAACTTCGTCACCTCGTACTTCTTTGTGAATCCGTCCGCGACATGCTCGCGGTGCTGCCATGTTCTTCCCACCAAATCGCTGGTCGTTCCAACATAAAGCGTTCCGTTGCGGTCACTGGCCAGGATGTAGACTGCCGGTTGTCTCTCCATGACGGCTCTAAAGTCACTGGATTCCCGCCTTCGCGGGAATGACGAGTAAAAGCATCACGCATCCTCCGTCACGCGCAGCACTTCCTCGATCGTCGTCAATCCAGCCATCGCCTTGATGATGCCGTCCTCGTACATCGTGCGCATGCCGGCCTGCTTGGCGAGCTGCTCCAGTTCGCCCATACCGGCGTGGCGCATCACCGCGCGGCGCAGTTCGTCATTCATCACCAGGAATTCCATGATGGTGGTGCGGCCGTGGTATCCGGTGGGTGCCAGCGCGGAGCCGCGCGGGCGATAGAGATAAATCTCGCCTTCGGGCTGGTAGCGGCGCAGGCTGAACTTCTCGATCTCCTCCGGCGAGGCCAGATATTTCTCCGCATGCGTCGGCTCCAAGCGCCGCACCAGACGCTGCGCGAGGATGCCGTTGACAGTGGAGGTGAGCAGGTAATCCTCCACGCCCATGTCGAGCATGCGCGTGATGCCGCCTGCGGCGTTGTTGGTGTGCAGCGTGGACAGCACCAAGTGACCGGTCAGCGCCGACTGGATGGCGATGCGGCATGTTTCCAGGTCGCGCATTTCGCCGATCATGATGATGTCGGGGTCCTGACGCACGATCGAGCGCAACGCATGCGAGAAGTCGAGGCCGATCTGCGGCTTGGCCTGGATCTGGTTGATGCCTTCGATCTGGTATTCGACCGGGTCCTCGACGGTGATGATCTTTACATCGGCCGTGTTGAGCTTCGACAGCGCCGTATAGAGCGTGGTGGTCTTGCCCGAACCGGTGGGGCCGGTGACGAGCAGGATGCCGTGCGGCTGGTCGAGCACCTTCTGGAATTGCGGCAGGAACTCGTCGGTGAAGCCGAGCCTGTGGAAATCGAACACTACCGTCTCGCGATCGAGCAGGCGCATCACCACCGATTCGCCATGCGCGGTGGGCACGGTGCTCACGCGCAGATCGAGTTCCTTACCCTGCACGCGCAGCATGATGCGGCCATCTTGCGGCAGGCGGCGTTCGGCGATGTTGAGCTTGGCCATGATCTTGATGCGGCTGATCACGGCGGCGGTGAGATTGCTGGGCGGGCTTTCGCCCTCCTCCAGCACGCCGTCGATGCGGTAGCGCACTTTCAGGCGGTTCTCGAACGGTTCGATGTGGATGTCCGACGCACGCAGGTCGACGGCGCGCTGGATGACCAGGTTCACCAGTCGAATGACGGGAGCTTCGGAGGCGAGGTCGCGCAGATGCTCGACATCGTCCATGTCGCCGCCGCCTTCGCCATCGGCGGTCTCGACAATGGCGCCCATCGCGCTGCGGCCCTGGCCGTGCCAGCGCTCGATCAGATCGTCGATCTCCGAGCGCAGGCCGACGGCGAGCGCGACCTCGCTGCCGCTTGCCAGACGGACCGCGTCCACGGCGTAGGTGTCGTAGGGATCGGCCATCCATAGCACGAGACGATTGTTCTGTTCGCCGAGCGGACAGACGTGGAACTGCTTGAGGAAGCGTGTCGACAGCGTCTGGGCTTCCGCCGGCATCTCCGGCGGCGCATCCGGCGCGTCCTTGCCGGTCAGCAGCGGCAGCCCGAGCACCTCCGCGCAGGTTTCGGCGTGGTCGCGCTCGGAGACCAGGCCCAGCCGTGCCAGCAACGACAGCAGATCGTTACCGGTTTCCTCCTGCAAACGGCGCGCGCGCCCCAGGTCGGCTTCCTTGAGCCGGCCCTTCTCCAGCAGCGCCGCGACGATGCGCTCGTCTGCGGCACGCGCGGCAGTGGCACCCTCGTTAACAGACGGGCCGACGGCAGGATGTTCGTGTCCGGGCTCTTGAACGACTGCGTTCACTGCGACCTCCTGAAGAAAGCCGACTTTAGCAGGTCATCCCGCATGCCCGACATCACAGCGGGCGGCTGCGCTCATAGCGCCGATCCCGAAGCGAATCGGACGTGAATCCGCCGCGAAATCCCCGTTTCCGGCACAAAAAAAGACCCCGGTTGGCAACCGGGGTCCAAGGTTTCGCGAGGACGATGCGATTTACTGGCGCGCCACCAGGGTGACGCCGCTGTACGCCGCCGCACCCACCAGCTTGATGTAGTAGGTACCCGCCTGCGGGGCGGTGAAGCGCACGGTTTCGCTGTTGCCGACGCGGGTCGACTTGGCGTCGTAGACGCTCGTGGTCGGCTCGGCGTCGAAGCTGACGTAAACCGAGACGTTGCCGGTACCACCGTAGGTCATGAAGCTGAGCACGCTGCCGGCGCTGGCTTCGAAGCTGTACAGCACTTCGCTGCCGGCCGTGCCGGAGAGGTCGGCCACCGGCGTCTTGTTGACCAGCGGGGTCGCATCCGGGCCGCACTGCTCGGTCTCCGGATCGCACGGCACTTCCAGCGCCTGATCGAGCGCGGCCTTGGCGTCGACGATGCCGGTGCCGATCGGCGTGCCGGAAGGAATGGTGACCGGGAACGGACGCGCGGTCTCCTTCAGCAGCGCTTCCATGTCGGCGGGCGACAGCGGATCGCGATCGGCCGCGGCGAGCGCGCTCTGCACCAGGGCCACGGTGGCGGCGACGTGTGGTGTCGACATCGAGGTACCGCCCATACCCATGTAGGTGACCTCGCCGGATTCCGGCGTGGTCAGCGCTTCGCTACCGGCCGACCAGACATAACCGTTCGGATTGCCATCGACGCTGCCACCACCGCCGGGCGCGGCGATGTCCACGATACTGCCGTAGTTGGAGTAGTAGGCGATGCCGCCGGTGATCCGGGTGGCGCCGACATCGATGACGTTGGCGCAATTGCCCGGGCTGTAGTCGGAAGAGTCCGAGGCCTCGTTGCCGGCCGCGATCACAACCGTGGTGCCGCGACCAACGGCGGCGTCGATCGCGGTCTGCTCCTCGGTCGAGCAGGCGCCGAAGCCGCCCAGGCTCAGACTGATGACCTCGGCCGGGTTCGCGTTGGCGGGAATGCCGTCGACGGTGCCGCCGGACGCCCAGGTGATCGCGTCGACGATGTCGGAGGTGTAGCCGCCGCAGCGGCCCAGCACGCGCACTGGCAAGACCTTGGCGTTGTGCGCGAGACCGGCCATGCCGGTGCTGTTGTTGCTGACTTCGGCGACGGTACCGGCCGTGTGGCTGCCGTGCCAGGAGCTGTCGGTGACCGGCGAACCGCTGTAGCACTCGCTGGCGACGGGATTCCAGTCGCCGTAATCCTTCGCGCCCGGCACGCGGTCGTCGGTCGCGCGGCGCGAGACGAAGGCGTCGGAGATGAAGTCATAGCCTTCCAGCAGGTTCGCCTGCAGATCGGGATGATCGAGCAGCACGCCGGTGTCGAGCACCGCGACCACGACACCGTCACCCTTGGAAATGTCCCAGGCTTCCGGTGCGCGCACGCCGCCGGTGGCATTGTGGAAATGCCACTGGTACTGCGAGTAGTACTGATCGTCCGGCACGAAGGCCGGCTGCGCCATCGCGGCGCGCACGCGCTTCACCGGCTCGGCGAGCGTGAGCATGCGATCGATCTGGGCGGACTGCACCGAGGGATCGGCCTTGATCTCACGGACCAGCTTGTCCAACTGCGCCGACGTCAAACGTTGCGACAGCTTGAGCAGTTCGGAGCCGGTGCCCAGCTTGCGCACGTACTTCGCCGTGAGCGTGGCCGACTTGCCGGCGCCCAGCGCCACTTTCGCCACGCCCGCGCGATTGGCGGCGGCGCTGACCACATTGAGCTTGGCGGTGCGGTCGACGCTGGCGGCGGTGTTGTTCTTGTAGCGCACGATGATGCGCGCACCCGCCTGCGACTGCGGTGCATGTTGCGAAATTTCCTTGACGATGGGCTGCTTGCCGCTGCCGGCGGCGTTGGCCGCAGGCAGGACCGAAGCCATCAGCGCGATGCCGGCGATGCCGTACACAACGAGTTGTTTCTTGCTGATCACGATGCAGTTCCTCATTCGGTTTACGAAACAATCGAAATCGCCGGCTGACGATTCCATCTCGACCGCGGCCGATCGGCCGCGGCATGCATCCGCGGGCTGTCTCTCGCCAGCCCGCGCACGTTTTCCGATTACCAGCCGAAGCCCGCGCCGATGCCGACCGACGTGTCGTCGCCGCTGGTCGCGCCGCCGAAGGTGATCGTGGCCCGATCGCTGATCGCACGCTGATAGCCGATCGACAGCGCGCTTTCCCCGCCCTGGAAGCCGACGCCGACACCGATGCGGTTGTCGGTGCGGACACCCGCGGCGCTCATGGCCATGTTGAGCATGGCCGCGCTCATCGCGCCCTGGCGATCGATGCGGCGATCCTGATCGCGGATGCGGCGGTTCAAGTCGTCCTTCAGCACGTCGAAGCTGTCTTCCAATGCCATGAACTTGGAGTCGGTGTAAGCCTTGGCCGAGTTCAGCGTCTTGGTCGCGCTGGCGTCCATCTGGCGCTTGTTCACCGCATCGGTGGCCTGGGTGCCGTCGGCGACGTTCACCACCTGACGCTCGTTGCCGACACTGCCAACCGAGACAGTGTTGGCGCGATCGGCCACCGAACCCTGGCCGAGCGCGACACTGTTCGCCGCCGTCGCGCTCGCGCCCTGTCCGATCGCCGTGCTCGACGCGCCGGACGCGACCGCGCCCTGGCCCATCGCCACCGCGTTGGTGCCCGAAGCCGTGCCGCCCATCGCGACGCTGCTGCTGGGCATGGCGGAAGCGGATCCGCCGGCCGCGGTTGTGCCGTTGCCGCTGCCGCTCGCGTTGGTGTCGCCGATGCTCTTCGTCGGCTTGTCAGCTGCGGCCGTGCGATCTTCACCGCCGGTCTCGCTCGTCGTGGTGCTGGCCACGCCATTGCTTTCGACGTCGGTCAGACGCTGATCGATCTGCGAGAGGGTGGCATCCAGCGCGCTGATCGCATCGCCGACGTTGAAGTAGCTGCCGCCCTGCACCATGTAGGTCGGTGCGCTGATCGTGCCGAACGCCGTCACCGACGCGCCGCCGCCGAGCGCCTGCGCCGTGCTGTCGAGCGCGTCGTACAGCTGGCCGCCGTTGATCGCCTGCGTGCTGCCGGCATTGACGTCGCCGGCCGCGAGGTTGTTGATCTGCGTGCCGTCCGCACCGGCCAGGGTGATGCTGTCCTTGTCCTCGTCGTCGTAGCTGACGGCGTTGGCGACGCCGGCGGCAACTTCGTCGAGCTGGCCCTTGTTGACCGCATCGGTGGTTTCCGTACCCGCCGCAACGTTGGTGATCTGACGATCGACGGCGGCATGTTCGTTGCCCGCCGCATCCGTCCAGGCATGCGCGGCACCGACCGATACCGTGTTCTCGCGTTCGGCCAGCGAACCTTCGCCCAGCGCGACGCTGCCGGTCGCCTCCGGCGTGGTCCAGGCATTGGCGCCGAGCACGGTCGCGCGATCGGCCTGCGCGAAGCTGTTGAAGCCCAGCGACGTGGACGAGCCGCCGATCGCCCAGCTCTCCGAGCCGATCGCGGTGGTGTAGTCGCCGACCAGAGTGCTGTCCCAGTAGGAGCCGGCATAGGCGCCCGCGCCGACCGCGACGCTGTACTGGCCAGACGCGGCCGCGGAGCTGAAGGAGCCGTCGGAGAAGCCGCCGATCGCCGTGCCGTACAGACCGGAGGCCGATGCGTTCTGGCCGACCGCGGTGCCCATGCTGCTCTGGAACACCGTCTGGCCGCTGTCGGGATCGACGACGAACATGCCCGTCGCCGCGCCCGCGCCGATCGCCGTGCCGCCGTCTCCGGCCATCGAACCCGCACCCGTCGCGGTGGCGTTGAAGCCAGTGGCATAGGCACCGGAACCGACCGCCGTGGACTGATAGCCATCAGCCGTCGCGAAGCCGCCGATCGCCGTGGTGAACGGCGCCTTGGCCCAGGCCAGCCCGCCGACCGCGGTACCGAGGAAACCCTCCACCTCGCTGCCCGCGCCGATCGCAACGCCATTGCTGCCGTTGCTGATGCTGTTGAAGCCCAGCGCCACGCTGCCGCCGCCGTTGGCCTGCGCATTACTGCCGCCAGCGAAGCTGGAACCGCCCGTGGCCATTGCGTTGCTGCCGAAGGCGCTGCTGTTCTCGCCTTGTGCAAGCGCGTTGTAGCCCGCTGCGGTCGCGTTGTCCGCCAGCGCATTGGCGCCGCTGCCGAATGCGGACGTGCCGTTGCCGATCGCATTGGCCGCTTCGCCCGCCGCCGTCGCGTTGTCGCCTTCGATGTATGCGCCCGCGTTGCTGTCCTCGCTGTCGCTCGCCTTGAAGAAGCGGTCGGTGTTCTCCGCCGTCTTCTCCACTTCCTTCAGCTGCGCCACGTTCACCGCGTCGGTGTCTTCCGTACCGGCCGCCACGTTCGTGATCTGGCGTTCCGCGCCGACATCGCCCACCGACACCGTGTTCTCGCGCTCCGCGCGCGAGTCCGCACCCAGTGCCACGCTGTTCGCCGCCAAGGCGAATGCGTTCGAGCCGACTGCCGTCGAGTTCTCCTCGCGTGCGTAGCTGTTGTAGCCGACCGCCGTCGACAGATCGCCCGTCGCCCATGCACCGTTGCCGAATGCGGAAGCACCGGCGCCGGTCGCTTGCGTGGTGATCAGTCCGAAGAACGACGTGCCGCCGACTGCGGTGCTCTCCTCGCCCGAGGCTTCCGCCGATTCACCCACCGCCGTCGCGCTGCTGCCGCTGGCCGTCGCGCCGTAGCCGAAGGCCGAGGCGAAGTCGCCAGTGGCTGCGCTGTAGCCGCCGACCGTCGTCGATGCCAAACCTGATGCTTCGCTGCGGAAGCCGGTCGCCGTCGCCTGCGTGTTCGAGGCCACCGATTCGGAACCGGTCGCGGTGGCGTAGGCACCGGTGCTCTGCGCACCTTCGCCGGTGGCCGTCGCGCCGATCTCGCTTGCCGTCGCACCGAGACCAATCGCAGTGGAGGACTCGCCCGAAGCAACACTTTCCGCACCAAGCGCCGTCGCGCCGTCGGCGCTGGCGGTGCTGTAGTAACCGACCGCGGTGGATTCGGTGCCGCTGGCTTCGGCCAGTGCACCGTTCGCCACGCTGCCGGCGCCGGAAGCAACGGCAGCTGCACCGGTTGCGGTGCTCTGCTCACCAGAAGCTTCGCTCTCCGCACCGACCGCCGTGGCGTACTCGGCGGTTGCCTGGCTGGAAGCACCCAGCGCCACGCTGTTCGCCGATTGCGCGATGGCGTTGTAGCCGACAGCAGTAGCAGCATCGGCGATCGCATTTGCACCGCTGCCATAGGCCGATGCGCCGTTGCCGATCGCATTGGCTGCTTCGCCCGAAGCGGTCGCGTTATCGCCTTCGGCATACGCACCAGCATCACTGCTGTCGCTGCCGGTGGCCTGGAAGTACTTGGTGTCCTGCGTCACCGCTTCCAGCTGCGCCACGTTCACCGCATCCGTGGCCTCGGTACCGGCCGCGACGTTGGTGATCTGACGCTCCGCACCGACATCTCCCACCGACACCGTGTTCTCGCGATCGGCAAGCGACCCCGAACCCAATGCCACCGAATTCGCGGCAAGCGCCTGGCTGCCGGCACCGATGGCAATCGCGCTCTCGGCATCGGCGAACGAATTGGTGCCGAACGCGATGCTGTGCAGGCCGTTGCCGAAGGCCTGGAAGCCGACGGCGACACTGTAGTCCTCGTAGCCGAACGCGCCGCGTCCCACCGCGACGGCGTTGGCGCCCGGCGTCCAGCTGTTGTAGCCGATCGAGGTCGAACCGTTTCCGTCCGCCCAGGCGGCATTGCCGAAGGCGCTAGCGTTCGTGCCTGTCGCCCAGGCGTAGTTGCCGGCTGCAGTCGCGCCGTCCGCCGTCGCCCACGACATGGCGCCGACCGCAGTGGTCTCCTCGCCGCTGGCCCAGGCTTCATCGCCGATCGCGGTGCTGTAGCTGCCGGTCGCGCGCGACTTGTAACCGCCGGCGAAGGCATGGTCGCCCGTCGCCTGCGCGCCATAACCGTAGGCGCTGCTCACCTCGCCCGTCGCCTGCGCGCCCGCGCCGACGGCGGTCGCGTTCTCCACCGAAGCAGTGCCGACCAGCACGGGATTGCCGTTCTCGTCGACGATCGGCTGGTTGAATTCGTCATAGGCCTGGCCCATGCCGCCGACCGCGACACTGCCCGCGCCATCGGCGGTGCTGTTCTGGCCCACCGCGACGGTGTTGTCGCCCGCGGCGGTGGCGCCGCTGCCGAACGCGGACGCGCCAGTGCCGATCGCGCTAGCCGCTTCACCGGCCGCCGTGGCGTTGTCGCCTTCGACGTAAGCACCGACCGCGCTCTCTTCGCTGTCGGTGGCCTTGAAGAAGCGATCGGTGTTCTCCGCCGTCTTCTCCACTTCCTTCAGCTGCGCCACATTGACGGCATCGTTGTCGTTGATGCCCGCGGTGACGTTGGTGATGCGACGCGTGGCCGGATAGCCGCCGTTGCCGGTGCCGTTACCCACCGAGACGACGTTCTCCTCGCTGGTGCGCGACCCCGCACCCAGCGACACGCTGTTGGCGCCGTTGGCCCAGGCGCTGACACCGATCGCCGTGGCGTTGGTCGCGTAGGCATACGTGTCACGGCCAAGCGCCGTCGCGCCGGCCTGTGTCGCCCAGGCGAACTGGCCGAGCGCGGTGGTGCGTTCCGCCGTCGCCCACGCCGACGCGCCGACAGCGGTGCTGTTCAAGGCCGTGGCGCGCGCGCTGGAACCGATGCCGATGCTGTTCTGGCCGCTGGCGGTGGACGATTGGCCGACCGCGATGCTGTTGGTGCCGGAAGCATTACTCTGCGTGCCCAGCGCGGTGCTGTAATCGCCGGTCGCATTGGCGACCGCACCGAAGGCGGATGCCTGCGCGCCCGGCGCATACGCGCCCACGCCCGCTGCGGTGGCCGCGAATCCGTCGGCGCTTGCACTCGCACCGAGCGCCGTGCCGCCCACGCCGGCACTCGTCGCGCCCGTCGTGACAGGCTGGCCGTTGTTCGTGATCAGCGGATCGCCATTTTCGTCCACCGCGATACCACCCACCGCCACTGCCGCCGGCCCGGTTGCTTGCGCGTTGTTGCCGAACGCGGCGCTGTTCTGACCCGCCGCCAGCGAGTTGTAGCCGACGGCAACCGCGCCATCGGCGAGCGCATTGGCGCCGCTGCCGAATGCGGACGTGCCGTTGCCGATCGCGTTGGCCGCTTCACCCGCCGCCGTCGCGTTGTCGCCTTCGATGTATGCGCCCGCGTTGCTGTCCTCGCTGTCGCTCGCCTTGAAGAAGCGGTCGGTGTTCTCCGCCGTCTTCTCCACTTCCTTCAGCTGCGCCACGTTCACCGCGTCGGTGTCTTCCGTACCGGCCGCCACGTTCGTGATCTGGCGTTCCGCGCCGACATCGCCCACCGATACCGTGTTCTCGCGCTCCGCGCGCGAGTCCGCGCCCAACGCCACGCTGTTCGCCGCCAGCACATACGAGTTCGCACCCAGTGCCAGCGAGTTCTCCTCGCGTGCGTAGCTGTTGTAGCCCACTGCCGTCGACAGATCGCCCGTCGCCCATGCGCCGGTACCGAAGGCCGATGCCGCCGTGCCGCTCGCCTGCGTGTTGATCAGGCCGAAGAAGGTCGTGCCGCCGACCGCGGTGCTTTCCTCGCCCGAAGCCTGTGCCGATTCACCGACGGCCGTGCTGCTGGTGCCGCTGGCTGTCGCGCCGTAGCCGAACGCCGAGGAGAAGTCGCCGCTCGCCGCGCTGTAGCCACCGACGGTGGTCGATGCCAGGCCTGAGGCTTCACTGCGGAAGCCGGTTGCCGTGGCCTGCGTGTTCGAGGCCACCGATTCGGAACCGGTCGCCGTGGCGTAGGCGCCGGTGCTCTGCGCACCTTCGCCGGTGGCCGTCGCGCCAATCTCGCTTGCCGTCGCACCCAGACCAATCGCGGTGGACGATTCACCCGAAGCAACGCTTTCCGCACCAAGCGCCGTCGCACCGTCGGCACTGGCGGTGCTGTAGTAACCCACCGCGGTGGATTCGGTACCGCTGGCTTCACTCAGCGCGCCGTTGGCCACGCTGCCGTCGCCGGAAGCAACGGCAGCCGCACCGGTTGCGGTGCTCTGCTCACCGGAGGCTTCGCTCTCCGCACCGACTGCCGTGGCGTACTCGGCGGTTGCCTGGCTGGAAGCACCCAGCGCCACGCTGTTCGCCGATTGCGCGATGGCGTTGTAGCCGACAGCAGTAGCGGCATCGGCGATCGCATTCGCGCCGCTGCCATAGGCCGATGCACCGTTGCCGATCGCATTGGCGGCTTCGCCCGCTGCTGTCGCATTGTCGCCTTCGACGTAGGCACCCACCGCACTGTCTTCACTGTCGGTGGCCTTGAAGAAGCGATCGGTGTTCTCCGCCGTCTTCTCCACTTCCTTCAGCTGTGCCACGTTCACCGCATCGGTATCTTCGGTGCCGGCCGCGACATTGGTGACCTGACGCTCTGCGCCGGCATCACCGACCGACACCGTGTTCTCGCGCTCCGCGCGCGAATCCGCGCCCAGCGCCACGCTGTTCGCCGCCAACGCGAATGCGTTCGAACCAACCGCAGTCGAGTTCTCCTCGCGCGCATAGCTGTTGTATCCCAACGCCGTCGACAGATCGCCTGTCGCCCAGGCGCCGTTGCCGAACGCCGAGGCACCAGCGCCCGTCGCCTGTGTCGTGATCAAACCGAAGAACGAGGTGCCGCCGACCGCCGTGCTCTCCTCGCCACTGGCTTCAGCGTATTCGCCGACCGCCGTGCTGCTCGTGCCGACCGCGGCCGAACCCGTGCCCACCGCGGTGCTGTAGTCGCCGATCGCGTTGGCGACCGCGCCGAAAGCGGACGACTGCGCACCCGAGGCATAGGCGCCCACGCCCGTGGCAGTCGATGCGAAGCCTTCCGCATTCGCGCTCGCACCCAGCGCCGTGCCGCCCACGCCGGCGCTGGTCGCGCCCGTGGTCACCGGCTCACCATTGACGGTAATCAGCGGATCGCCGTTTTCATCGACCGCGATACCACCCACGGCCACTGCGGCTGGTCCTGTCGCCTGCGCGTTGTTACCGAAGGCCGCGCTGTTCAGACCTGCAGCCAACGAGTTGTAACCAACGGCAACCGCGCCATCGGCGAGTGCGTTGGCGCCGCTGCCGAATGCGGACGTGCCGTTGCCGATCGCGTTCGCCGCTTCGCCCGCCGCCGTGGCGTTATCGCCCTCGACGTAAGCACCCGCGTTGCTGTCCTCGCTGTCTGTGGCCTTGAAGAAACGGTCGGTGTTCTCCGCCGTCTTCTCCACTTCCTTCAACTGCGCCACGTTCACCGCGTCAGTGTCTTCGACACCAGCGGCCACGTTGACGATCTGCCGCTCGAAGCCGACGCTGCCGACGGATACGGTGTTCTCGCGATCGGCGATCGACTGGTATCCCAGCGCGACGCTGTTGACCGCGAACACATCGGCTTCCGAACCGAGCGCCGTGCTGTAGTCGACGCGCGCCTTGGCCCAGCGGCCGAAGGCGCTGCTGTTCTGGCCGTCGGTGCCGGAAAGCTGACCGACCGCCGTGTTCTCGTCGCCGTAGGCGATGCCCCCCACCGCGACGCTGCGATCGCCATGCGCTTCCGACCAAGCGCCGACCGCCGTGCTGAACGCACCGTAGGCGCGCGTCTGCTCGCCCACGGCGACCGCGTTCAAGCCGCGTGCCGTGCTCGCGGCACCGACCGCGACCGAAGTCTCGCCGCTCGCTTCGGCGACGGCGCCTACCGCCACTGCGCCGTATTCGGTGGCGCGCGCAGCGACGCCGATCGCCGTGCTTTCCTGGCCCGATGCCGTCGTGTGCCAGGTTTCCTCTTCCCAGGTGCCGCCGTTGATGACGGTCATCTCGCCACCGATCGCGGTCGAACCCTGACCGCTGGCTTCGCTGCCGGTGCCGTAGGCCGACGCGTTGTCGGCGCTGGCCGTCGCGCGATTGCCGCCCGCCGTGGTGGACTTGCCCTGCGCGCTCGCGCCGCTGCCGAACGCCGTCGCGTATTCGCCTTCGACCGATGCGCCGGCATCGTTGTCGGCACCGGCCGTCGCCTTGAAGAATTTGTTGGTGTTGTTGGCGGTCTCGGCGACTTCATCCAGCTGCGCCTTGTTCACCGCATCGGTGTCGTCGATGCCTTCGCTGACGTTGGTGATGCGACGCGTGGCCGGACCGACCGTGCCGGCGCCGCCACCGTTGCCGACCGAGAACACGCCCGCCTCGTCCGCACGCGCGCCGTAGCCGATCGCCACGCTGCCCGCCGCCGCTGGCGCGACGTAGGAGTTGAATCCGATGGCGACCGCGCCTTCCGAATGGCTTTGCGCGGAGTAACCGACCGCCGTGCTGCGCTGGCCGAACGCCTGCGTGTTGGAACCGAGCGCGGTGCCTGCGGTGCCCTTCGCCCAGGCATTTCCGCCGACTGCAGTGGTGTTGGTCTGCTGCGCACGCGCGTTGCCGCCGACCGCGGTCGCGCTGGTGTGCGTGGCCTTGGCCGCGTCGCCGAGCGCGGTGCTGCCGGCTGCGGTGGCTTCGGCATTGTTGCCACAAGCCAGCGAACCGGTCGGCTGCACGCCGTCGCCGGCCTGCTTGCAGACGGTGCTGGCGCCGGCAGTCGGTGGCGCGGCCTGCGGCGGCGGCACGCTCTGTCGCGTGTTCGAATCGTGCTCGGAATTCGCCGAAATCGCGGCGATCGCGCCAGCAGCGACCGCTGCCTGCATCAGCAGCGAACTCTTGTCCTTGCTCGCGGCCGGCGCGCTTTCAACAGGACGCGTGGCTTTCGCCTCATCGACGCAAGCCGACGCATCGGTCGCGCCTTCACCGGTCGGTTTGCACTTGATGGCATCGACCGCCTGGATGTTCTGTGCTTGCTTGCCCTCGTCGAGGGACTTCTCCTGCTCCGCGATCGCGGGCGCCGCGACAAGCGCGCTCGCCACCACCACCGCCTGCAACAACCGCGCGCCTTTTCCTTTGCCTTTCGTCTTCGCCAACTCGGAAACCACCACCACGCCGCGATCGGCATCCCATACCTTGCGGAAAATGCGGTTCATTGCTTCAACCCCTTCTGTTGTTTGTTTGGCGAAGATGACGCGTGCGTTCGCGCAGCAGACGCCGCGCGAATTTCGATTTCGGTCTTTCCCAAGAGCTCCGGCTCGGCGATTCGGTCTTCCTTGTCCCAACGAGCTCCCCTCAGCCCATCCCGTTTCGCTGGGTCAGTGAATGCAGCCTGACGACGGAATGACCCGATAGTCGCTTCGCGGCTTTTTTGACGTCAAGTGAACAAAAGTGACTTCAGACACAAATTTTTTTCTTGCGTCTTCATTTCGCCATCACGCCTAATCGTTTTCCCATCAAGGGTTTACCCCTCAAAAAATCGCGCGGACGAATCGTTGCCCCGCGTTGATGCAGGCGCAAAAAAACCCGGTTCTTGCGATACCGGGTTCTCTTTATTTTTGTGATTAATTTCTCTTTTCTATCCGGCGCGACTGCGCACATTGCGGAACATGCGCAACCAGGGCGAGTCCTCGGACCATTCGCGCGGTGACCAGCTGAGGTTGGCGGTGCGCAATGTGCGCTCGGGGTGCGGCATCAGAATCGTGGCGCGCCCGTCCTCGCTGCAGAGCCCGGCGATGGCATCCGTCGAGCCGTTCGGATTGGCGGGATAGCTCGCCGCCGGACTTCCGTCACCCTCGACGTATCGCAGCGCGACGCGCGAGGCCGTGCGGTCGATGGCATCGGCGAAACCGTCCCCTTCAAAGCTGGCGCGCCCCTCGCCGTGCGCGATGGCGACGGGAATGCGCGAACCGGCCATGCCGCCGAAGAACCACGACGGCGATTCCACCACCTCCAGCATGCCGAAGCGCGCTTCGAACTGTTCGCTGCGATTGCGCAGGAACTGCGGCCAGTGCGCGGCGCCGGGAATGATGTCCTTCAGTTGCGACAACATCTGGCAACCGTTGCACACGCCGAGCGAGAAACTGTCACCGCGCGCGAAGAACGCCGCGAACGCATCGCGCAGCGCGGCGCGTTCGAGAATCGATGTCGCCCAGCCACGGCCCGCGCCGAGCACGTCGCCGTAGCTGAAACCGCCGCAGGCGACGAGTCCCGCGAACGTCTCGAGCTTCGCGCGTCCGGAAATCAGATCGCTCATGTGCACGTCGACGGCGTCGAATCCGGCGCGCGTGAACGCGGCGGCCATCTCGACCTGGCCGTTGACGCCCTGCTCGCGCAGGATCGCCACTTGCGGACGGGCGCCGGTCGCGATGAAAGGCGCGGAGATGTCTTCGGCGGGGTCGAATGTCAGTTTCGGCTGCAGGCCCGCCGCATCGAAGCGGCGAACGGCCTCGCGCTCCTCGTCGGCGCAGACAGGATCGTCGCGACGCTTCTGCATCGCATGCGTCACCGACCACCAGGCGTCGAACAACGCATCCCAGCGCCATTCCACCAACGATTCGTTGTCGTCGAGCACGCGCACCATCGGCGCCGTGGTCGGGCGCGCGATGCGCTGCGCGCATTCGATCAGGCCATGACTGGCGACGAGGTCGGCGAATTCGGCGCGATCCTCGTTGCGGATCTGCACGATCGCGCCCAGTTCCTCGTTGAACAGCGTGCGGAAGACGTCATCGGCGCGATCGGCGCCCCAGCCTTCCAGCGCGATGTCGAGGCCGAGATGCGAGCAGAACGCCATTTCGCACAGCGCCGCGAACGCGCCGCCGTCGGAACGGTCGTGATAGGCGAGCAGCAGGCCGGCTTCGCGCGCTTCGCGAATCAGTTCGAACAGGCTGCGCAGCCGCTGTGGATCGTCGAGATCGGGCGGCGCGCCGCCAAAGGCCTCGAAGCATTGCGAGAGGATCGAGCCACCCAGGCGCTGGCGTCCGGCGCCGAGGCCGATCAGCCAGATTTCCGTGTCGGCCTCGCGCGAAAGCAGCGGCGTGAGCTGCGCGCGCGTGTCCGTCACCGGCGCGAACGCGCTGACCACCAGCGAGACCGGCGACACCGACTTTTGCGCGACGCCATCGGCATTCCACTGCGCCTGCATCGACAGCGAATCCTTGCCGACCGGGATGCTGAGGTCGATCGCGGGACACAATTCCAGGCCAACCGCTTTCACCGCATCGAACAGACGCGCGTCCTCACCCGCATGTCCGGCGGCGGCCATCCAGTTCGCCGACAGCTTGACGCGGTGGAGCGTTTCCACCGGCGCGGCGCAGAGATTGGTGATCGCCTCGCCCACCGCCATGCGCGCGGCGGCGGCGGAATCGAGCAGCGCCAGCGGCGTGCGTTCACCGATCGCCATGGCTTCGCCGACGTGGCTTTCGTAATCCGAAAGGGTGATCGCGCAATCGGCCACCGGCAGTTGCCATGGGCCGACCATTTGATCGCGCGCGGTGAGTCCGCCCACGGTACGATCGCCGATGGTAATCAGGAAGTTCTTGGCGGCGACGGTGGGATGCGCGAGCACGCGCAGACCGGCCTCCTGCAGATCGATGCCGTCGGTCGACAGCGACGGCCAGCGCGCGGGACGCGGACGCTGGGTATCGCGATGCATCTTCGGCGGCTTGCCGAACAGCACGTCCATCGGCAGATCGATGGCGAATTCGCCTTTCCCTTCCCCCCCCGGGGGAAGGTGGCGCATAGCGCCGGATGAGGGCGGGGAATCACTCGCCGATGGACGTTCCTCAGCGAGTGATTCTCCCGCCCTCATCCGCCCCTGCGGGGCACCTTCTCCCGGAGGGAGAAGGGAAGCAACGGAAGCACCGTAGCCGACGACCAGCCGCTCCTCGGCGGTGGCCACGCCGACCGCGGCGAACGGACAGCGCTCGCGCTCGCACAGCGCGGCGAAATCGGCGAGGCGCTCTTGCGCGACGCCGAGGACGTAGCGTTCCTGCGATTCGTTGCACCACAGCTGCATTGGCGAGAGCGAGGGATCGTCGCTCGGCACCTTGAACAGATCGATCACGCCGCCGACGCCGGAATCGTGCAGCAGTTCCGGAATCGCGTTCGACAGGCCGCCGGCGCCGACGTCGTGGCACCACAGGATCGGGTTGTCGTCGCCGAGCGCGGCACAGCGGTCGATGACTTCCTGGCAGCGGCGCTCCATCTCCGGGTTGTCGCGCTGCACGGAAGCGAAATCGAGATCTTCCGCGCTGTCGCCCGAAGCGACCGAACTGGCGGCGCCGCCGCCGAGGCCGATCAGCATCGCCGGGCCGCCGAGCACGATCACCGCATCGCCCGGCGACAGCAGTTTCTTCTCGACCAGTCCGCGATCGATGGCACCGAGGCCGCCGGCCAGCATGATCGGCTTGTCGTAGGCGCGCGCGAGGCCATCGCCTTCCTGCACTTCGAAGCTGCGGAAATAGCCGGTGAGATTCGGCCGGCCGAATTCGTTGTTGAACGCGGCCGCGCCGAGCGGGCCGTCGGTCATGATTTCCAGCGCGCTGGCCATGCGCGGATTCAATGCGCGCGACTGTTCCCAGGGCTGCGGCAGCGTCGGAATGCGCAGATGCGAGACGCTGAAACCGCACAGACCGGCCTTGGGCTTGCCACCGCGGCCAGTGGCGCCTTCGTCGCGGATTTCACCGCCGGCACCGGTGGAGGCACCGGGGAACGGCGAGATCGCGGTCGGATGATTGTGCGTTTCGACCTTGATGCAGAACGCGCTCTCGTGCACGTCCTCGTGACGATAGGTAAGCGTCTGCGCATCGGGGCGGAAGCGCCGCGCCGCATAGCCTTCCACCACCGCGGCGTTGTCGCTGTAGGCCGAGAGCGTGTGCTCCGGCGTCTGCGCGTGGGTGTGCTTGATCATCTTGAACAGCGAGATCGGCCCGCCGTTCAACTGCGTGCCGTTCAACTGCATGTCCTCGCCGTCGATGGTCCAGGAGGCGTTGAAGATCTTGTGCCGGCAGTGCTCGGAATTGGCCTGCGCGAACATCATCAGTTCGACGTCGCTGGGATCGCGGCCAAGCTCGGCGTAGCGCATGCGCAGGTAGTCGATCTCGTCGTCGGCGAGCGCGAGGCCAAGGCGTGCGTTGGCGGATTCCAGATCGGCCAGGGCGATGCGCTCGAGTTCGCCGCGCGCGGGCACGGCGAACAGTGCCGCGGCCTCGTCGTGCCTGGACAGCAGCGACTGCGTCATCGGATCGTGCAGCAGTTTCGCCAACGCCGTCTGTGTTGCCGCATCGGACGGCCAGCCGGCCAGATCCAGACGCAGGCCGCGCTCGACGCGCTTCACCGGCAATCCGGCGCCGCGCAGCAGTTCGGTGGCCTTGCTGGCCCAGGGCGAGATCGTGCCCACGCGCGGGGCGACATACCGGGACACCGCCCCATCGGCGCGCGGCGCGGCGGCGGCGCCAGCCTGGAGGATGCGGTGCAGGGTCGCCGCGTCGGGAAGCGCGGCGGGGGCGCCGTCCTCCTGACCGCGGAGCGGTTCCACCCAGTACACGTACCAGGCGCCCGACACGCGGACGGAGGGTGAGAGGGCTTGCAGACGGGTTTGGAGCCGGTCGCGACGGAACGGAGACAGGGCAGGCAGGCCCTCGAGGACGATCATGTCCGGGGGAGCAGACGCTGGGAAGCGGGGCGCTATTGTACCTGACCGCTAACGCGATGCTCCCTCTCCCCCGCAGGCGGGGGAGAGGGGATTCAAAATCATGTCAGGGGCTGCCCGCGGCGGGCATGCTGCTGGCGAGCGCGTCGTTGAGCGAGGCGCCCTTCGCCAGCTTGTCGAGCGTGGCGCGCAGGGCGTCCGGCGGCATGTAGCCCGGCATCACCTCGCCCTTGTCGGTGATGATCATCGGCGTGCCCTGCAGACCGACGCGCTGGCCGATGTCATATTCCATGGTGACCGGGTTCTTGCAGTTCTTCACCGGCACCGCCTGGTCGTTCTTGGCATCGGTGAGGGCCTTCTTGCGGTCGGCCGCGCACCACACGTTCACCATCTTCTGGAAGTCGGGACTGCCCAGGCCCATGCGCGGGAACGCCAGGTACTGCACGGCGATGCCCTGGCGGTTGTATTCGGCGATCTGCGAGTGCAGCTTGCGGCAGTAGCCGCATTCCACGTCGGTAAACACCGACACGGTGTATTTCGGGCTCGGCGGCGCGAAGACGATGCGGTCGGCGACGGGAATCGTGTCGAGCAGCTGGCGGCGGACCTTGGCCAGATTGCGCTGGCTCAGGTTCTCCTTCGCGTCCATGTCGTACAGGTTGCCCTGCAGCAGGTAGCGGCCGTCGTCGCTGACGTAGAGGGTCTGGCCGCCGACGATGGCCTCGCGGAAGCCGGCGATCGGCGCGGCGCTGATGTGGTCGATCTCGACCTGGGCATTGAGTTTCTTGATCGCATTGCGGACGCGCTCTTCCGGCGAACCCGGTGCCACCGCCGGCGCGGCCGGCTTGGCGGCGGCGGACTTGGCCGGCGGCGCGGGCTGCGCGCAGGCGGACAGGCTGAAGAGGCTGCCGAACAGAGCGAGGAGGAAATACCGTTGCTTCATGAGAACTGCCTGACGACTGGATGCGGCGATTGTCGCATGGGCGGGTGAACGGGGGTGCATGGGGAGTCCTTCCGGCTTTGTCCGCGAGGTGGGAGTCGGGATTCGTAGACAGCGTTGGAGGCTGTGGATTCCCGCTGATCTTCGTGAGATGGCGAAACCTTCGGGTTCATCACAGTTGTTGTGCTTGGTGCGTCTTTGGCCGGGGGCGGCACGCCACGCGGCAGTGCCGCACCATTGATTTCCGATGGATTGTCGCTGCCATCCTTGGCGCAACTTTGTCGGCTCCGGACCGCCCTGCCCGGCCATCCGTGGCCGGGCGTTCGGCAGGCCACGCGGCAGTGCCGCGTAAGCGGCCTGCCTCACCCCCTGGGGTGGTGCTTCGCGTGGAGGGACTTCAAATGCTCCCGCGCCACCAGCGTGTAGATCTGCGTGGTCGACAGCGAGCTGTGTCCGAGCAGCATCTGCAGCGCGCGCAAATCGGCGCCGTGGTTGAGCAGGTGCGTGGCGAAACTATGACGCAGGCCGTGCGGGCTGATCTTCGCCAGGTCGATGCCGGCGACGCTGCCATAGCGCTTCACCAGCCGCCAGAAGTCCTGCCGGGTCGGCGCCTTGCAGCGCGCGTCGAGGAACAGCGGCTCCAACGCACGCTTGGCAGCCAGCTGCGCCCGCGCCTCGTTCAGATAACGCTCGAGCCAATGCTGCGATTCCTCGCCGAGCGGAATCAGGCGTTCCTTGCTGCCCTTGCCCATCACCCGCAGCACGCCCTGACGCAGGTTGACGGCGGTGGCGGGCAGGCCGACCAGTTCGCTCACGCGCAGGCCGGCGGCGTACATCAGCTCCAGCATCGCGCGATCGCGCAATCCGAGCGGCGTGGCGATGTCGGGCGCGGCCAGCAAGGCCTCGATCTGGCTTTCCGACAAGGCCTTGGGCAGCGAGCGCGGTAGTTTCGGCGGTTCCAGCAGCGCGACCGGATCGTCCGCGCGCGCGCCGTTGCGCAGCTGCAAGGCGAAAAACGCGCGCAGCGCCGACAGCAGCCGCGCATTGCTGCGCTGCGACCAGCCGTGCCGCGTGCGCCAGGCGAGATAGTCGAACAGTGCCGCGCGATCGGCGCCGGCCAGGCCACTACTTCTCCTTGCCATCCCTGGCGACACTACTTCGGCTTGCGGATGCTCCGGCCCGGCCATCCTTGGCCGTGCGCTCCCCAGCGCGCGAGCCTGCGGCTCGCAAGCACGCTGGCTCGCCCAGCGCGCAAAACCTTGCAGATCGCGGCGATAGCCATCCAGCGTCTGCTGCGCCAGACCGCTTTCGGCCCAGATCGCATCGAGGAAGGCATGGATGGCCTGCTCGTCGCGTGCGGGCAACGGCGGCAGTTGCGCGACGAGTTCGCGGCGGTCCGCAGGCGTGATCATGGCCGAAAGCGTAACGGCTGACGGTGGGTTGCGTGCAACCGTTATTCTGTCGGGATGTCCGAACCCTCGCCACAGCCTTCTCCCGCAGACCGACCGCGCGCGCTGATCGGCTGGCGCCTGCTGGCGCTGTTCTACGACTTCTGGCCGGTGCTGGCGTTGTGGATGCTGGTGTCGCTGGTGTTTACCCTCGCCTTCACCATCGCCGGCCATCACGATCCGCGCCAGAACATCGCGCCCTTCAGCGCGCTGCAACTGCTGCTCTGGTTCTCGTGCTGGGCGGTGGGCGGACTGTATGCGGGCATCAGCTGGCGCCGCGGCGGGCAGACGCTCGGCATGCGCCCGTGGCGGTTGCAACTCACTGCCGTGGACGAAGTCTCGGCACCGACGTGGCGCTCGCTCGGCGTGCGCTACCTCGTCGGCACCGTTTCACTGCTGCTGGCGGGCCTTGGCTTCTGGTGGGCCTGGTTCGATCGCGAGCGCCTCACCTGGCACGACCGCGCCAGCGGCACGCGGATGCGGCGGAATCCCAAACGGCGCTGACCCGTCTCCTACCGGCGACTAGTGGTCGTCCTCGGCCGATTCCGTCTTCTCGCCCTTCTCTTTCGCCCGTGCGATCGCTTCGGGTTCGCGTGAGAGCAGACGCCAGTATTCATCGCCGTTGCTGCGCGTGTAGCGGATCGCACCCGCGCGCACGAGAATGCGCCTGAGTTCGTCGTCCTCGAAACCGCCCAGCCGCTCCCGCAGCAGACTGAAGGAACGATCCGTATAGCCCTTGTGGCTGAGGAAGTGCTGCGCCGTCTTCTCGGCCATGTGTTCGGTCTTGACCGCTTCCAGCGCGATCTCCAGATCGGTCGAGGCGCGGTCTTTTTGCAGCCACCAGGAAATCAGGCCGCCCACGAACACGCCCAGCAGCCCGAACAGGCCCGCGATCATTTCCGAATTCATGCCAGGCCTCCCAGGTTCACGACGCCGCCGCGTCCGGAGCCGCGGGCGCTTCGGCAATCACTTCGCCTTTTCGCGCCAGCAGGCTGCCCGCGTACAGCGCCGCCAGCAACAGGGTCAGACCGCCCCAGAACGTAGAGTAGAACGCGAGGTGGGTGTTGAACGGGAACACCGTGACCGCCAGCGCCAGCATCGCGGGTCGTGCGCGATCGCGCGCCGGTTCGGCCGCGTAGCGCCACGCGCGCCAGGCGAGCGCCACGCCGGCCAGCCACAGCAGCAGGCCCAGCGCGCCGGTTTCGCTGAGGATTTCCAGCACGATCTGATGCGCGTGCAAGGCCGGACCGCTGCCCCAGGCCGGGGTTTCTCCCGGCTCCGGATCGCAGGCCGGGAACGCATCGCGGAACCCGCGCGCACCCACGCCGTTGACCGGGTGCTCGCGCACCATGCACACCGCCGCGCCCCAGATGCGACCGCGTCCGGACAGGGCGCTGTCCATGCCGGCCTCGTCGGCGGTCAGCGCCTGCGTGGTGCGCTGGATGCGCTCCCGCATCTGCGGAACGGTGAGCGTGAGCGCGACCAGCAGCACCGCGCCGAAGGCGAACACGCCGGCGAGTTTCTTCCAGCCCAGCAGGCGCCAGCCGGAAAACACCAGCACCAGCGCGTAGGTGAGCCAGGAAGCGCGCGCGCCGGCCAGCAGCACCACACAGCCGACCAGCCCCGCCGCCACGATCCATCCGATGTTGCCGAAGCGACGCCCCGCCGCGTACAACACGAACGGCGACAGGCTGGCGAGCACGATGCCGAGTTTCAGATTGCAGGGACCGAGCACGCCGCCAAGGCGATCGACGGCGGCAATTTCCTCCGCGCTGCACATCGGCTTGTGCTCGATCGCCTGTTTCAGCGCATCCAGCCCCCAGAACAGCGGACTGGTGCCGGACACGGCCTGCGCCAGCGCATCGAGCGTCCACACGCCGGCGATCACCGCCAATCCACCGAACGTGATGCGCCGCCCGCGCGCATCGGCCACCGCGGCCGCGGCCAGCCACAGGAACGGCAGATAGCGCAGCCCGGTCGCCGCCTTGTAGAACGCATGCCGCGCATCGACCGCATCCACGGCGGAGAACAGCTGCGGCAGCCAGTAGGCGAAGAACAGCACGCTGGTCAGCGCCCACGCCGGCCCGCTCAGCAGCGCGGTGCCGCCACGGAAGCGCGACACCAGCAATTTGATGATGGCCGCGAGCGCACCCAGCACCAGCACGCCCTCGGCGATGCCCGGCGCCGGCCACAACGCGACGAAGGCCAGCACCCACCACGGCGCCCAGCGCCAGCCGACCTGGCCGTCGGCGTGCCTGTCCGAAAGCGCGCCACCAGCAGCGTGCCCGGTAGGCGCGTGCTCGGCAGGAGCCTGATCAGCGCTGGACGAGTTCGTCATAGACATCGAGCGTGGCCTGCTGCATGGCGTGCAGCGAATATTGCGCGAGCGAAGCCGGCATCGTAGCAAGCGACGGCGGCTTGGACAGCAGCGAGCGAGCGCTCGCCTGCAACGCCGCGAGATCGAACGGCGCCACCGCGCCGCTTGGCAACAGCTCGCGCAACAGCTCGCCAACGCCGCCATGCGCCCAGCCGAGCACGGGGCGGCCGACCGACAGCGCTTCGATCACGGTGCGTCCGAACGACTCCGGCTTGCGCGAGACCTGCAGCACCAGATCGGCGGCGGCATAGGCGTCCGCGATCGCCGCCGTCGGCGGCGTGATCGCCAATGCGTCGGCGAAACCGCCATTGCGCGCCTCGGCCTCGAGATCTGCGATGTACTGCTCGCGACCCGCCTCGCGCGCGCCGGGCATCCACAACCGTGCATCGATACCGGCGCCGCGCAGGCCGCCGAGCAACACCAACGCATCGGCGTGCCCTTTCAGCCGCGTGCCGCGACCGGGCAGCAACAGCAGCGGCCCCTCACCGCCGAGTTGCGGATATTGCGCCGCCACGCGCGCGCGCGCTTCGCGATCCGGCACGGGCACACGCGGAAACGCGGCGGGATCGATGCCGCGCGGAATCACTCGCAACGTCGCCGTGCTGGTCTTCGGATAATGCTGGAGCACGTAATCGCGCACCGTCTGCGAGACGCAGATCACCCGCTCGCCGCGCGTCATGATCGCGCTGTAGCGCGAGGGCGAATTGAGACCGTGCACGGTGGTGACGAAATGCGGCTTGGGCAGCGGCAACGGTTGCGTGCCGGGTGTGCCGCGCAGCGCGCGCCAACCCACCCACGCCGGCAGCCGCGAGCGCGCGTGCACGATGTCCGGGCGCTCGCGCGCGAACAGTCCATGCAGCGAGCGGATGTGGCGCAGCGTCAGCAGCGACTTGCGGCCGATGTCGAATTCGACGTGCTCGGCGCCGCTCGCCAGCAGCGTCGGCACCAGACGTCCACCCGCCGACACGACAATGGCGCGATGGCCGGCGCGCACCAGCGCGTCGGCGATCTCGAGGGTGGAACGTTCGACGCCGCCCGACTCCAGCGCGGGCAGCAGTTGCACCACGGTCAGCGCGCGACCCATGCAGTCGCGGCGCTTCAGTCGATCAACACGAAATGCGATCCGCAGTACGGGCAATCCGCCTCGCCGCCTTCGCTCTCGATCGGCAGGTAGACACGCGGATGCGAGTTCCACAACGCCATCGACGGCAGCGGGCAGCTCAGCGGCAGATCGCTGCGGCGCACTTCGTAGCGTTTCTGGGCGTTGGCTTGGACGGGAGTGGCGTTGGCTGCGGTCATGGCGGAACGGCAAGGACGGGTACGGCTAGTTTACCGTGCGGCGGCCCACCCAGGCGTTGAGACGCAATTCCGGTCATGCGTGCCGGATGTCACTCGGTCACGATGCCGGCGCCCGCACCTTGCCACTCCGCCGCCGAGCCGGCTATCTCGCCCGCCAGCGGCGAATCGCCCGCGACGCCGCAGACGGCTCCGGATACCGGGCCGAAAGCCGAACAGACGCCGGGAAACACCCGAGTGGCCCCACGCTCCCGGCCATTCACCGGGAGCGGCGATGCCTCACATGGAGCGGGCACCACGATCACCCGCTCCGCGCTGATGTCATAACGGCAGATCGAACAACAGGATTTCGGTGGCGCCGTCGCCGCTTCCGGTGACACGCAACTCACCTGCTTCCTCGGCATAGCCGACCGCATCCCCCTCGGACAGCGTGCGCCCGCCGATCACGACCTGCCCCTGCACCACCTGCAGCCAGTAGCGCCGCAGCGGCTTCAGCACATGCGCGACTTCCTCGCCATCGCTCAGTCGCGCGCCATGTAGCCAGGCCTGCTGTCGAATCGCGAGACTGCCACCGGCGCCATCGGGCGAAGCGAAGGTCGCCCAGCGGCCACGCCGCGCTTCGGGATCGAAACCGCGCTGCGCATGCGCCGGCGCCGCGTTGACGCGATCGGGCTGAATCCAGATCTGGAGGAAATGCACCGGCGCTTCTTTCGAGGCGTTGTATTCGCTGTGCTCGATTCCGTGACCGGCACTCATCCATTGCCATTCACCGGCATGCACCACGCCCTCGCCACCGCTGTTGTCGCGATGCGCGAGCGCGCCCTCGAGCACGTAGCTGAGGATTTCCATGTTGGCGTGCCCGTGCGGCGGGAATCCCGCGCCGGGCGCGACGCGATCCTCATTGATCACGCGCAGCGCGCCGAAGCCCATCCATTGCGGGTCGTAGTAGCGGCCGAACGAAAAAGTGTGCCGGCTGTCGAGCCAATCGGTGCGGACGGTGCCGCGTTCGGCGGCGGGGCGGAAAATCTGCATGGACGATCGCCAATTGAAGCAGCTGCGTTGAAAAAACGGGTTGAAAAAAGATGCACTGAAAACAAGCGCGCCATTCCCGCCCAAGCGGAAATGGCGCGCGAGAGGAAACTTCCGAAAGTTATTCCTTCTTTTCGCCTTCCGGCTTCGGCACGACCGCCTCGGTGGTGATCTGCAGCTTGACCTCGTCGCTCACGTTCGGTACGTACTTGTCCACGCCAAACTCGCTGCGCTTGAGCGTGGTGGTGGCGTCGAAGCCGACCGCTTCACGCTTGGCCAGCGGCTGCACACCCGCCTTGTTGAGGGTGACGTCGAGGACGACCGGCTTGGTCACGCCCTTCACGGTCAGATCGCCGGTGACCTTCAGCTTGCCCTTGCCGGCGCCTTCGACCTTGGTGCTCTTGAAGGTGATCTCGGGATACTTGGCCGCGTCAAAGAAATCGGCGCTTCTCAGATGCTCGTCGAAATCCGACGTGAACGAATTCAGCCCGGCCAGCGGCAACGTGACCTCGACGCTCGACTTCGACACGTCCTCGGCGTCGTACACCAACGTGCCCTTGACCTGGCCGAAGTTGGCGAAAGGATTGGAGAAGCCGAAATGGCTCCAGCTGGCCAGGACGTTGGTGTGGTTGGCATCGAGATTGTAGGTCACCGGCGCGGCGAAGGCGGAAGCGGCGAACAGCGACAGCGCGGCGGCGAGGACGGCACGTCTGGGCGAAAGCATTTGCATGGTCGAATCTCCTGAAACTGATACTGATGATGAGAGGAACTTGCGGGGCAAAACGCTGCGGAACGTTGCTTACTCGATGCGGGCGGCCTCGTCGAAAGCCAATCGCGGCGAACGCGGGAAGATGCTCGACGCGTCCCCCTGGCCGAGATTGACGAGGAAGTTGGACTTGATCGGCGTGCCCTTGAAGAACGCTTCGTCGACGATCGCATTGTCGAAACCGGTCATCGGCCCGGTATCCAGACCGAGCGCGCGCGCGGCCAGGATCAGATAAGCACCCTGCAGGGTGCCGTTGCGGAAGGCGTGATCGCGCCGATTCTCGCGCGGGCCGTCGAACCAGCTCTTGGCGTCGGTGTGCGGGAACAGGTACGGCAGCTTTTCGTGGAAGTCCGGGTCATAGGCCACGATCACCGTCACCGGCGCGGCCATGGTCTTGTCGTGGTTGCCCTGCGACAGCGCCGGTTCGAGCCTGGCCTTGGCTTCCTTCGATTTCACGAACACGAAGCGCGCCGGCGACATGTTGGCGCTGGTCGGCCCCCACTTCAGCAGGTCGTAGAGTTCGCGCAGCTTCTCGTCGCTGATCTCGCCGCTGAAGGCGTTGTAGGTGCGAGCGCTGCGGAACAGCTGATCGAGCGAGGCGGCGGGCAGAACGTCGGACATCCGGGATTCCTTGGGAGGGTGGGGCCGCTGAGGCGCGGCGGTCGAGGGAGTGTAGAGTTCCATATGCAATGTATAAGTCCCGCGTCCGCAACGAATCATCATTGAAATAGAACAAAGACCGCTTTCCGTGACCGATTCGCTGCAAATCTGGGCCGTCAGCGATGGCCGCGCCGGCAACCTGCGGCAGGCGGAGGCCCTGGCGCATGCGCTGGATCCGGCCGCCGAGCATGTCGAGGTGACCACACGGGCCCCGTGGCGATGGTTCGCGCCGCGCTGGCTGCCTGCCAAGCCCGGCGCCTTCGGGAAGGCATGGGCCGAAAGCACCGCCCTGCCCGAAGTCGCGGTCGGCTGCGGCCGCCAGGCCGCCCTGGCCACGCGCTGGCTGCGCCGGCAGGACACCCGGTCGGTGCAGATCCTCGACCCGCGCATCGACCCCGCGCACTGGGACCTGGTGATCGCCCCCGAGCACGACGGCCTGCGAGGCGCCAACGTCATCACCACGCTCGGCAGCCTGCATCCGGTGGACGACGGCTGGCTCGCGCAAGCGCGCGAAGCCTTCGCCGCTTTCGCGGAGCTACCACGGCCGCGTACCGCCGTGCTGCTCGGCGGCTCCAGCGCGCATGCCCGCTTCAATCGCATGGCGTTCGAGGTGCTGGCGTCGAAACTCGAAGCGGCGCTCGCGCGCGATGGCGGCAGCCTGCTGCTGACCGCCTCACGCCGTACCGACCCCAAAGTGCGCGAACTATTGCGCCATCGCTACGACGACACGCCGGGCATCGTCTGGCGCGGAGAGGGCGATGGCGAAAACCCCTACCCCGGCATCCTCGCCTGGGCCGATCGCATCGTCTGCTCACCGGACTCGGTGAACATGATTTCCGAGGCCTGCGCCACCACCGTGCCCGTGCACGTGTTCGATCCCGCGCGCGTGCGCGGCCGTCCGCGACGCTTCCTCGATGCGCTCCTGCAACGCGGCCGCATCCGCGCGATGGACGCACGGCTCGCGCCCTTCGACGTCGAACCACTGCGCGAAACGGCGCGTGTCGCCGCGGAAATCTGCGATCGCCTGAGCCTCTAGCGCGTCGCCGCGCGCGCGGCGGCTCCGCTCACTTCTTCTCCGCGGCCATCTGCTGCAACGTCAGCCGTCCGATGAACTGCGTGCGCACGAAGCCGACGATGTCGGCATGGATGCTGCGCCGGCGTTGCGGGGTTTCGATGTAGTCCAGCGCGCGATAGAACATGTAGTACGTGATCGCGCGCGTCGCCAGTTGCAGCGACTTGCGTTCCAGCCCCGTGGCCAGCTTCATGCTGATGATCTGCTCGGCGCGATCGAGCGCGATGTCCTCCACCGCCTGCTGCAGGATTCCACGCATCGGCGAATCCTTGCTGTGCATCTCGCGCAATCCGACGATCATCGCGTCGGTATGGTTTTCGACGAAATCGAGGAAATAGGCGACCGTACTGATCGTCACATCCTCATCCTGCTTGGCGTGGGCGGGGATCTCCTTCAGCTCCTTCATGAGCTGGGCCGCCACCATCTCGGCCGCGGTGCGGCCGAGGTCGTTCATATCGCGGAAATGCCGGTAGAAAGTGTTGTGGTTCAGCCCGGCCTCGCGGGCGAGCTCCCGCAGCCCCAGTGACGGCAGTGCGATGCCGTCACGCGCCCCCAGCCGAAAGGCGGCCTCGATCAGGCGCCGTTTGCCGTCCGGCAGGGCATCGATGCCGGCCAATGCCCGCGCCTTCACAAGGATTTCTCCCTATTGACAATAGGGTAGCCAAATGGATACTCCAACAGTATCCGCATGGATACTTCTTTGCGTGGGCAAAAAAATGGCCGCACAGCGATCCTCCGTTGTCATGGTGCCGCCGCTGGGGGGAACGGACACCGGTACGCGCCATCCGGTACGCATACCCCCGCGCAATGGCGAAGCAGCTGAACACGATGCCTGCGGCCGGCGCGATTCGCAAGCCGCGCGCCGCCGAGCACGTGCCGCTGCTTTAGAGACCACTTCTTGTGGGTTGAGGCGGCTGGCTCCGCGGATCGCCTGCGGAATCAGCCATGACCACTTCGCCACGAGTGCCCTGATTCCTGCCACTCACCCTTCGATCCTCGGGAGATCGACGCCGCACTAAACCACCACCACATCTGTCATGAACCTGGGAGGGATTCATGCAACACCTATTTGTCACCGCCTCACGCCGGTGCAAGCGTTCTATGCTCGCCCGGATCGCAGGCCTGATGTTCCTGATCGGCACCGGCGCCGGCCATGCCGACGTCGCACAGGCTGCCGGCAACGTGCTCTACGTTCGCGCCAATGCTGGCACCACCGCCGAGACCTTCGACGGCAGTCTCGCTCGACCATTCAATTCACTGCAAGCTGTCGAACAGGCTTCTGCTCCTGGCGACACGATCGTCGTACTGGCAGCACCGCACACGATGGCGCCACTAGATGGCGGCATCGCGCTGAAACCAAACCAGATCCTGCTCGGCGAAGCGGCCACCACGGATCTAGCCGCGCGCATCACGAACACCAGTTCACGCCACGACGGTGACGCCGTCGTGCTCGCGCCGAACGCCGAGGTAGCTGGTCTGCTGATCGAGCATCCGCGACGCGGCGGCATCTACGGCCGCAACGTGCCCGGCGTGAACGTCCACGACAACGAAGTCGTCGGCCATAACCGCTCCTGCAAATGGGGGTTGATCATCGGACCGATCACGATTCCCAGTTCCATCCCCGGCGTCGTGATCCCGCAGCCACTTCCGTTGCCTAACGGCTGGGCTGGCATCATGGTGGACGCGGACAGCGGCAGCGGTGGCGTGACGATTCACAACAACACCGTGCGCAACGCCGAGTGCGGCGATGGCATCGATGTGCGTCTATCCGGCAATGCCAGTTACAAGGCGAGCATCGACGGGAACACCGTGCACAACCTCAAGCAGGGACCGCTGATCCTCGGCTACCTCTCGGTGCTGGCGATCGGCATGCAGGCACTGGACGATTCACGGCTCGACATCACGCTCGACCGCAATACACAACATGACATCGGCGAGTACCACCTCGGCGATATCAGCCTTCCTTACATTGATGCAGAGGGCGTGTTCGCCACGATCTCCGGCAACGCCGAACTGGTTGCCGACATCAACCGCAACACGTTCTATCGCGGGCTCGGCAGCTGGTCCTCCAATGGCCTGGAAGTAGTCCTCAACAGCGGCAGTCCGCGGGCGACAGTGCATGTACGCAACAGCTCCTTCATCCACACGACGGGCGACGTGCTGGAAGGTTTCAACTTCGGTGTCGGCTCCTATCTGGACATGAAGCTCGACAACGTAATTGCCATCGAAGCGATCGGCGCGCCGATCATCCAAGATCTCGCACGCCCATTCAGCTATGCCGGGAACCTGGGCGACTGTCTCGTCATGACCAGTTCCGGTGCCGGCAACACACTGCTGCTTGATGTCCGCAACAGCCGATTCGAAAACTGCGTCAACAACGGTGTGACGATCAGCTCGAATGCGCTACTAGGGACCGGCTCGGTGGAGCGCGTGCATTTCAACATCGAGAACACGCGCATCTCCGCCAACCGCTTCTTCAACCTGAAGCTCGCAAACCTTGCACCAATCAAAGAGCTCACGGGCCGGGTGCAGAACAGCGATTTCAGCCACGGCCAAGGCGTCAACCTAGGCCTCGAGCGCTTTGGTGCAGTTCCGGCCAGAGCCATGTTGGATTTCGGCGGCGGCGCGCTCGGCAGCCAGGGGGGCAACTGCTTCCACGGTGGCGGCACGCGCGATCTGGAAATCGACGGTCTCAACGTTTCCCTGAAACACAACTGGTGGGGGCAATCCAGCGCGCCGTATTGGTGGCGTACCTGGATCGCGAACGGAAGCGCGGCGCTTACACCAATCGCACTCACCGCACCGCTCCACTGCAAGCCCTAAACGCTCCATTCCCGATTGATCCACTCAGCAGCCGCTTCCGTGCAACAGCAGCTGCTCTCCACATCGACGAGAGAACATACTAATGATCGCAAAAAAGACTGCTTTGGCCGCGATGATCGCAGCCGGACTCATACTGAGCTCATCGGCCCAGGCCGCCATCTCGTTCGCGAGTCCGAAAACCTACCCGACCGGTGTTCTCATCGGTCCCGGCCCTTCCGCGGACTCGATGGACAGCGCCGACTTCAACAACGACGGGAATATCGATCTGGTCCTCGCCGACCCATACCTGCCCTTCAGCACCCCTGTGGTGGTGCTCGGCAACGGCGACGGAAGCTTCAAGGCGCCGATCAGGATCAACGTGAAGCTGAAGGATCCTTTGCTGGGATTCCTCGATATTCCTTATCTGTACGCCACTCAATGCGTAAATACCGGGGACGTCAATCAAGACGGCTTTACGGATATCGCAGTCGAAACAGGTCCGTTCGTGGCTCTCTTGCTGGGCAATGGTGACGGCACTTTCCGCCATGGCACCACGAAATTCATCGTCCTCGGCGGCCAGCTGTTCACTCCGCTGATCGATACCAACAAGGATGGCAAGCTCGACCTCGTCACCGGCACCGCCGCCACGCTCACCACGTTCCTCGGCGACGGCACTCCCAAGCTGGGTGGCGGTGTCAAGATCAGCGGCCCCGTGGGAGTCACTGCTGCATTCAGAGAGACGAATCTGAATAACGATCAATACCCTGATGCCGCCGTCGTGGAGAGTCTGCCCGGCGGCGCCTTCTTCCGGGGCGTCTCGCTGTGGAAAGGCAATGGTGACGGCAGCTTCGCCAAACTGAGATCGATCAATACCGGCTTCATTCCCGAAGATGTCGTGGTCGCCGACCTCGACGGTGACGGCGTTGATGATTACGCCACAGCCAATTCTTTCAGCTTCAATATTTCGGTGATTCTCAGCAGCAGCGGGTTTACGGCAAAAACCTACGAAAACGTCGGCAAGGCCGGCACCGAGGATGCAAGCGTCCAAGGTCTCGTCGCCGAGGCGAAGCAAAAGATCAATGAAAGCGTCACGGCCGACGCTCCCACCGAGCTTCGGGACATCTTGTTGAACTCGACGTTCCAACCCGGCCCGGTGAGTATCCGAGCCGCGGATCTCGACAATGACGGAGATAAGGACCTTGTCGTCACTTCGGTGATCGGCATCTGGGCGACCGTCTATGAAAACGACGGCACCGGAAAGCTCATCAACCGACAGGATCTGCCCGTCGCACTGCTTCCGCAGACGCCGGTGCTCGCCGACTTCAATAAAGACGGCAAGATCGATATCGCTGTTGGTGGTTGGGGTGGCGCGCTCGGCGTCCTGCTCAACACCAGCAACTAGCCGACGGCTTCATCGAGCGGACATTCCCCGACCCCGACGATGAAGCCCATCGGATCGGCGGCCGTCACGAGACGGCCGCCGATCTTTTCTGGCAATACAAGACCCGTATTCCCGAGCCCACGTGCGATCGGGAACCCGCATTCTTCGCGGTAATCCTTGGAAACATTCCGAATGCGGCGCTGTAACAACGCCAATCAAGTGAGTGCGCCCAAACGCCAGCAGTGCGCGCCGCCAACCCATCATCCTGGAGACTCCAATGACATCGCAACCGCAGCATTCACTTCTACCACCTTATCGCAGCCGATCACGATCGCGATCACTCGGCATGCTCCTTCTCGCTGGAATCGCCTGGCTCGGCTCATCCGGTTCCGCCGCCGCCGTTGAGGTTGGTGCACGCAAAGAAGTCGTCGTGCAGTCGCTCAATCCCGCTGCAGGCGTGATCGAGAGCTACGTCTCGCTCTATTCGCCGTTGCCGGCTTCCGTCGGCCCGCATCCTGAGGCTTGCGACTGGATCAGCTACATGCGCTACCGCGATGCGAAAGGCCCCGCCAATTCCTCGGATGCCGACATCGTCTACACCGCGCAGCCCGGCCTTCGCGGCGCGTCGATGACCTATGACATCCTCGCCCGCCAGGTCGTGCAGAAAGCCGCGGCGGCGGGCAAGCATGTCGAGTTCTGGTCGATGAGCCGTCGCGGCACTTGCCTGGTCGATCGCACCGGACTCGACGCCGGTATCGCGCAGCGCGACTACCACGTCGCGATCGACTACTACTACAAAGGCAAGATCATCGACGGCAAGAAATTCGCCGGCTTCCTCAAAGGATCGCAAATCGGATTCCTGAAGAATATCGATGCCGTGCAGGTTCTCAAGGATTGGCGTCTGGCGATGACGGAGGGCCTGCCCGATCCAACGGTGCGTGCGCGCAAGCTGATCTGTGGTGGACAGTCGATGGGTGGATTCCTCACCGGCCTGTTCATCGGCTGGGATTTCGATGGCGATCCCGCCACCACCGACGACGCCGGCTACAAGAATTGCCGCGCCTACTTCGCCCACGAATCGTTCATCCACACCGACCCGGCTGACCTCAGCGGGAAACCGGTGCTCGGCGGAATCGTCGGCGGGATCGGCAATCTCCTGAACACTTCACTCGGTGCGCTGCTTACCGACACTGAATTGATGCCTGCGCTCGATCTTGGCGTGGTGATCACGCCGGAAACCTGGTTCCTGTTCAACCTCGCAGCCCTGGCAGCGTACCTCGAACCGGATGCCGAATCCGATCTGTTGAGGCAACTGCCGCACACACCGAACCTGGACACGACGCTGAAGGTGTTCCTCTCCAGCAGCTACCTCCAGTTCACCACCGGCATTCCTGACGTGCGCAGCTTCCGCTACACCAACGAAGCGTTGCTTGGCGCTCTGTTCGATAACAATTCCCAGATCCTTGGCCTGTTACATGGGGGCATCGGGAGCTTCGGCGGCGGGCCGGTGAAGGACAAGACCTTCCCCATCCCTTCCCAACTCGGCAGCCTTCCGCTGGTGGGGCCGCTCCTCGAGCAGATCTTGCATACCAACACGGACCGCAAGGCCGCTCCGATGAACCCATTCGTGCTCACGACTTGGCGAAACTACCGGCAGATTCCCGGGCGGTTCTGGTACGGCGGCGAGTACACCACCCCAGATGACGAGTCGGTCGATATCCATGACTATGCTCGTTCGATGGTCGAGGGGCCCGCCTCGCATGCCGATATCTATGTTTCGATGGCGACCGTGCTGGACAACCTCTATGTTCTAGGTCCGCGCCACGGCAAGTTCGAGAATCTACGCTACCGCAATGCCGCCTCTTTGAGGCCACGCCACATCACGTATGGCGAACACGGCGATGTTGGGAGGATTGCCAGTACGCTCGACCCGTTCATCACTCTGCTGAATCCAGACGATCCCTTCTACGCCACCAATGCCCTGGTGTTCAAGGGATTCCACCACCTCGATATCACCGGTGGCGCGCCGGTCCAGAACGATGGCCAGCCCGAGAAAGCAAGCCAGAATCTGGTGCAGTTCGGAATCGCCAATACATCCAACTGAACAATGTTCGGCTTCAACTAGCCGATGGCGGCAACTGCCGCCATCGGCTTTTCTTTTTCTAGCGCGGGATTCGAGCGACCTGCGTGCGACGCTCGACGGGCGCGAGCCGTGTCTGGTCATTCAACTCGACATCGCGCAGTTCGAACGGAGCACCGTAGCCGGCCGGCAGATCCGCGCGCTTGAAGGCCAGCGCCACGGTTCCGGTTCCATTCTCGATCCAGCGCGCGCTGTGAGCGATGGCAACCGGGCGCAATGCATTCCCGGGTCCGGTCGCATACAACGTACCGCGCACTTCATAACGTCCCGGCGAAGCCGCCTGGACCGGCAGGTCGAAACGCAGTGCGGCGGCATCGAACCGATAGCTGCCATCCAGTTTCGCCGTCGGCTGCGCGACCGCGATCGCAGTACGCGCATCGCGCTGCACATCGCCGGCGTTCGCGAACACCTGCACTTCCCACAAGCCCGGCTCGCTCCCGGCATCGGCAGGCAGCGGCACCTTCGCGCGCAAGGCGCCAGCGCCATCTGCGGTCAGCGACAACGGCCAGCTACGTCCCGACGGCGAAACCAGCAACGCGCCGCCTTGCGCGCCTTTCAAGCGCGTATCGCCGCGCAGCAGATCGATCCGGATCTCTCCGTTCTCGCCGGCAAGGGCATGATCCCGATCCAACGCGGCGCGCATGCGCACGTCGCTGCGAGGCTCGTAGACGTGCATGACATAGCGGCCACGCGCCTGCGCCAGACGGACGTCGTAGCGCCCCGGCGATGCATCTTCGGCCAGCTTCACGACAGCCGTCCTGTCGTTCGCTGCGAGACCCGCGGCACGCAACTGCTCGCCACCGCTGCGCTTGGCCAGGGCGACCTCGCGGCCACCACGCGATACACGCACGGCATCGGCGGAAACTTTCGCCGCATCCGCTGCGGGACTGACCCGGATCAGCGCGCCGGGCGATGTGGTGGTGACGCCGACACCGCGCTGTAAATCGGCACCGTCCACTTCCTGCCAATACTCGCGGCTTTCCACCGCGGCAGGTTTGGGATCGGCGACGATCGCGGCGTTGGGGTCCAGCGCCCAGGAGAATTGCACCGGCGCGCGTTCGGAGACGGCGCGCGCAGGCATCGCCAGCGTCACGAGATGTCGCGGCACCTGATCGGACGCCGACGGCGGCAGCATGGGAGTCTCCGCGGCGGCGGCATCGAGACCGGCGGCAAGCAGAGCGAGAGCAAGGATCGTTCGCATGGTCGGCCTCACGGAGTCATGTTGTTGCGCAGGATGGTGTCGAGCGTGAAGCAGGCACGCCGGCTCTGGTTGTGGCTCAGGGGTTCCGCACCGGCGGTGCGCTGCTTGTCCTGGAACCACACGGTGCCCGCGGCCGACTGGCTGGAGCAGTTGAGGAAACCGTCAGAACAGCTGTCGAGCCATTCCTGCGTCACTTCCAGACCGACGTTGAGCGAATAGCCGCCGCAGTAGCTGTCACCGTCGAACGGCGAGGAATCCACGTCGGAGCCGACCACGCTGCGGAACGGCTTCGGCAACGCCGGCCGTCCCGCCGTGCCGTAGAGATTGTTGGCGTTGTAGGTCGCCATCCAGCTGACCTGCTGCATGCGCACCGCATCGGACTCGTAGCCGAGCAGCCAGCCGACCGCCTGCTCGAAGCTGTTTCCGTTCATCACGGCATCCGCCAATGGCGTACCCGCGGAAGATGGCGCCAGCGCATTGACACGCACCACCTTGCTGATGATGTTCGGGTAACGGCTGTCGTAGGTGGGATTGGACAGGATCCAGCGCATCACGTTGGCGCCGTTGGAATGCGTGATCACGATCAGCTGCGTGATCTGCTTGGCGTTGATGAAGTCGGTCAGCTGCTGCGCCAGGCAACCGGCGGCGCGGCTGTCCCACATGTACTGTTCGAAATCGCAATTGATGACCACGTAGTTCGCCGGACTGGCGAGGCCGGCCCGCACGTTGTCGACCATCGCCGGCTGCCAATAATCCTGATAGGCATTGCTTTGATTGCCGGTGCCGTGCACGAAGGCGACGCCAACGGCGGCCTGTACCGCCAGCGGACAAGCCGCCAGCGCCGTCAGCAAGGCGAACTGGCGTCGCCAGGAACGAGAGATGCGCATCGTTTTCCCCAGATCACGAGCGGTGCGATCCATCGGCGTCCTGCCCACGATGCCCCGACTGATTCACCGTCGCATCCGGCGACGGCGTACAGGCCGGAGCATACCGAGACGTCTGCGACAGTCATGTGGCAATGCATCATCTACCGTGATTTCGCGACGCCGTCATCGTGATTGGCGTGAAAGCGGTGTGAATTTTTCGCTCAATGCGCTGATTCTGTGGGAATGAGCGAATGCGCTTTCCTCGTGCTGCGTGTCGGACGCGCGGGGTATGAATTCATTGCATGCACACTTTCGTGTTGCATGCGGCTCGCATGCGGTGTCGACAAGCAGACATGGGAGTCCCGTCATCCAACGATCGCATCACGGCATGACTCAGGTGGCATTGCATCACGGCAGCGCGCGAGAACTTTGATGCGTTAGTGGCGGGCCGTTCCTGTTCCTGTTCCTGTTCCTGTGCCTGTGCCTGTGCCTGTGCCTGTGCCTGTGCCTGTGCCTGTGCCTGTGCCTGTGCCTGTGCCTGTGCCTGTCCTCGTCCCGCCCGTTCCCGTTCCCGTTCCCGTTCCCGTTCCCGTTCCCGTTCCCGTTCCCGTTCCCGTTCCCGTTCCCGTTCCCGTT
>NZ_JBXAPK010000002.1:0-87611 GCF_058803905.1 Luteimonas sp. GW821-FHT14E02 | reverse complement strand
TCCCGTTCCCGTTCCCGTTCCCGTTCCCGTTCCCGTTCCCGTTCCCGTTCCCGTTCCCGTTCCCGTTCCCGTTCCCGTTCCCGTGCCTGGCATGCGAGGATTCGGAAGCGCCCCACTCGGAGTCGCCGGGCGTCCTGCCGCATCGATCGCGCTGTCCATCGCCGTGCGGCGCTCGCGTTCGGCTCCGATCTGCGCCTGCAGCCGCGTCGTGCGCGCGGCGCTCGGGTCGGGGATTTCCGCTGAAGGATTCAGGGTGGCATTGCGGATGCGATCGGCCTGCGCCTGCGCCGCCATCTGGTTGAGCGGCAGATAGTCACTGCGGAAATTCAGTTCCACCGAGGAATTGAGTTCGAGATCGGTATTCATCTCCTCCGAACTCTGATTGCGCTGCGTGGAAACATAGCTGATGTTGTTCTCGACCTCGGCGCTCGCGCCCCAGGGACCAACGCCGAAACTTCCGGAAGCGCGCACGCGATTCTGCATGCCGAACTGCGTGCCGCTCTCCTGGTTGGCGGCGCTGCGCGTGTCGATGTGGAAGCGCATGCCCGCGGTGATGCGTCCGCTATCGACGACGATGCGCTGCATGCCCATCGACACCATCGTCGCCAGCATCTGCTGCCGCTGGCGGGCGAGATAGCGCCGCGCCAGCGGCACGAGCTGTTCCGGATTGCTGGCATCCACCGACTCCTCCGGCCCCATTCCCAGCGTGGCGCGGATCTCTTCCGCATTCGGCATCGAGGCGCCGCCGCGCAGGCGCAACCGGATGTTGGCAACTTCCTCGGGATCGGGCTCGTCGCCCGGATCCGGCGTGTCATATTCGATCGCCTCGGGAAAATGATCGGCCACCCATTGCCGCACCTGCGACAGGCCGAACTGGGTGCGCTCGAAGCCCTCCGCCGAAGCCGAAACCGCCCCGAGCAGTTCCACGTACTGCTGCATCTGCTGCGAATTGGAGTCGAGCATGGCGCGGAACACGCCATTGATCAGGTCGGTGACGAAGCGCGGGAACGAGACGGCGTTGAGGACGTTCTGTGTGGTACTCGCGATGCGATCCGCTGCCGCGCCGAAGTCGGGCGCGTCCTGCGCACGCGCAAGCGCGGGCGCACGCTCAGGCACGCGCTGGTGTTCGAGTTCTTCCTGCGCGTGCTCCTCTTCCGAGATCAACTCGGCCGCCAGGGTCGACACCTTCACCATCGCCTGCGCCAGCGAGCGGCGATCCTCCGGCGAAAGACTCTGGTAATGCGGCGCGCGCTCGAGCACGTCGCGCACCGCGCCGCGGATCCATGGCGGCGGCTGCCGGGCTGTCTGCGCAGGCGGGGCGGCGACCACGGCGTTCATCATTCACACCGCGATCGGCAATGCCGGCGCGATGCTCGCGGCGGGCGTCATCGCGGCAGCGGACGGGCGCGCACTGAGCCAGCGCTGCGCCGCCGTGATGACCTCGGTGTGATCGGCACGACCAGGATCGAGTTGCGGCAGCATCTCCTCGTAATGCCCGGCCAGCCACAGCAGCACCGTCTGTCCGGCGCGTCCGCGATCGACACGGCTTTGGATCAGGCCGGCACTACCGCCTTGCACCGCGCCGGCCACCGCCAGCAGCGACCACAGCGAATTCGCGCCGAAGGCGACCAGCAGCAGGCGGTCGCGCAGGAATTTCAGCGCGCCATTGATGTTCTCGACGATGTCGTGCGCTGCCATCGCCGCCATCGGATCGGTGCGCTGCGCCAGGAATTCGCCCAGCGACTGTCCGCAGGTTTCCAGCGTGACGCCCTCGCGCATATCGGCACCATCGGCCTGGGCGACGATCGCCTCGCAATACGCGGACATCAGCCGCTCGAAATGCGGCGCTTCAAACACGCGCATGAAGATTGCGTTGCGTTCGTTGACATCGAGCCGTTCGCGGCGGCCGCGCCAGAATGCATTGATCTGCTGCGCGGCCGGCCCCAATGGTTGCGTGATCGCACCGCTGGCAAACAGGCCGGCGACCAGCTCCGCCGTCGGCAACAGGCCGGCGGCTTCGAGTTCGCTGGCGAAATACAACGGTGCCGCCGCCTGCAACTGCGCGCGATCCAGCGCATTCGGCGCGCCAGGCGGCAGATCGATGTCGCCCAGTTCCGCCAGCGACAAGGCGTAGGTGTGGCGCGCGAGCGCGGACAGCGAAACGGCCAACGCCTGCAGCAGCGGCGCATGCTCGCTCCGCGGACGAGGACGGAATCTCGGCGGCAGCACGCGGCCCATGTGAGCGCGCCTCAGGCCGGGGCGCCAGCGGCGGCGTTGCCCCCCGCCGCACCGCGCTGGTTGGACGATGCGTTGGGATCGAACGGCGTGGCGTTGCCCTGGATGCTGGCGATCATGCCCGGCGTGGCCATCTTCTCCAGCGGCAGGTAGTCGCTCTTGAAGTTCACGCGCACCTCGCCGGTGAGCTTGGCTTTCATCTCCTGCTTGGATTCCGAATCCTCGTTGACCGAGGAGGACACCACCGTCTTGTGCGATTGCGTGTTGACGTTGTCGGTGGACACGCCACCGAACCAGCCGATGCCGGCGCTGGCCTTGGTGCGGTTGCGGTTGGAACTGGACTGGTTATCGTAGAGCGAGGCGCCGGCCTCGCGCTTGGCCTCGTCGGAGGCCTTGAAATCGAACACCACCTTAGCGTTGATGAGGCCGTCGGTGACGACGATGCGGCTGATGCCCAGCATCACCATCGACGCCAGCAGCTGCTGGCGACTGCGCGCCATCTGCAGTCGCGCGGCCATCACCAGCCGGGTTTCCTGTTCCTCGTCGGACACATCGGTGAGCGGTTCGGCCAGGCCGAACTCCTGGTTGATCTGCGACAGCACGCCGTCGGGATCGTCGCCGGACGGAATCAATCGCGGCATTCCGCCATCGCCCGCGTTGCTGGTATCCAGTTCGAACTGGCCCGGATACTTGTCCCGCACGTAATCGCGCGCGTTGTTGAGGCTGATGTTGTCGGAGGCGAACTGGTCCACCGTCTGCGCCACCGACTTGAGCATCTCGGCATAGGCCTGCATCTGCTGGATGGAGGATTCGACGATGGCCTGGAACACGTTCTTGATCAGCCCGCCGACGAAGGCGGGAAAATCGACCGCGCCGACGAAATTCTTGAAGTTGGTGGCGCCCTGTTGCACGGAGCCTGCGGTGAAGTCGCTGCCGGCGAAGGTGCCGACCTTCTCCGAGGCCTTGCCCTTGGCCTGGTCGACCGGGTTGGTCCCGGCCAGCGCACGCGCGGCGGGCGCATCGTCCGCTTCAGCCAGCGCCTGCGCGGCGGGCAGATCCTTGCGCAGAAGGCCTTGGCCGGGCGTGAGTTCCTGCTTGGCCAAGCCATCCGGATTGGCCATGTAGGAAGCCACGCGGACCATGTTGCGAGCGAGTTCCTGCTGCTCGGCAACCGGCAGCTCGCGGAAGCCCGGCGAGGACTCCAGCAACTGTCGCACCTGCGGGCGCACGGCGCGGAGCGTGTCGTCATCCAGCCACGCGGGCGCGGCCGATGCGGAAGGGTGGCTGGCGACCGCCTGGGCGGCGGCGCTTGGCGATTGTCGGGCGGCAGCATACATGGCGGTCTGCTCTCGGAATCAGGGAGTGGAGGCCGGTGCGGGCGGTGTCCCGGGCGCCGATGCGGCCGGGGCCGATCCGGGCGCGGGACGATTGGTGGCGAGCGTCTTGACCATGCCGGGCTGCGCGTTCATCTGGATCGCGGCGATCGATTCGGGATTGGCCATCTTCTCCAGCGGCAGGTAGTCGCTCTTGAAATTTACTTCCATCGTGCCGGCGAGACTGGCCTTGGTGGTGAGGCTGGCGTCGGCCGAGGTCTGCGTCACCGACGTCATCTGGATCAGCGGCTGCGACACGCTCTTGTAGTCGCCGCGCGTGTAGAAGCTGGCGTCGCGCTTGGCTTCGACCACGGTGCCGTTCGGCAGCCGGTAGATGTTCTGCCCCGGACCGGTGCGGCGGATCTCGCCGCCGGCGACCGATTCGGTGGTGACGGCGGCATCGCCGTAGTCGTACTGCTGCGCGGTCTTGGTGAACTGCATGTTGTCGCGCGCCTGGAAGTCGTACATCACCTTCGCCGACAGCTTGCCGTTGGTGACCACGATGCGATTCAAGCCCAGCGTCACCATCGTCGCCAGCAACTGCTGGCGGCTGCTGGCGATCTGGGTACGCGCCGCCGGCACCAGCAGCGCCTCGACGAGTTCATCGTCGAGGTGCTCGATGGGCTGGTCCAGCGGTAATGTCTGATTGATGCGCGTGACCGCGACGCTCTCGTCGACGCCTTCGCGCACGGTCACGCGGGGTTGCGGCGCGGGAGCCGGTTCGTCGCCGAAGCCGACCGAACCTCCCATGCCGCCGAAATTCGCGAACGGATCGCTGCTGTCCATCGAAATCTGGAACAGATCCGGGAACTGTTCGACCAAATGATCACGGCCCTGGTTCTGCGTGGTGTTCTCGTCGCGGAACTGGCTCAGGCTCTTCGACACATCGGCAACAAGTTTGGCGTAGGCCTCCATCTGCTCGATCGAGCTCTGCACGATCGAATGGAACACGCCGTTGATCAGGCCCGCGCAGAATTCGGGAAAGTTGACCGCCTGCAGCAACGCGCCGGCCGCGGCCACGCCTTCGCGCGCGCCCTGCGCCTTGAACTCGCCGTCCTGGCTGACATTGCTGCCACTTTGCTGGCTGGTGCCGCCGCTTTCGCCGGCCAGTGCGCGCACCTGCGGGCTCTGTTGGTCGGGCCGCAGGCGCACACCGTCGGGTTCGGCCAGATAGCTGCCGATCTGCACCAGCCCCTTCGCCAATGCTTCGCGCTTGTCGGGCGCGAGTTCGTTGAAGGAACGGCTGCGTTCGAGCAGATCGCGTACCGCGCGGCGTGCGGCATCGTGGGTTTCCCGGCTCACCGGCGGCGGCGCCGAGGCGGCGCGCGCCGCGGGCCGCGCCGTCTGGTTGGATCGGGGAAAGATTGCGGACATGGCGGCGCTCCGGGAATGACGTGAATCGACTTTCTTCTGCTCTCCCCTCCGGAGAAGGGACAGCGGTTACTGCAGCGACCGCGCCTCCTCGATCTGCTCGCGCATCTCGAATTCGATCGGACGCACGTACAAGCTGATGCGCGCGGGCGAACTCGGCGTGACGCGGATGCTGAGCACGGAGAAGTGTCCCTGCTCGCCCGTGTCGTCCATGCCGAACGCCTCCAGCCAGCGCGACAGCGCGGCCAGCTGGCGCGGACGTTCGGCCAGACCGAGCTTGAGCAGGTCGAGGAATCGCGCCGGCAGATCGGGAATCGCCGCCAGCAGGATCTCCAGCTTCAGCTCGGCGCCGTCCGGTGTCTCGCGCACGCCGATCAGCACGCCGCCCGACGGCAGTTCGAAACGCCCACCCAGCGCCACGCCGACGATGCGCATCAGGCTCGGCAACTGATGGCCGATCCCGAGACGATTCATCAGCGGCCCCAGCATGTTCACCGCCAGCGCGCCGCGATGCAGGAAAGTGACGCGCTGGCTGCCCGTTTCCTTCTTGCAGCCGATCGAAGTGAAGATCGGCATCAGGCTGGGCATCTCCGACATCACCATCCGCGTCAGTCGCGACAATCCTGGCGAGAGTGCGTCGATCTGCGTGGGCAGCAGCTCGTAGTAGATCTTCGTGGCGTACAGCCCGTCCTCATCGAAGGCGCTCCCGAACCACGCACCGTAGTTCATCCAGCTCAACCCGCCGAAGCCGCGCCACTCCTCGCTGCGCGAATCGAACCAACGCAACGCATCACGCCCGAAGATCGGCGAGATCAGCCGCCGCATCTCGCGCGTGGCCTCGTCGCGCCGCGCCACCGGCGAAGCGTTGGGGCCGAGCGGCTCGATGGTGAAGCGCAGCGTGCCGGGTTCGGCTTCCGAGAACGAAGGTTCATACGGCACCGCGCCCGGCGTCAGGGCGTTGTGGGTATAGGACAGATCATCATCCGGCAGATAGAAGGTGCGATCGATCAGGCCGTCGAGGTAGGGCAGCGGATCGCGCGTTCCCAACGCTTGCGCGGCGGAACGCAGCGATCGCTTGACCAGGTTCGAGACGGGTTTTGCGTTGCGGTCTGACATGGCCGTTCTCCCTTGTCGCTTACATGCCGGGCAGGCTGATGCCGGCCTGGTCGAGCACGTCGCGCGCCACCTGCGGCATGTCGATCGGCCGGCTGGTGATCACCGGCGACTCGGTCGGCTGCGCGTACTGCTCGATGCTGGCCTCCTGTACGCCGCCAACGGCCAGCCACTGCTCGCAGGCCTGCACCAGATCCCAATCGGTGGGATCGACGGTCGGCTGGTCGCTGCCGCGCAATTGCGGGTTGGTCAGTGCGTTGACCGAAATCACCTCGCCGTAGCGGTTGCTCAAACGCTGGGTGTTGTTGGCGATCCAGCGGATGATCACCGCGCCGGAGCGCGCCTGGGTCCGGAACCGGTGCGTATTGCGCGCGCCACCGAGATAGTTGGAGTTGACCTGATCGATCACCTGCCACATGTCGCGCGCGCCGAACGAGCCGCGCACCTCGGAGTCGCTGAGCAGATCGCGGTATTCCAGGATCATCTGCTGCAGCTCGGTCGCGGCGAAATAGGCGATGCCGTAACCGCTGCGCGAGAGGCTGGCGCCGAGATCGCGCGCGGCCTTGCGCACCTGCTCCTGCGAGACCGCCACCGGAATGTTGGTGCGCAGCAGGCGATCGACGCTGAGCTGCCGCCCGAACGAGGACACAGCGGAGATGAAGCGCAACCACAGTTCGTTGAACTCGCGATTGGGCTCGTTGTTGCCGGGATCGCCACCGGGCACGCCGAAGCAGCGCATGTACAGATCGCGGCGCTCGCCCTCGGTGATGCGCTCGCCGGCCTTCTTGTAGTAGTTGAACAAGTAGTCGCCGGCCTTGCCGCGACCGAGCGGCAGCAAGCCTCCACGGAACAGCTCGACAATGCGCTCCACCACCTGCGGCAGCCGCATCTCCTCCAGCATGTAGGCGAAGTAGATCGCCTGCACCGCGTTGAGGTTCTCGCGGATGATTTCGATGTCGGTGGATTCGTCCAGGTCGGGCAGGATGATCTCCAGCGCCGACGGCGGCGCGCCGGCCACGACACCCGTCTGCATGTCGTAGACATTCTGGACGCGGCTGGCGAGCCAGGAATCGTTGGCGGTGACGCCATCTGCGGCCAGCCTGCGCACGGTCGCCGCGATGTTGCGCATGCTCAGCGCGTAGACGGTATCGCCCGGATCAGGATCGTTGTATTCGGAAGGATTCTTGCGGCGCTCTTCCGGATCGTCTTCGTCCGTCAGGCACCCGACGATGCTGGGATCGATCAGCTTGGCCTGGATCTGCGAGCCGAGCTTGACCGGATAGTTGTGCGAGAGCATCGCGAACGCGGCATCGAACAACGCCTTGTTCTCGCGATATTCGCCCTGCGCCACACTGACGCGCTGGATGAAGCCCTTGGTACTCGCATCGGTATAGCCTTCGATCTGCAGGATGCCGCAAATGCTGAGGATCTCCTGCTCGTCTGCCTTGAGATCGGCCTCGGCGACCTGGCGCTGCGTTCCCACCAGGCCGTACTCGTGGATGTTCTCGCGGTTCTTCTCCAGGTCTTCCCAGCTCTTCTTCTGCTGCGTCGCCGCGACCACGCGATAGAGCGGATCGATCACCGTATCGCTCGACAGGAGTTTCTTGATCTTCTCAAGTTCATCCATCTGGCTCGGCGTGAGTCCCCCGCTGGTGGCAGCGGTACCGGCGATGGTTTCCAGCACCTGGCGACGGGCGCGCAGTTCCTGTCGCTTCTTGAACTCGCGCTCGCCCAGGTCGATCGAAAGGATGCGGGTGATCTGGTACATGGCATTTGCTCTCTTGGAAGTGGTGTCGGTGGCGGATGCAGCGGCGACTGGCGCCGACTTACTCTTCGCAGAGCCCGCGGCAATATGTGCAGCTGCCGCGGCGCCCGCCTTTTTTCTGGGCTTGGTGAAACTCTTCTTCTTCGCCATCGGAATCTCCTCGGCAGCTGTGTTGGCTCACGTTCGTGCGTCATGCCGCAGCGAGCGCGGGTGGAACATCGTCGGAAACAACATCGTCTTCGCCCTCGGCACGGATCTGCGCATCGATGTGCGCGTCCAGCGCCCGCAGCGCCGCGGCCGCGTCGAGCACGCCGCGACCGCAACCGGTCACGCCGGCGTTCGCGAAGGGGCGCGTGCTGTCGATCAGCAGCTGCCGCGCCAGCGCGCTGTCGATCGGCCAGGCCCGGCGCGCGGCACGTGAGGCCAGCAATGCGCAGGCCGCGCTGACGAACGGTGCGGCGAAGCTGGTGCCCGTGGCACTCTGGTAGCCGTCGAGCGCGCAGGTACGAATGTCCCGGCCCGGCGCGCACAGCGCAACGTGATCGCCACGCGTGCTGAAACCGGTCGGGTGCAGCTGTTCGTCGACCGCACCGACCGCGATCACGTCCTCGTGCGCGGCCGGGTAGAACTTTTCTTCCAGCCCGGAATTCCCGCTCGCCGCCACCAGGATCACGCCGCGCGCCAGCGCGTAGCGCACGATCTCCTCGTGCGGCCGCGGCGCATCGGCGAGCAGGGCCGATTCCGGCGTGCCGAAGCTCATGTTGATCACCTTCACGTCGAGGTCGATCAATCGCTTCATGCCGGCATCGATGTTGTCGAGGGCACCGATGCCGACGCGCTTGTCGTTGGGACCGAGCGCGGCGCCGAGAACACGCACCGGGGTCAGGCCGCAAGCACCGGCGCCGCCGGAAGGAATGTCGCGCCCCCGCGCCACCAGGATGCCGGCACAGCCGCTGCCGTGACCGACTTCGTCCTGCGGACGTTCGCCGCGATGGCGGAAGTCGCCCACGAGCGTGAGACCGCCGACCGCTTCCGGATCGAGATCGACGCTGTCGAAGCCGGCGCGGATGCGGCCGGTCAGTTCGGCATGCTCCAGCGCCGCGCCAGTGTCGGCGAGGCCGATCACGATCGCGGGATCTCCGCCTTCCAGTTGCAGCGCCTGCGGCAGGCGGATCGCATCGCGCGCCCATGACTGCGCCGGAACTTCGTGCGATGTCGGCCGCTCGCGCCGGTCCAGCGGCACACGAGACAGATAGTCGGCACTCACGCGCTCGACCATCGGCAACTCCGCCAGCGCCTGCAGCAGGGCGGGCATCCCTTCGTTTTCGTATGCCTCGAAATCCCGGACTTCGATGCGCAACACCCGCGCGACGCCGCTGATCTGTTCGACATCGTCGAAGCGGCGCGCGCCTATCGCTTTGCTTTGTACTCGACGCTTGCGCGCACTGTGCAGGCGCGCGGCGCGGAAGGCTCCGCCGTGATGACGCAGCAACCGGTCGATCACGCCGCGATCGACGTATTCGGCCAAGGGCGTCCCGTAGCCGTGCACGGCACGCAGGCCGGGCAGATGCTCGGGCACTTCGCCCAGCTTCAACGTCAGCAGCAGGCGGCGCGGCACGCGGGCGGCGAAGGAACGCGCGTTCATGGCGTGCCTCCTGGTTGCGCGGCGCGCGTCGAGGACGCGTTCCACCGGCCGATCTGGCCTTCGCTCAATTCCACGTGCGCGACCTCGCCATCGCCGAAATCGACTTCGGCCTCGCAACCGAGCTGCATCGCCAGCGGCGCCAGCACGATCTGTCCGTCCTCGGCCGCGACCACGGGCACGGCCTGCCCCGCCGCGCGAATCAACGGCAGCCGGCCAATGCGAAGACCCGGCGCGTTCAGATGCACGCGCTGCGGCACATCGCCACCATTGCGCTCGACACGGGTCACGCGCGGCGCCGCGGCTTTCATCAAGGCCTGCTGCAAGCGGTTGACCGGCATGCGCGACAGCCGCGCAATCACGTCGGCACCCGCGGTGTTCTTCAATTCGTTGAGCTGATCGACGGTGCGCACGCCGATGCGCTCCAGACGGCGCTGATCGTCGTCTGAAATCTGATCGCCGAGCGCTTCGCGCAGGCTGAACTTCGGATCCTCCGCCTGGTAGTTGACCGCGTTCTCCTCGATCATCGGCTTGGTGATCGTGGTCAATGCCAGCTTGATCGTGCTGGCCTCGGTTTCACCGGGGCCAGCCGGACGCAGGTAGACGTCGTCCTCGATCAGCTGCACGAAGGCGCGGATGTCGAGCGAGACGTCCTTCACCGCGAAGGTCAGCGGCAGCTTGCCGACGCGCGCCTTGATCGCCATCGCGGCCTGCGCCTTGTCGAGCTGCTCGGTCAGGGCCTGGATGAACAGGTCGAAGGGCACGCCGGCGTCTTGCAGCAGCGAAGGCATCTGCGCGCTCATGGACGGTCTCCGCCCGCGTTATCGCTGCTCCAGCCGATCCGCAATTTTGAAGGCGACGCGAACCAATCATTGATGTCACGGCTGCGGGGCACATCGGCCAGCAGCCGGCAGCCGCCATCCCGCAGCACGGGACGCAGTTCCAGCGGCAGCGTCATCTCGACATCGGAGAGCTGCACGCCGCCACGCGTCTCCACCGCCAGCAGGCCGTCGTGCAGTTCGTTCAGCAGTTGCGAGAGTTCACGCAGCATCACGCACCTCCTTCACCCGGCGTCGGCGCGGGTGTCGGCGCCAGCGTTCCGGGAGCGGGCGGCGTCGCGGGTGCGACGGCGCGCATGGCGGGCGCCTGTCGCTGCACGAGCGCGATCTTCGCCGCGTCCGCCAGGCGATCCAGTGGCAGCGTCTCGCTGACGAAGTTGAGCTTGACCTCGCCGAACAGGTCGGCGCGGACATTGGATTCGTTCTGGGCGTTGACGGCGACGGTCGACACCATGGTCGAACTCTGGCCCGCGTAGCTCATCGCGCCGCGCTCGCCCCAGTTGTTGACCTGCTGCGGATCACTGCTGGTGGCGTAGTTGACCTTGGCCGCATCGGTGGCGGCGGCGCGGAACATCACCTTGCTGGTGATGCTGCCATCGCGCACGACCACGCGCTGCATGCCCAGCAGCACCATCGCCGCGAGCAATTGCTGGCGCTCGCCGCCGACCTTCAGCCGCACCTGCGGCAGCACGGTCTGTTCGAGCAGCTCGGTGCTCAGTTCCTCGCCTTCCTCCACGCCGTAGTCGCTCAACCACGACGGCGCCAGGCCTTCCTTGCGCGGTGCCAGTTCCGGCTCGGTGCGCTCGGCGCCATCCGGCAACAGCAGTTGCAGATCGCCGGGATAGCGCGTCGCCAGCCAATCGCGGGCCTGGTTCGGGGTGACGTTTTCCTCGGTGAACTGATCCACCGTCTTCGCCACCGCCGCCACCATGCTGGAGTAGCTCTCCATCTGCCGGATCGAGGCATCGACGATCGCGTCGAAGGTGCCGTGCACCAGTTGCGCGACGAAGCCGGTGAAGTCGATCTCGTTGACCATCGCGCCGGCGCGGCGCGCGATGGTTTCGGTCGCCTGCGGCTTGGTGTTCGTCACCGGCGCGGCGGCGGCGGGCGCCGCATCGCCTTCCGCCAGCGCGCGCGAGGGCGTGTGCCCGTTGCGCGGGGGGAAGATGGCGCTGCGTGAGCGTGGCAGGTTGGCCATGGCGTCTGTCCGTCAGATCCGGCTGGAGTCAGGTCCACTCATCAGGTTCGGTCTCGTCAGGTCTGCTCCCAACGGCCGTCGTCGCTGTAGGTGCCATCGCCGAACAGGTGGAAGTCGCGGATCGCGATCTTGTCGCCCTTCACCGCATGGGTGAAGCGGAATTCGAAGCGCACCCGCAACGCTGCGAAGGTCGGGTTGTCGCGCGGATAGACGATGTTGTCGTCCATGATCTTGGCCTTCACCGACAGGCCCCAGCCGACCGCGTCGTTGGTGGCGATGTTGCTGATCATCACGTTGCCGACCGACTTGCCGTTGTACTGCCAGTTGATCTCGAATCCGGCACTGATCTCGTCGGTGACCAGGAATCCCACCTCGACCATCGGCCAGTCGGTGAAGCGAATGGGCTGGCCGTCCTGTGCCGGCGGCATCGGGCTCGGCGCGACATCGTTGGGATGCTTGTAGCCGCGCAGCTGGTCGAGCTCCCAATGCACGTCGCCGTCGTTGTTGACGACGCGCTCCATCACCGCGCCGATGATCGCCGAGGCGATCTCCACCGTGGCGCCGCCGTCGAACGCGCGCGTGCGCGCCGCGCTCAACTCGCGCACCACCGGTGCCGGCGGTGGCGGCAGGCGGAACTGCTCGGGATCATCCGGTTCGGCATCGAGCGCGCGCGTCCCGCGCACCGCCGCGCCGCGGCGGCCGAGCGACTGCGCGATCGCCGTCTGCGCCGGCAGCTGCATGACGCGCCAGTTGCCGTTGCCGGGCCCGGCGATCTCGGAGAAGTCAGTCGCGAATTCGTCGAATGTCACCCAGTTGTCGCACCCGTTGTTGGGCACGTTGAAGGCGACAAGATCATTGTCGAATGCGACGTTGATGTCCCAGGGATTGAGGATGTGCAGTTGCGCCGCCGCCGGATCGTTGAGATCGCCGCGGATGCCGGCCACCACCACCGAATGTGGTTCGCCGAGCACCATCGTCCAGAGCGGCCCGTGCGCGGTGAGCCAGTCGGCCCACTGCCGCGGCGCGAGATAGCCGCCGCCGTCGGCCGGCGCCGGCACCGTGACGAATCCGTAGCGCGTGCCGATCGCATCCAGCAAGGTCTGGCTGTAGCGGTTGTCGGCGCTGCCAGGAGACAGCAGCGTCGAGATCTCGCGTGCCAGCGCCTGCGGCGACATCGCCTCCGGAAGCGTGGCGCCCTTCGGCTGCCGGTACGAGAACAGCATCGCCATCGATGCCGCCCAGCTGGTGTTCTTGTCCGGCTGCGGAATCAGGGTCGCCGGATAATCCGGAAGCACCTCGCTGGACACGGCCGAGAACGCGCGGGTCCGCACGGACTGCGCCTGCGACATGTGGCCGCCGCTTTGTCCGGTTACCCCGAGTGGACGCGATGGAGTCGATTGCCCCGGCGTCATACGCCTGCCGCTGTACCCGTTCACGCCCAGCGACTGAGGCGACACGGACTGGCCATTGCCGTACAGGATGCGCACCACTTCCGGATGGAAGCGCTCGCTGAAAGGTTCGAGCACGGTGGCCGAGCCACCGTTGTTGTTGATCCATTCGGCCAGCTTGGCCTGCAAGCTCCTCCACAGACGATCCGCGGCGAAGAAGCCCACCGACGATCCCGGCCCGCCGGTCCAGCGATCGGCGCCGCGCGTATAGAAGACCGACGCGCCGCCTTCGTCGCGCACGCCGAATTCGCGATGGCCGCTGACCGGATGTTCACCCGACCACGGCGCGTTGACCGTGGTGAAGCGCCAGCGGTTGTCCTCGACCAGACTGCCGACCACCGAGGCATTGTCGGGACCGGCGATGTCGATCTTGAACACCGCGCCGACTGGCGATGCGGAACTCCAGGTGACATCGTCCACGCCCGAGTCGTAGGGAATGAACTCGCTGTAGTCGGTATTGACGAATGAATTCAGGTCCAGACGCATCTGCCTGACGATGTCGGCGGCGCTCCAGCCGGAGGGCAGTTGGTCGCAGCGCACCTCGTAACGATCGAGATTGAGCTCGCCCAGCGCGTCCTGGATGCGCTGGATGCGCATACCACGGGCACTGACGGCGCTGTCGACGGACCCAGGCGCTGTCCAGTTGAACAGATCGGCCCATTGCGGCGCGTAGCGCTGCGCCTGTTCGACATCCTCCGCGCCGATGATCATCGCGCGCGAGGTCACACCCAGGCTGCGCGGTGCCGTTGCGACGCGCCGCGCGACCAGTCGTGACACCGGCAGGTTGCGGCGTTGATTGGCACTGAGCGCGAAAGTGGCGGCTCGGCCTTCGATCCAGTCGATCTTCGTCGGCGTGATGAAGCAGCCGCGATTCAACCCTTGCGCCGCCGGCTGCCCGCTGACGTGCACGCCGCAGATCTTCGCCTGCAGGCTGCCGCCCGAGCCGGTAAGCGTATACACCGGCGATCCGCTGGCGCCGGCCAGCGACAGGATCGGATAGTCGATCGTGTCGGGTGTCGGTGCCGCGCTGACGTAGCCGCCGTGCAGGTGTTGCTTGTCGCCGTCGATGGCGTCGGTCAGTCCCGGCACCGCGTGCGATTGCGCCGAATAGCCGCAGATCGCAACCGGCAGTTGCGTCGAGGGCGTGGCATTGAGGAACTGGAAGTATTGGCCACCCGGCGCGGCGATCGGGACGCCGTCGATCACGGCCAGATCGTTGTCCCAATCTCCATCGCCGCTGTAGCGCGGCGCCACGCGCCAGGACGAGGCATTGACCGTGCATTCGCCGAAGGGTTTGTCGTCGCGACCGTTGCGGCCGGGAATGATGTCGCAGGTGCTCATCCCGCTCAGGTTGTGCGCGCAGGTGAGGATGCGGTTGGGGCCGATGTAGAAGCCGGTGCCGCTGTACTGCGCACCGTCGGGCGCGGCCATGTTGAGCTGGCAGATCGCCGCGTGCGGGAAGCTGCTCGTGCTGGAGACACCGACGAACCACTCCTCCTTCGCCAGACTGAAGGCATCTTGTGTGCACTGCAGCGCGGTCGACGGATTGCTCGGGTCGTAATACGGGGTGATGATCTCCTGCGCGTGCGCATAGGCGCGGCGCGCGGGCGCGCCCAGGCTGCGCGCCTGCGTGCGTGGACGGCGCACCGACAGGCCTTGCGCGGGCGCCGCGCCGGCGAGCGCGGCGACTTCCTGCTGCACGCAGCCCATGTAGTAGTCCCAATCCCAGTACGAGGTCGGGCACTCGTGGTTGTCGCGCGGAGAGATCTCGATATGGCCGAGGATGTGCTCGCGGTCGGCCGGAATGCCGTGCTGCTGGCACAGCCAGGCCACCAGTCGCGCCGAGGCCTGGTACTGCGCCTCGGTCGGCGGCAGATCGCGCGGGTTGTGGCGCGAGGGCTTGTTGGCGTTGTGCTCGATGCCGATGCTGCGCGAATTGGCCGAACTGGCGTGCCAGGCCGTGTCGGCGTCGCGCACCATCTGCACCACTTCACCGTCGCGACCGACGATGTAGTGCGAACTGACGCGGGCACTTGGGTTCTGGAACCAGCTGATCGTGCCGTTGATGTTCGGACCACCGGCGGTGATGTGGATGGCGATGCGATCGAGCACGCGATCGCGACGCCGGCCGCGAGAGAAGTTGCCACTGTGCGCGGACACGAAGCGGCTGGCGCCCGGATAATCCGGCGCCGGCGCATCAAGCGCACGAACACGGCCACGCGAACGCGACTGCAACCCTTGCGGCGTCGAGAAGGTGGGATCGTCTGCCGCTTCGTCGGCTGACGGATCGAAGGCCTCGACGGGTTCGTCGGCGGTGATGCCCATCGTGTCCGGATCGACACCATCGGTGCCGGCCGTCTCCTCGAGGCCGCGCGCGACGCTCAGCGAGAACGTCAGCGTCTGGCTCCAGCCCGCCGCCACCTGGCGAATCCAGGTGATCTTGGCCGGTGTGAGCCGGCAGCCGAGATTGGTGGTGGCGTCGAACTCGTCGACGTGCACGCCCACCATGTGCGCACGCGGGCTCGCGCCCTGCTCGATCCAGTACACCGGCGACCCGCTGGTGCCGCCCAGCGTCTGCAGGTCGTAGGTGAAGGTATCGTCGCTGGGCAACTCGCGGATATAGCCGCCCATCATGTGCTGCTTGTTCGGATCGATGGTGTCGTTGACGTACTGCTCGATCGCGTCGTTGGCGGTCCAGCGCGCGGCGTAACCGGTCACCACCACGCCTTCCGGACGCGATTGCGCGAGTTCCTCGAGCAGATCGAAGTAGCGCCCGGCCGGCGCGGCATACGCCTCGGGGACGCGGATCAGCGCCAGATCGAAATCGTGGTTGCTGCCATAGGACGGATGCATCTGGATGTCGGCCGATGTGACACGGAAACGGCCGAAGGGTTCGGTGGTGGAGCTGATGCCGCCACTGTTCTTGCCAGGCACGATGATCAGCTCGTCCTTGTTGTAGACCACGTGCGCTGCCGTCAGCAGCAGGCGCGGTGCGATGAAGAACGCGGTGCCGCCGAGCCCCCCTTCCTCGGTGCCATCGACGGTGCGCACCTGGCAGATTGCCGAATGCGGAGGCACCGTGGTGTCGTCAACGCCGAGGTACCACTTCGCGCTCTCGACGAAGAAGCCGATCTGGGTGGTCAATGCATCGAACCAGTTGGTCGGCCGGTAGTACGAGGACACCAGCAGCGGCCTCGCGTGCGGCGCGCGACGCCCGCGCGGCGCGGGCGTCGACAGCGCACGTCCATAGCCATTGCGATAGGACTGCGCGGCGACGGGTGTCGCGGAAGCGCCGCCATTGACCGGCGCTGGCGCCGCCGGCGCAGCGGCCGTGGGTGCGGGTGCGTCATGAGCTTCCTCATTCCACAACTCGTCGGAATAACCGTCGCTGTAAGGAGCCTGTGTTTGCGTCGCACCATTCCCGCCGTTGACAGGCCGCGCCGCCGCGGCGCCATTGCCGTTGATCGCGGGCGCGGCACTCGTGCCGCCGTTCGTAACCAGCGTGTCTCCGCCCCATGCCAGGCTGTCACCATTGCCGCCGCCGTAACCATTGCCGCGATCAAGTCGCGTGGTGCGGCGCAAACCGCGCTCGGTGAGCCCCGAGAGATTGACGTACATATTGCCGCGATCGGGCACCCTCACCGCCACCGGACGGCTGCGGTCGCCTTCCTGGTATGTCGCCAGGCCGAAATACAGACGCGGCTGACCGACGAAGCGCGCCACCACACTCGGCGGCACCAGATACACCGCCTCTCCCCTGCGACTGCCGCCCGCACTGAGCAGGCGCGTGGTGTAGAAGTTGCGGGCATTGCGTCGCGCACGATTCTCCGAGGACAACAGTTCCGGTTCGGTGGCCAGCCCGATCTCGAACAAGGGCGACTCGGTGCGGACGGTGAAACCGAGCACGCTGAAACGATCATCGATCGAAGCTCGGTTGGCACGAATGAGGGCCATGACGGTCTCCTAGCGGCGCTTGCGGGCGCTGTTGGCAGAGGAATTGGACGAAAGCGGCGACGGAACCGCGAACTCGACGGCATCACTCGCCTCGGCATCCGTTTCGATGACCGAAGAGATGCACTCCCAGAAACGTTGCTGGGCGTCGATGCCGATGTCGTGCAGATGCGGCTTCATGAATTCGAGCACTGCTTCCAGATGGCGGAAGAACACGCGCTGCCCCGACTGCACGTGCTCGACCGAGCCGCGCCACTCGCACGACGCGCTGTCGGCATCACCGCGCTCGCACCAGACCCGGACGATGAAGGCTGCGGTGCGGTCCTCGAGCAGTGCCATGGCGGCGGAGTCCGTCGATTCGACATGGGCCGAGACTGCTCTTGCGGCATCACGGGGGGATCACCGTGGGATCACGGGGGAATCACGAGAGAGAGGTTTCTGGTGATGTCGGTGTGATGTCTTTTGGTTTTGGGATCGTTGTCTCTTATAAGCAAAGGCGTTTCGCCCCTTTGGGGCGAGTTCATTTCTTTTGATAAGCGTCAAAAGAAACGAACCAAAGAAAAACGCTTTTCTCGACACGGCAATCCCATGGCGGGTTGAGCCCCAGGATTTTCCGACTCGCCATCCATGGCTCGGTCGGAAAACGGCGGGCGTCCTGCCCGCCGCCCTTCGGGTCTAGAGGCGTATCGGCTTGCACGCTTTAGCAGCCAAGAGCAAAAGATTTGCTCGGCTTTGCTTCGCTTTTCGCTTCTAAAGATGCCTGAGCGCTCTTAGCCCCCGGAGACCCGGAGGGCGGCGCACAGGGATGTGCGCCGTTTTTCGACCGAGCCATGGATGGCGAGTCGAAAAATCCTGATAGCAATGATGTTCTGGGGCTGCTTCGTCGGGAAAAGCGTTTTTCTTTGGTTCGTTTCTTTTGACGCTTATCAAAAGAAATGAACTCGGCCGCGACAGCGGACGAAACGCCTTTTCTTCCAGAGTAAAAAACAACCTAACCCAAAAACCGCAAACTCAACTGCAACTGCTCATCCGCATGCGCAAGATACCCCCGCGCCGAATCAATCATCTGCCGCGCCGCACTTTCCCCAGCCCCAACCCCAGGCACGGACATAGGCATAGAAACCCCGGACTCAACAGAACCCCCAATCGCACTATCCGCAATCTTCTGATACAGCCCCATCGTCTCCCGCATCGGCTGAATCGCCAACTCCCGCCGTAGCAACTCACGACAATGCTCGAACTGCCGCAACGCCTGCGCACGCTGCCCATTGAGCACGAACAACTGCATCAACTCCCGATGCACGTCCTCGCGCAACGCATCGTGATCGAGGATCGCCTGCGCATGCCGGATGCCCTCGGCGTACTGCCGGCGGATCGTCGCGATCTGGATAAGCCGTCCCAGCGCATTCAGATAATCGCGCCGGTATTTCTCGCGCTCACGCAGCGCCCAGTCGTCGGTCATGTCCATCAGGATGTCGGACTTGTACAGCGCCACGCCGTGTTCGAGCCCCGCGATGTCCTCGTCGGTCAACCGCTCCGGCGGCTTGGAGAGTCCTGGCGCAATGGCGTGCTGGAATTCCTCCACATCCAGCCACAGCTGCGCCGATCCGTTCAGACCGATCGCACCTCTGCGATCGCAGACGATCACATCCCCGTGCTTGTGCGGTGGCGGCTCGATCAGCCTGCGCAGGCGCCAGAGCGCCGTGTTGAATGATCCCGGCGTGCTCGCGCCGGTGCGTTCAGGCCACAGGCTGCCGAGCAAGTCCGAACGGCTGAAGTAGCAGCCGCGGCCAAGCGCCAGATAGGCCAGCAGGCTCGCGCTGCGGCCGGCCACGGCGAGCTGCTGGCGTTCGTCGTCGCCAGCCGCCACCGTCAGGGATCCGAACAGCCAGATCTTGATCATTCCCGTCGTCCATCCGATTCACCAGCGGGCGGTCGAGAAAGCGTTCCCCGGGCCGATGTCCGTTCGCCCGAGGCGAACCGTGACCGGCCTCACCTTTCTTTTTCCGCCAACGCCTCCGGAACCCGCACCGGGCCTTCGCCCTCCCCTCGCGGACCCGACGCACTCGTGACGGCGGCATCGCGCCGCCGAGACGGATGCCCTGAAAAGCGGTTTCTTTCTCGCATAACCTCCCCGCTCAGAGAAGGGGTCTGCTTCCGATGTCAGGTGTAAGCTCTGCTTTCCGTTAGTGTTGTTGATGGCCTTGGTCGATGGGGAGACCGGCCAGGGCAAGCAAAACGAAACAATCGCGAGCAAGAATCGCTGTCTGTTAAGGCGCGGGGAGCGCGCCGCAGACAGCCGCCACCGGGAGAGAACGCAGATGAGTACCTTGTCCGTTCGCGTCAGGAAGGCGCGATCGCTGGTACGTCTTTCGCAAGCTGAACTGGCGAGACGTATCGGCGTGAAGCGCAGTGCGGTCACGCAGTGGGAGAATCCGGAGGGCACCACGCCGAGCGTGGATCATCTGATCCAGATCGCGCTGCTCACCAGCACCAACTTCGAATGGCTGGCGACCGGACGCGGCCCCAGCTGCAGCGAGGTGACGGAGCCGGCGTCCGTGATCGTCGACGACTACGCCCGCGACGAATACGAAAGCCGGATGCTGACGCAGCTGCGCCTGATGCCGATGATGAAGCGCAGGATGGCACTCGACATCATCGGCGTGCTGGCGCGGTAGAACGATTCCCCGGGCCCATGGGCCGTCATCCCGCGAAGCGGGAATGACGAGCTTTGCGCCCTGATTCAATCCCTAGAATTCAAGTTGTGCCTTGCGCGCGGCGGCATCGACGCTCGCGCGTGCGACATCGATCGCCTCGCCTCCGCTCACGAAGCGGCGGCGGCGATCCAGCGTGCACTCCAATCCCGCCGCCAGCATCGCCGCATGCGCGGAGAGCAGCGCTTCGAGCGTTGCATCGTCGAGGGTACCCGCGGCATGCGCCGCGAGGATCAACCCCGGCGTATCACGCGGCGCCAGCAGCGCCGGCAATCCAGCGGCATCGCGCAATACAAGATACTGCACCAGAAATTCCAGATCGACGAGCCCGCCCTTGCCCTGCTTGAGATCGAAACCGGCGGCATTGCTGCGATCCAGCTCCGCGCGCATCTTCCGGCGCATGCTGATCACATCCTCGCGCAACTTGTCGGCATCGCGATCACGCCCCAGCGTTTCGCTGCGGATGCGCTCGAAATCCTCGCGCAGGCCGGCATCGCCGGCGACGGCGCGGGCACGCACGAGCGCCTGATGCTCCCAGGTCCAGGCGCGGTTGCGCTGGTAATCCGAATAACTGGCCAGACTCGACACCAGCAGGCCTTTCCCACCATCCGGACGCAGGCGAACATCGATGTCGTAAAGGCGTCCGGCCGCGGTCACCGTACCGAGCATGGCGACGATCTTCTGCGCCAAACGCGCGAACCAGCGCGGGGCGTCCAGCGAACGCGCGCCGTCGGAATGCGCATCGGCCGCAGCGTCGTAGAGGAAGACGAGGTCGAGATCGGAGCCGAAACCCAGCTCCTCGCCGCCGAGGCTGCCGTAACCGACGATGGCGAAGCGGGCGCCGGGAATATCCCCATGCGCGGCGTGCAGTTCGCGTCGTGAGAGCGCAAGCACGACACCGAGCACCGCGTCGGCCAGCCATGCCAGCTGGCGCGCGCTGTCCTGCGCACGCTGGCGTCCGTCCAAGGTCGCCAGCGCGATGCGAAAGCTGAGCGCCTGACGGGTTTCGTTGAGCGTCATCAACGCGGTTTCGGTGTCGTCGTGCTGCAAGGCCGCCTCGCACGCGCGTGCGAGGTCGTCGCGCTCCGGCAATGGGCCGGCCACGCGTGCGTCGAGCAGTTCGTCCAGCAACAGCGGCAGCGTCGCGAGTCGCTCCGCGAGAAGCGCGCTGCGAATCACCGCATCCACCAGGCGTGCCAGCGCCGCAGGCTGCTCGTCGAGCAGCGCCAGATAGCTCGCACGACGAAGGATGTTGTGCAGCAACGCGAGCAGGCGTTGCAGTGCCAGGCCCGGATCGTTCGCGGCGCCCGCGGCTTTGACCAATTGCGGCAGCACGCGATCCAGCCGCGCGCGGGCGACGTCGGACAGCTCACGCACGCCCGATGTGCGCGCGAAGTCGCGCAGCATCGCGTCGGCGGCGTCAGTTTCTGCATAACCCACGGCAGTTAGCGCCTGTGCATCGCCACCTTCGGGGAGTGCGAGCCAATAGCCCGCAAGATCGCTGTCGGTCGCCGCATCGCCAGCCGCTTGCCGGCGCTGCGGTGCCAGCAGCGCCTCGAACTCGGCCGCCACTCGCGCGCGCCGCGCATCCAGTGCCGCACGCAGCGCTTTCCAGTCCGGATAGCCAAGCCCGTTCGCGATCCGCATCCGATCGAGATCGTCATCGGGCAGCGTATGCATTTGCGCATCCCGCAACATCTGCAGGCGATTTTCGAGGCGACGCAAATAGATGTAGTCCTCGGACAGGGCATCGTGGGTATCCGTCGAGACCTGATGCGCATCCCGCAGCGCGCGCAAGGCCGGCAGCAGCCGACGCTCGCGCAGGGCCGCATCGCGACCTCCGTGGATGAGCTGTAGTGCCTGTGCGAAGAATTCGACCTCGCGAATGCCGCCGGACCCACGCTTGATGTCGTCTTCCAGTTCCTTGCGCGCCACTTCCGCCGCGATCGCCGCCTTCATCGCACGCAGGCCGTCGAGCGCGCCGAAATCGAGATAGCGGCGATAGACGAACGGCCGCAGCGTTTCAAGGAACGACTCTCCAGCCTCGAGATCGCCCGCCACCGGCCGCGCCTTCTGCCAGGCATAACGCTCCCAGTCACGGCCTTCGCGCTGGAAATACTGCTCCATCGCGGCGAACGACAACGCCACGCGCCCGGCATTGCCGAACGGCCGCAGACGCAGATCGACGCGATGACAGAAACCATCGGCGGTCTTCTCGTCGAGCAGCTTCGCCAGCTGCTGGCCGACGCGGGCGAAATACGCTTCCGCCGCGAGCGGACGCGCTCCATCGCTCTCCCCTTCCTCGGCGTATGCGTAGACCAGATCGATGTCGGAACTGAAGTTCAATTCGCCGCCGCCGAGCTTGCCGAGCCCGAACACGACCAACCGCTGCACACGGCCGTCGCTCCCGCGCACATGGCCATGACGTTGCGCGAATTCCTGCTCGATCGCGGCGAGTGCCGCCTGCAGGCAGGCTTCCGCCAGACGCGTGCTGCTGGCGAGCGTGGCCTCGACCGTGTCGTGGCCGAGCACGTCACGCCAGATCAGCCGCACCGATTCGTTCTGGCGATAGCGCCGCAACAGCGCGGGCCAGTCGCCGCGGTTGTCGGCGTCGAGCACCGGGGGCGGCGATGCCTCTTCGCCGTCATCAGAGGCCAGGCGTGCGAGCAATTCGGGCCGTTTCGCCAACACGCCAGCCGCGAAGTCGCTGGCGATGACCACGCGCCGCAGCTTGTCCGCGAGCACGGCATCCTTGCCAACATCCACCAGCGGCGCGACGGCACGCTGCACCAGGGCATCCAGCGATGCGGGGAGGCTATGTTCGTTCACCCCGCGATTGTGGCATCGCCGCGAGCCGCCGGGATCGCTTGGAAACCCCTGGGTACCGTATTAACATGCCGTGGCGGAGCCGGCTCGCCGCTGCTCCGAACTCCTCTTTCCGTCGCCAGCACGCCGGCCCTGCCGCATCGCCAGCTTACGCATCCTCCCGGATGCGCGGTCGAGGCACGAACAATTTTTTGTTGGTGTCCATCCGATGCTCGCGACGTCCCGTCGTTCCGTTGCCGCGCCCGCGGCTCGCTCTTCCCTCGCGCTTGCGCTGAGCCTGGTGCTCGGCGTGCTCATCTCCGATCAGGTCGCCGCGGAAGAAGCACCGCCGCCGTCGGCGACCACGCTCGACACGGTCACCGTCATCGCCGATAAGCAGGGCCGCTCCCAGCGCGACACCGGCACCAGCCTCACGGTCATGGACGGCCAGACGCTGCAGGCGCGCGGCCTGGACGACAGCCGCACGTTGCTCGGCAACCTGGCCAACGTCACCAGCGCCGGCGTCGGCAATCTCGCGCCAGCAGTGCGCGGCGTGGACGGAACGGGGCCGGCCACCGGCTCGGACGCCTTCTTCGCCGGCACGCGCCCGCGCCTGAGCCTGAGCATCGACGGGCGCCCGGCCAGCTACAACGAGATCGTGTTCGGCGGTGATTCGCTCTGGGACGTGCAGCAGATCGAACTGCTGCGCGGCCCGCAGAGCCTGTTGCAGGGCCGTAACGCCATCGCCGGCACGCTGGCGATCAAGACCCGCGATCCCAGCTGGGAACCCGAAGGCAGCGTGCGCCTGCTCGCCGGCAACCGCGATCGGCGCCAGGCCGCGTTCGCGATCGCAGGACCGCTGGCCGGCGATCAGATCGCCTTCCGCATCGCCGGCGACGTGCAGCGCCAGCACAGCTATCTCGACTTCACGCCGATCCCCGGCGCCTCCGATCCCGGCGAATTCGAGACCCGCACGCTGCGCGGCAAGCTGCTGTTCAAGCCGGACGCGCTGCCGGACTTCAGCGCCCTCCTCACCTTCCAGCATGCGCAATCGCGCGCGCCGCAGTTGGAGTCTGTGTCGCGGCCGTTCGACGAGGACCGCACGAGCACGCCGGACATGCCGGTCTTCGACAACCGCAGCAACGTGCTGATCGCGGACACGCAGTGGCGCCTGAGCGATCGCCTGCGCTGGGACAACCTGATCTCGGCCACCGATCTGCACGTGAAGCGCGACGCGCCGGTGGGCACCGGCATCGCCACCATCGACAATCGCGAATACGTGCTGGAACCGAAACTGGTCCTCGAAAAGGGCGATGCGCGCACCAGCGGCATCTTCGGCGCCTACTTCTTCCGAGCCAACCAGTACGAGATCATCGATTTCCCGACCAATGAGCGCTTCCGCGATGAGATCCGCACCGCCGCGCTCTACGGCGAAACCCAGATCGCGCTCCGCGACGATCTGGAACTGAGCCTGGGCGCGCGCTACGAGCGCGAAAGCCATCGTCGCGTCGGCGGCGACGGCGCAGTGGTCAACATCGATATCGACAAGACCTACAACGCCTTCCTGCCCAAGCTCGGCCTGAGCTGGCGCGCCAATGAGCACTGGACATTCGGCGGCCTGGTCTCGCGCGGCTACAACGCCGGCGGTGGTGGCGTCGTGGCGGCCTACACACCCGAGGCGTTCACGTTCCGCAACTACAGCTACGACGCGGAATACGTGGTCAACTACGAACTGTTCTTTCGCGGCGAACTGGCCGACGGCCGCGTGCAACTCACCGGCAACGTCTTCTATGGCGACTACCGCGACATGCAGTTGCCGTTCGATCTCGATCCGAGGCCAGGCGTGTGGTCGGTCGAAGTACGCAACGCCGATCGCGCCCGCAACTACGGCGCGGAATTCGGGCTGCGCTGGCAGGCGACGCCATCGCTGGAACTTTATTCGTATATCGGCCTGTTGCGAACCGAGGTGACCGAATATCCGAACTCGGGCATCGAGGGCAACGAATTCGCCAACGCGCCCACGTTCACCTCCAACCTCGGCCTGCTCTGGCGCGGCGTGGGTGGCGGCGAATTCGACCTCAACGCGCGTCATTCCAACGCCTACTACTCCGACATCGAGAACCGCCCGCTGGGCCGCACCGATGCCTACTGGCTCGTCAACGCCAAAGGCGGCTATCGCTTCGGCAAGACCTATCTTTTCGCGGGCGTCGACAACCTCTTCGACGACCGCTCCGCGCTGCAGATCTACACCTACAGCATCGACCCCAGCCCCTACGACTCCGCCACGCTGATCCGCCCTCGCAGCTGGTACGTCGGCGTGCAATACGACTGGTGATCATGGATACGCGCAACGGTTCCCGCTGGTTCCGCCTCAATCTCTGGCTGCATCGCTGGACCAGCCTGGTGGCGACGCTGCCGTTCCTGGTGTTGTGCCTGACCGGCACCGTGCTGATCTTCCACGAAGAGATCGACGCGGCGATGGGCGTGGTGCCCACAGCCGAGGGCCTGGAAGCGGCACCGCATCGACCACTGGCCGAGTCGGTGAACAACATCCTCGCCGTCTCGCCCGGCGAGCGCGTGCTCAGCCTCGGCATCGATCCCAAGGATCATCCCGGCGTATTGCTGCTGGTGACCGCGGCGGCCACCGAGAACACGTTCGACAACGCCAAACTGCGCTTCACGCGCCTGGCCGATGCCAAGCCAACCGACGGACAGGCGCTGGACGCCGACAAGACGTTGACCGGCTTCCTGCTGGAACTGCATGCGCAATGGTTCCTCGGTCCGATCGGCGAACTCGTCGGTGCGCTGATCGCGCTGCTGGTGCTGCTGTCACTGTTGTCGGGCCTGGTGGTCTACGCGCCCTACGTCAAGCGCGTGGTCTTCGGCGTGTTGCGGCGCGGGCGCGGTCCGCGGTTGCTGCAGTTGGACCTGCACAACTTCATTGGCGCGATCGTGCTCGGCTGGGCGCTGGCGGTCACCATCACCGGCTTCCTGCTTGGCTTCGGCAGCATCGCCACCGGCCTGTGGGCAAAGACCGAACTGGCGGAAGTGCGCCGCATGAGCGATGCGCGCACGGTTGATCGTCGCCATCCGCCGCTCGATACCGACGGCGCCTATCGCGCTGCTCTCGCAGCGGCGCCGCGCGGCTGGCACGTCAATTCGATCATCTTTCCGGGCACCGATTTCTCCACCGACCGCCACTACACCGTGCTGATCAACGGCGACGGCCTGGATGAGCGCCTGTTCCGCGTGGCGCTGGTGGATGCGGTCGACGGCAGCGTCGCCGCGGCCAAGGAATTGCCGCTGTACATGAAGGCGATCGTGTTCTCGCAACCGCTGCACTTCGGCGATTACGGTGGTTTGGCGCTGAAGCTGTTGTGGACGGCATGCACCTGGCTGACGCTGTTCATCACCGGCAATGGTGCCTGGCTATGGTGGAACCGCAGACGCAAGCGTCCGCGCGCCGTGACATCGGCTGGAGCACAGGCATGAACGGTCGACGGACGCTGGCACTTGTTCTCGTGCTCGCATTGATCTGCATTGCCGGCATCGTCGGCATGCTGCTGAGCGAAAGCGCGCTGGACTGGTTGTTCTTCGCGATGACAGCGGCGCCCCTGCTGATCGGCGCATGGCGTTGGTGGGCATCGCGCGGTGACGAGATGCCGCGGCGCCAAGGCAGCATGCGCTGATCATCAAGTTCAACGAGCCAGGCGCGGCCGTGATAACGCGCTAGGACAGCGCACTCGTCATCGACATGCCGCCGCTCGCCCTCCCTGTCAGCGCCGGCGATTCCGCACGAAAACACCGCGGCACGGCATGCGGGCAAAAAAAAGCCCGGAGCGGCGGACCGCTTCGGGCTTTTGCTCCCTCCCCCACGTCGGGTGCGAGCGAATCGTGAAGGAGACGTTACCCACGATGCACGCTGCACTGCAAAAAAATACTGACGGGTTCAGGAAACCGCATCGACCATGCATGCGATTTCTATCGTTCTAAACCGCACCATTTCGCCATTTGCGGGCATTCGTTCGACGTCTGCCGAAGACCGCCACAAACCGCAAATCACGCACGGGAATCCAGCGTCGCAGACACCGTTGCGCAGCGGTGTGCGCTGCACTCGGTTCTTGCGGCATTCTGGAAACGATTCCGTCCCGATCGGTGCGATCGATGCTCCGCTTCGGCGGGACCACGTCGATCACTCAAAATTTCGACAATCGAAGAGGTGTCGATCCGCTGTCGTTACATACGACAGTGGCATCCGCCGTATGGATGCGGCGCCCATCGGCGACAACGGCTCTCCGCGGGGCCTCCACGCCAACATCACTCATCGGGACCATCGGCTGCAGGATGTGAAGCATCGCGCCGACGTTTCACGATTCAGCTTGGGCGCGGACTGCGTCCGAGATCGCGCAGGATTTCGCGCGCCGCGTTGCGACCCGGCAAGCCGGTGACGCCACCGCCGGGATGTGTGCCGGAGCCGCACAGATAAAGACTGCGCAAGGCGCCACGGTAATTGCCCTGGCCGAGCAACGGACGCGCCGAGAACAGCTGATCGAGGCCGAGCGATCCGTGGAAGATATCGCCGCCGATCAGGCCGAAACGCCGTTCAAGATCCAGCGGCGAGAGCGCTTCGTAACCCAGCACGCTGCGCTTGAAATTCGGCGCGTAGGCGTCGACGGTTTCGATCATCAGTTGCGCGACGGTGTCGCGGTGCGCATCCCAGCCGCCGTCAACCTCGCTGCTGTCGGACAACTCCGGACTCACGTGCTGGCAGAACAGGCTGGCGACGTGCTGACCCGCCGGCGCGAGCGTGTCGTCGAGCGTGGAAGAGATCACCACCTCGACGATCGGCGCGCGCGCCCAGCCGGCGTTGTATTGCTTCGATTTCGCGTCGAAGTAGGCCTGCTCGAAATAGCGCAGCGACGGCCCGATCAGGATGCCGCTCTGATGATGCGGTTGCAGCTGCGTTCCCGGCGCGGCGGTGAAATCCGGCAATTCCGACAAGGCGACGTTCATGCGGAACGTTCCCGATCCGCAGCGATAGCGCGCGATGCGCTCGGCAGTATCCTCGTCGAGCGCGTTGCGTTCGACCAGCTTCGTGTAAAGCAGCTTCGGATTGAGATTCGACACGACGGTGCGGGCGCGGAATTCGCGTCCATCCGCCAGCCCCGCGCCGACTGCACTGCCGTTCTCGATCAGCACATGCGCCACATCGGCATCGGTTTCGACGATGACGCCGCGTGCGGCGCATTCTTTCGCCATCGCCTGCGTGATCGCGCCCATGCCGCCAATGGCGTGTCCCCACACGCCGCTCTTGCCGTTGACCTCGCCGAAGACGTGATGCAACAGCACGTAGGCCGAACCGGGCGTGTACGGACTGGCGAAATTGCCGACCACCGAATCCCAGCCAAGCACCGCCTTCAGCGGTTCGGACTCGAACCACTGATCGAGCATCTCTCCGGCCGACTTGGTGAACAGGTCGAGCAGATCGCGGCGGCCGCGCATGTCCAGGTGCTTGAGCTGCTTCGCCACCGCATACGAGGACAGCCAATCGGCGAGCACGAAACGATCACTCACGTTCGGCGGCGTGCGCGTCATCAGCTCGCGCAGCACGACGACGATGCGGTCGAGCATGTCGTAGTACGCAGGTAACCGTTCCGCGTCCCGCCGCGACCAGCGCGCGACTTCCGCCTGTGTGCCGGCCCCGCCGAGGCGGAACGCGCGCCCGTCCGGTAGCGGCAGGAAATTCGCGTAAGGCCGCTCCACCACGCGCAGGCCGTGTTCGGCCAGGCGCAGCTCGCGAATCACTTTCGGATTGAGCAGGCTGACCGTGTAGCTGGCGACCGAATTACGGAATCCGGGATGGAATTCCTCGGTGACCGCGGCACCGCCGACGATGCCGCGCCGCTCCAGCACGCGCACGCGCAATCCGGCGGCGGCGAGATAGGCGGCGCAGACGAGGCCGTTGTGGCCGCCGCCGATGATCAGAACGTCGGAAGTCTGTTCGCTCATTTCGCACCTCGCGCAGCCAGCATGCGTTCGACCTGATCGGCCAGATTGGCCGCCGCTTGCGGACGCGCCATCGTGCTGGCCACCGCGGCCGCTTGCGGGAGTTGCGTGTCGGAGGCGAATAACTCCGCCAGCAACGCGGCCAAGGCTTCGACGCTGAGGTCCGGCTCCATCACGCACCAGCCGGCGCCGGCCGCGGCCATCGTCTCGGCGTTGCGGCGCTGTTCCTCGCGCGAACCGCCTTGCGGAATCGGCACGAAGATCGCCGGACGCCCGACCGTGAGCAGATCGGCGGCGGTACTCGCGCCCGCGCGCGTGATGACCAGATGCGCCTGCGCCAGGCGCGCGCCCATGTCCTCGAAGAACGGGCGGATCGTGGCTTCCACACCGGTTTCGCGCAATCGCGCGGCGATGATGTCGGTATCGTCGCCTTTGTATTGCAGCGACACGTGCAAGCGTCGACGGATCTGCTCCGGCAACGCCAACAGCGCTGGCGGCACCGTTTCGCCGAAGACGCGCGCGCTCTGGCTGCCGCCGACGACCAGCAGATGCAATGGAGTTTCCATCGAGAGCGCGGGATACGGCGCACGCGCGGCGAGAATGTCGCGCCGCACCGGATTGCCGGTCTCGACGATATTCGCGGCATCGAAGCCATCGGCGCCGGACACGCGCGGAAACGAGATGGCGAGCGCATCGGCGAAGCGCAGCAGCTGCCGGTTCGCCATGCTGAGCTGGGTCGCCTGTTCGTGCAGCAGCAGCGGCAGGCCGCGGATCTTCGCCGCCATCGCCGGCGCGAAACTCGGATAGCCACCGAAGCCGGCCACCAAAGCGACGCCGCGACGCTTCATGTCGCGCCGCGCCTGCCAGGCCGCGCGCGCGATCGTCAGCGCGGCGGCGAGCTTGCCGATCAGGCCGCCGGCCAGGCTGCGCGCCGGCAACACCACGTAGGGCAGCCCTTCCAGGGCCTTCGTGTAGGCGGCACCGCGGCGCTCCGTGTAGATCACCACCTGGTGCCCGCGTGCGAGCAGTTCGCGTGCCAGCGCTTCCGCCGGGAACAGGTGTCCGCCGGTACCGCCCGCGGCGAGCCCGATCGTGCGTGAAGTGGCGTCTGGATTGCGTGCCGGCTGCGTCATGGAAGGCGTCGAATGGGAAGCCGGGCACTATAGCGGCGGGCGGCGCCAGCAGCCAGAAACAGGCTGCCGCGGCCATGCGGCAAGCGCTGGACGATCGATCATCAATCGTCGACGCGCGGGTATTCCGCGTTGCTTCACGAGTACGGGCGCTGCCACCCGACTGTCATGGTTGCGGAATACGGTCAGCCTTCCCCCAGGCAGCCCGGAGCACCTCATGTCTCGGCAACCCAACCCTTCTGTTCCTAATTCACCTGTTTCCAATTCACCCGCCCCCAACTCCCCCGTTCCCCTCGATATGCTCCGCCGGCGCGAATTCCTGCGCCAGACTTTCATCACCGCCGGCGCGATCAGTCTCGGCAGCTTCCTCGCCGACGACAGCGCCGCGGCCGTCTTGAAGCCCGAACACGGGCACGGACATGGCCACTGGCCGTGGCCCGGCGGCCGTTTCAGTCCGTTCTCGAAATTCTCGGAACTGCAGCCGCCCAATGCCGATGGCGTGATGCTGCCGCAGGGGTTCCATGCGCGCGTCGTGGCGCGTTCGAGCCAGCGCCCGAGCGCGGCCAGCACCTATTCGTGGCACGGCGCGCCCGACGGCGGCGCCACCTTCGCCACGCGCGGTGGCGGCTGGGTCTATGTGAGCAATGCCGAACTTCACGATGGCGCGGGCGGCGTCGGCGCGCTGCGCTTCGATCGCTTTGGAACGGTAATCGACGCGTATCCGATTCTGCTTGGCACGTCGGTCAACTGCGCCGGCGGCCCGACGCCCTGGAACACCTGGCTGTCCTGCGAAGAGCACGCCAGCGGCCTGGTGTGGGAATGCGATCCCTATGTCGCAAACGGTCATCGTCCGGGCCGCTATCCGGACACCGACGGCCGCAGCCTGCCCGCACTCGGCTTGTTCGAGCATGAAGCGGTGGCGGTCGACCCGTTCCAGCGCGTGCTGTACATGACCGAGGATGCCGGCTCCGGCGGTGGCGGACGCATCTATCGCTTCGTTCCCACACATCGCGACTGGCCGCCGGGCCGCGGCGTGCGTCCCAAGCTGCGCGATGGGCGGCTGCAGGTGCTGCGGATCAAGACGTTCGCGGACGATGTCGATCCGAGCGCGCCCAACCTAGCCGGGCGTATCACCATCGACACACCGCCGCAGCCGGTGGAATGGGTCGATGCGCTGGAAGCGGATCAGCCGCAGAGAGCCGTGCGCGACAGCTATCGCGCGGCGGGAACCACGCCGCCCGGCCAGCATTTCCCCAAGGCCGAAGGCATGTGGTTCTTCAACGGCATCGTCTACTTCGTCACCTCGTTCAACCAGCGTATCTGGGCCTACGACACGCATCATTCGACGTTGGAGCTGATCTACGACGGCAACGTGGGCGACAAGAGCAAGCATTCGATCGACGAGCCGGACAATCTGATCGTCTCGCCGCTGGGCGACATCCTGGTGGCCGAGGATTCGGGCAATCTCGAAATCGGCGTGCTGCGATTGCACGACGGTACCTCGCAGCCGTTGATGCGGCTGATCGGGCATGACGACAGCGAGGTCACCGGCCTGGCGTTGTCGCCGGATGGGCGACGCCTGTATTTCAGTTCGCAGCGCGGCGAGACCGGCAACGACGAGGACGGCATCACGTTCGAGGTCACCCTGCCGTTCCCGGCCAAATAATCCGATTCGGAAACGACACAGGCAACAAAAAAGCCCCGCATCGCTGCGGGGCTTTTCTTGTGCTTCACGGGAAGCAGCGGCTTAGAAATCCATGCCGCCCATACCGCCCATGCCGCCGCCGGCCGGCATCGCCGGCTCGTCCTTCTTCGGCAGCTCGGCCACCATCGCTTCGGTGGTGATCATCAGGCCGGCGATCGAGGCTGCGTTCTGCAGCGCCGAACGGGTGACCTTGGTCGGGTCCAGGATGCCGAACTCGATCATGTCGCCGTACTCGCCGTTGGCGGCGTTGTAGCCGAAGTTGCCTTTGCCGTCCTTGACCTTGTTGAGGACGACCGAAGGCTCCTCGCCGCAGTTGGTGACGATCTCACGCAGCGGGGCTTCCATCGCGCGCAGCGCGATGACGATGCCGTGGTTCTGGTCCTCGTTGGCGCCCTTGAGCTGGCCAATGGCCTGCAGCGCGCGGATCAGCGCGACGCCACCGCCCGGGACCACGCCTTCTTCCACCGCCGCACGCGTGGCGTGCAGGGCGTCTTCGACGCGGGCCTTCTTTTCCTTCATTTCGATTTCGGTCGAGGCGCCGACCTTGATCACCGCCACGCCGCCGGCCAGCTTGGCCACGCGCTCCTGCAGCTTCTCGCGGTCGTAGTCGGAGGAGGTTTCCTCGATCTGCGCCTTGATCTGCTTGATGCGGCCTTCGATGCCGGAGGTTTCGCCGGCGCCGTCGATGATCGTGGTGTTTTCCTTGCTGACCTGGATCTTCTTGGCGCGACCGAGATCCTTGATGGTCGCCTTCTCAAGCGAGAGGCCGACTTCCTCGGAGATCACGGTGCCGCCGGTGAGGATGGCCATGTCTTCCAGCATCGCCTTGCGACGGTCGCCGAAGCCCGGCGCCTTGACGGCGCAGACCTTGACGATGCCGCGGATGGTGTTGACCACCAGCGTCGCCAGCGCTTCGCCTTCCACTTCCTCGGCGACGATCAGCAGCGGCTTGCCGGCCTTGGCCACGCCCTCGAGGACGGGCAGCAGGTCGCGCACGTTGGAGATCTTCTTGTCGTGCAGCAGGATGTACGGGTCATCCAGCTCGGCCGACATCGACTGCTGGTTGTTGACGAAGTAGGCGGACAGGTAGCCGCGGTCGAACTGCATGCCCTCGACGACGTCGAGTTCGTTTTCCAGGCCCGAGCCTTCCTCAACGGTGATCACGCCTTCCTTGCCGACCTTCTTCATCGCGTCGGCGATGATGTTGCCGATCGACTCGTCGCTGTTGGCGGAGATCGTGCCGACCTGGGCAATCGCCTTGTCGTCGGCGGTGGGCTTGGAGAGCTTCTTCAGCTCTTCGACGGCGGCCACGACGGCCTTGTCGATGCCGCGCTTGAGGTCCATCGGGTTCATGCCGGCGGCGACCGCCTTGGAACCTTCGCGGATCAGCGCCTGCGCCAGCACGGTGGCGGTGGTGGTGCCGTCACCGGCGTTGTCGGAGGTCTTGGAAGCGACTTCCTTCACCATCTGCGCGCCCATGTTCTCGAACTTGTCGGCCAGTTCGATTTCCTTGGCGACGGAGACGCCGTCCTTGGTGATGGTCGGGGCGCCGAAGCTCTTCTCGAGCACGACGTTGCGGCCCTTCGGGCCGAGGGTGGCCTTGACGGCGTTGGCGAGCACGTTGACGCCGCGCACCATCTTCGCGCGCGCGTCCTCACCGAAACGGATTTCTTTGGCAGCCATGGTTCAAAACTCCAGGGGATTTTTTAGATTCGAAATAGGGGAGCGACGCGGCGCGATCAGCCGACGATGGCGAGGATGTCGTCTTCGCGCACGATCTTGTATTCGACGCCGTCCTGCTTGTAGGACGAGCCCGAGTACTGGCCGTAGATGACCTTGTCACCGACCTTGACCTTCGGGGCGCGCACGCTGCCGTTGTCGAGCGCCTTGCCCTCACCGACGGCGATCACTTCGCCCTTGGTCGGCTTTTCCTTGGCGTTGTCGGGGATGACGATGCCACCGGCGGTGACTTCGTCGGCTTCAACGGGTTTCACGACCACGCGGTCGTAGAGCGGCTTGAGATTCATTGCAACCCTCGCAAATGATTGAAAGAAAAGAATAAATTGGCGAAACAGACGCAAATTTTAGCAGTCGGATGTGACGAGTGCCAAACTCGCGGACAGGAAAACCCGGCGAGGCCGGGATGGCGTTGACATGAGGAGGGCGCCCCGGCTTTTCAAGGGGCGGGGGTCGGCGGCACCCGGACGGCCTCATGCCGTCCCGCCGCACTCACCGGCTCAGTGGGCGAAGTAGTGCATGCCGCCGTCGACGGGAATGACCGCCCCGGTGATGTAGTGGGCCAGGGGCGAAGCCAGGAAGGCGGCCATGTGGCCGACGTCTTCGGGATCGCCAAAATCGCCGGCCGGAATGTTGCGCGCGATGAATTCCTGGCGCTCGGCTTCGGTGACATGCAGGCGAGCCAGGGTCTGCGCGCTCCTGATCCGCCCCGGCGCGATGCAGTTGACCGTGACGCCTTCGGCCGCCACATCGCACGACAAACCCTTGGACCACAGGTGCAAGGCACCTTTGGCGGCGATGGCGGCATTGAGGCGGCGAGGCTCCATCGAACCGCTGATATTGATCACACGCCCCCAGCGGTGGGCGAGCATGCCGGGGAGCAGCAGCTGGGTCAGGCGGCGCGCCGAGGCGAAGTTCAGGGCAAAGGCTTCCTCCCAGACCGTCTCGTCGCTTTGGAAGTCGGTGGGCCGGGAGCCGCCTGCGCAGTTGGCCAGGATGTGGATCGAACCGAGCGCCGCGTGGGCCTGTGCCGCCACGCGAATGATCTGTTCGTGATCGGTGAGATCGCCCTCCAGCACAACGGGCTCGGGATGTCCGGCCGCGCGCAGTTCATCGGCCAAGTCCTGCAGGCCATCGCCGTTGCGCGCGGCGAGTGCGAGGCGGACGCCCTCGCCCGCCAGCACGCGCGCCACTCCGGCGCCAATGCCGGAACTGGCACCCGTCACCAACGCCGTGCGTCCTGTCAGTTGCAAATCCATGATTCAAATTCCTCATACGAAGTCGTGATGTGTGAAATAGCGAAGACATCGCGTCATCGCTCGCCGTCGACGATCAATCCATCCGGATCACTGGCTTGCCGATCGCACGGTTGCTGCCGATCGAGGCGATCGCCGCAACGGCGTCATCGAATCCATGCACGGCGCCCACCACCGGTTCGATGTGATGTCGTTCGACCGCGGCGAGAAAATCCTCGAGATCGTGGCGGCCGCCGACGCTGACGCCGTGCACGTTGAGCTGACGCGACATGATCGGCGCGATCAGGTTCCCGGCGACCTCGAAGCCCTGCAGAAAGCCGACGATCGCGATGTGCGCGTTGTCGGCCGCCGCATCGAGCAGGGCGAGCAATGCGTTGCCCCCGACGACATCGACGATGCCGTCGACACCGCGGCCATCCGTAAGATCGCGCACGGCCGTGGCCAGGTCCGGCGTGCGCTTGTAGTCGATGACGGCGCGCGCGCCGAGCTTGCGCAGCAATGCTGCTTTCGCCTCGTCGCTGGTGGTGGCGATCACGTCGATGCCTTCGGCAACGGCGAGCTGCAACGCCATCAGCGAGACACTTCCGGTGCCTTGCACCAGCAGATGCGATCCGGGCCGCAGTTCCAACCGTCGCAGCGCCGTCCACGCGGTCAGGCCGGACACTGGCAATACCGACACCTGTTCGACATCCAGGAATTCCGGCGCCCGCAATGCGGCGTTCGCCGGCAGGCGGATGTACTGCGCAAGCCAGCCGTCGAGCGGACCGCCGAGCTTGCTTGCGTGATAGGCCGACCGGAACGGGCCGTCCTGCCAGGCGGTGGCGTACAGCCCGACCACGCGCTCACCGATACGAAGATCCTCGACGCCCTCCCCGACCGCCTCGATCCGGCCGACGCCGTCCGACAAGGGCACGAACGGCCGCGGCAGCGACGCCTGATAAAGCCCGGCGGCGAGCGCGTAATCCCGGTAATTGACCGAGGCGGCCTCGACCCGGACCACGACTTCACCGGGGCCCGGCGACGGAGTGGGCAGCAGCAACCGGCGCAGGCTGTCCAAGGTATGGCCCTGGAGTTCGTAGGCATCCATGAGCAACCTCCAAAAAGTGAGGTGCGCAGCCTATTATTGAATCATTCGCAGATATACGATCATTAAATCAAATGATCATTGCTTGAGATTCAATAATGCTCGGCGGACTGTACGCAGAACTGGAAGCTTTCGAGACCATCCTCAAGCAGGGGAGCTTCACCGCAGCCGCGCGCCAGCTCGGCATTACCACCGGCGCGGTCACGCGCCGGCTGCGGACACTGGAAACCCGGCTGGGCATCCAGCTGCTGCACCGCTCAACGCGGCGGCTGAGCCTCACCGAACCCGGCCGCCACTACTACGCCGAGATCGCGCCGGCGCTGGCGCAGATCGCCGCCGCCGCCGAGCGCGCGCGCGATCTGTCGGCACATCCGCGTGGCGAACTGCGCGTGTCGCTGCCGATGAACTTCGGTCGGTTGTACGTGATGCCGCATCTGACCGACTTCCTGCAACGATGGCCGGGCATCGAGGTCGACGCGCAGTTCGACGACCGCCTCGTCGACCTGGTCGGCGAAGGCTTCGATCTGGCGATCCGCATCGGCGCGCTGACCGATTCGCGCCTGGTCGCGCGGCGCCTCGCCGACACGCGACGCATCCTGGTCGCCGCGCCCGACTACCTGAAGCGTCGCGGCACGCCGAAGACGCCGGGCGATCTGGTCGAACACGATTGCCTGCACTACACCTTCTTCGACGGGACTTCGACCTGGACTTTCCATCGCGGCGCCGAGCCCCTACGCGTGCCCGTGCGCGGCCGCCTGAAGTCGAACTACGGCATGCCGCTCGTGGACGCCGCGGTGCAAGGCCACGGCATCCTGCAAAGCGCCACGTTCGCGGTCGCGGAGGAACTCGCCGACGGCCGCCTGTGTGAAGTGCTGCCGGACTGGAATCTGGTGCCGATCGGCATCTATGCCGTCTATCCCGGTCGCGAATACCGGCCGCGCAAGGTCGACGTCTTCATCGATTTCCTGCAGGAAACGATCGGCACGCCGCCGTGCTGGGATCGTCTCCTCGGCGCGGCGACAGCGCGCGGCTGACACGCGCGTTTCAGGGGCGCCGCTGCTGAAGCCGTCGTTTCAGAAACGCCAACCGGCCAGCAACATCGTCTCGCCGCCGTTCGGCTCATGCAGCCTGGCGTTGGAGACATGACGCACGATCAGCGAGAAGCGATCGTGACGCCACCCTGCACTGCTCACGAACTGCGGCGAGCCCGACAAGGCATCGGTGTGACCGGATTGCCCGCCGACGCCGAATCCCAGCAGCCAGCCTCGGTCGAATTCGAGCCGCGCGCCGAGATAGCCGACGGTGACGCCGTCATCGAGGTCGCGATCGCCGCGCACATGGCGGCCGTCGAAATACATCGCGCCGACCTCGGCACGCAGCGTGGCATTCTCGAACCGGCGCCATTCGGGAACCCAGGCCACTGCAACGACGCTGGTCGCCTCGCCGCCGGTGGTGACGGAAACGCCGCCGTAGGCCTCGAACTGCGCGAAGGCGGCGGGACTGATCAAAGCGGAGCTCAGCAAAAGCAACAGCAGCGCCGCCGGTCGCCATTGTCTGGCGATGAGCTTGCGAATCACGGATGCCTCAATGGGGGAGGAGGATCACGCCGCGCTATCTGGGTGTGTGGGGCGCGCAATTAAAGCGATTCGCGGGCGTGTGACACTGAACACACTGTTCCATGCCGAGGGTTCGGGTTCGCTAGACTCGTGCTGTTCTAGAACCGTGCTGCTCTTCAAGAGGCGCGCCATGTCCGACATCCGCATCGTGTTCTGTACCTGCCCCGACAACGACAGTGCATCGCGCATCGCCGAGGCGCTGGTCGGCGAGCGGCTGGCGGCCTGCGTGAACATCCTGCCCGCCATCGATTCGGTATATCGCTGGCAAGGTGCGATCGAGCGCGCCAGCGAGGTGCAGTTGATCATCAAGACTGTCGAGACGCGCGTGACTGCGCTCATCGCGCGCATCCGCGCCCTGCATCCCTACGAACTTCCGGAAATCCTCGCCATCGACGCCGCGGGCGGACTTCCGGATTATCTGGAATGGGTGCGAGCGGAAACGACGCCGGCACCGTAGCCGCATCGAGGCGGCGCCGGCTGCGACCGGCGCCGCGATCGCATCAAGGACTGTAAAGCAGCACCACGTCGCAGGGCGGAACCACCGCGTGCGCCGGGTCCAACGCATTGCCGATCATCGCCACGGCACGGCGCGTATAGGGAATCGCGAAATGGGTGGATCGATCCACCAGGCACGGCCACCATTCTCCAGGCTGCGCCTGCTGGACGTAGCGCGTGCGCACATTGGGCACGGGCGGCGCATCGTAAGCGCCCGACAATGCCGCCTCGTCCGAGCGCGAGCTGATCTGGATGAAATCGACCTGCGACGGCAGCCCGTGATTGTCGCCGTTCAACTCCTCCCAGAAATACGGATCGGCGAACTGCACGAACACCGGAATCGGGCCGATTTCCTCGGCGGCTTCATAGGCGCCTTCCGGCAGAATCCGTAGCAAACGCATCAGCACGTCGTTGAGCGCGCCACCGCCGAAGGAATACGGCGACGACAGCAGCACGGCCCTGTGCACCTTGTCCGCGCCACCCAGATGCTGGATGAAGTAACGCGACTGGATCCCACCCTGCGAGTGGCCGACGATGTCCACCTTCGAGGCACCGGTGGCGGCGAGCACGCGATCGACGAAGACGGCGGTTTCAGCGGCACTGTCTTCCATGTAACCCATGCCGTTCAGACCCGGCGCAATGAAAGGGTCGCGGCCGTAGTTGAAAGTGAAAACGCAGTGCCCGCGATTGTGCAGATAAGGCGAGAGACTGGTCCAGTTCACGGCCGCCGATAGAAACGTGGAAGTCACCAGCACCACCGGATACGGATGCTCGGCATCGGGTTTACAGTTCCAGTCGTTGGCGCCCGGCGGATCGCCGTTCCAGTTCGTCGTGGCGACGATGGTGAAGGGATAGAGGTTGCCGTAAGGCACCGGCAGACTCGCGGCCGCGCCTCCCGGTAACACCAAAGACGCGAACAGCAGGATCAAGGCTGTGATTTGCCTATGCATGTTGCCCTCCCGAGGCAATGTTGCGAATTGTTTTCTTGATCTGATTAGGCATTCACCACGCGTCGACTGAAACAGCGTCATCGTGACGCGGTGGCGCGCGATCGGATGCGATGGCGCGTTTGGATCATGCATCGCCTGCGCGGGAGCCGATTAGCGCGAGATGTCAGCGCACATAGCCTTTCAGGCCATCCGTCATGCCCCGAGGCACGCACGGAACGGACGGCGCTGCCGCCCGGATCCGGCGCGGGCCGGAACATCGGCTCATGACAGCGGGCAGGCGCATGAGTAGGCTTGCAGGCCCGCCCGTCCTGACCATGCCTGCTTTGAACTTGCCTGCTCCGAATCGGCCCACTCCCCGCTCCCGCCCCTCCTCCGACCGAACTCCCGCTCGCGGCGGCGGTCGAAGCGTGGAGCCGCGCGCGGACGCCTTACAGCCGGGCCGCCGCATATCCCGTTCCGGAGCCGAGATTTGAAGCCGATGTCGTGGCGTTTGCGACGATTTGTCGCCCTGGTCGCTCTTGCCCTGTCCCTGCCGCCGATCGCCGCCTGGGCCGCGATCGACGAGAAGGACCTGCTGCCCGTCGACGAGGCCTTCGCGCTCACGGCGAAAGCGACCGAGGACGGCCGCATCGAATTCGGCTGGAAGATCGCCGACGGTTATTACCTCTACCGGCATCGCATCAAGGTCTCGGCGACGGACGGCGCCAAGCTCGGCGCGATCGCGGTGCCGAACGGCGAGCCGCACGAGGACGAGTTCTTCGGGCGCGTGGAAACCTATCGCAAGCAACTGACCGGCCATGTGCCGATCGTGTCCGTCGGCGGCTCTATAAAAGATGGCGGCAGCATCGCGCTGAAGATCGGCTATCAGGGCTGCGCCGATGCCGGCGTGTGCTATCCGCCACAGACGCGCACGTTGACCGTGGCCCTGCCCGCCGCCTCGAACGCCGCCAGCGACGCCGCCGGAACCAGCAACAACAACACGGGCGATGGCAGCTTCGCCGCGCTTGGCGCCGTGCTGGGCGGACGCCGGCCAGCCTCTCCCGGCACGGATGGCGTCGCTGGCAGTGATCCGCTGCCCCTGCCGCCGGAACAGGCGTTCGGTTTCGAAGCCATCGCCGATGGCGGCAACACCTTGCTGCTGCGCTTCACGCCGGCGCGCGGCTATTACCTGTATCGCGACAAGACGCAGCTCAAACTCACCGCCGACAGCATCACGCTCGGCGCGCCGCGCTGGCCGAAGGGCGTACTGCATCGCGACGAGCACTTCGGCAATGTCGTGGTGTATTTCAATCAGGTCGAAGTGCCGCTGCCGCTGCGCCGCACGAAGACCGATGCGCAGCAGGTGGTGCTCACCGCGAGTTTCCAGGGATGCCAGGACGAGGGCATCTGCTATCCGCTGATGACACGGAAGATTTCGGTGGCGTTGCCGGCGGGTACTGTCACCACTGCGGAAGACACTGCGACACCGCCTGAAACCGCGACAAGCCCGCCCGCCTCGGGCAACGATCAAGCCGCGGCGAACGCGACCGCATCCTCATCCGCCGGGACGGCGACGGCTGGTTCCTCCACGACGACCTCCTCCACGGCCGCCGCCCCCGATGCCGCGACAACCTCCTCGGAGACGAACGCGCAGGATGCCGCCGGCGCCGAACAAGCCGAGGACGTCAAACTCGCGGCGGGCCTCGCCGGCGGCAATCGCTGGCTCACGCTGCTGTGGTTCTTCCTCGGCGGCCTCGGTCTTGCCTTCACGCCCTGCGTGCTGCCGATGATCCCGATCCTGTCCGGCCTGATCGCGGGCCAGGGCACGCGCCTGGGCACTTCGCGCGCGCTATGGCTGTCGTTCGTCTACGTGCTGGCCAATGCACTGGTCTTCACGGTGGCCGGCGTGATCGCGGGCCTCGTCGGCGCGAATTTGCAGGCCGCCTTCCAGACGCCCTGGGTGCTCATCCTGTTCGCCCTGCTGTTCGTGGCGCTGGCACTGTCCTCGTTCGGACTCTACGAACTGCAGTTGCCGGCCGCGCTGCGCGCGAAGCTCGGCAACATCAGCGACAAGCAGCGCGGCGGTTCGATGCTCGGCGTCGCCGCGATGGGCGCGCTGTCGGCGTTGATCGTCGGTCCGTGCGTGGCTCCGCCCCTGGCGGCGAGCGTGCTCTACATCAGCCAGACCCACGATCCGGTGCTCGGCGGCGCCTCGCTGTTCCTGCTGGCGATGGGCATGGGCGTGCCGCTGCTGGCGTTCGGTGCGGCCGCAGGTCACGGCATGCCCACCAGCGGACCGTGGATGACGGCGGTGCAGCGCGTCTTCGGTTTCGTGTTCCTGGCGCTGGCGGCGTGGATGCTTTCGCGCATCGTGCCGGGACCGGTGACGCTGGCGCTGTACGGCTTGGTCGCGCTGGCGGCAGCGGCATGGGCGTTCGCGGGCACGCGTCATGACAGCGAACGCGTGCGCTGGCTCGCCCGCTTCGCCGGATTGGTGCTGGCGATCGTCGGCGCCGCGCAACTGCTCGGCGCGCTCGGCGGCGGACGCGATCCGTTGCAGCCGCTGGCCGGGGTGTTCGGCGGCGGCGCGCAGCATCGCGAACTTGCCTTCCGCACCATCAAGTCCACACAGGATCTCGACCGCGAACTCGCCGCCGCGCAAGCCGCCGGCAAGCCGTTGATGTTCGACTTCTATGCCGACTGGTGCGTGTCGTGCAAGGAAATGGAGAAGTACACCTTCACCGATCCCGCGGTGCAGTCGGCGCTGGACGACTTCGTGCTACTGAAGGCCGACGTCACCGCCAACGATGAAGTCGACCAGGCGTTGATGAAGCGCTTCGGCATCATCGGACCGCCGGGCACGCTGTTCTTCGTCGATGCGACCGAGAAGCGCGGCCTGCGCCTGGTCGGTTTCGAAAAAGCCGAGGCCTTCGTCGCGCGCGTGCAGCGCGCGCACGGGGCGAAGTGATGCGTTCGGGGACGAAAATCGTGCTCGTGGCGCTGGCCGCGGGCACGCTCGGCGCCATCGCCAGCCTCGCCATGAACGGACCCGGCCCCTTCCTCGGCAGCGAACTCGGCCAGCGCCTCCTGCAATCCTCGATGGACGCGAGCGCGCCGCCCGTGCCCGCCGGCGTCAACGTCGCCAGGCGCGGCGAGCGCATCGCGGGCTTCACCGTGGCCTCGCTCGATGGCCAGAAAACCGGCGTCCCCGCCGCTTACGCCGGCCGGCCCGTGCTGATCAATGTCTGGGCCAGCTGGTGCGGCCCCTGCATCGAGGAAATGCCGGAGCTGCAACGCTTCCACGCACAACAGGGCGACCACGGCACGCAAGTGGTCGGGATCGCCTTGGATGATGTCGCCGCCGTCCGCGACTTCCTCGGCCGCGTCCCGGTGACCTATCCGATCCTGGTCGACGCCGCGGGGCCCGCCGACGCCGGCGTCCGCCTCGGCAACCCCAAGGGTGTGCTGCCCTATTCCGTGCTGGTCTCGGCCGACGGACGCTTGCTCAAGCAGCGCATCGGGCCGTTCCGCACCGGCGAGATCGACGACTGGGCGGCTACGGCCGAATGAACCCGCCTCAGGGGCGCGGCCACGTGCCGTGTCGGTCGGTCCAGCGGATCGCCGCCCAGTACCAGACCGCCGAGAACAGGAAGCTGGCGCCGAGGAAAAAGATCGGTTTCTGCAGACCGGCGACGACTCCAACGGCCGCCAACGCCAGCGAGAAGAAGAGGAATCCGTAGGCCGTTGCCTTGGTGCGAATCCCCATCAGCCCCACGCGCACATACGCCGGCTCCCCTTCCGTTCCTTGACGCTGCATCGCGGCTCCTCCGTGCATGATCCCCGCCTTCACGGTACCGGAGCGCCACCGGCGCCGGGAAGTCCCCGGCCGGGAAGCCGCGATACGGCGGGCTTTCCCACAATCAAACAAGCGCTTAAATCGCGCGAATCGCCACAAACTTCGTCGATCTGGACAGTATCGCCCGCTTCCCGCAGACTGCGCGCCTGTCCCGACGGCCCCCGACATCTGGTTCCGATGGCCAAATTGCTGGTTCTGCACGGCCCCAACCTCAATCTGCTCGGCACCCGCGAGCCGGAGGTCTACGGCCGCACCACGCTCGCGCAGATCGACGCCGGGCTCCAGGCCCAGGCCGCCGCCGCCGGCCATGCGCTGGAGAGCCTGCAGTCCAACGCCGAGGCCGTCCTGGTCGACCGCGTTCAGGCCGCGCGCGCGGACGGCACCGATTTCATCCTGATCAACCCGGCCGCCTTCACCCACACCTCGGTCGCCCTGCGCGACGCGCTGGCGGCGGTGGCCATCCCGTTCATCGAAGTGCATCTGTCCAATCCACACAGCCGCGAGCCGTTCCGGCGCACCAGTTACTTCAGCGACCTCGCGGTCGGCGTGGTCTGCGGCTTCGGGGCGGACAGTTATCGCTACGCGCTGGAGGCCGCCATGGGGCGGCTTGGCAAAGTTGACAGGTAGACGCGCGATCAAGATGTCCGTTTCCTACTCTCCAACCATGCCGCCGCCCTCCATGGCGCGGCTCCGTGACTTGCGGGCCGTCCGGCCCGGCCATCCATGGCCGGGCGTTCAGGTCCGCTGTCGATGCCGATAGGGCATCGACAGAGCGCGGCCCTTCACCCACCGAGGCCATCATGGACCTGCGAAAAATCAAGAAGCTGATCGATCTGCTCGAAGAGTCGAATCTGTCGGAAATCGAAATCAAGGAAGGCGAGGAATCCGTGCGCCTGGCGCGCGTACCTAAGGGCGGCTACACGGTCGCCGCGCCCACCGTCGTCCATGCCGCCCCGCCGGCGGCGACGCCGATGCCGATGCACTCGCCCACCGAAGCGGCCACCGGCGGCAGCAAGTCGGCGGACCCCAATGCAGGACTGCCGGCCGGCCACGTGGTGCGCGCGCCGATGGTCGGCACCTTCTACGCCTCGCCCGCACCGGACAAACCCGCCTTTGTCAGCATCGGCGCCACGGTCAAGGCCGGCGACACCCTCGGCATCATCGAGGCGATGAAGATGTTCAACCCCATCGAGGCCGACGTCTCCGGCACCGTGCTCGCCATCCAGTGCGAGAGCGGCCAGCCGGTCGAATTCGACCAGCCGCTGTTCGTGATTGGGTGAGCGGGAATTTCGAGCGGCACTGCCGCGAGCCCGCGAACGCCCACCGGCCATGCCGGCGGGCCGGGACGACCACATGGGAAATGAAACATGCTTGACAAGGTAGTAATCGCCAACCGTGGCGAGATCGCGCTGCGCATCCTGCGCGCCTGCCACGCCATGGGCATCCGCACGGTCGCGGTGCATTCCACCGTCGACCGCAACCTCAAGCACGTGGCGATGGCCGACGAGTCGGTGTGCATCGGCCCCGCGCCTTCCTCGGAGAGCTACCTCAACATGCCGGCGCTCATCGCCGCGGCGGAGGTCACCGACGCGCAGGCGATCCATCCCGGCTACGGCTTCCTGAGCGAGAACGCCGACTTCGCCGAGCGCGTCGAGCAGAGCGGCTTCATCTTCATCGGCCCGAAGGCCGACACCATCCGCCTGATGGGTGACAAGGTCGAGGCGATCCGCGCCATGAAGAGCGCCGGCGTGCCCTGCGTGCCAGGCAGTGGCGGACCGCTCGGCGACGACGCGGCCACCAACGTCAAGATCGCGCGCGAGATCGGTTATCCGGTGATCGTGAAGGCGGCCGGCGGCGGCGGCGGACGCGGCATGCGCGTGGTGCACACCGAGGCCGCGCTCAACAACGCCATCGCCACCACCAAGTCGGAAGCCAAGGCCGCGTTCGGCAACGACATGGTGTACATGGAGAAATTCCTCGAGAACCCGCGCCACGTCGAGATCCAGGTGCTGGCCGACGGCCAGGGCAACGCCATCCACCTCGGCGAGCGCGACTGCTCGATGCAGCGCCGCCACCAGAAAGTGGTGGAGGAAGCACCCGCGCCCGGCATCACGCCGGAACAGCGCGCCGAGATCGGTCGCGTCTGCGTGGAAGCCTGCATCCGCATCGGCTATCGCGGCGCCGGCACGTTCGAGTTCCTCTACGAGAACGGCCGCTTCTACTTCATCGAGATGAACACCCGCATCCAGGTGGAACATCCGGTCACCGAGATGGTCACCGGCATCGACCTGGTACGCGAGCAGTTGCTGATCGCCGCCGGCCACAAGCTGTCGATCAAGCAGGAAGACGTGGTGCTGAACGGCCATGCCATCGAGTGCCGCATCAACGCCGAGGACCCGGACACCTTCCTGCCCTCGCCCGGCCTCGTGCAGCACTTCCACGCACCCGGCGGCCCCGGTGTGCGCGTGGACTCGCACGTCTACGAAGGCTATCGCGTGCCGCCGAACTACGATTCGATGATCGGCAAGCTCATCGTCCACGGCGCCACGCGCGCGCAGGCGATCGCGCGCATGCGCGTGGCGCTGTCCGAGATGGTCGTCGACGGCATCAAGACCAACATCCCGCTGCAGCAGCGCATCCTCGCCGACGGCGGCTTCCAGCAGGGTGGGCAGAACATCCACTACCTCGAGAAACGGCTGGCGGAGCGGAAGGAGAAGTCCCTCTCGATCGTCTGAGCGGCCTGGGCTACTCGTGCTTTTGCGCGCACACCAATCGGGCGGGATTGAGCGACAGCATGTGTAGGGCGTGCCCCGGCACGCCTCTTTTTGTCCCTGCGCGGCAATACCGGCGTTCGTCACAAGCCAAACGTGACCAACCCCTTCATTTCTCCCCTCTTATGCTCCGGCCCCTCATCACCCACCCTGAGAGGACCGACGCATGCGTTTCCGTTCCAATCTCCTGTTCCTCGCCGCACTGGCGACCATCGGTTCCGGCGCCGCCTACGCGCTGACCGGCGCAGGCTCGCCCGCCGCTTCCACCACGACCGTCGCGACACGACAGACGACCACGCAAGCAGGTGACGTCGGCATCCGCTGGAATCGTGAATTGGCGGGCAACCTCGGCATCCGCATCCTGCCGGCGGCTGGCGCATCGCAGGGCAAGGACGGCAGCGAACACTTCGCCCTGCAACCGGCGCAGACGCTGCGGTTCAGCGTGCGCTCGGGCTACGTGCGGGAATTCTCCGGCGGATCGTTGCAGGCGCGCGGCGGCTTCGTGCTGGCGCTACGCAAGGGACAGCTCGACCTGAGCGGTTTCCGTCTCGTCCCCAGGCAGAACGGCAAGGATCGGACCGCGCTTGCATTCGATCTCGTCGGCGCCGACGGCATCGCCTGGTTCCAGGTCGATCGCATCATGCATGAACTGCGCGACGACGGCTCGCTGTCCGTTCCGACTTCGGACCTGCGCATCAGCCGGCGCCTCGCGCAGCGCCTGGGCATGCCGGAAGTCGCCGGCTGGACGATCGGCGAAGTGCAACTGCAATTGTCCACGCGCTCGACCACCGGTGCTCGCACCGCGACAGCCATGCTCGCCGGCGGAATCCATTGGGCCGGCGATCCCGCGCCCGACGGCGGCACCTATCAGAACGACCTCTTCATGCAGCAGACCACGGTGCAGTACACGCGCTGCAGCGGCTGCACCGGCGAATACGGCAGCGGCCGCGTCGTGTTCACGCCTTCCTCCACGCTCAAGAACAACGTCAACGCCGGCAGCCTGCAACCGACGATCGCCAACGATCCGCTCGGCACCAGCAGCGCGCGCTACACGGCCGGCATTCCCTGGTACAGCAAGTTCTCCGGTAACTTCGCGCCGTACAACAACGATCAGCATCCGTACCTGACCTGGAACATGTACCGCTACAACCCCGACGGCAGCCTCGAACAGATCGGCCGCTCCGGCATCAAGCACGCCTTCCTCACCACCAACGGCGAATGCCTGGATACCGATGACCACGACTCCCACATCCTCGGCCGCGGCTGCGTGGACACGTACTCGACCAGCCACAACGACAGCAACAACGGCTTGTCGCCGCGCGCGGAACTCCTACCCGCCACGGGCCAATGGGGCCGTTGCGGCTCCAGCTTCGACACCAACTGCGACGGCATCGCCAATGCGTCGCCGGCGACGGACAATTTCTACCAGCGCCTGATCGTCAACGAATCGCAGATCGCGCCCGGCCGCAACAATGGCGCCAACTGGCTGTTCGAATCCTGGTATCTCGCGCGCGGCGACATCAACCTCTACAACTCGATGTCCACCAAGCAGATCACGCATCGATGGACCGGCAGCGCGTGGAGCGTCAACGAGATCCAGGAGAAGCTCGGCCCCGCCATCGATCACTGGTTCGCCGCCGATGCGCTGCCGGCATCGAACAAGAAGAACCAGGAACTGGTCGCCGACGGCGCGCACGCCAAGGTGGCGGTCAAGGCATTCAATCTCGGCAACGGCTTCTGGCGTTATCACTACGCGGTGATGAACTTCGATTTCACCTTCGCGCAAACCTCCGGCGCGGAACCGAACCTGCGCATCCTCTCCAATCAGGGCTTCGACAGCTTCGCACTGTCCACCGCCAGCGCCGCGCAGGCGACCGACCTGCTGTTCCGCGACGGCGACTTGAACGCCGGCAACAACTGGTCGTTCTCCAACAGCGGCGGCAGCCTGAAGTGGAGCAACGCCAGCGGCACCGCCAGCACCTTGTGGTGGGGCACGCTGTATGCGTTCTCGTTCACGTCGCCGAAGGCGCCAGTCGCGGGCACGGCGACCTTGTCGGCGAACAACGCGGCGACCCCGCGCCAATACACGGTCGCGACGCTGGTGCCGGGCGCCTGAGGCCGGCAGTTGAGGCTATTAACAGTCGCGGCTCCCGGTTAACCTGAGCGGATGCCGTTTCTAGAACTTACCCTCCGCTGCCGCGAATCCGAACAACCCCGCTACGAACGCGCGCTCGACGACGTCGGCGCGCTGGCGGTGACGATGCTCGACGCCGATGCGGACACCTCGAACGAACATGCCATCCTCGAACCCGGCGTCGGCGAGACGCCGTTGTGGGATTCGATCACGCTGACCGCGCTGTTCCCGCACGATGCCGATGCGCTGCTGCTGCTCGCCGCGCTGGAGGCCTTCGATCCCGAACTGGACTGGACGCAGGCAGGTTTCCGCAGCGTCGAGGATCAGGACTGGGAACGCGCCTGGATGGACCAGTACGTGCCGCTGCGCTTCGGCGAACGTGTCTGGATCGTGCCGTGGAATTATGACGTGCCAACGGAGGCGCAGACACCCGACGCCGCGGTGGTGCGTCTCGATCCCGGCCTCGCCTTCGGCTCCGGTACGCATCCGACCACGGCACTGTGCCTGCGCTGGTTCGACGCGCTGGCCGCCGATGGCCGGCTGCAAGACCAGACCCTCCTCGATTTCGGCTGCGGCAGCGGCATCCTGGCGCTGGCGGCACTGAAACTGGGCGCGGCGAAGGCAGTCGGCGTCGACAACGACCCGCAGGCTTTGATCGCCACGCACGACAACGCCGAACGCAACGGCGTCGGTGACGCGCTCACGGTGTATCTGCCGCAAGACGAGCCGACTGCGACGACATACCCGATCGTCGTCGCCAACATCCTCGCCTCCGCGCTCGACGCGCTGGCCGACCTCTTGGCCGCGCGCGTCGCACCCGGCGGGCACATCGCCTTGTCCGGCATTCTCGACGGCCAGCAGGACGCACTGCTGCAGCGCTACGCCGCCTGGTTCGACGACCTGCGCGTCAGCATCGACGGGGACTGGGTGCGAATCGACGGCGTGCGCCGCGCGGCCTGACCCCAAGCGGGATGATCCTGCGGCACCGGCTGTGATTGAATAGCCGCCCCATGTTCATCAACTGCCCGCAATGCCGCGCCCTGGTCGCCACCGACCTCGCGACCGGCCAACCGCCCGAGCGCTGCCCGCGCTGCTCCGCGCGCCTGCGCGAAGCACCCGAAAGCGTGACGGCGGCCGAAGCGACGCAGCCAGATGCGGGCACGCCCCCTCCGACCGAACCGTCGAAGGCAACGGCGGAAAATCCGGCACCGAAACCCGATGCCACCACGAACACCGCCGCGCAGGATGCCGCTCTCGTCGTCGCCCTGCCCGGCACCGCACCGGCCACGCCGCCACCCAGTGCGCCGGTGCCGAAATCGTTTCTGCATAACTTCTCCAACTTCCTGAAAACACCGTCGCCGGAAGTGGAAGCGGCAACCGCGAATGCCGTCGCCGAAACGAATGAAACGAACGATGAAGTCACCGAGGTCGTCGCAGCGACTTCCGATAACGAAACGATCGATGACATCGCTCCCGCGCCGGAACCCGCGCAACCGGCACAATCGCCGCCTGATGACGACAAACCTGCGCCCGTCGTCGCATCTGTTCCAGTAACGCAACCCAAACACCGCAAAGAGACAAAAGCGCAAGCAAAATCCGCGCCCAGTTTCGTGCGCGCCGTCGACACCTCGGGAGCAACGCAGGCCACGCACGGCTGGAAATTACCGGCCGCCATCGCCGCGCTCGCGCTGCTGTTGGCACTGCAATTGCTTCTGGCCGATCGCAACCGCCTCGCGGCGGATGCGGGCTGGCGTCCCGTCGTCGCCGCCGTGTGCGGCGTGTTGCGCTGCTCGCTGCCGCCATGGCGCGAGCCCGCCGCTTTCGTGCTGATCGATCGCGACGTGCAGGCGCACCCGAAGAAATCCGGCGTTCTGCGCGTCACCGCCACGTTCCGCAACGATGCGCGCTGGGCGCAGCCTTGGCCGCGCCTGCAGCTCATCTTGTCTGACATCAATGGCAATCCCGTTGCCGCGCGCGTATTCACCGTGCGCGAATATCTCGGCGCCGCACCGCAACAATCGCTGCTCGCCAGCGGCCAGAGCGCATCCATCGCCATGGACATCGTCGAACCGGCCGCGCGCAGCGTGGCTTTCGATTTCGCACTGCAGTAATCGACGCTTACGCTCTGACGCAGATCACATTGGCGTCCCCGCCCCGAGCGCGCTAGACTCGTTCCCCCGTCGCGAACGGCGGGTGCGAAGATTCACGGGAAGCCGATTTGAACGCCGAACGCTCCGACAACGCCAGCCGCATCGGTGCCCGCGCACCGCTGCGCGAGCACGTCGCGAATTCGGTGCGTCGTTATCTCGGCGACTTGAACGGCAGCGACGCCGACAATCTGTACGAGATCGCGTTGCGCGAACTCGAAATTCCGCTGTTCACCGAAGTGCTGAACCATTGCGACGGCAATCAGAGCCGCGCCGCCGGCATGCTCGGCATCCATCGCGCGACGTTGCGCAAGAAGCTGCGCGACTACGGCCTCGGCTGATTCCGCAACCTGGCAAGACCTTTGCTCGTCGCTCCCACGAAGGCGGGAATCCCATGTCTTTCGTGCCGATATCGTAATCGCAAGGGCAAAGTCCCTGGATTCCCGCCTTCGCGGGAATGACAGCCTCGGACAGGCATCTTCCGGCCATTCCAGCCCAGCTCCCCTATAATTTACGGCCCCGCCGCCGTCCCCCTCCCCGCATGTCCAACGACCGTCTGCCCATCCGCAGGGCGCTGCTGTCCGTGTCCGACAAGACCGGATTGATCGATCTCGCCCGCGCGCTCGCCGTGCGCAACGTGGAATTGCTCTCCACCGGTGGCACCGCCAAGGCGATCCGCGAGGCCGGATTGCCGGTGCGCGACGTCTCCGAAGTCACGGGCTTCCCCGAAATCATGGACGGCCGCGTCAAGACGCTGCATCCGAAAATCCACGGCGGCCTGCTCGGACGCGCCGGCACCGACGATGCGGTGATGGCCAAACACGACATCACGCCGATCGATTTGCTGGTGCTGAACCTGTATCCGTTCGAGGAAGTCTCCGCGAATCCGGACAGCTCGCTCGAGGAGATCGTCGAGAACATCGACATCGGCGGCCCGGCCATGCTGCGCGCCGCGGCGAAGAATTACGCACGCGTCGCGGTGGCCACCGATCCGGCGCAGTACACCGGCCTGCTCGAGGAACTGCAGGCGAACGACGGCACGCTTTCGGCGAAGACACGCTTCACGCTCTCCGTCGCCGCCTTCAACCGCGTCGCACAGTACGACGCCTGCATCAGCCATTACCTCTCGTCACTGCAGGACGATGGCACGCGCGCGACGTTCGCCGCGCAGGCGAACGGCACCTTCGTCAAGGTGATGGACCTGCGTTACGGCGAGAATCCGCACCAGCAGGGCGCGTTCTATCGCGACCTGTATCCCGTACCGGGCACGCTCGCCACCTTCACGCAGCTGCAGGGCAAGGAGCTGAGCTACAACAACCTCGCCGATGCCGATGCGGCCTGGGAATGCGTGCGCCAGTTCGAAACGCCCGCCTGCGTGATCGTCAAGCACGCGAACCCGTGCGGCGTGGCAACGGGCGCCGCCTGCGGCGACGCTTATGAACTCGCCTACGTCACCGATCCCACTTCCGCATTCGGCGGCATCATCGCCTTCAACACCACGCTGGACGCGGCGACGGCGAAGGTCATCCTCGACCGCCAGTTCGTGGAAGTGCTGATCGCGCCGGATTACGAGCCGGGCGCGCTCGACTATGCGAAGAAAAAGGCCAACGTGCGCGTGCTGCGCATCCCGCATGGCGACGGCCGCAACAATGTCGACGTCAAGCGCGTCGGCTCCGGCCTGCTGATGCAAAGCGCTGACATCCGCGAAGTGACGCGCGACGAATTGAAGGTCGTCACCAGGCGCGCCCCCTCCGAAGCCGAACTCGCCACGCTGCTGTTCGCCTGGCGCGTGGCCAAGTTCGTCAAGTCCAACGCAATTGTTTATGCCAAGGACCAGCGCACCATCGGCATCGGCGCGGGGCAGATGAGCCGCGTTATCAGCGCCAAGATCGCCGGTCTCAAAGCTGAGGAAGCCGGGTTGACGGTGGCCGGGTCGGTGATGGCTTCCGATGCCTTCTTCCCGTTCCGCGACGGCATCGACGCCGCCGCCGGCGTGGGCATCCGCGCCGTGATCCAGCCCGGCGGTTCGATGCGCGATGGCGAGGTGATCGCCGCCGCGGATGAGCACGACATGGCGATGGTGTTCACTGGCGTGCGGCATTTCCGGCACTAAGCAAATCCCTCGCAAGAGCCCGCACATCTCTGTGCGGAGATTCAAACGAAGATCGAAGGCCCCTCATGAAAATCCTCGTCATCGGTTCCGGCGGTCGCGAACACGCTCTTGCATGGAAGCTGGCGCAATCCCCGCGCATCAGCGAAGTGATCGTCGCAGCCGGCAACGCCGGCACGGCGCACGAGGGCAAATGCCGCAACGTCGATGTCGCGGCCACCGATCTCGATGCGCTGCTCGATCTGGCCAAGCGCGAAGCGGTGGCGCTGACCGTGGTCGGCCCGGAAGGCCCGCTGGTGGCCGGCGTGGTCGATCGCTTTCGTGCGCAGGGCCTGCGCATCTTCGGGCCGACCGCCGCCGCCGCGCAGCTGGAAGGCAGCAAGGCGTTCGCCAAGGATTTCCTGGCGCGACACGGCATTCCCACCGCGCATTACGCGGTGCATACCGACGTCGATGCCGCACTTGCCTACGTCCGTGAAAAAGGCGCGCCCATCGTCATCAAGGCCGATGGCCTCGCCGCAGGCAAGGGTGTGATCGTGGCGATGACGCTGGAAGAGGCGGAAAACGCGATCACCGACATGCTCGCCGGCAACGCCTTCGGCACCGCGGGCGCGCGGGTGGTGATCGAGGAATTCCTCGACGGCGAGGAAGCCAGCTTCATTTCCATGGTCGACGGCACGACCGCATTGCCGATGGCGACGTCGCAAGACCACAAGCGTGTCGGCGACGGCGACACCGGCCCGAACACCGGTGGCATGGGCGCGTACTCGCCCGCGCCGGTGGTGACGCCGGAAGTGCATGCGCGCGTGATGCGCGAGGTCGTCGAACCCACGGTTCGCGGCATGGCCGCCGACGGCGTGCCGTTCACCGGCTTCCTCTACGCCGGGCTGATGATCGACCAGCAGGGCGCGCCCAAGGTGATCGAGTTCAACGTGCGATTCGGCGATCCGGAAACGCAGCCGGTGATGCTGCGCCTGCGCTCGGACCTGCTCGATCTGGTCGAGGCGGCGATCGATGGCCGCCTCCATGACGTCGAGGCAGAGTGGGACGCGCGCCCGTCGCTGGGCGTGGTGATGGCGGCGGCGGGTTATCCGGGCACGCCGCGCACCGGCGACACCATCAACGAATGGGACGTGCCCGACGTGGCCGACACCAAGGTCTTCCACGCCGGCACGAAGCTGGTCGACGGCAGCATCGTCACCACCGGCGGGCGCGTGCTGTGCGTCTGCGCGCTAGGCGAGACGGTCGCCGAGGCGCAGAAGCGCGCGTATGCGGAGGTGGCGGGCATTTCGTGGCCGGGCGAGTTCCACCGGCACGACATCGGCTGGCGGGCGATCGCGCGCGAAAGTTAAGCGCTTTTCCCTTCTCCCACCGGGAGAAGGTGGCGCGAAGCGCCGGATGAGGGCGGGAGAATCATTTGCCAGGGAACGTTCCTCGGCCAGTGATTTCCCGCCCTCATCCGCCCCTACGGGGCACCTTCTCCCGGTGGGAGAAGGGAAAAGCAAATGCTAGGCTCCCGCAAACCCTCGGGGGCCGCATGGCATACAACCAGTTCGAACTGCTGCGGCAACGCCGCTTCCTGCCCTTCTTTTCCGTACAGGCGCTCGGCGCGTTCAACGACAACGTGTACCGGCAGGCCATCATCGGCCTGCTCGGCTATCTGGCTGTGGCCGACGCCGACCGCACGCTCTACGCCAATCTGGCGCCGGCCATCTTCATCCTGCCGTACTTCCTGTTTTCCTCGATCGCCGGTCAGTTCGCGGAGAAGCTGGAGAAGTCGCGCCTGATCCGCGTCACCACGATGATGGAAATCGCGATCATGTCGGTGGCCGCGATCGGGTTCCTGTTGCAGAACATGCCGCTGCTGCTGGTGGCGCTGTTCTGCACTGGCGTGCAGTCCACGCTGTTCGGGCCGGTGAAGTATTCGATCTTGCCCTCGGTGCTGAAACCCGAGGAGCTGACCGGCGGTAATGGTCTGGTGGAGATGGGCACCTCGATCTCGATCCTCGTCGGCATGATCTTCGGCGGCCTGATCTTCACCATCGCCGGCAGTCATGGCACGGTGGTGGCGGCCGTCGCGATCATCCTGCTCGCGATCACCGGCAATCTCGTCTCGCGCATGATCCCGAAGGTGGACGCGGGCGCGCCGGATCTGAAGATCAACTGGAATCCGATACCGGAATCCGTCGCGATCTGGAAACTCACCCGCAAGCAGACCGCCGTGCGCAATGCGGTGCTGGGCGTGTCGTGGTTCTGGTTCATCGGCACCGTCCTCACCGCGCAGCTGCCGAGCTATGCGGTCGTCAATCTCGGGGCGATGCCGAGCAACACCACGGTCTATGTGTTCTGCCTGGCGCTGTTCTCCGTCGGCACCGGCGTGGGTTCGCTGTTGTGCGAGAAGCTCTCCGGCCGCACGGTGGAGATCGGCCTGGTGCCGCTGGGCGCGTTCGGCATCAGCGCGTTCCTGATCGATCTGTATTTCGCGCGCAGCGGCGTGCCGCCGGTGACCGGGCTGACGTTGAGCAGCTTCGTGCAAGCGGCGGGCACGTACCGCCTGATGATCGATCTGGTCGGCATCGGCCTGTTCACCGGCTTCTTCGTGGTGCCGTTGTTCGCGCTGATCCAGAGCCGCACGCCGAAGAACGAGATCTCGCGCGTGATCGCCGGCATGAACATCCAGAACGCCGCCTTCATCGTGCTGGCGGCGGTGCTCGGCATCGCGCTGCAGATGAAGGAACTGACGCTGTTCGGTCACCGCATCGCCATGCCCGGCCTGAGCATTCCGCAGGTATTCCTGGCACTGGCGATCGCCAACGCATTGGTGGCGATCTACATCTTCACGCTGGTGCCCGAATTCCTGATGCGCTTCCTCAGCTGGGTGCTGGTGCGCGCGCTGTACCGGCTGCGCCTGCACGGCATCGAGAAGAACATTCCGGACGAAGGCCCCGCGCTGCTGGTCTGCAATCACGTGAGTTACATGGATGCGCTGATCCTGTCGGCGGCGATCCCGCGGCCGGTGCGCTTCGTGATGTATTACAAGATCTTCAACATCCCGGTGATGAGCTGGATCTTCAAGCAGGCCAAGGCGATCCCGATCGCCGGCGCGAAGGAGGATCCGGAACTGATGCAGCGCGCGTTCGACGAGATCGACGCGGCATTGGCCGACGGGCAGCTGGTCGGCATTTTCCCGGAGGGCGCGTTGACCAAGGATGGCGAGATCGCGCCGTTCAAGTCAGGCGTGGAACGCATTCTGGAACGCGCCCATGAAAACGGGCGCCTTGTTCCGGTGGTCCCGATGGCGCTGCGCGGCATGTGGGCCAGCATGTGGAGCCGCCGCGACACGCGCCTGGGCCGCATGCGTGTGCCGCGGCGCTTCCGCGCGCACATCGAGATCGCCGTCGCAGCGCCCATGGACGGCCGGACGGCGACTGCGGAAGGCCTGGAGGCGCAGGTGCGGGCACTGCGCGGCGACACCGCCTGACCGCGCCGGTGACTTTGCCGCAGGCCTGTGTTCAGTTAGGCTTGCAGCCAGATGTAGGTGGTGCCGCATCGCTTTCGGCCCACTGGGGATTCAGATGAGCAACGTGCCCTCGCCTTCCGGCGGCGTATCCAATGACTATGTTCCGAACCATCTGGTCTGGGCGATCCTGACCACGCTGTTCTGCTGCCTGCCGCTGGGCATCGTCTCGATCGTGTATGCCTCGCAGGTCGACGGCAAACGCGCGGCGGGCGACATCGCGGGCGCGCGCGAGGCCTCGCGCAAGGCTGGATTCTGTGCCTTGTGGTCTGCGGTCATCGCACCCGCTCTTTTCATTGTTTGGTTCCTGATTTTCGGTGGAATGGCCATGCTGGCCACGCTTACCAGTTCGAACTGAACTCTTCACCTAACCCGAAGGAGATCGACCATGAGCAGCCTGCCGCCCTCACCTCCGCCCGTTCCCGGGCAATCCTCTGGCGCCGTGTCGGCGGCGTTGCCGCCGGGGACGGTCCCCAACTACCTGGTGTGGGCGATCATCATGACGGTGCTCTCCTGCTGCCTGACCTGCATCGGACTCATCACCGGCATCGTCGCCATCGTGTTTTCCAGCAAGGTCAACAGTTCGCTCGCTCGCGGCGACCTGGAAGGTGCTACACGCGCCTCGCGCAACGCCAAACTCTGGTGCTGGATCACCACGGTGATCGCGATTCTCGGCCTGCTGTGGAACGTCTACTTCTACGCGACGGGCGGCCCGGCGGCCTACCAGGAGTGGCTGCAGCAGATGCAATCCCTGCAGCAGCAGTGATCATATCGCGTCCACTGCAAGCAACCTTGGCGACGGCGGCGGTGGGAACCGCCGCCGTCGGCATTTGGGTGCTGCGCAATTTCGATCCGAACGTCCCAGGCATCTTCCCGCCGTGCATGTTCCATGAACTGACCGGTTACTGGTGCATCGGCTGCGGCATCACGCGCGCGCTGCACGCCCTCGTGCATGGCGACATCGCACACGCGTTCTCGATGAATCCGCTGGCCATGACGTTGCTGGCGATCTCGCCGCTGCTCACCGGCTGGAAACTCGGCTGGCGCCCACGCTGGCTGCATCCACTTGTCGCGCTGCTATCGGAGCCGAAGCTTTGGCTGATCCTGTTGCCGACCTACTGGGTCGCCAGAAATCTGCCGTGGTGGCCCTTCACCCTGCTGGCGCCGAATTGACGCAACTTGCTTTCAGCTGTTGCTGATCGCTTCTGAAAACCCCGACGTATCGCTGACATCCGGAGACCCGGAGGGCGGCGCACAGGATGTGCGCCGTTTTTCGACCGAGCCATGGATGGCGAGTCGAGAAATCCTGATAGCAATGAAACTCTGGGGCTGGTTCGTCGGGAAAAGCGTTTTTCTTTGGTTCGTTTCTTTGATTCGCGCCATCCATGGCGCTCACCCCTTCGGGGCCGGCTGCGCCGTTCGCACGCGCTCCTGCGCGTGCAGTGACGCTTATCAAAAGAAATGAACTCGGCCGCGCAGCGGACGAAACGCTTTTGCTCTTCACAAGCAAAGGCAAAAACCAAATGGATCCCAGCTTTCGCTGGGACGACGATCAAAGCCAGAAGCTGGATGACCAGCCATCCGGCTGTTAAACACCCGGCTTCCGCCGGAATGACGAGCAAAACCAACGGCAAAGCCCATAGATCACCAGCCATACGGCTGTTGAAAAACCCCGCCTTCGCGGGAATGACAAGCCTCCTCAGCTCACCCATCCCCCAATCACAAACACCGCCAACACCGCCAGCCACACCAACAACACCCGCCAGACCAAACTCATCGCATCCCGCAATTCCGGCAACTCCGACATCCCGCCCACCAACGCGGCCGACTTGGGCACCACGCCGGACTCGGTCTCATCCGCCGCCTCTTCCGCAAGCTCGCTCTTCACACTGGCCCGCGCCGCGGCTTCCAGAAAGCCGGCATCCAGCGAGAACGAGGCGCCACCGGCCTCCTTCCAGGCGCTGAAGACGGAATCGAAATTCCCCACCAGCGCCATCGCAAGCGTCATCACCTGCGCCACCGGCCAGTCGAGAATGGCCAGCAAGGTCCGCGCCCCGGCCACGGTCTCCGGCGGCAAGACATGCGTGCCGTCGCCTTCGGCGGTGATCGCGGTGAGGCGATACAGCAATGCGCCCACCGGTCCGAGCAGCATGAACCAGAACAACACCCCGAACCAACGCTGCTTGGCGTTGCGGAACACCGCGCCCACCAGCGACGGACCATCCAGCGACACCGGCTCGCCCGGCGGCCACAGATGCGAGGCCGCGTTGTGGCGAGCCACCGGATCGCGCGCCTCGGTGATCGCTTCGACTTCGCGATCGAGATCGCTCGGCCCCCAGGTGTAGAACAGCACGGCGATGCCGAACAGGATCGCCGCCAGCCCCAGCACCGGGCCGTCGTCGAGCGCGAACTGGAAGAACAGCACCAGCAGCAACGGCGGCAGCAGCGCCAGCACGATGCCGTACTGGCTGCGCCAGAAGCTCTCCTGCGGGAATTTCGAATCCAGCCAGCGCGTCCAGGCGTGGTACCAGCCGTAATGGCGGACGGCCGGCGCCAGCGACGGCGCGAGGTGGCCAAGCGCGAGGGCAACGACAGTGGCGATGAGGGTGACGAACATGCCCCGAGTTTAATGCACCGGCGCGACCGCCGGCATCGCGGGTCAGCGGCGGGCGCGCATCTCCGCGTGCCAACGGTCGATCAGCCAGCGCGAAATCGAAATCGAGGGCGACAGCAGCAGCTCATTTTCGGCTACCTCACCGCGCTGACCGCGCGGTTCGATTCCGCGCTGGCGCGAATCCGAGGCGCGGATCGCGGCATCGATCTCGTCGAAGGTGAACCAGCGCGCGTCCTCCAGCTCGTCGTCGTCGACCACCGGCTCGTCCGGCTCGGCCTCGGCCAGGAAGCCCAGCATCAGCGACGACGGGAACGGCCACGGCTGCGAGGCCAGATAGCGGCAGCTGCGCACGCGCACGCGGCTTTCCTCGAAGACTTCGCGCGCCACGGTCTGTTCCAGCGATTCGCCCGGCTCGACGAAGCCGGCCAGCGTCGAATAGCGCCGCGGCGGCCACGCCGCCTGCCGGCCGAGCAGCAGCCGCTCGCCGTCGCTGACGGCGACGATCACCGCCGGATCGGTGCGCGGATAGTGCTCCAGCCCGCAGTGCGGGCAACGCCCGAGCCAGCCCGCGGACACGAAATCCAGCGCGGTGCCGCAGGCGCCGCAATGGCGATGCCGCGCGCGCCAGTGCAGCAGCGCGCGCGCCTGCGCGAACGCGGTCGCCGCCGGTGCCGGCCAGGCCGCGGCCGCGGTGCGCAGATCCACGCGCTGCGCGAGTTCGCGCGTGATCTCGTCGGCGCGCAGCGCGAACCAGGCCTCTTCGCCCTGCAGTCCGAGGAACAACGCGCGCGCCGGATCGATGTCGGCGAAGTCGCCGCCGCGCAGCACCAGCAGACCGCCCTCGGCATCCGCGCCGGCCCTGCCTTCCTCGTCGATCGCGAGCAGTTGCGCGCGCGGCCATAGCGCCGCCAGCGTCGCGGCATCGCGGCGCAAGTGTTCGGCACGGTCGAGCGCGCCCTCGACGAAGGCGTAGGTGGTGGCGTTGGGGTGTTGTGTCATGGGCGATCGTCGGCTCGAATCTGCCAGCAGAAGCCCGCGCGGAAGCCGCGGACTCCGGGAATGGCGCACATTATCCACTGCGCCGTTTCATTCGAACGAACGATCAGACGGTGAACGAGGACCCGCAGCCGCAGGTGGATTTCGCGTTCGGATTGCGGATCGTGAACTGCGCGCCGTGCAGGCTCTCGACGTAGTCCACCGAGGCGCCCATCAGATATTGCAGGCTGAGCGGATCGACCAGCAGCGTTACACCGTCGGTATCGATGGCCAGGTCGTCCTCGCCCTGCTGCTCGTCGAACTCGAAGCCGTACTGGAAGCCCGAGCAGCCGCCGCCCTGGATGTAGACACGCAGCTTGAGTGCCGGATTCCCTTCCTCGGCGATCAGCTCGCGCACCTTGGCCGCGGCCGAGGGAGTGAAGTCGAGCGGACGCTCCAGCGACTGGTAGCCGGGGGCGGCGGGCATGTTGGGTGTGGTCGCTTCCATGCCTACAGGATGGGGCGCCGGGGGAGCCGCTTCAAGCTCCGGCAGCGGAACGCTCGGTCGCGGCGGCCTCGGCGGCCGCCTCGGTCCACGGGAACGACTGTTCGACCGCCGAGCCGCCCTGCGGATCGAGCCGCACGCTCACGCGCAGCGGCTTGAAGCCGGGCGGCAGCACGATGTCGCCCTCGACCTGCTGGAAATACTTGAACGAATAGGCAACGCCGGGCGCGTTCGCCTGCTGACGGAGATCAGCCCAGCCCAGGCGCTGCAGCTTGCCCTCGCGCGTGCCCTCCACCGACAGGGCCACGTTGCCGCTGCTGACCGCGCCTCGGTTGAGGTTCTGGGTGAGGGTGGCGGTGAAATGCCAGGCGACGTCGCTTTGCGGCTGCAATTGCAGCTCGTGCACGGTAAGCCCGCGCCGCTGTCCGGTGGCGCCGACGAAGCGCTCGTAGAAGGCGACGTCGGCACGCAGGCCGGAAATCTCCTCGTCGCGTTCGGCCAGCGTGCCCTGCAGGTCGCGGTTGGCGTCGCGGCTGATCTGGTCGGAGCGGGTCAGCGTGGCCACTTGCTGCTGCAGGATCTCGATCTGGGACTGCTGCTCGCGCAGACGCGCGCGCGGATCGCCCGCCGCCGGCACGAACACCCGCCACAGGCCCCAGAAGCCGAACAGCAGGGCGAGGATCACGATCGCGGTCCAGTGCCAGGGCTTCAGGCGCCGCTTCCCGGTGATCGGGGCTGGCGCCGGTGGCGCGGGGGAAGCGGCGACAGCGGGCGTCTCCGTCCCGGCCGCGGGTTGTTCAGTTTCTGACATCGCAACGGTATAGCGAGCGGCCCGAACCGGCGTCAACCTGCATCCGGCAGGGGGCGCGGTAGCCACTCAGGCTGCGCTAATCTGCGCGCACGCATTTTTGCATCGCCACACTGGGGCCTAGGGAGAGCTGCGATGTCGGAAGCCCATCTGTTCGCGATCGGCGTGCTGTTGGCATGGCTGGCCGGCATTCGTGTCTATCTCACCGTGTTCGGGATCGGCATCGCCGGCTATTTCGGCTGGCTCGACCTGCCGCAGGCGCTGGAAGTCACCTCCTCGCCCTGGGTGCTCGGCGTGTCCGGAGTGCTGGCGCTGGCGGAGTTCTTCGCCGACAAGATTCCCGGCGTCGATTCCGGCTGGGACCTCCTACACACCCTGCTGCGGGTACCGGCCGGCGCCTTCCTGGCCGCCGCCACCTTGTCGCCGGACGGGCACCTGGGCGCCGGCATGCTCGCCACCGGGGCCGGCGTGGCCCTGACCAGCCACGTGATCAAGGCCGGCTCGCGGGCTCTGATGAACACCTCGCCCGAGCCGGTCAGCAACTGGACCGCTTCGGTGACCGAGGACGCCGTGGTGGTCGGCGGGCTGGCGCTGGCGTTCGCGCATCCGTGGATCGCGCTCGCGATCGTGGCCGCGGTCAGCCTCTCGTTCGCGCTGCTGCTGTGGTGGATCTGGCGCAAGCTGTTCCGCCGCGCGCCCAAGCCGCCGGTCGAGGCGGGATCGCGCGCCTAGCGAGGCATGCCTGCCAAGGCCAGCCGACGGGTGTCATGACAAACGCCCAAGAACGGCAGCCGCTCACATCAAGACACATGAATGCGCCTATCGCGGTGCCGACTCCGCCCTGCCCGCGTGGTTCCATGCTGTAGGCTGTATCACACTATCGCGACAACGACCGATCAGGGGATCAGGACCCGTGCCCGTCACGCCAACCGCTGCTGCCGACGCAGAGCGCAAACATGCCGCGCGCGCAGAATTCCCACCGCCGCACTACTGGCGGCGTTGGGGTGTGTCGGATGCGCCACCGGCCCAGCTTCCCACGCTCGACGCGGCCCCCGACGATGCAGCGGCCTCTGCGCCGGGACTGCGCGCCCCAGCCGTCGAACCCGAGGGCGAAGCGCCCTATCGCGTCCTGCTGGTCGAGGATGACCGCAGCCAGGCCCTGTTCGCGCAGAGCGTGCTCAACGGCGCCGGCATGGACGTGCGCGTGATCGGCTCCGGCACTGAAATCCTGGCGGCACTGCGCGAGTTCAATCCCGAACTGGTGCTCACCGACCTGCACATGCCGGGCACCAGCGGCATCGAGATCACCACCGCGATCCGTGCCGATACCGCCTTCTCGCAGATGCCGGTGGTAATCCTCACCGGCGACACCGATCCGGACCAGCAGCTGGAAGTGCTGCAGGCCGGCGCCGATGACGTGCTTTCCAAGCCGGTTCGACCGCGCCATCTGATCGTCGCCGTGGCCAGCCGCGTGCGTCGCGCGCGCGCCTGGCAGCGCCAGCGCGACGGCGAAGGCCGGCACCCGCTCACGGGCCTGTACACGCGCCCGGCCATGCTGCAGCGCCTGGACGCCGTCATCCATGCACAGACTCCGAGCGGGCTGTATTTCGTCGAGATCGAAGGCGTCGCCACGCTGCGCGATCACTACGGCTACTTCGCGCTCGAAGCGACATTGACCGAAGCCGGTCGCACCATCGCCACCATTGCCGGCGACAACGCGGTCGCGCGCCTCAACGAGAATTCGTTCCTGGTACTCGCGCCCGATGCCGGTGCCGCCGCGCAGCTGGATCGCGCGCGCGCGTTGCGCGACGAACTCGGCCGCCGCGACATCGCCATCGGCGAGGAATCCGTCCGCCTGCGCACCCTGATCGGCTACACCCCGCTGCCGCACAGCTTCGAGGACGCCACCAGCGCGCTGGCCGCCGCCGAGCAGGGCCTGCGCCTCGCGCGCGCGCAGCCGGCGGGCATCGCCGTGCACGTACCGCCGACGAAGGAACGCGGCAGTGCCGACAGCGCCGGCATGCGTCTCGTGCACGAAGCGATGATGCACGAAGGCTTTGAACTCGCCTACCAGCCGATCATTGCGGTCGCCGGTGGCGGCGAGGCGCAATACCAGACGCTGCTGCGGCTGCGCGATGGCGAAGGCCAGCTGCATACCGCGGGCGAGATCCTGCCCGCCATCGAGGCGGCCGGCGCGCTGCAGGAAATCGATCGCCGTGTCATGCAGCTCGCCGTCGCGGTGCTGCGCCGGCGCAGTCGCGAAAAGCAGCCGGTGCGCCTGTTCGTCTCGCAATCGGCGCGCAGCCTGGGCCGTGATGGCTACGCCGACTGGCTCACCGCGCTGGTGCGCGAGGAAGGCATCGACAGCGGCTCGCTCGTGCTCGACGTGCGCCAGGACGATGCACTGATCCACATCATCGCATTGCAGGAATTCTGCACCGCCATGGTTGCCGCCGGCGTGCAGCTATGCCTCGGCCAGTATCACGCCAGCGGTGAAGGCAATGACCTGCTCGCGCAGTTGCCGCTGAGTTTCGTGCGCCTGTCGGCGCGCTACTCCAGCCATCTCGACGATGTGCCGGTGCGCGACGAAATGCGCGCGGCGATCGAGCGCGCGCACCTGCTCGGCCTGCAGGTAATCGGCCAGCAAGTGGAGAACCCGCAATCGGCGGCGACGTTGTGGGTGAGCGGCGTCGACTACATCCAGGGCAATCTGGTGCAGCAGGCCGCCGACACGCTCGACTTCGACTTCCAGCACTCGATCCTCTGAGCGCCTGCGCATGGACTTCCGGGCATCGCCACCGCCTCCGGTCCCGCCCTGGCTGGCACCCGCGGCGGCCGGTGGCGCGGCGTTGCTGCTGCTTCCAGGCTTGTTCGGCATCGGCGGGCCCTGGCATGTCCTGGCGCTGCTGCTCGCGCTGATCGCCGCGGGCGCGGCCGCCCACGGCATCAAGACCACGCGCGAACGCGAGCGCGCTGAGCGCGAACTCGGCGACGAGATCATGCGCCGCGACGCGACCCGGCTCGACGAGCTGCAACGCGAACTCGAACGGCACACCCAGCTCGAGCGCGAACTGCGCCATGCGAAGCAAGCGGCCGAATCCGCGCTGATGTCGAAGGACGAGTTCCTGGCCACGATGAGCCACGAGATCCGCACGCCGCTCAACGGCATCGTGCCGATGCTCGACCTGCTGATCCACGCCCCGCTCGCACCCGATCACATCGAGTTGGTGCGCACCGCCTACACCTCCTCGCAGCAGATGCTGCGCATCGTCGACGACATCCTCGACTACTCCAAGCTCGAAGCGGACAAGCTCGAACTCGAATCCACCAGCTTCAACCTGCGTGAAGTGCTCGACGGCGTGATCCGCCTGATGGAACGCCCGGCGCAGAACAAGAGCCTGCGGCTGCACCTGCAGATCGATCCGTCCGTGCGACTGCCGGTGCGCGGCGATCCGGTGCGGCTGCGTCAGGTGCTGAGCAACCTGGTGAGCAACGCGGTGAAATTCACCGAACGCGGCTCGGTGACGGTGAGCGTGCGCCGCATCGGCGAAACCGCCGCGCAGCATCTGTTGCATTTCGAAGTGCGCGACACCGGCATCGGCATCGCGCAGGATGCACAGGCACGCCTGTTCCAGGCCTTCACCCAGGCCGATGCCTCGACCACGCGCCTGTACGGCGGCACCGGGCTCGGCCTGGCGATCTGCAAACGCATCGTCGACCTGATGGGCGGGCGCATCGGCGTGGAATCCATGCCGAAACAAGGCGCCGCATTCTGGTTCGAAGTGCCATTGCTGAAGGCGCAGGGCGACATTCCCGGCGCGGCGCCCGACGCCGCCGATCGCGGACGCGTATTGCTGCTCAGCACCGATCCGCGCCTGCGCCTGCGTCTGTCGCTGCTGCTGCCGAATTGGGGATTGCGCGTGGCCGCGGTGGAAACCACGCAGGAAGCGATCGACCGCCTGCGCAACTCGATCAGCCTCGGCTCGGATTGGGCGTACTCGATCGTGCTCGCAGACCTCGCCGGCATGCGCAACACCGTGCCCGCGCTGCAACGCTATCTGGCGCGGCAGACCGTTTCGAAGCGCCTGCACCTGGTCTGCCTCTACGGCGACGAACCAGTCGGCGATGATCTGCGCCGCAGCGCCACCCTGCTCAGCCGCAACGCGCCCGACGACGACCTGCGCGACGCGCTGACCGCGCTGGATTTCTCCGAAACGGCACAGGCCGCGGCCGATGCATCCGCGAAACAGGCAGCAGCGGCGTCACTGCAGGACGCCCGCGTTCTGCTGGTGGAAGACAATCCGGTCAACCTCATGGTCGGGCAGCGCCTGCTGAGTGTGCTCGACATCCGCAGCGACACCGCCGGCAATGGCGAGATCGCCCTCGCCAAGATGGCGGAGGCGCCTTACGACATCGTGCTGATGGACTGCCAGATGCCGGTCATGGACGGCTACACCGCCACGCGCCAGTGGCGCGAACGCGAACGCGCGTCTGGCGGCAGGCGTCTTCCGATCATCGCGATGACCGCCAACGCGATGGCCGGCGATCGCCAGAAGTGCCTCGACGCCGGCATGGACGATTACCTGCCCAAGCCGGTGACACGCGCCGAACTCGAAGCCTGCCTGCAGCGCTGGTGGAATCCGGAAGCCGTCGAGGACACGGCGCCTGAAGACATTCCGTTCGACGATGCGGATATCCAGCCGAGCGACGTGCGCATCGACGTCAATGATCCGAAACTGAGCGGGCTGAGCGTCGAAAATGCCGTTGCATCCGCCGCTCCGCTGCCGCCACCCGCCGAAGCCACCACGCCACCACCTTCTGTCGAGCCGGAAACTCGCCAACCGGAGAGTCCCTTGCTAGCACCCGCCATCGACAACGAAATCCTCGAAGATCTGCGTGGCCTGCTCGGCGGCGAATTCGATCGCCTGATCGATCTGTTCCTCGAGGATGCACCGCAACTGATCGGCACGATGCAGGCGGCGGCCATCGCTCCGGATTTCCAGCGGCTGTACGATGCCGCACATGCGCTGAAGAACTCCAGCGCCAACCTCGGCGCGATACCGCTGTCGGATGCCACCAAGCACGTGGAACTCGGTGCGCGCATGCAATCCCTGCCGAATGCGAAGGCGGACGTCGCGAGAGTCGCGGCCGAATTCGTGCGCGTGAAGCATGCTTTGCTGGCGCTCAGGCGCAGCGCGACTGCCTGAAGCGTTTCGGCTCAGGAAATCGCAGCTCCCGCAGTCGTCATTCCCGCGAAGGCGGACGGAACTCCGCTCCGCCGCGAATCATTCCTCGATCTTGCGCTGCAGATAATTCTGCTCGCCAACGCGCTGCATCAGGTCGAGCTGCGTCTCCAGCCAATCGACGTGCTCTTCCTCGGAGTCGAGGATGTCGTTGAACAGGCGGCGGCTGACGTAGTCGTTGACCTTCTCGCAATAAGCGATGGCCTCGCGCAGCAGCGGGATCGCTTCCATTTCCAGCGCCAGATCGCATTCGATGATCTCGCGCGGCGACTCGCCGACCTTCAGCTTGCCCAGTGCCTGGAAATTCGGCAGCCCTTCGAGGAAGAGGATGCGATCGGCAAGCTTGTCGGCATGCTTCATCTCGTCGATCGATTCTTCGTACTCGTGCTTGGCCAGTTCGTGCAGGCCCCAGTTCTTCAGCATCTTCGAATGCAGGAAATACTGGTTGATCGCGGTCAGCTCGTTGTAGAGCGCCTGATTGAGATACTTGATGACCTGTGCGTCGCCTTTCATGGCCGACCTCTGCAAAATCCGGGACGCGGTCACTCTAGCGCCATGGGAAAAACCATGACGAAACGCGAATCGTGCGCAACTCGCACGGAGCGCGAGACGGGAGAGCCCGCCGATCAGGCGGCGCTGAGCACCGGGAAGGGAACGACGTTGCCGCCTGTGCGCGGAGCCTCGTTGCGTGTCGCGTCGAGACGGCTCTCATCGAGGATTTCACACGCCATCGACACGCAGCTGCCGCAGGTGGCGCCACAACCGGTGCGCATCGTGAGTTCGGCCATGCTCCCGCAGCCGGCCTGGGCCGCCTGACGGATTTCACGCTCGGTCACGCCATTGCAGAGACACACGTACACGGTAGCGGGCTCGGGACACCTGGGAATTGGCGCCCATTCCGCCACCAATGAGAATGATTGTCAATTCTTAACGTGACTGAACCTTCAGCCAGAGCCGGGGTCCGGCTTCTGCCCGGTCTTGGCGCCCCCCGCCGGGCGATGCCGGGACCGCTGCGACCGGTGCCGGCCGACGGCCCGCGCCCAAGCCTCGATCTGGGCGTTCGGGATGGCATGCGCCCCGGCGATCTGGCGCGCGAACGGCGCCAGATGGCGCAGGGCGCTGGCGTAGACGCCACGCTTGAACGTCACCACGTGCTCGAGCGGGTACCAGAAATCCACCCAGCGCCAGTGGTCGAACTCGGGCTTGTCGGTCAGGTCCAGGCGCAGGTCGGTGTCGCAGCCGGTGAACTGCAGCAGGAACCAGACCTGCTTCTGGCCGATGCAGATCATCCGGTCATTGCGGCGGATGGCCCGCGGCGGCAGGCGATAGCGCAGCCAGCCCGGCGTCACCCCGAGCACGGCCACGTGCTCCGGCAACAGACCGGTTTCCTCGCGCAACTCGCGGTACATCGCCTCCAGCGGCGTCTCGTCGGTATTCATCCCGCCCTGCGGGAATTGCCACCCGTCGCGCCGGACACGCCGCGCCCAGAAGACGCGACCGTCGGGGTGCATCAGCACAATGCCGACATTGGGTCTGTAACCGTCCGGATCGATCACGATGCGGACTCCAAATCTTTCACTGCCCCCGACTCTGCCATGCCGGGCGTGAAGCGACAAGCCACGTCCCCGTTCACATTCTGGAAGGCCCGCATCCCCGGATGTGCATTGACGCCGGTCGGCGCGACATGGACAATTCGCGGTTCGCCGCGACCTCGCGCGGCCGATGGCTATGTAGCTCAGCCGGTTAGAGCACAGCACTCATAATGCTGGGGTCGGTGGTTCGAGTCCACCCATAGCCACCATCTGCCTGTCGTCCTGCCATGGACATCTTCAAGACCTTCACCATCGAAGCCGCCCACCGGCTGCCGAACGTGCCGCCCGGTCACAAGTGCGCGCGCCTGCACGGGCACTCGTTCCGCATCGAGCTGCACGTCTCGGGCGAACCTGGCGCCGAGACCGGCTGGGTGATGGATTTCGGCGACATCAAGGCGGCGTTCCGGCCACTGTACGAGCAGCTCGACCACCACTATCTCAACGAGATCGAGGGGTTGGAGAACCCAACCAGCGAGCGCCTCGCGATCTGGATCTGGGAACGGCTCAAGCCCGCGCTACCGGCCCTGAGCGAGGTCGTCGTGCACGAGACCTGCACCTCCGGTTGCCGCTACCGGCCCGCCTAACTCGTTGAATTCACTGATGCCTGAACGATTCAGGCGCTGTTGCCCTGGATTTGTTGCGCCGCAACATAGGCCGCGCTATGCTGCGTCGCAACATAACTCCCGGCAATCCCTGCCGGCCCATCAAGCAGGAGTCCGCCATGTCTTACCAGTTCAACGAGCAGTTCACCGCCGTGTCGCGCCAGTTCGCCGACACCGCCGCCCAGGTCAACCGCCTGGCCCTCGAGAACGCCGAAAAGGTGTTCGGTCTGCAGCTCGCCGCGTTCGAAGAGAACGCCAACGCCACCTTCGCCTTCCTGGGTGAAGTCGCCGGCGCCCGCGATTTCGACAGCCTGAAGGCCGTGTGGCCGAAGGGCCTGCAGGTCGCCCGCGAGAACGCCGAGCGCGTCGTCAGCACCAGCCAGGAAGTGTTCGGCCGCACGCTGAAGACCAACGAAGCCATCGCCGAAATCGCCAAGGCCCAGGTCGAGTCGACCACCGCCAAGGCGCAGGCCGAGGCCGAGCAGGTGGTCAAGGCCACCACGGCCAAGCGCAAGTAAGTCGGCAACAAGTCAATCGCCGTGCAACCGGCACGCGGTCTCTCTCCCCGCGTCTCAAACCCGGCAACGCGAGTTGCCGGGTTTTCTTTTGCCTGCGCGCCCGTCACGGCATCCGTCACCGGCGCTGCGATTCGGGCGCGATGATCCGGTTTTGCTCCGGTTTCCGTCTTACTGTGGGCGGCTCGGGAATTCCGCCCGCCTCGGAACGGCGCAAAAATCGATTCCGGTCGAGCCGCCCTCACACATCTAAGGAGAGAGATCATGCGTTCGCTGTTTTTCGCGTTGTTGCTCGTGCCGATGCTGTCGTTTGCGGATCCGATCTCGATGGTCGGAGGCAATCGTGAGTTTTGCGACGACCAACCTCCTGACAAGACTGCCGACGAAAGCAGGGGTGGAGGATGCGAAGTCGACATGGTGGTCTTGGACAAGGCCAGCAGGGAAGCCGAATCGCTTGATCTGATGCACGACCTGACGTTCGACAGCACACTCTTGAACCGGTTGAATGGCTCGCTCTGGTTCGACACCTGGAAATTGGATCTCGATTCCGGGACCGGGCTGGAGAAGGAAGAAGCGATGCTGGTCGAGCTGTCCTTCGTTTCCGATGCGGGCCCGAGCTTCGGCGGGTATCTGCTTGCGATTTCGTTTGCACGCAACAAGAAAGACGCCGCGATCGTGGCAACCTGGCTGACCACGCCCCACGCTGGATGGTCATTCGCCGACGGAAAAGAAGCTTACGGTTCCCAGAAGCTGGTCAGCGCGGTTCTGCCGTTGGGATCGGTCGATGCGGGCTCGTTTCCGAGTGTCTACATCGAGTTCGACGAGAAAGGCGTGTTCATCGGTGTGACCGGCAGTGAGCCGCGACTCTTCGCATTCCCGAGCAATGCGCACTGGAGACCGTATCGTCTGCGCAATGGCTTCGTGATCGGCGATCAGATCAAGCCCAGCATCGGTGCAAAACTCAACTGGCCGCTGCTGTACGGCTATTGAGTCCCGCGACTCGTCGTCGCAGCGCCCATCCGCTGGAGACAGCTTTCGATCCTGCGTCGCCTGGGATCGGTGTTGGGGAACTCAGCACGAATCACCATCAATGCTTGCACCAGCTGCTGCCGGCTGGTGGCAGCGTGATCATCGCGGCGGAGACAGAGAATTTCGGCGCGCGCAAAGGCGAGATTCGTCACCTGCCCCGGCAAGCGTTCGAAACTGTCGCGCGCCGCGACGGCGGCCTTGCGCGCATCGTCGTCGTGTCCCAGATCGTGCAGCGCCGCAGCCAGACCGAGGCGGTGGATGGCCAGATTGAGATGGCTGGGTGCCAGGGTCTGTTCGTCGATGGCGACGGCATCGCGCAAATGTTCGGCGGCCGCGGCGGCATCGCCCAGGGACCAGTGCAGCAGCTCCCCAAGGTTGTATTCGGCCGCGGCGACACGCGGATGCCGCGGCCCGTTGAGTTCGCGCTTGATCGCGAGCGAGCGCTGGAAGTAATCCACCGCCTGAGGATAGCGCCCTTGCGCCTGCGCGATCGTCCCCAACGCGTTGAGATCCCCCGCGGTGGCGCTGTGCCGTTCTCCGAACACCTGGCGATGGATGCGCAAGGCCGCCTGTGCCATGTGTTCGGCCTGATCGAATTGCCCCTGGTCACGGCGCAACAAGGCCAGCGTGTAGAGATCACGCGCCACGGCGGGATCGTCGCCGTCCGCATCGGTCGGCACGGCCAGGCTCGCCTCGAGCAATTCCTCGGCACGCGTTTCCTGTCCCGCGGCGAGCAGCACTCTCGCCAATTGCTGTTGCGCTTTTCGCGTGCGCGCATCGCGCGCACCAAAGCGCCGCGAGTAATCGCGCGCCACCTGCTCCTGTAACGCGAGCGCCTGTTCGAGGCGTCCGCTGGCTTGCAGTACGGAAGCACGTAATCCAAGCAGATCGAATCGTTCCGCATCCGTGGCCGATGTCCGCGGCAGGCTCGACAACGCCCGCGCGATGTCGGATTCGGCAACCGCATAGCGGCCCAGCGCCTGCGCCGTGCGCGCGTGCTGGCGATAACTCTCCCGTAGTTGTGCGGGATCGCCCTGCGGGAGTCCTTGGCGCAAACGCAACGCAGTCGCCGAATAACGTTCGGCGTTGGCGTAGTCGTTGCGGACGAGATAGACCTCGGCGATCGCGGCGGACAGCGCGGCGCGGGTTTCAGCATCCTTGACCCGGTCCTGCGTCAGCCGTTCGGCACCGCGCGCGAGCAACTCGCGCGCGCCGGGGTCGCGGCCACGCGACTGTTTCGGGTCCGCGGCGCGGAACAGGTCGATCAGGAACGTCGTCACCTGCTCCGCCTGCGCACGTCGCGCGTCCGCGTAATCGCGCGATCGCGCCAACTGCCATGACTGCAGAACGAGACCGGTAACGAGCGCCAGCGCGCAGACCAGAGCAACGCTGCCAATGGTCACCGCCACCGCGTTGCGGCGAATGAACTTGCGCAAGCGGTAGCCGCGCTCGTCGCGGCGCGCGACGATCGGCCGCGATTCGAGCACGGCTCGCAGGTCCGCCGCCAACTGTTCGGCACTTGCGTAGCGCTGCGCCGGCTCCTTGCGCAATGTGCGAGCGATGACTGCATCGAGATCGCCGCGAAGCTGTCGCTGCAACGTGTCGGGACCGGATGCATGACGCGCATCCGCCACTTGTTCCGCTTGTCGTGGCTGTTCGCGCTGCAACCTGGCGAGCGCCTGACTCGCCAGCGGCGGAATCGTCTTGGTGATGTCTTCGACGAGCTGCGCCGGCGAGCGATCGCGCATGGGCAACGGCGACTCGCCCGTGCACAACTCGAACAGCAGCGCGCCGAGCGAATAGACGTCAGAAGCGGTGCTTGTCGCCGCGCCTGCAATCTGTTCTGGCGCCGCGGTGGCGGGTGAAAAATAGCGCTGCGCATCCAGCGTCGCCTCGGCGACATCACCGGCATCGCCTGGCAGCGGCTTGGCGATGCCGAAGTCGAGCAGCTTGACCCTGCCGTCGCCATCCACCAACACGTTGCCCGCTTTCAGGTCGCGATGCAGGATCAGGCGTTGATGCGCATATTCGACCGCGCCGAGCACGTCCAGCATCAGGCGGACGCGCTCGCGGATCGGAAGCCGATGGCGGTCGCAGTACGCCGTGATCGGCACCCCGTCGACATACTCCATCGCGAAGTAGGGCTGCCCTTCCGTCCACTCGCCGAAGTCGATCAGGCGCGCGATGTGCGGATGCTCCAGCGTGGCCAGGAGGCGGCGTTCGCGCCGCAGGCGCTGCCGCGTCTGCGGCAACAGACGATCGAACAGTCCCAGCTTCAGCGCCACCGTCTGCACACCGCCGTCGATCTCGCGCGTTGCACGATAGACGCGCCCCATGCCGCCGACTCCCAACTCCTCCTCGATATGGAATGGCCCGATCCACGTTCCCGGCGCGAGCCGGCTGGCATCGATGAGGGCACTGCCCGCGCCTGCCCACGCATGCAACGCCGGATCGTTCTCGTCCGCACCGAGTTCCTCGTGCGCATCCAACAGGCGTTGCACGGCGCGGCGCAACTCGGCGTCCTCACCGCATGCGTCGCGCAGATACGCTTCGCGCGCTTCGCCCTCGACATCGAGCGCACGCGCGAACACCTCGGCGGCGCGCGACCACACCATGGTCTGCGTAGATGACATGCAGCACTCCTGGCCGCGTCAGGACAACTGCTGGTGCAGCCACGCACGCGCGAACTGCCAGTCGCGCTTGGTCGTGGGCAGCGAGATGCCGATCGCTTCCGCGGTTTCCTCGATCGACAGCCCGCCGAAATAGCGCAGCTCCACCACCTTGCCGGCGCGCGCATTGATCCGCTCCAGGCGCTGCAGCAGGCGATCCAGGTCCAAGGCGTCGAGGAGATCGGAAACCGGAGCGGCGACATCGTGTCCCGCCCGCAACGTGACGTGCATGACGCCCCGTCCGCGCTTCAGCGCCGCGCGCTCGCGCAGATGATCGACCAGCAGGCGCCGGATGACGTGGGCGGCGATCGCGTAGAAGTGCGCGCGGTTCTGGAACGGCATCGCGCGCTGTTCGACCAGCTTGAAATAGGCCTCATTGGCCAGCTCGGTCGCCACCAGGGTAATCCGGCCGCCCTGGGAGAGCTGCTTCTGCGCCAGCCGCCGCAGCACCGGATAGACCTGTTCCAGCAACAGGGCCTCCGCTTCGGAATCGCCGTCGCGCCACCGGGACAGCAGCTGGGTAATGTCTAGCGAGGTCGCATCCATGAGACGTCCGTGAAAAACAGGCCGTAGGTCCGGAAAACATCATATCCCGTCGACCTCGGCCGATTCGTGCGGTGCGCCGCACGCGCCGCCGATCCTGGGCCAGCGATGAGCCAATTCCGCATCGACCTCCGAGTACCGGACGCGCATGAGCCGCCCGTCGCGTCGTGGGGCATCGGCCCCGCAAGCCGCCGGCGGCTTTTGCGCAAACCCGATCCGCAACCTCGCATACGGAGAACGCAATGAACTATCTGTCCAGGGGCATACTCCCGGCCATCGGCCTGGCTCTGCTGGCCTGCTGTTCCACGGCCAATGCGGCGCTGGTCCAGACCACGCGCTATACCAGCTACAACTCCAATCAGGCCAACACGCAGCTCGAATACACCGCCTGGTGCCAGGCGGGCGAAGTCGCCGGCGGCGGCGGCTACACCATGTCCTACGCCACGGGCGTTTTCGTGTACGCGGATGCCCCCACCAGCAGCGGAAGCTTGCAGGGCTGGAGATTCCGCTTCATCGTCGGCGGATTCGAGTGGCCGCAATATCGCGTGTTCGGTTCCGTCTATGTGAACTGCCTGCGCCAGCAATAGCTCGCGGCCAGCCTGACAGACGCGCGACGGGAGCCAGGGTTTCCTTCGAGATCCATCGCAGGAATACCGTCGCGCTCCACACGCCAGGATGGCTGGCGATGCAAAGGGCCGGCGGCACGTGCCGCCGCCGGTTCCTCTTCAGTTCGAGACCTCGGCATTCCGCGGCGGCGGGAAGCCTGGCAATTCAAATTTCGGGGTCGGCAGGGTGACCTCGACGGGCACTCCTGTCATCTGCCCTGTTTTCAGGAAGTCGAGGATGGCCAACTTGACCGCAGGTTCGTTCCTGAGCAGATAGAACGCGCCATCGTGGCCGCCACGATGCACGAGAATGGCGTGGCCGCCGGGAAAATACGGCAACAAGCCGAGCGTGTTGTCGATCGGCGTCGAGGCATCCCAATCGCCATGCACGAACACGACCGGCGTCGAATTGACAACCGGCTTCCTGACCTCGTCGCCCATGTCGCGCGTCGGCCAATCCGGAGCGGATGCGATGTTCGCCTCGAAATTCCAGGTGCCCAACAAATCGACAGCCGGATCGGTGCGCAGCTGGTGCTCGCGCTCGGCCGTCACGCCGAGACTGCTGTCGGCCAGCGGGCCGATCAGGATGGTGTCCGTGTCGCGGCGATCCGCCGCGACATCCCGCGCCCATTCCTCGTAATGCCCGTGGTACAGCGACAGGATGAAGGCAGGCCAGCGCTCAGCTTCCTGCGTATGCGATAACAATGCGAGCTGCAGATCCTCCGGACCCAGCACAACGGTTTCGGACCGGCCTGCATCGTCGCGGATCGTCACACTGACCGGACCTTTCGCGAAGCGTGCATGCAAGGCGCGCACCGCGCCCATGATGCCGCCCGGCGGCAGGTAAGGCCGCAAACCCGGATCGCGATCGGCGTCGTAGGCGATCCGCTGCAACACCGCAAAGATATGCGACGGCATGTCGTAACCGTTGTCGAGCGGTTCCACGCCCGACAACACGGCACGCGCAACGATCTCCGGATGCAACCGCATCACCGCCAGACTCCACTGCGAACCGAAACTGCCGCCGAACAGGCTGATCTTGTCGTAGCCCAGCGCGCGCCGCAGTGCATCGACGTCGGCGGCGAATTCGCCGATGTCGTAACCGGACAGATCCTTGTCGGGGTTCTCGGCGACCGCCGCTTTGGCGAGATCGCGCATGGCCGCCGCAGAGGCCGCGACCGAAGCAGGTTCAACAAGAGGAGCGACCTTGCCCTTGCCGATCAGCATCTCGCCACGCATCGTATAGCCGCGTTGCTCGACCACGACCAGATCGCCGGCCTGGCTCAGATTCAGCCAGGTGCGCAGGCGCCCCATGTCGTTCTTGGCGAACGCGCCCAGCACGCTCAACCCCGGACCGCCCGGCAGCCAGAACACCGGCGGTGCGCCACTCGGTCGCGATGCCTTGGATGGCGATTTAATCCGCGCGAATCCGACGCCGATCAGGCGGCTGTCAGGATTGCGCCGATTCTCGGGGGCATACAACGTCCCGATCTCGTAGGCGACCGCCTCGCCCTTCTCATCGCGGATCGTGCCTTGTTCGACGACGATCTCGCCGGCGCGATGCGCGGCGGCATCCGATGTTGATGCCAGCGACGGCAACGACCACGGCAGCAGGATTAGCAGGAACCACTTGGGAGCGATCCGTCCCATCGACAATCCTTCGACGCGAGTGGTATTTCGTGATGTGCCGCGATCAGCGCACGGAGCGGACATCCGCTCCGTGCGCCTTGAGCTGAAACGCCGGTCGAATCGCTAAGCCGCCTTGTGCCCGCGCGGCGCCTCGTCGAGCTTGTCACCCAGCGCTCTGCGCACGATCACGTAGAACACCGGGATCAGCAGCAGGCCGAGGAAGGTGGCGAAGAGCATACCGCCGACCACGCCCGTGCCGATGGCGTGACGGGAGTTAGCGCCGGCACCCGAGGAGAACATCAGCGGCATCACGCCCATGATGAAGGCGAAGGAGGTCATCAGGATCGGGCGGAAACGCAGCTTGGCCGCTTCGATCACGCCTTCGGCGAGCGTCTTGCCCTTCTTGCGCTCGTCGAGGGCGAACTCGACGATCAGGATCGCGTTCTTCGCCGCCAGGCCCATCACCGTGATCATACCGATCTTGAAGTAGATGTCGTTCGGCAGGCCACGCAGCAGCGTGAACGTGACGGCACCGAGCACGCCCAGCGGCACCACCAGCAGCACCGCCACCGGCACCGACCAGCTTTCGTACAGCGCCGCGAGGCAGAGGAACACCACCAGCACCGACAGCACCATCAGCGCGGTCGCCTGGTTGCCCGAGAGGATTTCCTGATACGACTGACCCGTCCAGTCGTAGCCGAAGCCCTTGGGCAGGTCTTTCTGCACGATGTTCTGCATCGCGTTCATGGCTTCGCCGGAGCTGTGACCCGCCGACTGTGACCCGACCACTTCCGCCGCGGCATAACCGTTGTAGCGGGTGAGCGCGGGCGAGGCGGTGATCCAGCGGCTCTTCACCACGTTCGACAGCGGGATCATGGCGTTGGTGCTGGCATCGCCTTCCGTCGTCGAGACCGCGTTCGGGTTGGGCGTATAGAAACGACTCAACGCCTCGGGCCCGGTGCGGAAGGCCTCGTCGGCCTGCATGTTGACGCGCTTGATGCGGCCACCGTCGGTGAAGTCGTTGACGTAGAACGGCGCCAGCATCAGCTGGATCGCGGTGTAGATGTCGGACACCGACAGCCCCATCGCCTCCGCCTGCACGCGATCGACGTCGAGCTTGAGCTGCGGCGCATCCGCCAGCGTGTTCGGGCGCACGCCCGTCAGCACGGGATTCTGGCTGGCCTTGCCCAGCAGCATGCCCAGCGCCTGCCCGAGCGCGGCGCGGCCCTGGCCGGTGCGGTCCTGCAGGTACATGTCGAAGCCGCCGAACTGGCCGAGGCCGTTCACCGTCGGCAGGTTGACCACGAAGATCTGCGCGTCGCGGATGCCGAACGCCTTCATGTTGACCTGCTGGATGAACTCCTCCGCCGTGATGTCGCGCTCATCCCAGGGCTTGAGCTTGATGAAGGCCATGCCCGCGCTTTCGCTCTGGCCGATGAAGCTGAAGCCGGAGACGGTGAACACGCCCTCATAGCCATCCTGCTTTTCGACGACCTGGAGCAGTTGGTCCATCACCTTCTCGGTGCGCTCGAGCGTGGCGCCCGGCGGCAGCTGCACGATCGCCAGTGCATAGCCCTGGTCTTCTTCCGGCAAGAAGCTGCCGGGCAGTCGCGTGTACACGAAGATGCACAGCGCGGTGAGCAGGCCGAACACGATCATCCACAGCGGCGCATGACGAATCGCGCTGGTGATGTGGCCGACGTAGGTGTTGCTGACCCAGTCGTAGACCTTGTTGAAGCCGCGGAAGATCGGATTGCGGCTCTCGTGATGCCCCGTCGGCTTGAGCATGGTCGCGCACAGCGCCGGCGTGAAGCCGAGCGCCAGGAACGCCGAGAACGCCATCGCCAGCGCGATGGTGAGCGCGAACTGCTTGTAGATCTCGCCGGCGCTGCCGCCCTGGAACGCACTGGGCACGAACACGGCCGCCAGCACCACGGTGATCGCCACCACCGCGCCGCTGATCTGTCCCATCGCCTTGATGGTGGCTTCCTCGGGCGAGAGGCCTTCCTCGGTCATGATGCGTTCGACGTTCTCGATCACCACGATCGCGTCGTCCACCACGATGCCGATCGCCAGCACCATGCCGAACAGGCTGAGCTGGTTGATGGTGAAGCCGATGAAGTACATGCCGACGAAGGTGCCGAGCAGGGCCACCGGGATCACCAGCGTGGGGATGATCGTCGCGCGCAGGTTCTGCAGGAAGATCAGCATCACCAGGAACACGAGCACGACCGCCTCGATCAGCGTCTTGACCACTTCCTCGATCGAGACCTGCACGAAGGTGGACGTGTCGTAGGGCGCGAACCAGGTCACGCCCGGCGGGAAGCTGGCTTCCAGTTCCTTCATGCGCGCCTTCACCGCCTCGGCCACGCCGAGCGCGTTGGCGCCGGGGGCGAGCTGCACGGCGAAGCCGGCGGCGGGCGCGCCGCTCCAGCGCAGGCTGGCGGCATACGACACCGCGCCCTTCTCGATACGGGCGACATCCTTCAGGCGCACCGTGCTGCCGTCGTTGTTGGCGCGCAGGATGATGTTGCCGAACTCTTCCGGCGTGCTGAAGCGGCCCTCGGCCGAGACCGTGGCGGTGAACGCCTGTCCCTTCGGCGACGGTGCCGCGCCGATGCTGCCGGCGGCGAACTGCACGTTCTGCCCCTGCACCGCGGTCAGCGCCTGCGTGGCCGACAACCCGAAGCCTCGCAGCTTCTCCGGGTTGAGCCAGATGTTCATCGCATACTCGCCGCCGAACTGCTGGGTGCCGCCGACGCCGGGCACGCGCGCGATCTGGTCGAGCACGCGTGAACCGACGATGTCGGCCATTGCATGCTCGTCGAGCGCGCCGGTGTCGCTGCGCAGCGCCAGCACCATCAGGAAGCCGGGGTTCTGCTTGGCCACCACCACGCCCTGCCGGGTCACTTCCGAGGGCAGGCGCGGCGTCGCCAGCGAGACCTTGTTCTGCACCTGCACCTGGGCGATGTCGGGATCGGTGCCGGGCTTGAAGGTGAGCGTGATCGAGGCGCCGCCGGTGGCGCTCGAGGAGGAGCTGAAGTAATCGAGGTTGTCGATACCCGTCAGTTCCTGCTCGATCACCTGCGTGACCGCGCCTTCGACCGTCTCCGCGCTCGCGCCGGAGTAGCTGGCGCTCACCGTGACCTGCGGCGGGGCGATGTTCGGATACGACTCGACGCCGAGGCTCATGATCGCCAGGGCGCCGCCCAGGCTGATCAGGATCGCGATGACCCAGGCGAAGACCGGGTGGTGAATGAAAAATCTGGACATGAGGGATCAGTCCTTCTTCGTGGCCGCGTCACCGGTCTTTTGTTGTTGCGCGGCTTCTGCGTTCTTGTCGGGCGCGTCGTTTCCGGGCGCGGCTGCGCCAGGCTTGGCGGCACCCGGGGCACCCTGAGCGCCAGCGGCCCCTTCCGGCTGCCAGGGCGTGGCATTGACCTTGACCGGCTTGCCGCCGCCCATCTGCTGCGCCATGCCGACGGCCTGCAGGCCCGAGACGATGATCTGATCGCCGTCCGTCACGCCCCTGGTCACGATCCAGTTCGTGCCCTGGCTGCGATCGGCATCGATGTCCTTGCGCGCCACCATGCCGTCCTTGCCGACGGTCAGGACATAGGCGCTCTGCGCATCGCGCTGCACCGCCGCCTGCGGAATCAGGAACGCACTGGAGATCGAACCGAGCGATGCCTTGAGCGTGACATACGTGCCGGGCAGCAGCGTCCGTTCCGGATTGGGCAGCGTGGCGCGCAAGGCGACCGCGCCGGTCGCCGGATCGACGGTGTCGCCGGAGAAGTCGAGCGTGCCCTTGTGCGAATACAGCGAACCATCCGGAAGCAGGACGTCCACTTCCGCCTTGCCGCTGGGCGTGTTGCCCTGCAGACGGCGGACCTGGCTCAGCTCCGTCACGCTCATGGAGAAGTTCACATACAGCGGGTCGATCTGGTCGACGGTGGTGAGCAGCGTCGTCGCGCCCTGCCCGACCAGCGCGCCCTCGGTGACCTGCTGCTTGCCGGCGCGACCGGCGATCGGCGCACGCACGCTGGCGTAGCCGAGATTGATCTGCGCGTTGTCGACGGCGGCACGCGCGGTCTGCACCTGCGCCGCGGTGGTCCGCTCGGTGGCGAGCGCATCGTCGTAATCGGATTGCGAGATGTACTTCTGCGGCAGCAGGCGACGCGCGCGCTCGGCCGCGGTCTTGGCGTTGGCGTAGTTGGCCTGCGCCTGCGCCAGCGACCCTTGCGCCTGGCCCAGATCCGCGCGCAGCTGCGAAGGATCGATGACGAAGAGCTCCTGCCCTTCACGGACATCGCTGCCTTCTTCGTACACGCGCTTCTGCAGCACGCCGGGAACGCGGGCGCGCACGTCGGCGCTGCGATAGGCGGCGAGTCTGCCGACCATGTCCTGCTGCAACGTGATGCTGCCGGCCTTGGCTTGGACCACGCCGACTTGCGGCGGCGGCATTCCGCCACCGGGGCCGCCAGGGCCCGCTTCCTGGCCTTTACCGCAGGCCGCCAGCACTAGGAGGAGCGCGCCGGACAACGCCAGCGTTCGGGAATGCATCGCCATGGAAAAACTCCGGGAACAGGGGCCGGACAAGGGGGACATTAATTCTTGTACTGGTCAGGATAGCATTTAGCGATCTGGATGACTGTGCCGAAAGTTATGTTGATACCGGGTGCAAAGCCTGAGCAACTGACAGACGGTCGGCCAATACGCTGGCGTCTGGTGCGGCAGCGAACGGCAGCCGCCCCAGGCAAGGCGCGGAAATCCGCTGCTGCAGCAGCATGAAATTCTCGTCGCGGCTTTCCATCCCGGGATCGACTTCGCTCGCGATCCAGCCGACGAGATGCGCGCCGTCGTCGGTGATCGCGCGCGCGGTCAGTCGAGCATGGTTCAGACAACCCAGCCGCAGACCGACCACGAGGATCACCGGCAGGCCCAATGCATGCACGAGGTCGACCTGATCGAGACTGCCTGACAGCGGCGCGGCCCAGCCACCGACGCCCTCCACCACCACGATGTCCGCCTGCGCCGACAGTCTGTCGTGGGCTTCGAGGATGGGATCGAGCGTGATCTCCACGCCGGCATCGCGCGCGGCCAGCTCCGGCGCCAGCGGCCGCGGCAGCGCGTAGGGATTCACGTCCTCGTAGCGCGCCACCGGATCGCCCGCCGCCTGCAGCGCCAACGCGTCCTCGTTGCGCCAGCCTTCCGCGGTGCGCGTGCAACCGCTGGCCAGCGGCTTCATGCCGACCGCGCGCCAGCCTTCGGCACGCAATGCGTGCAGCAGCGCGCAGCTGGCCAGCGTCTTGCCGGCACCGGTATCGGTGCCGGTGACGTAGAAGCCGCCAGGATGGGGGCCGTGACCGGGTTGTGGCATCGCCGCCTCCTGCGGATGGCCTGTTGCTAGACTGCACACATGTTCACTTCTTCCAGTCTAAGCGGCAGCAAGCGCGAGCAGTACGCGCAGCTCGCCGAACAGGCCAAGGCACTGCTCGCCGGCGAACGCGACCGCATCGCCAATGCCGCCAATCTCTCCGCGCTGGTGTACCACGCCCTGCCCGATCTGAACTGGGTCGGCTTCTACTTCTACGACGGCACCGAACTGGTGGTCGGCCCGTTCCAGGGCCTGCCGGCCTGTGTGCGCATTCCGCTCGACAAGGGCGTGTGCGGCGCGGCGGCGCGCAGCCGGCAGACGCAGCGCGTCGAGGACGTGCACGCCGTGCCCGACCACATCGCCTGCGATGCCGCCTCGCGTTCGGAACTGGTGGTGCCGCTGGTCCGGCCGGACGGTGCCCTGATCGGCGTCTTCGATCTGGACAGCCCGGCGTTGGCTCGCTTCGACACCGACGATCAGGCCGGCCTGGAAGCGATCGCCGCCCTCTTCGTGGCATCACTGGGATGAGGCCGCGATGAGCGCTCCGCTGAAATTGCGCAACGTCGGCCCGAAGAGCGCCGCCTGGCTGCGGCAGGTCGGGCTGCGCACGCTCGACGATCTTGCCGCCGCCGGACCGGTCGAGGCCTTCATGCGCGTCAAGCGTGCCGGCTTCAAGCCCAGCCTCAACCTGCTCTACGCGCTGGAAGGCGCGCTGTGCGACTGCCACTGGCAGGAAGTGCCGGAGGCGCGCCGTGCGCAGCTCGTCGCCGAGGCCGAGGCCGCGATCGCGCAACTGCCCGCGCCACGCGGCCGACCCGCCGCCGGGCCGGTGACGACCACGCATCATCAGGAAGAAGATGCCGCGCCGTCGTTCGGATTCTTCGACGAGCCCGACAAGGACTGAACCACCCCGGCATGCGGCCAGCCGAGCCGGAAGCGGCGGCCCCCGGCGCAATCGCATACAATCGCCGCGCTTCGAGGTGATCCAAAGGCATTGCGCGAGTCCCTTCGCAAGAGCCCGTGCATCCACGCGCGGACTTTCCAATGCCAGCGGATTGAAACGGGAAGCCGGTGACGTCGCGCGCTACTGCGCATCGACCATTCCGGCGCTGCCCCCGCAACGGTAAGCGAGTCACGCCAACGCATTCGCCACTGTGTTTCGACACGGGAAGGCGCCGCGGCCGAAGTCGGTCACGACTTCAACTCGTAAGCCCGGAGACCGGCCTTGGAGTCGACAGGTTGCGATGCGGAGGGCATTGCGGCGGCGCTGGCGCCCGTTGCGCTCGTTCTGCCTCGCACTTCCTCTTCTCCTCGCGACTCCCATTGGCTCGGCGCGTGCGTGGGTGCACGCGATGGAGAACATTCGATGCACGCTCAACCCCGCGCATGCCGCGGATCCTCTCGCAATAATCCGCGATTCCGAACCATCCACCTCCGCGTCCTGCCGCTCGCCGCCGCCTGCGCGCTGCTGCCGTCGCTGGCTTTCGCCGAGCCCGAGGCCGCGACCGATCTCGACGAAGTGATCGTCACCGCCACGCGCACGCAGGTACCGCTGATCGACAGCCTGTTCCCGGCCGAAGTGATCGACCGCGAGGAGATCGAACGCAGCCAGGCGCGCGACCTGCCCGATCTGCTGCGCGGCCGCGCCGGTGTCGACATCGGCAACTCCGGCGGTCCCGGCAAGGTCACCAGCGTGTTCATGCGCGGCAGCGGCTCCGGCCACGTGCTGGTCCTGGTCGACGGCATCCGCATCGGCCCCGCCACCAACGGCGCGACGGCGTTCCAGGATTTGCCGGTCGAACAGATCGACCGCGTCGAGATCGTGCGCGGCCCGCGTTCGAGCCTGTACGGCTCGGAAGCGATCGGTGGCGTGATCCAGATCTTCACGCGTCGCGACCAGGGCAAGTTCACGCCGCGCTTCCGTCTCGGCATCGGCAGCCACAACCTGCGCGAAGCCAGCGCCGGCTTCGGTGGCGGCGGTGAACGCGGCTGGTATGGCGCCGACGTGGCTTACTCGCGCACCGACGGCATCAACGCCTGTCGCGGTTCGACTAACCCATTCGCTGGTTGCTTCGCCGACGAACCCGATCGCGACGGCAATCGCAACCGCTCGCTCAATCTGCGCGGCGGCCTCGAGCTGGGCGAGACGTTCACGCTGGAAGGCCATGCCCTGCGTGCCGAAGCCGACACCGAATTCGACGGCAGCCTCTTCGCCGGCAACTTCGCCAGGAACGTGCAGCAGGTGGCCGGCGCCAAGCTCGGCTGGACGCCATCCGAGCGCGTGGCCGTGAACCTGCAGGCCGGCCGCAGCTACGACAAGGCGGATTCCTACTTCGAGCAATCCGGCAAGGCACGCGCGCACGTGAGCACCTTCGACACGCGCCGCGACACCGCTTCGTTGCAGGCAGACTTCACGCTCACCGCCAATCATCTGATCTCCGCCGGCGCCGACTGGCAGAACGACAAGATCACCAGTACGGCGGACTACGCGGAAACGGAGCGCGACAACACCGGCGTGTTCGCCGAGTACCAGGGCAGCTTCGGCGCGCATCAACTGCAACTGAGCGTGCGCAACGACGACAACGAACAGTTCGGCAACCACACCACCGGCGGCGTGGGCTGGGGCATGAAGTTCGGCGACGGCTTCCGCTTGAGTGCCAACTACGCTACCGGTTTCAAGGCGCCGACCTTCAACGATCTGTACTTCCCGGGCTCGGCCAGTCCCGATCTCGATCCGGAAACCTCCAAAACGCTCAATATCGGCATCGGCCAGCACACCGAACTGCTGAGCTGGACTTTCAACCTCTACGAAAGCCGGTTCGACGATCTGATCGTGTTCGAGTTCCCGCCGCCGAACTACATCGGCGAGGGCTACAACGTCGACAAGGCCCGCGTGCGCGGCGCCGAGCTGACCTTCGAGACCACGATCGCAGGCTGGGATGTCTCCACGCAGTGGAGCTTCATCTCGCCGCGCAACCGCAGCAAGCGCAACCCCGACGGCACGCCCGATGCCGATTACGGCAACCTGCTCGCGCGTCGCGCGCGCAACATCGGCCGCATCGATCTGGATCGCGCTTTCGGCGATTTCCGTTTCGGCATCACCGTCGCCGGCGCCAGCCATCGCTACGACGATCCGGCCAACACGAAGCGGCTCGGCGGCTACGGCACCACCGATCTGCGCCTGGAATACGCGTTCTCACCGGCATGGACGTTGCAGGCGCGCGCCGGCAACGTCTTCGACAAGCGCTACGAAACGGTGGACTGGTACAACCAGCCGGGCCGCGAATACGGCCTCAGCCTGCGCTACCAGCCGCGTTGAAAAATGGCGGCTCGCCTCAGGCGATCGATGCCGAGGCGACGCCGGACGCCTGCGGGTGCAGCGAAAGCAGCGCCCGCATGTCGTCGATGACCGCCAACGCCTGCGTGCTCCGCAGATCGAAGCCGCGCGGATAGCCATAACTCACCAGCACCAGCGGCATCGCCGCGGCCTTCGCCGCGGCGGCGTCGGTGGCGGAATCGCCGATCATCACGCAATCGTCAGGTTCGCGACCGAACAACTGCGCCAGATGCAGCAGCGGCAACGCGCTGGGCTTGCGTTCCGGCAAGGTGTCGCCGCCGACCATCGCGCCGAAACGCTCGGCGATGCCCAGATGTTCGAGCAACGGCCGCACATAGCGTTGCGGCTTGTTGGTACACACCGCGAGCGCGACGCCCTGCGACTGCAACGCTTCCAGCGTTTCGGCCACACCGGGATACAGCTGTGCACGCAGCAGCAGCGTCTCGCCGTAATGCACCATGAAACCTTCCATGACATCGTCGACGGCGACATCGCTGTCCACGTGGCGGAACGCGGTCTCGACCAGGACACGCGCGCCATCGCCGATCCAGCCGCGGATCACCGCCTCCTCGACCTGCGGAAGTTTCCAGTCCGCCAATGTGCGATTGACTGCCTCGGCGATGTCGACTGCGGTGTCGACGAGCGTGCCGTCGAGATCGAACAGCGCCAACGAATACGGAAATTTCAAATCGTTCTCCAAAACAAATACTCGAATTTCTAAGCGACATCCCAGGGCGGCGTATCGCCGAAACGCTCGGCGAGGAAATCGAGGAAGCTCCGCACCAGGCCAGGCAACTGCCGCCGCGTCGCGTACACGCCGTACAAGCCCATCGGCTCGACGTGGTACTCGGGCAACACCTCGATCAACTCACCCGAACGCAGCAACGGCCGCACCTGGTACGTCGGCATCATGGCGATGCCGGCATCGGCGCGTACCGCCGCCAGCAGCACGCTGGCCTCGTTCGCGCTGATGCTGCCGCCGACCGCCACCGCCACTTCGCGGCCCTCGTGCCGCAAATGCCACAGACTCTTGCCGACGAAGTGATGGGTGAGGCAATTGTGCCGCATCAGGTCCTCGGCACGGCGTGGTGTGCCGTGCGCCGCGAGATAGCCGGGTGATGCGCACAACGCCGAGCCGCACACCGACAGCTTGCGCGCGACCAGGTTGGGATCGAGTGCATGGGTGATGCGGATGGCCAGATCGATGCGCTCCTCGACCAGATTCACGGTGCGATCGGCCAGCAGCATGTCGATCGACGTGCCCGGATGCCGCGTCACGTAATCGGCCACCGCCGCGGCCATCTGGCATTGCCCGAACGAGGTGCTGCAGGTGATCCGCAATCGCCCGTGCGGCGCCGCGCCCGCACGCTCGCCGACCGCGTTGCGCAGTTCATCGCCCAGATCGAGCATCTGGCGGCAGCGCGAGAGCGCCTGCTCGCCGGCGGCCGTGAGGCTGATCCGGCGCGTGGTGCGATGGAAGACGCGCGCGCCGAGCCAGCTTTCCAGTTCGGCCAGATAGCGCGTCACCATCGCCCGCGACATGTCGAGTGTCTCGGCCGCCGCAGTCAGGCTGCCGCGCTCGGCGACTTCGACGAATACGGCCACCGCCGTCATCCGGTCCATTTGATTGATTTGATCGATTCGAGCAACAGATATTCGCCTTATACGCGGTTTTTCGATCGATTTCAGGCAACTATCCTGCTCTCCGGTTTCCCCACTCCCTGGAGCACGCCATGAACATCGCCCTCGTCGGCGCCACCGGCAAGATCGGTCGCCAGATCGCCCGCACCGCGCTCGATCGCGGCCATAGCGTCACCGCCGTCGTGCGCAGCGACGCCAACCTGCCGCCGGAACTCGACGGCGCCCGCATCGTGATCGCCGCGCTCGACGACCACGACGCCCTCACCGCCGCCGTCCGCGGCCACGACGTGCTGGCCAGCGCCTACGGCCCGGCCTCGCCCGAGACTGCCTCGACGCTGTCGACCGTGGCCACCCAGCTGATCGCCGCCGCGCGCGCCGCCGGCATCCGCCGCCTGGTCGTGGTGGGCGGCGCCGGCAGCCTGGAGATCGCGCCCGGCCTGCAACTGGTCGACGCGCCGGATTTCCCTGCCGCCTACAAACCCTTCGCGCTGGCCGCGCGCGATGCGCTCGGCATTTATCGGAGCGCCGAGGATCTGGACTGGACGTTCTATGCGCCGGCCGCCGAGATCGGCCCCGGTGAGGCGCGCGGTCATTTCCGCACGGCGGCCAAGACTTTCCTCAGCGACGCGCAAGGTCACAGCCAGATCCACTATCCCGACTACGCCGCCGCTTTCGTCGACGAGATCGAGCGTCCGCAATACGTGCGGCAGATCGCGACCGCCGCGTACTGATGCGCACGACGGGTATCACGTCGATTCATCAGGTCGCGTGATCCTCTTGCCCGGCAAGGCCATCGTCACGGCCTTGCCGCATCACGCCTGATCCGGCGGCGCCTCGAAAGCAAACAGTCCGTGCTGGCCGACGCTCTCGTCCGCTTCGCGGAACCCCGAGAGCCCGACGCCGACCAGGCGATAGCGCGTCGATGCGGGAAGATCGACGCGATCGCGCAATGCCAGCGCGATCGCGGTGAATTCCTGCAGCGACGACGGCGGCGCGTCCGGTGTGAAGCTGCGGGTAAGGATGCGGAACTGCGCGGTCTTGAGCTTCAACACCACGGTATGGCCGACGCGTTCGGTCTTGCGTGTCGCGGCCCACGCCTTCTCGGCAATGCGCACGATCGCGGGCGTCAACTCCTCCAGCAAAAGATCGCGCTCGAACGTGTCCTCGGCCGAGATCGATTGCACCGGCTGGTTCGGCTCCACCGCGCGCTCGTCGATGCCGCGCGCGCGCCGGAACAGGCTGCCGCCGAAACTGCCGAAACGCGCTTCCAGCTCCTCGCGCGCGAAATCGCGCAGCCGGCCGACAGTATCGATGCCAAGATCGGCCAGTTTCTTTTCCATCACCTTCCCCACGCCGGGAATGCGCGCGACCGACAGCGGCTCGAGGAAGGCCTCGACCTGCGAGGGCTTGATCACGAACAATCCGTCCGGCTTGTTCCAGTCGGAGGCGATCTTGGCCAGGAACTTGTTCGGCGCGACGCCGGCCGAAGCGGTCAACGCGGTTTCCTCTCGGATCTGCGCGCGGATCGCCTCGGCGGTCGCGGTCGCGCTGGGCGATGCGATCTTTGGCGCGGTGACGTCGAGATAGGCTTCGTCCAGCGACAGCGGCTCCACCAGATCGGTGTGGCGCAGGAAGATCTCGCGCACCTGCCGCGACACCGCCTTGTAACGCGTGAAATCCGGCGGCACGAAGATCGCATCGGGGCACAAGCGCTCCGCGCGCACGGCCGGCATCGCTGAACGCACCCCGAACTTGCGCGCCTCATACGAAGCCGCGCACACCACCGAACGCGAGCCGCGCCAGGCCACCACGACAGGCTTGCCACGCAGCGCCGGATCGTCGCGCTGCTCCACCGATGCATAGAAGGCATCCATGTCGATGTGGAGGATCTTGCGCATGCGGCGATTATCCGCGCTCGCGGCGGCGACGCCATCGTTCGATCGCGCGCGGGCATCACTTCGCGTTATCGGGAACTTGACGCATCGCTGACGCAGGCGGCGGGACGATCGAACCTCCCATCCTTGGGAGTCGACCATGCCACGCGGAGACAAGTCAGCCTACACCGGCAAACAGAAGCGCCAGGCCGAGCACATCGAACGATCGGCGCGAGCCAGGGGCCGATCGCGGAAGACGGCCGAGCGCATCGCCTGGGCCACCGTCAACAAGCAGGACGGCGGCGGCAAGAAATCCCGCTCCGGGAGTTGAGCCATGAACGCGCAACGCGACCGCAAGGACATCCCGTCGAGTGGCGATACGGATCGTCATGAAACCCCTCGTGGAACACCCGGTGAAACACCCGAAGCCCGCGAGCGCCGCAAGCGGCACGAAAGCGACAACCACGACGAAGCACTGGACGAAACCTTCCCGGCGAGCGACCCGGTATCGCCGTTCATCCCGGCGAAAGGAAATCGATGATGCGGGGGCGTCGGGACGGATTGCATCGGCCCTCCGATGCGCTATCTTTTTCCTCGGCGGGCGGGTGCTCCTTCGCTCACGCCCGTCCAATTCGTGCGCTCGCTCACGCCTTCGTCAATCATCTTGATTGCGGACCGCAGTGCGACGACGATATGCGCGCTTCCGACACCCTTGGTTTCCACAATCGACACGTGACCCTCGGAGGGGGCATGCAGCAAGACTGGAGCGATGCCATTGCACAGGGAATCCTCTGCAAGCGTTGCGTGCTGCCGCTGGAGGACGACCTCGCGCCCGGCCCAAGGCTGTGCCATTGGTGCCGCGAAGAGGACCGCATCGCGGCGCTGGCCGCGAAGGAAGAAGAAACGCAGAGTCACGACTCCGCGCGGTGAGCGGCTTCGCCGCTATCGAAGTGTTCCGAGTCTCTTGTCCGTCATTCCGGCGAAAGCGGGAATGACGAGCAAGAGCGGAAACCGCTGATCCAGACTTACTCGACCGTCACGCTCTTGGCGAGATTGCGCGGCTTGTCCACATCGGTGCCGCGGGCCAGGGCGGTGTGGTAGGCCAG